>NZ_CP094242.1:0-643569 GCF_022749515.1 Morococcus cerebrosus
TACCAACACACCAAAATAGCCAAAGCCTTGAAGGCGAAAACCTATTTTTGCCGCCCTTACCATTCTTGGGAGAAAGGGCTGAATGAGAACACCAATGGACTCATCCGGCAATATTTCCCCAAACAAACCGATTTCCGAAACATCAGCGATCGGGAGATACGCAGGGTTCAAGATGAGTTGAACCACCGGCCGAGAAAAACACTTGGCTACGAAACGCCAAGTGTTTTATTCTTAAATCTGTTCCAACCACTGGTACCCTAGTGTTGCACTTGAAATCCGAATCCAAGGTCGTCTGAAACCTGAATCGGGTTTTCAGACGATCATTTATGCAATGAAAGTTGGCTTGGGAAAACTCAAGTAACGTGGGCTTTGCCTGTGAATTTGCCGTTTGCCAATCTAAATCCGTTAGCTGTACCTGTTATTTATATCGTGGGCAAAGCCCACGCTACGGATGGCTGTCAGACCGCTTGTCCCTTCCCCAGCTGGCGGGGGAAGGTTAGGATGGGGGTGGCTTTGTGGGTTTGGGCAAAATCGAATTTGTGTAGCCCATAGAGCCACCCTCTCCCCAGCCCTCTCCTGCCGGACGGGAGAGGGGGCGTGTTGCAGGTAAAAAAGAGATCGTCTGAAAACTTTGAGATTTGAGTTTTAGAAAAACTTGTTCATGCTCATTTTCAGACGACCTCGTTTATTCAATCAAAACAGGTTTGGGATAACCGAAGTAGCGTGGGCTTTGCCCACGAAATCTGCTGTTTAACTATCTGAATTAGGTGGTTGTCTTTTCATTTCTATCAAATTTGCTTTCATCTCGTGGGCAAAGCCCACGCTACGGGAGAGGGGCAGGTTGAGGGTACAAATTAAGGTCGTCTGAAAATTTTCAGACGACCTTGTTTTATATAAACCAACGCGTTTATTCTCCGCCTTCAACACCTTCAACAATCTGTTTGAGGCGGTACAGTGCGTCTAGGGCTTCACGGGGGGTGAGGTCGTCGGGGCGGATTTGGTTTAGGGCTTCGGCGAGTGCGTGGTGGGCGGGGTTGGTTTCTTGGCTTGCGGCGGTTTGGGGGTCGATGTCCGCCGTTTCGTTGGGGCTAAACCCGCTGTATTCGTTTTCAGACGACAGGGTGCTGAAGATGTCCAACTGCGGGCGGACGGCGGCGGCTTGGGCTTCGAGTTCGTCCAGATGTTTTTGGGCGGCTTTGAGGGCGCGGTTGGGCAGGCCGGCGAGTTTGGCGACGGCGATGCCGTAGCTTTTGCTGGCGGGGCCGGGTTCGATATGGTGGAGAAAGACGATGTCTTGTCCTTGTTCGAGTGCGGAGAGGTGCATGTTGACTGCGGTTGCGTGGGCTTCGGGCAGTTTGGTCAGCTCGAAATAGTGGGTGGCGAAGAGGCTGAAGGATTTGTTTTTTTGCAGCAGGTGTTCGGCAATGGCGTGCGCGAGGGCGAGGCCGTCGAAGGTGGAGGTGCCGCGTCCGACTTCGTCCATGAGGACGAGGGATTGGTCGGTGGCGTGGTGGAGGATGTAGGCGGTTTCGCTCATTTCGACCATGAAGGTGGAGCGGTTGGAGGCGAGGTCGTCGGAGGCGCCGATGCGGGTGAAGATTTGGTCGATGGGTCCGATTTGGGCGGCATCGGCGGGGACGAAGCTGCCGGTGTGCGCCATGAGGACGATGTGGGCGACTTGGCGCATGTAGGTGGATTTGCCGCCCATGTTGGGGCCGGTCAGGAGCATGAGGCGGTGTTTGTGGTCGAGGCGGGTGTGATTGGCGGTGAAATGGCGCACTTGCTGCTCGACGACGGGATGGCGGCCGTTTTCGATATGGATGACGGGGTAGTCGGCGAACTCGGGGCAGACGAAGCTGCGTTCGGCGGCGGTGGCGGCGAAGGTGGAGAGTACGTCGAGGGCGGCGGCTGCTTTGGCGGCTTTTTGAAGCTGGGGAAGGGTCGTCTGAATGTCTTTGAGGAGGGCTTCAAACAGGCGTTTTTCCAATGCCAATGCTTGCTCTTGCGCGGTCAGGACTTTGTCTTCGAAGGTTTTGAGTTCGGGGGTGATGAAGCGTTCGGCGTTTTTTAGGGTCTGGCGGCGTTGGTAGTCGGCGGGGGCTTGTTCGGCTTGGACTTTGGATAGCTCGATGTAGAAGCCGTGGACGCGGTTGAACTCGACTTTGAGGGTGGAGAGGCCGGTGCGTTCGCGTTCACGCGCTTCGAGGTCGAGCAGGAATTCGTCGCCGTGGTTTTGGATGTGGCGCAACTCGTCGAGTTCTGTGGAATAGCCTTGGTTGATGACGCCGCCGTCTTTGAGCCAGACGGCAGGTTCGGGCATCACGGCAGCTTTGAGGGTTTCGGCGACGGGCAGGGTTTCGGGGAAAACGGCTTTGAGGGTTTCTAAGAGACTGCTGCCCTCGGCGGACCATTCGATTTCGGACAGGGCAAACAGGCTGTCGCGCAGGGCGGCGAGGTCGCGCGGGCGGGCGTTGCCGACGGCGATGCGGGCGGCGATGCGTTCGATGTCCGCGATGTTTTTCAGACGACCTTGCAGGGTTTCGTATTGCGAACCCAGCGCGGCAACGGCTTCTTGGCGGGCGCGGATGTGGGCGCGGCTGCGCAGGGGGTGGTGCAGCCAGAGTGCCAGAAGGCGGCTGCCCATATGGGTGGCGCAGCCATCGAGTATGGAAAACAGGGTCGGCGATTTTTTGCCGGAGAGGGTTTGCGTGATTTCGAGATTGCGGCGCGTGGCGGCGTCCATGCCGATATATTGGCTGTCGGTTTCGAGCGAAATGCCATCTAAGTGTTGCGGCATCAGGTTTTGCGTCAGGCGGATGTAGTTCAGCAGCGCGCCCGCCGCACCGACGGCGGCTTCGTGTTCCTTGCCGTCCAAACCGAAGCCGTGCAAGTCTTGGCAGCCAAAGTATTCGGTCAACAATTTCGCGCCCGCGTCGGCGGCAAACTGCCATGAGTTCAGGCGCGTGATGTTGGCAGAGGTCGTCTGAAAACCACTAGGCAGGCTTTTGCCTTCGGGCAACAGGATTTCCGCCGCCTGCAAACGCGCCAGCTCGTCGGCGAGTTTGTCCACCGTCGTCAGCTTGGTTTTGAATTCGCCGCTTTGCAAAGATGCCCACGCGATGGCGATGTGTTTTTTATCCGCGTTCACCGCCACAATGCGGTTGGTTTCCTTGTCTTCCAAAAACGCCGCGTCGGTCAGCGTGCCGGGCGTAACGATGCGCACGACTTTGCGCTCCACCGGCCCTTTGCCCGCGCCGACTTCGCCCACCTGCTCGCACACTGCCACGCTTTTGCCCATCTTCACCAGCCGCGCCAGATACTGCTCCGCCGCGTGAAACGGCACGCCCGCCATCTTAATCGGCACGCCGTCCATCTGCCCGCGCGTGGTCAGGGTGATGTCCAACAGCTTCGCCGCTTCCACCGCGTCATCCAAAAACAGCTCGTAAAAATCGCCCATGCGGTAAAACACCAGCTTGTCGGCGTGCTGCGATTTGATGGCGAGATACTGCTGCATCATCGGGGAAACGGCGGATTTGCTCATGGGAATGCCTTGCAAAACGGAAAAGCCTTATTGTAGCAAAAGGTCGTCTGAAACCATAAAACAAGGTTTCAGACGACCTTTTGCTACCTTCGTTACATCAGGATAAAACCATCCCGCGCGATTGGGATTGCGCCAACTGCCTTTGTTGCGTTTCATATTCAAACTGTTGTTCCGTTTGCTTACTTTGAGCCACGCTCTCTGCAACCGGGGTCTGTGCTGCTATATGTGGATCCACAATGGCAACGTCTAATTTCAGTGTATCATGGATAACGTGGAGTTTGCCGTCCATTTTGCCAATAATGTCTGCATCGACCATTTTCTTTTTGTGCATGGAGGCAGTAATGAAGGCTGCGGTATTTTCGAACTCCGTGGAAGACTGGGCAATGTTTTCCCTTTGGTTGAATTCGGTAAGCAGGGTTCTGGCTTTTTCATGTAAAGCTTGCAACTCGGGAGTAAAGCCGTCTATTGCCTGTGCGTATTGATACGGCTGTTCGCGTTTATTTTCGCTCATAAAAAATGGCCTAATAATGGAAATGTTGCGTACCCATTCTTGTGCCAACTGTTTATCGATTTCACTAACTTTATGCTTGGTATTTATCGCAAAATTGGAAGTTTGATACTCATGGTCAGAAATTACGCTACCACCTCGGTTTTTATAGTAATAGCCGTCAGAATAGTCCGATACTTTCGTTGATAAATCGTTACTAACCGCCAAAGCGTCCACATAATCACCTTGCGTTTTCATAATACGCTGCCAAGCTGCTTCTTGAGCGTGTTTACCTCCTTCGTAATTTCCAATCAACCGCATAGGTACTTCTAGAGTCCAGTTGTTTAAGCTCAAACTATGTTTTTTAAATACCTCTCCGTGAAATTTCCGGGCTTGCTCAAAACTAATATCTGAACGATTCTCTCCTTTTTTAATATTTTGTTCTAAAGCGTCCAAATAACCTTTAGCCATATCAACACGTATGCCATTCAGCTCTTCCTTACTAAACTGTTTACCCGAAGTATTCTTCATAAACAAAATAGCAGCTCTTCCTGTAACTGTATCGGCGGCAGCAACACCTTTTGCCCAGCCTGCGTAATCGTATCCCTTATCCAATAGTTCGGTATAGACTTTGACCACACCGGTAATACCATTCTGATTAATTTGTTTCCTATATCGGTCAATATCTTGTGAAGAAAGAACTGCACGCATGATTATTTACTCCTATTGCTTGATGATTGAATGTTAACTGGATCATTTTCTGCCGTGTGTGTAAATCCAAGGATTATGTCTGCTGACTGTTTTTCCAGTTTTTGCCAGTCATATAACCTTTGACGGCTGTAAAGTAAATCTATTGTAACTTGGATACCGTTCATCAATTTGAAGCGATGGCGACATGGGGGATTAGGTACATCTTTGTTAGAGCACTTGATATAGCTTCGGACATGACCGCTTTTATCTCTTGCGATAAACAAATCATCAGATTCAAAGTTTTCAAAACGGTACGGTTTACCGGTTTTTGGATCGGTACCAGGAACGATATACCGTTGCAATCCATATAGGGTTTCTGAAATTTTGACATAATGGTAAGACGGCAGCTCAGGTTTCTTTTCCAAATCCCTATTTAAAAACGTATCTAAAAAATCAGGACGATTCATAATCTCATTGTTACTCTCTATTCCAACTAACACCCAAGGCGAAGCAGGCTGATTTTCTTCTTCGTAGAAATCTCCGTCATTACGGGTATCCCTAATCTTTCCCGTATTATGGTTCATATAAAACCCCATAGATGTAATTTTAGAATCGTAGGTGCGGGGGGGGGCTTGGTAGTCTCCCCATTCTTTGGCAAACGGTGAGGGGGTATCTGCATACATCACATCCTGCACTGTATAATCCACCATGTGGACACGTGCACCACCCAAAGTGCCGATAATATCAGGAGCATCATAAACCGGTGGTAATGCACCTCTAACTTTGTAATTGGGAGGTAGAGGGTTGATTTTACTTTTTTCTTTCGGATATTTGGATGGCTGCGGGCAAGCAGACAGTGAAATAACGGAAAACAAAAGAAGAAGCTGGAAAATTAAGCGGTTCATCTGGATAAGGGTCATGTTTGTTTCCTTATAGATAGAGGGGTAAATAAAAAGTCGTCTGAAAAATAGTCATAAACAGCTTTTTGTCCTTTCAAAGCTTACCTAAGAATGCTAAAAAGATGATTCAAAAAATAGGATATTTTTCTTCAAAGCGCACAACAGAGTTTGAATTTTACTGATGCCAACCGCGCCTAATCAAGTTAACAGCACATCATGATAATTAGTTGAGTAGCTTGCCCTGCATATTATTTCCTTATACTATAAACGGCAGCCAATCAAAGGTCGTCTGAAACCTTGTTTTAGAGTTTCAGACGACCTTTTTGCCTTTACTTCAATCCAATGATTTTATTTCTTTGCCCTAAAGCCCAGCAGATGCTGCGTGGTGGCAAGCCATGCTCCGAAGACGCCTAGGGCGATGACGAAGCCAAACACCAGCGAAACTTCGCTGAAATAGAAGAAACGCCAGCCGATGTTAAGCCCGTAGGGTTTGAAGATGGCATCTACCAACGGGCGCACGGCGGAGAGCAGCCAGCCGCACAGTCCCAAGCTGACGGCGGCGGAGAAGATACTCTGCCACATGGCTTGATAGAGGAAGGGGCGGCGGATGAACGATGCGGGCGCACCGAGCAGCTTGGTGATTTCAATTTCTTCTTTGCGGCTGAGGATTTGCAGACGGATGGTGTTGTGCGCGACAAGGACGAACGCCATACCCAGCGTCAGTGAAAGAAACCATAAAATTTTGCGGATGAACTCGTTGATTTGATACAGCGTTTGCACCCATTCGGTGTCCATGGTGGCGGATTCGACCATGGGTAGCTTGATCATATCCTGATAAATCGCCTGCATTTGTGCGGGCGGCGTAGCGGGATCGGGCGTTACGATAAATGCGTCGGGCAAGGGGTTGCCGTCGAGCATGGAAACGAGGTTTTGGTCGAGGTTGGATTGCAGCTCTTCCAAGCCTTCCTGCTTGCTGATGAAACGGATTTTGTTGAGGCGGGCATCGCGTTCCAACAGGTTGCGGACAGTATCGCTGTCGGCTTTGGAAGCGTCGGTTTCCATATAGAGCGTGATTTGCGGCGACTCGTTGAGCTTGCCTAAAACGCTTTGTCCGCTTTGGATGCCTAAATACATGAAAAGCGGCAGGGTCATGGCAACGGCGAGCATCAGGAGGGTGAGCAGCGTGCCGACGGGTTGGCGCAGGAGCTGTTTGAGCGCAGTGCGCGCGGATTCGACGTGCAGCGAGACGTAGTGGATGATGCTCATGCGAGTCGTCCTTTCGAGAGGCGCAGGATGCGGTGGCCGTAGTCTGCCATGAGGGTTTCGTCATGGGCGGCGACGATGACGGTGGTTCCTGCTTCGTGGAAGGTTTTGAACAATTCCATGATGTCGAGCGCGTAGGCGCGGTCGAGGTTGGCGGAGGGTTCGTCGGCAATCAGGAGGCTGGGTTGGTGGACGACGGCGCGGGCGATACACAAGCGTTGCTGTTCTCCGCCTGAGAGTGTTACGGGATCGTCCAATTCGCGGCCTTTCAAGCCGACTTTTTCAATGGCGATGCGGGCGCGTTCTTCGGCTTTGCGCGGCTGATAACCGATAATCCGCAGCGGTAGGATGACGTTTTGCAGGACGTTGCGGTCATAGAGGATTTTGTGGTCTTGGAACACGATGCCGATATGTTGGCGCATGAAGCCGATTTGGTTGTCGCTCAATTCGCCCAAGTCTTGGTTGTTGAACCACACTTTGCCTTTGCTGGGTTTGGTAATACCGGAAATCAGCTTGAGGATGGTGGACTTGCCGGAGCCGGAATGGCCGGCGATAAATATCATTTCGCCTTTTTTGATTTGGAAGCTGACGTTTTTCAGGGCTTCAAAACCGCCGGGATAGGTTTTGGAAACTTGCTCGAAACGGATCATAAGGTATTCCTGGAAAGGGGTCAGAACAAACTTATCCACAGCTAATCCACAAAAGGATGCGCTATCGGAGATAGGTCGTCTGAAAAATAGGATATGTGCCGAATTATAAAGATTTCGGCGTTTTTTTGATAGTTTGCTCAGATATGGACGGCGGTAGGCAAAGCGTCGGACTGACGGCTTTACAACACAATATTACAAGTGTGATTGTCGCGTTTGCAAAATGCTTAAATACTTATCCACATGTCGAAAAGTCGTCTGAAAAGGATTTCGGCGTTTCAATCAAACCCGCCGTATCCGTTTTCAGACGACCTTCCACATCGGTTTCAGCCCGACTTATTTACATTTCTCTTTAGCCGCATTGACGGCGGCGGTCAGGCTTTTTTCGTTGACTTCGCCGGTGATGGTTTGTTTGTAGCCGCATTTCGGGGCTTCGACGACGGTGAACGGCAATACGCCGACGTTGTTACCGTAAGACTTCATGAAATTGCGGCTGTCCGCGCCGGTATAACGCCAAACATGATAGCTGACGGGGGTTTGTTTCAAGAATCTGCCGATGTTGTCGGAAGTATCCAACGCGATACCGACCATATCGACGCTGCCTTTTTTCTGCGCTTTGTACCAAGCGGACATGGCGGGCATTTCCTTACGGCACGGGCCGCACCAAGTCGCCCACAGGTTCACCACGCGCACGGGGGCTTTAAGCGATTGCAGGCTTTGCGGCTTGTTGTCGTTCCAGCCTGCCAGCGGGTCGGCGGCAAACGCAGGGGCAGACAGGGCGGCAGTCATCAAAACAGAGGCAAGCAATAATTTTTTCATAAGTTCCATCCTTTGCATCAATCAGATGAACGCATTGTAACCCCTTTCAGCGTGCTGTCTATGGAGAAAATGAAGATGTTGGATTTTAGCGGTAAAAAATGACGATTATTGGGTGATAAGTTGAGGAAATCGCCAAGGCAGCCGATAATAAAGCCCATCAGCAAAATCTAAAAACATTGGAGAACCCTATGTCGTCTGAATTCACGCTCTACCACAATCCGCGTTGCAGCAAATCGCGCGCCGCTTTCGACCTGCTCGAAGCGCGCGGCATCAAAGTCGAAGTCGTCAAATACCTCGACACCCCGCCCGACTTGGCGACACTGAAAGACATTTTCGCTAAGCTGGGCTTGGCGTCCGTACGCGGCATGATGCGCGTCAAAGACGACTTGTACAAAGAACTCGGTTTGGACAAGCCTGACCTCGACAACCAAGCCCTGCTCGAAGCCATCGCCGCCCACCCTGCCCTGCTCGAACGCCCCATCCTGACCACACAGGACAAAGCCGCCATCGGCAGACCGCTCGAAAACATCGAAGCCCTGTTGGACTGAAGCGCGGGAAGGCCGTCCCTACATGATTTCCCTGTTCCGCAGCCGCAACGGCTTGCGCTACTACCTTTTTCGCGGCATAGGCCTGAGTATCCTGCTGGTACTTGGCATATTCGGCGAGGGCGCATGGCAGGTGTACCACACCGGCTCGCAGCCCCTGCCCGGTCATGTCCGCGCCGATGCCGCCCTCGTGCTCGGCGCCGCTGCATGGGACAAACGACCCTCGCCCGTTTTCCGCGAACGCATCAACCACGCCATCACCCTCTACCAAAGCCACCGCGTTGAAAAAATCGTCTTCACCGGCGGCACATCCAAAAAAGGCTACATGACCGAAGCCGAAGTCGGTCGGCGCTACGCCCTCAAGCAAGGCATACCCGCGCACAACATCCTCTTTGAAAACACCTCGCGCAATACCTACGAAAATATCCGCAACATCCGCCCGATATTGCGCGCCGAGGGCATCGGAAGCATCATCATCGTCAGCGACCCCTACCACCTCGCCCGCGCCCTCGAAATCGCCTCCGACCTCGACATCGAAGCCTATATCTCCGCCACGCCGACCACGCGGTTCGACCAAAGCAAGGAAAAAAACAAATTCCTGCTTCAAGAAAGCTACGCCCTCTTCCTCTACCGCATCGGCAAATGGAGCGAAAACTTTTGGGACTGGCTGACAATGAGTAAAACAGAGGACGAATAAATGAAAAAAAGATCGTCTGAAAACCGTTGAAATTCAGATTTCAGACGACCTCAAGAAGACTACAATCAGTGTTATTCATAAAGGTTAACCATCATGAAACACATATTTCAAACTATCCTGACCGCCGCCTTAATCCCTTTTCTTGCCTCATGCGGCTTCTCAACAGGCAAACACCGTCCAACGGCCAAAACCCACGCTTCTGCCCGAAAAGTCCAACCCGTCCGCATCAGCAATATCGATCACACCCAAGGTTCGCAAGAGCTGATGTTGCACAGCATGGGCCTTATCGGTACGCCGTACAAATGGGGCGGCAGCACTACTTCTACCGGTTTTGATTGCAGCGGCATGATTCAATTTGTCTATAAAAACGCCCTCGGTGTCAGCCTGCCGCGCACCGCCCGCGATATGGCGGCGGCCAGCCGTAAAATCCCCGACAGCCGCCTTAAGGCAGGCGATCTCGTTTTCTTCAACACAGGCGGCGCGAACAAATATTCGCACGTCGGCCTATACATCGGCAACGGTGAATTCATCCATGCACCAAGCAGCGGCAAAACCATTAAAACCGAAAAACTTTCCAGCCCGTTTTACGCGAAGAATTATCTAGGCGCGCATACCTTCTTTACCGACTGAAAAACAGCAAACCAGCAATCGGTATAAAGATCCGTTTGGTTTTTGATACGGTGAGACCTTTGCAAAAATAGTCTGTTAACAAAATTTGACGCATAAAAATGTGCTAAAAAATTTTCAATTGGCTAAAACCTTTTTGATATTGAGAAACAAAGTAGAAGCAATCAGGGAGGTTCTTCATTTTGAAAATGGTATTGAGCATAAAATTTTAATAACTCATGTTATTGCAAAGATCTCACGGTATCTATTATCTCGGTCATTCCCGCGTACGAATGATGAACTAAGCAGTCGGCTATATCGTCAATCCAAATCGGAAATGCTGATAAAAAAGGTCGTCTGAAACCAGATTTACGGTTTCAGACGACCTTTGTCTGTTTAAAAAAGATTATTTGAAGCGGTAGCCGACAGTAGCCATGTAGCTGTTGTTGTGGACTTTCAAATTGTCTTTTTTATAACGGGTTTGCTCCCATTCGGCGCCGACTTCGACATTCGGTGCAACGGCGTATTTCGCGCCCACGCCGTAGCCGAGGCCGTTCATATTGTTGCGTTTCGCGCCCAAATTGTCGAAGCGGCCGTAGTGGTAGCCGACCTTACCGTAAGCCAGCGCATTGTCGGTCAGGCGGTAGCCTTGGACGTAGGAAACGTTGGCATCGACTTTTTGTTTCGCATTGCCCGCGATTTTGCGGTGCAGCGGTTTGACACCGGCTTCAACGCCGCCAATCCAGTTGCTTTGTCCGAATTGTGTGTTGTAGCTGCCGCGTACGGCAACGTCGCCTTTGGTTTTTTCGTTCAGATTGACATTGCGCACATCACTTTTGGTTGCGCCCGCGCCGACTTCCAAGCCTGCGCCGGTAAAAGAACCGTCAGCGAAAGTGATGGCGGAAGCGGTAGCCAATAAAACAGTCAGTAAGGTTTTTTTCATGATAATGCTCCTTCACGGATAAACAGGAAGCGTGTTTCTGCTTCCGACGAATCCAGTATCGGATGCTTGCGGATGAGCCGCAACCGCCTTTGCCGAGGCGTTACCCATCTTCTCAAGTGCTTAACGTTTGTAATTCATTGAAACGGCTGAATTTGTATCGCCAGAAATGTCGAGGTGTGCGATTTATAATTTGCGTAAAGTGCGATGAAAAGTATGAAGATTTATGAACCTTGCTGTGTGAAGAGAGGTGCGTTTGGCAGCGGAGGCGGAGTGCGGGAAAAATGATAAAGGCTTAAATGGCAGTTTACATTGGTCGGTGTGGCTTTATTGCCATAAGCGCGACAAAGGTCGTCTGAAAACCGGGTTTTTTGGGGTTTTCAGACGACCTTTGTTTTGCCTGAAATTGGGTGTTTACGAAATCAGGTTCAAATCGCTGATGCGGTCGTAGAGGCGGTCGGGGTCGTTGCCTTCTTCGTGCATTTGGATGCGTAGGCGCAGGTCGTTGGTGGAAACGGCTTGACGCAGGGCTTCGTCGTATTCGATTTGACCTTGGATGTAGAGTTCGAACAGGTGTTGGTCGAAGGTCTGCATGCCGTCTGTGCCGGAGCGCATCATGAGTTCACGGATTTCCATGAGTTCGCCTTTGAAAATCAAATCCTGCATGGCGGGCGTGTTGAGCAGCAGGTCGACGACGGCGGTACGCTGGCTGCGGTTTTTCTTGATGGCGAGGCGTTGGCCGATGATGCCGGTCAGGTTGAGTGCCAAATCCATGAGGACTTGTTTGCGTCGGTCTTCTTGGTAGAAGTTGATGATACGCTCGATGGTTTGGGCGGCGGTGTTGGCGTGGATGGTGAAGACGCACAAGTGGCCGGTTTGGGCAAGCTGGAGGGCGTATTCCATACTGGCTTCGCTGCGCACCTCGCCGATACAGACGACGTCGGGTGCTTGACGCATCGCGCTTTGGACGGCGATTTTCCAGTCGTTGGTGTCGATGCCGACTTCGCGCTGGGTGAAGATGCTGCGGCGGGGTTTGTAGATGAATTCGATCGGGTCTTCGATGGTGACGATGTGGCCGGGCATTTTGTGGTTGCGGTAGTCGAGCATGGATGCCATGGTGGTCGATTTACCGGAACCGGTCGGGCCGGCAAGGATCAGCAGGCCGCGCGGGGAAAGGGAGAGGTCTTTGAGTTTGGCGGGCAGGCCGAGACTCTCCATTTCGGGGATTTCTTGGTTGATGCGGCGCAAGACCATGCCGACGCGGCCTTGTTCGTGGTAGGCGTTGACACGGTAACGGGTGTCGCTGCGGGATTGGACGGAGTAGTTGAGTTCCCATTCGCGGTTGAAGGTCTCAAGCTGCTCGGGGTTCATGGTGGATTCGACGATGGCGGCTGTGTCTTCGCCGGTCAGGGCTTTGTGCGGGACGGGGGTCAGGGTGCCGCTGACTTTGACGGCAGGCGGGAAACCTGCGCTGATGAAGATGTCAGATGCGCCGCGTTTTTCTGCTTCAACGCACATGCGGTCGAGCAGGGGATGGAGGTGTGTGCCGATTTCGGCGGGGGTGGGAATATGCGGCGGTTGGTTTTTTTGCGAATAGGCTTGCACCATTTCGCTGAGTAAGTCGTGTAAAGGGGTTGTTTCGCTCATTTTGTGTACTCTTTATCAGTAAGTGAATATTGAGACCGGCGGGCGGTTTGTTTGTTATTGGGTGTTGCCTGCCTTGCGGAGGTCGTCTGAAAACGGGAAACGGGTTTCCCCGTTGTGTAAACTGCGTTTTCAGACGACCTGGTCTGTTCCCGATAATGGAATGTGTTTATCAGACGATGGTCATGCTGTCGCTGTTTTGCGCTTTGCTGCGGGCTACGTCGGGGCTGATGGTACCTTGGCGGACGAGGGTTTGCAGCGCCTGGTCGAGGGTTTGCATGCCGTGTGATTGACCGGTTTGCAGCGCGGAGTTGATTTGGGCGATTTTGTTTTCGCGGATCAGGTTGCGCACTGCGGGGGTGGAAATGAGGATTTCGTGTGCAGCGACACGGCCGTTGCCGTCGCGGGTTTTCAGCAGGGTTTGCGAAATAACCGCGCGCAGGGATTCGGACAGCATCGAACGCACCATCTCTTTTTCGCCGGCAGGGAATACGTCGACGATACGGTCCACGGTTTTGGCGGCGCCAGTGGTGTGCAGCGTGCCGAATACCAAGTGGCCGGTTTCGGCGGCAGTCAGCGCGAGGCCGATGGTTTCGGGGTCGCGCATCTCACCCACGAGGATCACGTCGGGGTCTTCACGCAATGCGGAACGCAGGGCGTTGGCGAAGCTGTGGGTGTGTTGGTGCAGCTCGCGCTGGTTGACGAGGGCTTTTTTACTTTGGTGGACGAACTCGATCGGGTCTTCGATGGTGAGGATGTGTGCGGGTTGGGTTTCGTTGATGTAGTTGATCATCGCCGCCAGCGTGGTGGATTTACCGGAACCGGTCGGGCCGGTTACCAATACCAAGCCGCGCGGGTTGTCGGCGATTTTTTGGAAAATACGCGGGGCGCGCAGGTCTTCCAGCGTCAATACGGCGCTCGGAATGGTACGGAAGACGGCGGCAGGGCCGCGGTTGGAGGTAAATGCGTTGACACGGAAGCGGGCGACGTTGGGCAGCTCGAAGGAGAAGTCCACTTCCAAATCTTGTTGGAACAGTTTGCGCTGGTGGTCGTTCATGACCGAAGTAACCATGTTGCCGACTTCTTCGGCGGACATTTCGGGCAGGTTGATGCGGCGGATGTCGCCGTGAACGCGGATCATGGGGGACATTCCGGCGCTTAAGTGAAGGTCGGAAGCTTTGTTTTTAACGCCGAAAGCGAGTAAGTCGGTAATCTGCATAATGTGGCCTTGTTTTAGTTTAGAATAATGAGGCGGAACCCGATTTAAAATGCGGATGCGGAATGCCGGGCATTTCCCTGTTCAGGTTCCGATAAATTGTATTATTTTAAATACATAAACCGTTCAGACCAAGTAAAATTTTCAAAATCGCTGTAATTGATGTAATAAAGGAAGAAATCATGTCGGTATTGCAACAAAATTATGCGGAGGTGTGCCGCCGCATTGCCGAAGCCGAGCAAAAGGCGGGCAGACAGGCGGGTGAAGTGTGTCTGATTGCCGTCAGCAAAACCTTCCCTTCAGACGACATCCGCGAGGTATATGCCGCAGGGCAGCGCGATTTCGGTGAGAACTATATTCAGGAGTGGTACGAAAAAACGGAAACGCTCGCAGATTTGCCCGACATCGTTTGGCACGTCATCGGCGATGTGCAGTCGAACAAGACCAAATTTGTCGCCGAACGCGCGCATTGGGTGCATACGATAGGTCGTCTGAAAACCGCCCGCCGCTTGAGCGAACAGCGTCCGTCCGAAATGCCGCCTTTGCAGGTGTGCATCGAAGTCAATATCGCGGGCGAGGAGGCGAAACACGGCGTTGCGCCCGATGAGGCGGTCGCGCTGGCGGTGGAAGTGGCGAAGTTGCCGAATGTGGTTGTACGCGGATTGATGTGTGTCGCCAAAGCCGACAGCGATGATGAAGCATTGCGCGTTCAGTTCCAAACCATGCAGAAACTGCTTGCCGGCCTGAACGCGGCGGGTGTCCACGCGGATGTATTGTCTATGGGCATGTCCGGCGATATGCCTGTGGCGGTCGCGTGCGGCGCAACGCATGTGCGTATCGGCAGCGCGATTTTCGGCAGGCGGGAGCAAAAAGGGAAAGATGGTCAATGAAACAGATTATCTCGGTCTTTTTGCTGGGTTTGACCTTAACGGGTTGTCGGTTGATGGGCTGGTATCAATGTGAGTCCTTATCGGGCTGGTGTAAGCCCAAAAAGCCGGCAGCAATAGATTTTTGGGAAATTAAAGGCGAGCCGCCGCCTTCTATCGAGGATTTCCGCGGAACACGTTTGGCAGACGGGAGTTATTCTGTTGACGATAATGCTTACCGTACCGCAGCTAATGATTATTTCATGAGGAAAATCAAAAAGTTTGAAGCTTGCGGACTGGATTGGCACACCCGCGATAAACGCCCTTTGGCGGAAACTTTCAAACAAGAAGGATTGGATTGTTTGGAAAAACAGGGTTTATACCGAACATCGTTGCCCGAAAGCGTCCGTTGGTAAAAAGGTCGTCTGAAATTTTTCCGGTTGGGTGGAAACGGCATTTCAGACGACCTCAGCAAATGTATCTCATTTAAAAAATTAAGGAAATTTATGAACATCTACTTTTTAGGCGGCGGCAATATGGCAGCTGCCATTGCGGGCGGATTGGTCAAGCAGGGCGGATACCGCATCCACATCGCCAACCGCGGCGCGGAAAAACGCGAGCGTTTGGCAAAGGAATTGAATGTCGAAGTTTCCGAATCCCTGCCCGAACTGCTTTCAGACGACGTTTTGATTCTTGCCGTCAAGCCGCAGGACATGGAAGCCGCGTGCCGCAACGTTCGTGTCAACGGCGCATTGGTGCTATCCGTCGCTGCCGGTTTGTCTATTGATACCCTCAGCCGCTACCTTGGCGGAACGCGCCGCATCGTCCGTACCATGCCCAATACGCCGGGAAAAATCGGTTTGGGCGTATCCGGTATGTTTGCCGAATCGGAAGTGTCCGAAGCCGACCGTGCCGCCGCCGACCGGATTATGCGTTCCGTCGGTTTAACCGTTTGGTTGGATGAAGAAGACAAGTTGCACAACATTACCGGCATCAGCGGCAGCGGCCCCGCCTACGTCTTTTACCTGCTTAGCGCGCTGCAAGCCGCCGCTCAGGCGCAAGGGTTCAGCGAAGAAGATGCCCGCGCCCTCAGTCTCGCCACGTTTAAAGGTGCAGTCGCCTTGGCAGAGCAAAGCGGCGAAGACTTCGCGCAATTGCAGCAAAACGTTACTTCCAAAGGCGGAACCACCCATGAAGCCATCGAAACGTTCAAATCATGCCACGTTACCGAAGCCATTGCCCAAGGCGTTGAAGCCTGCGTCAAGCGTTCGCAGGAAATGGCACAACAATATAAGGTCGTCTGAAAATGCGCGGAGATTTATTGATATTGCTTGCCGACGGCATCGTTATCCTGTGTTTGGCACGCCTCTTCCTGCAAGCGGCGGGATTGAGTGAAAATCATGCGCTCTTGGCGTTCAGCAAGCGATCAACCGATTGGCTGGTCAACCCGCTGCATAAAATTCTGCCGGTTAAAAAATACGACCCCGCCTGCCTGTTGTCAGGACTGTTGTTATATTACATCGCATTCACCTTCATCACTTTAGTAGCGCAGCCTACCGCATTCAGCGCAAAAATCATCATCGCCAATTTTATACTGGCAGTATTGAATACGATTAAATCAGCGGCTTATGTGTTGTTGATAGGGTTGTTTATCCGCATGGCGCTCAGTATTAAAGATCCCTATTCCCAACTTTCCGTCGCGCTGGAAAGGATATATCGCCCCATACTTTCTCCCGTACAGTTCTTAAAGTACGGACGCTACGATTTTTCAGGTAGTATATTGGCATTATTACTGTGGATCTGGTTAAGCAGTCTATCGCCCCAAATTACTCGCCAAATTAACTTGTGGCTACTGCAATAGACAGCGAGTTCATTAAGAATTTGCAGTATGACGTAAGCAAAATGCAAAAAAGTGAAAATCAAAAACACGACTGTGAAAACATGGTATCATGCCGCCATTTCCAAACGGGCTTGAGAAAAGAAGTCCTAAGAAATCAATAAAATAAACCACTTGAGTAGCATTTTGTTTCCCGCAATAGATTGAAAGAAAAATTATGGCAAAGCTGACAGAACAAGACATTTTGAATTGGGACGGCCCGGAAGAAGACTACATGAATAGTGACCAGTTGGCATTCTTCCGCGAACTGCTGGTAAAAATGCAAGACGAACTGATTGAAAACGCATCTGCCACCACCGGCCACCTGCAAGAACACGAATCGGCTCCCGATCCTGCCGACCGCGCTACTCAAGAAGAAGAGTACGCGCTGGAACTACGCACCCGCGACCGTGAGCGCAAACTTCTAGGTAAAGTACAAGCAACCATCCGCAGTATCGACGAAGGCGATTATGGCTTCTGCGCGGATACCGGCGAGCCCATCGGCCTCAAACGCCTCCTTGCCCGCCCGACTGCGACACTTTCCGTGGAAGCACAAGAACGTCGCGAACGCATGAAAAAACAGTTTGCCGACTAAGTATAACGAAATCGGCTAATTGAATTAGACAGTAAGAAAATGAAAAGGTCGTCTGAAAGGGATTTCAGACGACCTTTGCTGTTTTTGATTTGAAATAAAAGTCTTTGTATTTCAGGTTGTTGTTAGGTTTTTTGGAATTTTTTGCGGTTTTGGGGGTTGACGGTTTTTGAGGGGAGGGGTATAGTTCGGTTCTTCGCTGCTTTGGCGGTGATTGAACGAACAGATAAGTATATCACAGTTGGTCTGATTTTTCGAGGTTTTAAGAAAAGTTTTGATTGACAACGAGATGAAATGCTTTATAATTCGTTTTTGCTCTTTAACAAAACAGATTACCGATAAGTGTGAGTGCGACAGCCTCACACTGTTTGAAAGACAGACAAGATGATGTTTTAGACATTGTCCTGTTGGTTTCTTTGAAGCAGACCAGAAGTTAAAAAGTTAGAGATTGAACATAAGAGTTTGATCCTGGCTCAGATTGAACGCTGGCGGCATGCTTTACACATGCAAGTCGGACGGCAGCACAGAGAAGCTTGCTTCTTGGGTGGCGAGTGGCGAACGGGTGAGTAACATATCGGAACGTACCGAGCAGTGGGGGATAACTAATCGAAAGATTAGCTAATACCGCATATATTCTGAGGAAGAAAGCAGGGGACCATTTGGCCTTGCGCTGTTTGAGCGGCCGATATCTGATTAGCTAGTTGGTGGGGTAAAGGCCTACCAAGGCGACGATCAGTAGCGGGTCTGAGAGGATGATCCGCCACACTGGGACTGAGACACGGCCCAGACTCCTACGGGAGGCAGCAGTGGGGAATTTTGGACAATGGGCGAAAGCCTGATCCAGCCATGCCGCGTGTCTGAAGAAGGCCTTCGGGTTGTAAAGGACTTTTGTCAGGGAAGAAAAGGGCGGGGTTAATACCCCTGTCTGATGACGGTACCTGAAGAATAAGCACCGGCTAACTACGTGCCAGCAGCCGCGGTAATACGTAGGGTGCGAGCGTTAATCGGAATTACTGGGCGTAAAGCGGGCGCAGACGGTTACTTAAGCAGGATGTGAAATCCCCGGGCTCAACCTGGGAACTGCGTTCTGAACTGGGTGACTAGAGTGTGTCAGAGGGAGGTAGAATTCCACGTGTAGCAGTGAAATGCGTAGAGATGTGGAGGAATACCGATGGCGAAGGCAGCCTCCTGGGATAACACTGACGTTCATGCCCGAAAGCGTGGGTAGCAAACAGGATTAGATACCCTGGTAGTCCACGCCCTAAACGATGTCGATTAGCTGTTGGGCAGCATGACTGCTTAGTAGCGAAGCTAACGCGTGAAATCGACCGCCTGGGGAGTACGGTCGCAAGATTAAAACTCAAAGGAATTGACGGGGACCCGCACAAGCGGTGGATGATGTGGATTAATTCGATGCAACGCGAAGAACCTTACCTGGTCTTGACATGTACGGAATCCTCCAGAGACGGAGGAGTGCCTTCGGGAGCCGTAACACAGGTGCTGCATGGCTGTCGTCAGCTCGTGTCGTGAGATGTTGGGTTAAGTCCCGCAACGAGCGCAACCCTTGTCATTAGTTGCCATCATTAAGTTGGGCACTCTAATGAGACTGCCGGTGACAAGCCGGAGGAAGGTGGGGATGACGTCAAGTCCTCATGGCCCTTATGACCAGGGCTTCACACGTCATACAATGGTCGGTACAGAGGGTAGCCAAGCCGCGAGGTGGAGCCAATCTCACAAAACCGATCGTAGTCCGGATTGCACTCTGCAACTCGAGTGCATGAAGTCGGAATCGCTAGTAATCGCAGGTCAGCATACTGCGGTGAATACGTTCCCGGGTCTTGTACACACCGCCCGTCACACCATGGGAGTGGGGGATACCAGAAGTAGGTAGGGTAACCGCAAGGAGCCCGCTTACCACGGTATGCTTCATGACTGGGGTGAAGTCGTAACAAGGTAGCCGTAGGGGAACCTGCGGCTGGATCACCTCCTTTCTAGAGAAAGAAGAGGCTGTCGTATTCACACTTATCGGTAAACTGTAGAAGATGCGGAAAAATGCTTGAGTGAAGACAAGATTCGCTTAAGAAGAGAATCCGGGTTTGTAGCTCAGCTGGTTAGAGCACACGCTTGATAAGCGTGGGGTCGGAGGTTCAAGTCCTCCCAGACCCACCAAGAACGGGGGCATAGCTCAGTTGGTAGAGCACCTGCTTTGCAAGCAGGGGGTCATCGGTTCGATCCCGTTTGCCTCCACCAATACTTTCCAAATCAAAGCGAGTTAAAAGGCAGTGTAACTGCTTTCTTTTTTTCTAAAGAGAAGTCTGCTGACGAATCAGTTTGACGGAAAAAGAAAGGCTGCTATAATAATCAGCTCATTTTGATTTGCGAAGTAAATAGCAATATTGAACGCATCGATCTTTAACAAATTGGAAAGCCGAAATCAACAAACAAAGACAATGTGTCTGTTTTTGATGATTGACCGATTGCAAACGGTCAGTTGTCTCCTGAACAGGAAAAGAAAAACAGGTACAGTATTTGGGTGATGATTGTATCGACTTAATCCCGAAAGACAAAAGGCGGGATTAAGACACAACAAGCAGTAAGCTTTATCAGAGTAGGAAATTCAAGTTTGATGTTCTAGTCAACGGAATATCAGGCAAAGTCAGAGAAGTTCTTGAAATGATAGAGTCAAGTGAATAAGTGCATCAGGTGGATGCCTTGGCGATGATAGGCGATGAAGGACGTGTAAGCCTGCGAAAAGCGTGGGGGAGCTGGCAATAAAGCTATGATCCCGCGGTGTCCGAATGGGGAAACCCACTGCATTCTGTGCAGTATCCTAAGTTGAATACATAGACTTAGAGAAGCGAACCCGGAGAACTGAACCATCTAAGTACCCGGAGGAAAAGAAATCAACCGAGATTCCGCAAGTAGTGGCGAGCGAACGCGGAGGAGCCTGTACGTAATAACTGTCGAGATAGAAGAACAAGCTGGGAAGCTTGACCATAGTGGGTGATAGTCCCGTATTCGAAATCTCAACAGTGGTACTAAGCGTACGAAAAGTAGGGCGGGACACGTGAAATCCTGTCTGAATATGGGGGGACCATCCTCCAAGGCTAAATACTCATCATCGACCGATAGTGAACCAGTACCGTGAGGGAAAGGCGAAAAGAACCCCGGGAGGGGAGTGAAATAGAACCTGAAACCTGATGCATACAAACAGTGGGAGCACCCATGTGGTGTGACTGCGTACCTTTTGTATAATGGGTCAACGACTTACATTCAGTAGCGAGCTTAACCGAATAGGGGAGGCGTAGGGAAACCGAGTCTTAATAGGGCGAACAGTTGCTGGGTGTAGACCCGAAACCGAGTGATCTATCCATGGCCAGGTTGAAGGTGCCGTAACAGGTACTGGAGGACCGAACCCACGCATGTTGCAAAATGCGGGGATGAGCTGTGGATAGGGGTGAAAGGCTAAACAAACTCGGAGATAGCTGGTTCTCCCCGAAAACTATTTAGGTAGTGCCTCGAGCAAGACACTGATGGGGGTAAAGCACTGTTATGGCTAGGGGGTTATTGCAACTTACCAACCCATGGCAAACTAAGAATACCATCAAGTGGTTCCTCGGGAGACAGACAGCGGGTGCTAACGTCCGTTGTCAAGAGGGAAACAACCCAGACCGCCAGCTAAGGTCCCAAATGATAGATTAAGTGGTAAACGAAGTGGGAAGGCCCAGACAGCCAGGATGTTGGCTTAGAAGCAGCCATCATTTAAAGAAAGCGTAATAGCTCACTGGTCGAGTCGTCCTGCGCGGAAGATGTAACGGGGCTCAAATCTATAACCGAAGCTGCGGATGCCAGTTTACTGGCATGGTAGGGGAGCGTTCTGTAGGCCGATGAAGGTGCATTGTAAAGTGTGCTGGAGGTATCAGAAGTGCGAATGTTGACATGAGTAGCGATAAAGCGGGTGAAAAGCCCGCTCGCCGAAAGCCCAAGGTTTCCTACGCAACGTTCATCGGCGTAGGGTGAGTCGGCCCCTAAGGCGAGGCAGAAATGCGTAGTCGATGGGAAACAGGTTAATATTCCTGTACTTGATTCAAATGCGATGTGGGGACGGAGAAGGTTAGGTTAGCAAGCTGTTGGAATAGCTTGTTTAAGCCGGTAGGTGGAAGACTTAGGCAAATCCGGGTCTTCTTAACACCGAGAAGTGACGACGAGTGTCTACGGACATGAAGTAACCGATACCACGCTTCCAGGAAAAGCCACTAAGCTTCAGTTTGAATCGAACCGTACCGCAAACCGACACAGGTGGGCAGGATGAGAATTCTAAGGCGCTTGAGAGAACTCGGGAGAAGGAACTCGGCAAATTGATACCGTAACTTCGGGAGAAGGTATGCCCTCTAAGGTTAAGGACTTGCTCCGTAAGCCTCGGAGGGTCGCAGAGAATAGGTGGCTGCGACTGTTTATTAAAAACACAGCACTCTGCTAACACGAAAGTGGACGTATAGGGTGTGACGCCTGCCCGGTGCTGGAAGGTTAATTGAAGATGTGAGAGCATCGGATCGAAGCCCCAGTAAACGGCGGCCGTAACTATAACGGTCCTAAGGTAGCGAAATTCCTTGTCGGGTAAGTTCCGACCCGCACGAATGGCGTAACGATGGCCACACTGTCTCCTCCCGAGACTCAGCGAAGTTGAAGTGGTTGTGAAGATGCAATCTACCCGCTGCTAGACGGAAAGACCCCGTGAACCTTTACTGTAGCTTTGCATTGGACTTTGAAGTCACTTGTGTAGGATAGGTGGGAGGCTTAGAAGCAGAGACGCCAGTCTCTGTGGAGCCGTCCTTGAAATACCACCCTGGTGTCTTTGAGGTTCTAACCCAGACCCGTAATCCGGGTCGGGGACCGTGCATGGTAGGCAGTTTGACTGGGGCGGTCTCCTCCCAAAGAGTAACGGAGGAGTTCGAAGGTTACCTAGGTCCGGTCGGAAATCGGACTGATAGTGCAATGGCAAAAGGTAGCTTAACTGCGAGACCGACAAGTCGAGCAGGTGCGAAAGCAGGACATAGTGATCCGGTGGTTCTGTATGGAAGGGCCATCGCTCAACGGATAAAAGGTACTCCGGGGATAACAGGCTGATTCCGCCCAAGAGTTCATATCGACGGCGGAGTTTGGCACCTCGATGTCGGCTCATCACATCCTGGGGCTGTAGTCGGTCCCAAGGGTATGGCTGTTCGCCATTTAAAGTGGTACGTGAGCTGGGTTTAAAACGTCGTGAGACAGTTTGGTCCCTATCTGCAGTGGGCGTTGGAAGTTTGACGGGGGCTGCTCCTAGTACGAGAGGACCGGAGTGGACGAACCTCTGGTGTACCGGTTGTAACGCCAGTTGCATAGCCGGGTAGCTAAGTTCGGAAGAGATAAGCGCTGAAAGCATCTAAGCGCGAAACTCGCCTGAAGATGAGACTTCCCTTGCGGTTTAACCGCACTAAAGAGTCGTTCGAGACCAGGACGTTGATAGGTGGGGTGTGGAAGCGCGGTAACGCGTGAAGCTAACCCATACTAATTGCTCGTGAGGCTTGACTCTATCATTTGAAGAACTTCAAATAAAAAGCTTACTGACTGATTCAGTCATCACCGAATATATTGATTAAGGCTTTGCCGATTTGTACAGTTTAAGTTTGGCGGCCATAGCGAGTTGGTCCCACGCCTTCCCATCCCGAACAGGACCGTGAAACGACTCAGCGCCGATGATAGTGTGGTTCTTCCATGCGAAAGTAGGTCACTGCCAAACACCTATTCTAAGCCCCCGACAGATGTCGGGGGCTTTTACTTTGTATCGTTTCGGTTTGGCGAACATCATTACCCTGTATGGCGGCGGTGAGGTGGAGTGGGGTAATATAGTGGATTAACTTTAAACCAGTACGGCGTTGCCTCGCCTTGCCGTACTATCTGTACTGTCTGCGGCTTCGTCGCCTTGTCCTGATTTAAATTTAATCCACTATATTCCGGATGATCCGGTTGCAGAAGGATGGGCTTTATTGATGTGGGAGGAGGCCGCTCCGGAATTGAAGTAAGTTGGGGAATGTTGCAGAATAAATACATTTGGGGATAGTAAAGTTGGAAATATTTAAAATTGTTTGAATTAAAATAATGTAAAGTATATGATAATAAAATATTTAGTGGTAACGCCTCCACGGCGGTGCCGTCCATATTAACGAAATGATAGGAAAACGCCCTTATGAAAAAATTCCTCTTTGCCGCACTCTCCGTTCTGACCGCCTCGCTGTCGCTGGCAGCCGTCAACATCAATACCGCTTCCCCGTCCGAATTGGAAGCCCTGCCCGGCATCGGTCCGGCCAAAGCGAAAGCCATTGCGGACTACCGTCAGCAGCATGGTGCCTTCAAATCAGTGGAAGAGCTCAAAAACGTTAAAGGCATCGGCGAGGGTATCTTCTCCAAACTGAAGACCGAAGCAACCGTCGCTCCCGCACCTGCCAACCCAAAAGCTAAAAACGCCGTCCCATTATCTAAAAAATAAACCTATCCACGTATTCGTGAAATTGCAGGTGAATACGATGGCCAAACTAAAAAACGTCCAATTCCGGAAGGGAGCGGGCGTTTTTGTTTGTTGAACCGATCTTATTCCCGTCGCTCAGAGTGGGACAGGACAATGTACCGTTTCGGCAATTCCTGCAATATTGTGACTTACTCCTTGCGGCCTTAAACGCGTGGTAGATGGTGACACGGCTGACTTGGTAACGACGGGCCAGGGAGGTGACGCTTTCCTTTTCCTGTGTGTAGGCCTGTCAAATGGCTTGGCGGTGGTGCGGGGTGAAGCAGGTGTTTTTGTGCATGTTCCTGTTTCAGTATTTTCCTGAAAATACTGTAAACAACGCTACTGTTTTCTACATGTAAGGATTGCAGGCTTGCCTAGAAAAATTCATCGTCAGGGTGTGGATGAATAGTTTTCTCCTAAAACCCCGCCCGATCCAATTCTTCCAGCAACGCAGGTCGGCGCGGTTTTTCGCTATATCGTTCCCTGATTTCGTCGGCAAAGTCTTCCATCGCCTGCCGTTGTGCGGAATATTGGCGGCGGAGGGTCTTTAATTGGTTCAAGAGCTGGCGGTATTGCTTACGGTTGCTTGCCTTATTGATTTCAACCGCAAAGATTTTCAGGTAGCAAGCTACGATTTGATCGTGATACGGCTCGGGGAAAGACGGGGCAAAACGTTCCATCATGTACAACGAAAGGTGTTGCTGCAATAGGGCGAGCAGCCGGTCGAATTCCTGTTCATGCTCGAATATTTCAGCTTGCAGCGAATATTGACCCGACAAACGCGCAAGCAGGCGGTTGAATTCATGCGGCCATTCGGCGGCGGGAAACGTGGCTTTCCATGCTTCATAATGCGGCAATGAAAGGCTGGTGGAAAACGCCAAATCCGCTGCGATTTCGCGGACATTTTTACCGGTTTCCTTCAATACATCAAACAATTGCAGCTTCCATTTGTGCGCTGTGCCGAGCGTTCCCTCAGCTTTGGCAATCTTGATTCCTTCACGCAAGAGGCGTTCCGCTTCCGCCCAATCTTGCTGCCCGACAGCTTGTTCTACCGCGATTTGTCTGAATTGCGGCAGGTGCAGATGTCGTCTGAAATAATCCTGCGCGGCAGCAGTATCGCCTTTCGCCTGCAAAACCTGCCACTCCTCGAATGCCCAAAATTCATGTTCCCAACCCGACTCGGTAGCAGCCAAACGTTTAGCCACATAATCTTGCCACGCCTGCCATTCGCCGCGCAGCCGCCAGATTCGGGCGCGGATTTGGTAGATTTTATTGCCTGCCTCAGAGGAATCAAAATAGCGGTTGTCGTCCAAACATTTGTCTAAAAAATTGATCAAACGCTTTGGGACGTTTTCCATGACCGCCTCTTCCAACAGGTCGAGTGCCATATACATAGCATCGCCCAACATACCGTCCGAATCGTCCGCCTTTTCAAAAGCATCCTGCAAACGCGGTATCAACAGAGGCAAAGCCTGCTGCAACGCCGCCGGCCCCTCCTGCGCCACATCTTCCAACCAGTTTTGCAGCCTGAAGCCCAAATCAGCAGCTTCGTAGTAATCATAATATCGGGTTCGGGAAAAGATTTTGGAGAGCTGCTGCCGATACGGATTGCCGCCCTTTTTAGGCTGCTGCGCGTCGGTTTCGTCCGGCTGCCCGTCCGGTGTTTGAGCACGCACCGCATACCACAACGCCGCCATATGTTTGCACGCCCCGCCATAAGGGCAATCGCAGCCCCCGTCCTTAATGTACAAATCACTATCCAGCTTCAGCCATACCGAATAGTTTTCCGAACCGCACACCTCCGCCCGATAACGCCCGGCGGAAGTTTTTTGGATATTGCGAACCTTGCCCTGCTGAAAATACAGCAGACCGCGTTCGGCGATATGGGGCGGAAATAGGCGGGGTAGATAGATACCGGACATGGTTTGCTTCCAAGAAGTTGTTGAAACATGGGAAGTTTACTGGTTCGGGCGATGTTTGGGGAGAGGGTGGAGGGAAGATTTGTTTGGCAAAGAGGCAAAAGGCCGTCTGAAAATGGGTTTCAGACGACCTTTGGTTTGGGTGGAAAGGGAAGTAGTTTAGAAAGACCGAGTGTGTGCGTGCCGCACACACGCTATACACGAAATTCAAAGTTTTACGTGATTACAGATTGTAAATCTAAAAGGTGTACATAAATGGATAATGGCTTATAATTTTTGAATATTGAAAAATTAATCCTGTGGGAAATGTTGCAGTTGGATGACGTGATGATGAACTTTATAAGGTAATCCTGATGTACTGTGAGTATGTGTAGTTGTTAAACTCAGTCCTGCTCTATCTTCGTGAGCATCTAAAAATGTCAGCCCTTCTATCTCTGTGCTTTCAGACAGGATTCTTTCCCTCCATTCATTTAAAACAGCAGTGGCTTTCTTTTTAGAAGATTTATTAACAATGTAAATGAACAAGCCTCCTTCTGAGCATGTAGGGCTACCACTTGCATATCTATTTATTAATTGATGAAAACCTTTCAGAGAATAGGCTGTTCCATCACTTAATTTAGCTTCTCCTAGCCATAAATACCGTTTTAATTCAATATGAATATCAACATGACCACCTGCATGGTTATCGTGAGTTACCTTAAAAAGTGTATGCTCAAATCTCCCTTTAAGATACATAACCAAATTAAATGAAATTAGATCTTCACTTTGGTTGCATAGCATATCTTTATGCTTTTCCAGCTCAATAATCCCATTAATGATTTCCTCATTAATCAGATTGTAGAATATTGCCTTGTCTCTTTGTGCAATTAAACATTTTGCTTCAAATGAATCATCCTTCTGCAAATCATAAAGAGTGAAATTTTCCATTAAGTGTTACCTCTCTTCTTCAATTGAATTGAAAGTTCACTTAATGTAAAAGTAATATATAAAAGATTAGGATTAAACTTAGATTGGATATTTCCATTATCAAGCGTAATATATCCGCTTTCTTGAATATCAGCTAACTCTTCTTCCGTTAGTTCAATAGGCTCATCACTATACTCATCAACATATCGATAAATAGGTTCTAACAAATGCCATTGTGTACCGCATAAAAAGAAGAAAATATCTACAATAACATTTTTGTCGGATTCTTGCGTAATTTCTGCAATGCGTTTTGGAGTAATATTTCTTAATAGTTCTAGCTTTGTAGATTGAATATAAGACACAAGTGAAAGCAGCCGCACTCTTTGCGTATCAGTCAAAGAGTTAGCTCCCTTTATTTCTTCAATAATTGAGGAAAAGGTATGTGCTTTCATAGCAAATAATATCTAAGCTAAATCAAAAATCTTTTGGGTAAGCATATCTAAATCTTCTTGGCAAGCACAATCATCAATTTCAACAATATAACATGCTGATACCCTTGCCGTACCTTCCAAAAAACTTTTATAGCCTAAAGAGGCTGTTGGTTCAAATAATTCAGTAGTTGATATAGAAGTCCATTTCTTTTCAATAGCATGAAGCTCTGTTCTTGATTGGATAGCTTCCATTCCACTCATATGATAAGGTTCAAGTCTTAAATCTTCTCTATTATTCCTTCTATCTAATTTTTCATGTTTTACTGAACCTGAATCAGTGTAATGGCTAAAACTTGTTACTCTTCCTCCTTCTTCGCTATATAAAGAGCGAATTGCATTACCAATATTTTTCTTTCTAGCACTTTTTAAATTAGGATATATATTAACCAAATATTTAAATAAAGAATCTGATAAGTAATCCATATCACTTTGGCTGGTTATTGCTGTTGCATCGCTAAATAGTGTAAGCAATTTTGCCTCTTTATCAAAAGTAAAATAACTTATCAATTGTTTAAAATCCTGCCTGATTGCAATAACTTCATCATATAAACCTACATCAAATTGAAGAAAGTAATCTTGAACATCTTCTGGTGCTTCTCCTAAAATAAATTCTTTTCGTTTACGAAAAGATTTACGTCCGCATACCCAAAACTTACTTGTATGACCTTCATCATTAAATTCATCCGAAATGCAAAATAATTGAGTACTTTGAGTTTCCAGAATCTGTCTAGGTAGCAAATTTGGAAAATTTCTAGCATATTCAGTATTGGAATGTTTTTGAATTTCTTCTTTAAGCTTGATTTCAAATTCATTCAATTCTTGATCTGAAAGAGTTGAAATATCAAAAAATACAACAGCTTTCTTGCCAAAATTCAAACTTCTATTATATTCAGCTTCAAGAACTTTTTTTATTTTGTTAAGTATTGGGTTGTGGTCTAACAATTCGCTTACTTTTTCTTTTAAGCTAGACCATGATTGCACTCTGAAAATACCGTTGCTAAATAAAATTCGGCTTAATTTGCGGATAGAATAATCACGTTCTTGCAAAAAACCAATTAAAGTTAAAATGTCTTTTTTTGTTTCATCTATCATATTCAGTATCCTCTGTAGTTTATGAAATTATCACATTTTACTCTTTACATTAGGAATAATGGAAGGAATATTTTCAGGTAGCCTTCATTTATTTCACCCCCTCCCACACCTTCAACAACCTCTTCAGCGACATCGGATACGGCGTCTTCAATTCCTGCGCGAACAGCGATACCCTCAATTCTTCAATCATCCATTTAAACGCGGCGAGGTCGTCTGAAACGGGTAGTCCTTGTTTCACCAAGCTGTCGGTTTTTTCCTGCCACATCTGTTCCAATTCCTGTATGTCGGCTTCGCGGGCTGCGTCGCGGGCGGGGTTGCTGCTGTATTTTTCGAGGCGCAGGGTCATGGCTTTGAGGTAGATGGGGAGGCGCGGCCATTGTGCCCACGGGGTATGGCTGGCGAAGCCGGGAGCGAGCAGGGTTTGCAGGCGTAGTCTTAGAAGATGGGTCAATGGATGTTTGCCGAGTTTGCTATTCAGTTCGGCGTAGGCGGCTGCGGTTTCCTGTAAGTAGCGGCTGAGGGCTTCTTTGACGGCGGGCAGGCGGCTGCGGGCGCGTTTGATTTGTTCTTTGAAGGCTTTTTCGTTGCGCGGCAGCTCGTCTTCGCCGATAAAGGCGCGGTCGCAGACGGCTTGGGTGAGGTCGTCGCGCAGGGTGTCGGCGTTGATGTGTTTGAGCAACATGGCGGCTTGGGTGAAGCCTTGGATACCTTTGTTCAGGTCTTTAACTTGTTCTTTTAGTTGTAGTTTCATGAGTTCGATCACGCCTAATCTGTGGGCTTGTTCGGCGGCGACAGACGTGTCGAACAGGCGCAGGGCGATGCGGCCGTCTTTTTCTTTTTGTAGGCCGAGGTAGCCGGTGAGTTGTTGTTTGCCGCGTGCGAATTTGATGGATTCGGGCAGGGTGCCGATGTCCCATGTGGTGACGTTGTCGCGCTCGAATTCTTGGGTGTTGTCGCGGAAGGTGGTGGCGGCGGCTTTGCCAAGTTGTTGTTGGATTTGGATTAAATCGCGCCCCATGGCTAATTCTTGTCCGCCGTCGTCGATGATGCGGAGGTTGAAATAGCAGTGTTCGGGCAGCCTGAACGCGGCCCATTCGTCTTGGTTGATTTGCTCCAGTATGCGGATGTCGCCTGCGGTTTTGGCGATGGCTTGGGCGAGTTGGGGCAGGATGGGGGCGTTGCGGTCGGGGTTTTGGCTTAAAAATTGGGTGATGAATTCGGGCACGGGCACGCAGATGCGGCGGATTTGCTTAGGCAGTGCTTTGATTTGTAACTGGATTTTTTCGCGTATCATGCCGGGCACGAGCCATTCGAGGGCGGCGGGGCTGATGCGGTTGAGCACGGTGAGCGGCAGGGTGAGGGTAACGCCGTCGAGCGGGTGGTGTGGCTCGAAGCGGTAGCTGAGTTTGAATTTGCCGTCTGCGGTTTGCCAGTGTTTGGGGAATTGTTCTTCGGTGATGTGCGCGGCGGCGTGCTGCATGAGGTCGTCGCGGCTGAGGAACAGCAGGCGCGGGTTGTCGCGCTCGGCGGTTTTGAGCCAGGCTTGGAAGGTGCGGATGTCGGCAAGGGGGAGGGGTTTCAGACGGCCTTTTGGGGGTGCAGGCTGCTTTTTGGGTTTGGGGTCGTCTGAAACATTTTGTAGGGTGTGTGAACTCGGTTCACGCACGCGGTTGCCCGTATCTTTGGAATCCGTGTGCGTGGCTTGCGCCACACATTCTACGTTGTGCTTTTGAGATTTTAGGACATCTGTTGCATCCGCTCGTGCCAATAAGATGAGTTCGCCGGCAGTCTCAGCATCGAGATAGTGTACCAAGCCGGCTTCGTCAAATTGCGCCATTACGCCGCTTTGTAATGTCGCCCATTCTTCGGCGGAACCGATGGACGGGTCGCATTGCTGCTCGGCAATCAAGGCAACGATTTTGCCGTGCCATTGTTTGCTGTCGATAGTTACACGGTCACCCAGCAGTATTGGTTGACCGTCGGCGTAGCATAGGGAGTTTTCAGGTAGCCTTTGGGCTTTGGGGTCGTCTGAAACCGTTGAAGCGGCGGCACTCTGTTCCCTCTCCTGTGGGAGAGGGTTAGGGAGAGGGCTTGCTGTGGTTGCGGAAAAGTTGGTTTGGGCGGCAACTGTTTTGCCCTCTCCCCGGCCCTCCCCCGCGGGGGAGGGGGTAGTTTGTGCGACCGCATCAATGCTGTCGGTTTGCAAAATCATGCGGTAATTGATTAAAACCGAGCCGTTTCGCTGAATTTGGTTTTGGTGTTGCAGTATAAATCCCTGTTTCTTAAAAAAGGGCAATGCGGCTGCGGACACATCTGCCGTTACCGTTTTATCTGCATCCGCCTGCGGCAAAACGGCAGACAACAGCGCGGAAGCGACGCCTTGCCGCTGGTGGACAGGGTCGGTAAATAGGCAGTCCAAATGATTTTGCTCGGGCAGGTATTCGATAAAGCCGAGGATACGGTCATTTTGCGCTGCCAATCGGATACAGCTGCGTCCAATCCGTTTTTGCCAAAAGGCGGCATTGTCCGCGCCCTGTATCCATGCGGCTTTTTCGCTGTCGCTATAATAGCTTGCTTCAATGTGCAGGACGGCGCGGCGGAATAGTTCGGCAATTTGGGCTGCATCATTATGTGTGGCGGGGCGTATACGGAATGTTGCTATGGACGATTTCAGACTGCCTGAAACCGTTGAAACTGCGGTACTCTGTTCCCTCTCCTGTGGGAGAGGGTTAGGGAGAGGGTTTGCTACGGCTGCGGAAAAGTTGGTTTGTGCGGGAACTGTTTTGCCCTCTCCCCAGCCCTCCTTCGCAGGGGAGGGGGCAGTTTGCTGGGCGTCGTAGGTTGGGTTGCCAAACCCAACGGTTTTTGCGGTTGCGGCGGGTGTTGGGTTTTCAACCCAACCTACGGTGTTGCCGTGATTTTCATTTTGGCGAGACGCGTTACGCTCGTTTTGGCAAAACTCGTTGCGCTCATTTTCAGACGATCTCCCGGCTTTGTCAGATTCAATAATCCGTACGGAATCTTCACTTCCCCAAACGCTGCCTTGCGCGTCTTTCCACGCCGTTTCGGGCAGCCGTTCGTGATAAAACGCAAACAGCGCTTCATTATCGACCAGCACGTCTTGCTTGCGCGATTTGTGTTCGAGTTCGGTAATTTCCTTAATCAGCTTTTTGTTGTGGACAAAAAATTCCGCTTTCAAATCGCATTCCTGCGCCACCAGTGCGCTGCGGATAAAGATTTCGCGTGCTTCTTCGGGGGCGATTCTGCCGTAGGACACGGGGCGACGCGGCAAGACGGTCAGGCCGTAGAGCGTTACCCGTTCGCTGGCGATGACTTCGCCGCGTTTTTGTTCCCAGTGCGGTTCGAAATAGTGGTAGCGGACGAGGTGCGGTGCTTCCTGCTCGATCCATTCGGGCTGGATGGCGGCTACATCGCGCGCATAAAGCCTTGTCGTTTCAACGAGTTCTGCCGCCATCACCCATTTGGGTTTGGCTTTGAACAGGGTGGAGGCGGGGAAAAGGTGGAAGCGGCTGCCGCGCGCACCGGTGTAGTCGTTGCCGTCGGGCGATTTCATGCCGACGTTGGCGATGAGGCCGGTGAGCAGGGCGCGGTGGATTTGTTCGTAGCCCGCTTCTTTGGCGGCACGGATTTGGGCGCGGTGTTGCTTCTTATCCAGTTGTTTTTGTTTGAGTTTGGCGGATAAGTCTTGGTCGCCCGCATTTTCAGACGACGTGAGCTGCCTGACTTCGGGAGGTCGTCTGAAAGCGACTTCCTTGGTGGTCAAACCCATTTCAATCGCGGTTTGGGCAAGCTGGTGGTGCAGCTCGCGCCATTCGCGCATCCGCAGGTGCGACAGGAAATATTGGCGGCACCATTGCACCAACTGTTTGTTGGACAAGCCTTTATCACGCTCGCGCTGGAAGCTGTCCCAAATGTTCAGGTAGGCAAGAAAATCGGACTGCTTGTCGGTAAAACGTTCGTGTGCCTTGGCTGCGGCATCGCGCGCTTCCAGCGGCCGCTCGCGCGGGTCTTGAATCGACAGCGCGGACGCAATCACCAATATTTCCGCCATGCAGTCGTGCTTCTTCGCCGCCAGCAAAATGCGTGCGATTTTCGGGTCGATGGGCAGGCGCGCCATTTGTTCGCCGAGTTTGGTCAGGCGGTAGCGGGGAGGGGCGACGATATTGCCCGAAACGTTTTGAAGGTCGTCTGAAACGGTTTTGTCGTTTGTCGGATTGTGTCGGGCATGAATGCCCGAGCCGCGTGCTTGATTTTTAGTGTTTTGCATAGTCTTGTAGGTCAGGCATTGATGCCCGACGTGGTCTCAATTTATATTGTTTGTAGGTTTGCGCCGCCTTATTGCGGATAAACATATTCCGCTTTGCCGTTGCGGATGTTCAGGCTGCCCGCATCGCCTGTAATCAGGTTGCCCGTTACCGAGCCTTCGGTGCAGCCTGAAACCTTCATATCGTAGCCCAGCGTGTGAATAAGGAAAGTTGAAAGCTGCTGGTGGAAGGCAATTTCGCAAGGCGCAAAGGCTTGGTTGGCGGATTGCTGCAGAGCGGCATCAGGGCTGTATAACACTAGCGGTACGATGTAGCTGTCGGGATGTACCGTGCCTTGGTTGAAGGTGTCTTGGTGCACATACTGCCCGTGGTCTGAGGTATAGACAAACAACCAGTTGTTTTCAGGCTGTTTTTGCAGCTGCTGGAACACGGTTTGGATCATTTGGTCGGTTTTGTGGATGGTGCTGTCGTATTTGTCCACGATATTGGCTTCGCCGAACACCTTATCCTGCTGCTGCAACAGCGCGCCGTATGGAACGTGCGAACCGCGTTGGTGCAACACAATAAAATGCTTGCCCTGCTGCAAATTGATTTTATCGAACAACGGCAGCAGCTTATCGTCGGGCATATTGTCTCCGTTGCGGTAGCCGAGTTGAGTCGGCTGAATCAGATGGTCGATCCACTTTTTGCCGATCAGGTTCAAAATCGCCATCTCGTTTTCCGCCTGCGCGCTGTAAAAATACGTTTCGTACCCCTGCTCTTTGGCGAGTCGGAACATATTGGTATCGCCGCTGCTGATTTGTTTGTAGCCGTTGGCATGCGGTATGGCATTGAAAAAGCTGGGCAGGGACACCGCCGTCATCAAAGCGGCAGAATAGCTTTGTTTCACAATCGGCTTAAAGTCGGCTTGCGACAGTTGGGTCAAAAACGGCGAAGTTTCGCGTCCGTAGCCAAACAGTTTCAAATGCGCCGCGCTTTCGCTTTCTCCCATGATGAGGATGATATTTTGAATACTGCCCTGTCCGGTTTTGCTTGGTGCGGGCTGTTTGAACACAGGAATCTTGCTTAAATCAAACAATTGATACGGCAATACGCGCCCGACAAAATAGCCGAAGCTGAAATAATTGGCTTTGACGCGGCTGTATGTCGGTTTGGGCGAAATACCGTGTTCCTGCGTCGTACTGAATGAACGCCCAAAAATCAGCAACATCGCCGCAGCGAACAATATATCGGCGGCAAAATGCGTCTTACGGCGGAACTTGGCAAGGCTGCTAAACAGCACGACTTCCGCCACACCCCACAACGCAGGCAGCCACAACTTATCAAACATCGACGCCCCCGCGCTGCCGACTTCAGTAATCTCTTTCAGCATCAACCAATAGTTAATGCCCGTCATCCAGCTTTGATAAACCGCGTAATGCACATTATTGGCAATGATGCTGAACGCGAAAAACAACGCAATCAGCAGCCGCGAAGTTTTATAACGCGCAAACAGATACAGCGCAGCAATCACAAATGTCAGCGCAAACGTTTCCGCCATTTTTGCTGCCGGCAGAGTTTCAATCCCGAATACAAAGCGATAGGCGATTTCGCTGGCAGTAAGTAGGGATGAATACAGAAAGAGAACGAAAAGGGATTTTTTCATAATAGGAAGTTCACAATAAAAGTTGCAGGCAGGGTTAGGGCTCGGCAACGGTATTCTTCAGCAGCTATCTGTTTACAGATTGTTTTTTAAAAAACGAGGTCGTCTGAAACGGTTTTGTTGTTTGTCGGATTGTGTCGGGTATTTGTGCCCGACAAAAAATTAGGAGTTAGCTTTTTTGTCATCTTCCCAATATGGCAATATGTCTTCACGCAAATAAAAGGAACGTTGCAATATGGAAAAACACCAAAAAGATATTATAAAAAATAAAAAATATATAACCATGCCTAATAAAATATTATTTTCTGCAACGGAATTCAGTATTATAACGATATCTATCAATATGGATTTACTAGACTTTCCAAAGCAACCTAGGATCGAAAAAATGAGAATTCCCCATGTTGCAGAAAAAATAAAGTTTATTTTTTGTAAATTTGCTTTTTCTTCTTGATAAGCACTCCATAATACAGAATTATTTTCTTTCACTGCTTTTCTTCTTAATCGGTACAATGATTTTCTATAATCTGTATTTTCGTTTTCAAACATATAAATATTAAATTTTGATAGAATAGTTAAGATAACAGAAAAATAAATTCCTTGAATAATAGGAACAATTACAGAAAAAATAAAAGAGAAAAGGATAACAGATTCAAAAATGCTGTATAGGTCTAAATTTTTCTGTTTATTTAAAAGTGCTGTAATAGAAAATCCATGTCTTAAATTTAAATACATATCGAAAAATGAAATTATCAGCAATGATGCCAAAAACCATTCGAGTCTCATCAATCTCTGTAATAATCCGTTGCTGAGTTTTTCTAAAATATCGCTCATTTATTATTCCTTCAATGTTTGTATGATAAAGTAATTATGCTATCGTTCCCCGATTTTCGTTAGACATCAATGCCCGTCCTATGCTTTTCAGACGACCTCCACCGCCCCCAATTCCAGCAACACCTGAAAACCATCATTGATATACCGCGAATCGGGCATTTCTAAAAACGGGAATGCCGCCACGTCGCCGAATTTCAACGCTGCCATGCGCAGAATGACGGCGGCGAGGTTGCTGCGGACGATTTCCGGGTCGGTGAATTCGGGGCGGCTGTTGAAATCTTCTTCTGAAAACAGTCGGATACATACGCCTGCGGAGACGCGGCCGCAGCGGCCGGAACGTTGGCGGGCGGCGGCTTGGGAGATTTTTTCGACATGAAGCTGCTCCACTTTCGCCCGTGCGGAATAGCGTTTAACGCGCGCGAGGCCGGTGTCGATGACGTATTTGATGCCCGGCACGGTGAGCGAGGTTTCGGCGACGTTGGTTGCCAGCACGATGCGGCGTTTTGCGCCTGAAGGGTGGAAGATTTTGTGCTGTTCGGCGTGCGACAGGCGTGCGAACAGGGGCAGGATTTCGTCGTTGCGGCGCAGCGTGGATTTGCGCAGGGCTTCGGCGGCTTCGCGGATTTCGCGCTCGCCCGGCAGGAATACCAAGATATCGCCTTCGCCGTAGCGTGCCAATTCGTCGGCTGCATCGACAATCGCGTCGGTCAGCTCGACTTCTGCGTCGTCTTCGTCTTTGCTGGTCAGCGGTTGGTAGAGGATTTCGACGGGATAGGTGCGCCCGCTCACTTCTAAAACAGGCGCGCCGTTAAAGTGTTGGGAGAAGCGTTCTGCGTCTATCGTTGCCGAGGTGATGATGACTTTCAAATCGGGGCGGCGCGGCAGGAGCTGTTTCAGGTAGCCCAAGAGGAAGTCGATGTTCAGGCTGCGTTCGTGTGCTTCGTCGATGATAATCGTGTCGTAGGCGGCGAGATAACGGTCGGTTTGCGTTTCCGCCAGCAGGATGCCGTCGGTCATCAGCTTGACGCAGGCATCGCGCGAGGTGTGGTCGGTGAAGCGCACCTTATAGCCGACCGCGCTGCCGATTTCCGATTTCAGCTCTTCGGCAATCCGCTCTGCCACCGAACGCGCGGCTAAACGGCGCGGCTGGGTATGCCCGATCAGCCCCGCCGCCCCGCGCTCGAGTTCCAAACAAATCTTGGGCAACTGCGTGGTTTTGCCCGAACCGGTTTCGCCGCAAATAATCGTTACCTGATTTTCGGCAATGACTTTTTTGATTTCTTCGAGTTTCTCGTGAACGGGCAGGGTGTTGTCGAACTCGGGTTTGGGTAGTTTGGACAGGCGTTGCAGATAGAGGTCGTGCGATTTTCGGTATTTTTCTTCGACTTTGGACAAACCGCCGTATTTGTTGGGATTTTTGAAGGCGGAACGTAGGAAGTGGCGGTCTTTGGAGAGGGTTTGGGAGAGGTCGGGATGGGGCATGGCGTTGGAAAAATTTCAAATAAAACAAAGGGAGTGATTATAGCAAAGGTCGTCTGAAAATTTTCAGACGACGGCGGATTCGCATTTGAAGTGCAACTTTCCATAACAGAAAAAGGCCAGTATGCGGTAGCATACGGCCTTTCCTGCAAGAAAGATTGCCATGAGCTACACACAACTGACCCAAGACGAACGATACCATATCCAATACCTGTCCCGCCACTGCACCATCGCCGAAATCGCCAAACAGCTCAACCGCCACAAAAGCACCATCAGCCGAGAAATCAAGCGGCACTGCATCCAAGGACAGCAATACAGCGCCGATAAAGCCCAACGGCAAAACCGGCTGACCAAACAGCACCGGCGAAAACCCTATAAGCTCGATTCGCAGCTGGTTCAACACATCGACACCCTTATCCGCCGCAAACTCAGTCCCGAACAAGTATGTGCCTACCTGCATAAACACCACGGGATCACACTCCATCACAGCACCGTTTACCGCTACCTCCGCCAAGACAAAAGCAACGGCGGCACTTTGTGGCAACACCTCAGAATATGCAGCAAACCCTACCGCAAACGCTACGGCAGCACATGGACCAGAGGCAAAGTGCCCGACCGCGTCGGCATAGAAAACCGACCTGCTATCGTCGACCAGAAAACCCGCATCGGCGATTGGGAGGCCGACACCATCGTCGGCAAAAATCAGAAAAGCGCGTTATTGACCTTGGTCGAACGCACTACCCGCTACACCATCATCTGCAAATTAAAGAACTTAAAAGCCGAAGACACTGCCCGGGCGGCCATTAGGGTATTAAAGGCATATAAAGCCAGAGTCCACACCATCACCATGGATAACGGCAAAGAGTTCTACCAACACACCAAAATAGCCAAAGCCTTGAAGGCGAAAACCTATTTTTGCCGCCCTTACCATTCTTGGGAGAAAGGGCTGAATGAGAACACCAATGGACTCATCCGGCAATATTTCCTCAAACAAACCGATTTCCGAAACATCAGCGATCGGGAGATACGCAGGGTTCAAGATGAGTTGAACCACCGGCCGAGAAAAACACTTGGCTACGAAACGCCAAGTGTTTTATTCTTAAATCTGTTCCAACCACTGGTACCCTAGTGTTGCACTTGAAATCCGAATCCAAGGACCTTTGCCATTTCGGAAAGATTAAGGATGATCTGCAACGTAAGCCTAGAGGCTTGAAACCTTGGCAATCTTTAAATATTTCTTAAAAAGCGGAGGTCTGGATTCCCGCCTGCGCGGGAATGACGGTGTGAGGGATTGGGTTTGGTGCGATATAAAAGGCTGGGTAAAGACGGAAATTGAGAGTCTTGAAATTCGATCAATCTTTAAACATTCCTAAAAAGCTAGGTGCGGATTCCTTCCTGCACGGGCATGACGATATGGGGGCTGATTCAGATTCGATAAAAAGGTCGTCTGAAAACCAACTTCGGTTTTCAGACGACCTTGGATTCGGATTTCAAGTGCAACACTAGGGTACCAGTGGTTGGAACAGATTTAAGAATAAAACACTTGGCGTTTCGTAGCCAAGTGTTTTTCTCGGCCGGTGGTTCAACTCATCTTGAACCCTGCGTATCTCCCGATCGCTGATGTTTCGGAAATCGGTTTGTTTGGGGAAATATTGCCGGATGAGTCCATTGGTGTTCTCATTCAGCCCTTTTTCCCAAGAATGGTAAGGGCGGCAAAAATAGGTTTTCGCCTTCAATGCTTTGGCTATTTTGGTGTGTTGGTAGAACTCTTTGCCGTTATCCATGGTGATGGTGTGGACTCTGGCTTTATATGCCTTTAATACCCTAATGGCCGCCCGGGCAGTGTCTTCGGCTTTTAAGTTCTTTAATTTGCAGATGATGGTGTAGCGGGTAGTGCGTTCGACCAAGGTCAATAACGCGCTTTTCTGATTTTTGCCGACGATGGTGTCGGCCTCCCAATCGCCGATGCGGGTTTTCCGGTCGACGATAGCAGGTCGGTTCTCTATGCCGACGCGGTCGGGCACTTTGCCTCTGGTCCATGTGCTGCCGTAGCGTTTGCGGTAGGGTTTGCTGCATATTCTGAGGTGTTGCCACAAAGTGCCGCCGTTGCTTTTGTCTTGGCGAAGGTAGCGGTAAATGGTGCTGTGATGGAGTGTGATCCCGTGGTGTTTATGCAGGTAGGCACATACTTGTTCGGGACTGAGTTTGCGGCGGATAAGGGTGTCGATGTGTTGAACCAGCTGCGAATCGAGCTTATAGGGTTTTCGCCGGTGCTGTTTGGTCAGCCGGCTTTGCTTCTGTGCTTTTTCGGCGCTGTATTGCTGTCCTTGGATGCAGTGCCGCTTGATTTCGCGGCTGATGGTGCTTTTGTGGCGGTTGAGCTGTTTGGCGATTTCGGCGATGGTGCAGTGGCGGGACAGGTATTGGATATGGTATCGTTCGTCTTGGGTCAGTTGTGTGTAGCTCATGGCAATCTTTCTTGCAGGACAGGCCGTATGCTACCGCATACTGGCCTTTTTCTGTTATGGAAAGTTGCACTTCAAATGCGAATCCGCCGACCTTTTAGTTTATAGAGAACCCTGTTTACGCCTGCTCTATCGGGCTGTCTTCTTCCTGCCGCTCTTCTTCGTGTTCCGCGCTGTTGAGTAATTTCAACAGCTTTTCGGTTTTTTCCGAGTCTTCGCTGCGGAGGATTTTGGCGGTTTCGGTTTCGAGCAGGGCGGTGTTGCTGTGCAGGATGATGTTTTTGACGGGGAGCAGGTTGTTGGGGTTCATGGAGAATCGGCGCAGCCCCATACCCAGCAGCATCCGCGTGTAGGTGGTGTCGCCTGCCATTTCGCCGCATATGGAGACGCTTTTTTCCATACGGTTGGCGGTGCGGATGATGTGTTGCAGCATTTTGAGGACGGCGGGGTGGCCGGGCTGGTAGAGGTGGCTGACGCTGTCGTCGCCACGATCGACCGATAAGATGTATTGAATCAGGTCGTTGGTGCCGATGGAGATGAAATCGACGAGTTTGAGGATGCTGCCGACGGTCAGGGCGGCCGACGGGATTTCAATCATGCAGCCGACGCTGACCGTGCCGAAGGTTTCGCCGCGTTCGGTGAGCTGGCGTTGGGCGGTGTCGAGGTGGATCAGGCATTGGCGCACTTCGGACAAGGAGGTAATCATCGGCCACATCATGCGCACGGGGCCGTGAACGGCTGCGCGGAGGATAGCGCGCATTTGGGTGCGGAACATGACCGGTTCGGCGAGGCACAGGCGGATGCCGGTGAGTCCGAGCGCGGGGTTGAGGCTGCCGTTGGGGGTGGAATTTTGACCGAACCAGCGGGGATTTTTGTCCACGCCCAAATCGACGGTGCGGATGGTGATGCTTTTGCCTTTCATTTTTTTCACAATCGCGCTGTACACTTCGTACTGCTCGTCTTCGGTCGGCATGGTGTCGCGGTTGAGATAGAGGAATTCGCTGCGGAAGAGTCCGACGCCGTCTGCGCCGAAGTTGTGCAGGGCTTTGATGTCTTCGGCGGATTCGATGTTGGCGAGCAGCTCGATGTTGATGCCGTCGGCGGTGGTGGCGGCAGTTTTTTTGAGCTTGTTGAGTTCGCGCTTGTGGAGGCGGTATTCGCGGGCGAGGCGGCGGTATTCGTTGAGGACGACTTCGTCCGGATCGATGATGAGGACGCCGTTGATGCCGTCAACGATGACGGTTTCGTTTTCGGTAATGAGCCTGCGGGCGTTGTGCAGCCCGATGACGGAAGGGATGTCGAGGCTGCGGCCTAAGATGGCAGTGTGGCTGGTCGGGCCGCCGACATCGGTAACAAAGGCGGTGATGCGCTGCTCTTTAAAGAGGACGGTGTCGGCGGGGGAGAGGTCGTGGGCGATCAGGATGGTGTCTTCAAACAAGCCTTCGTTGAGGTTTAAGTCGTTGCTTTGGCCGACGAGGTTGTTGTGGATGCGGCGGACGACTTGCAGCATGTCTTGTTTGCGTTCGCGCAGGTAGTCGTCTTCGATGTTGTCGAACTGGGCGGCGAGTTTGTCGCTTTGCTGTTTCAATGCCCATTCGGCGTTGATTTTCTGTTCTTTCAAAATATCGACGGGTTCGCGCGAGAGGGTTACGTCGGTCAGCAGCATGAGGTGCAGCGAAATAAACGCGCCCAATTCGGTCGGGGCGTTTTCGGGAATCGCGCTGCGAAGCTGTTCCAACTCTTTGCGCGTGGCTTTGATGGCGGCATCGAAACGGGCGGCTTCGGCGTCGATGAGGTCGTCTGAAACGTCGTATTGCGGCACTTCCGCCGTCCCGCGCGTAATCAGGTGGGCTTGTCCGATGGCGATGCCTTTGCCCGCGGCGACACCGTGCAGCACGATACTCATTATTCGCCCTCGCCGAAGTAGTCGTTGATTAAGTCGGTCAATGCCTTCATAGCGGCGACTTCGTCCAAGCCGTCGGTTTCCAGCTCGATGATCGTGCCTTTGGCGGCGGCGAGCATCATTAAGCCCATGATACTTTTGCCATTAACGCGGCTTCCGTTTTTCGTTACCCAGACTTCGCTTTGAAACTGAGACGCGGTTTGGGTGAATTTGCTGGAAGCGCGGGCGTGGAGTCCGAGTTTGTTGATGATTTCGATTTGTTGTTTTTGCATGTTCGGCTTTCGGGTGTGCGGGGTCGTCTGAAAACGTGTCGGTCGGGTTAGACGGCTTCGGCGTGCTGTTTGCACACCAAATCTTCCGGTTCGGCGGTGATGGCGAAAATGCCTTTGACGGCGGCTTCCCTGACCGTTTCAGTAAAGGCGGCGAGGTCTTCCGCCATGGGCGAGTATTGGGTCGCTTTAATCATCATCGGCGCATTCAGTCCGGTCAGGATGGCGGATTTGCCCGCGCGAACCAGTCTGCGGGCAGCGTTGCACGGCGTCGCGCCGAAGATGTCGGTCATAATCAATACGCCGTGGTTTTCAGGAAACTCTTGCAGCGCGGCGATGGCGTTGTTGATGATGTCGTTTTGGTCTTCGTCAGGCTCTACGCCGAGGATGCGGATGTTTTCCGGCATTCCCGTGGGGAAGAAATGATGGGTCAGGCTGCGGTAGGCTTCGCCTACTGCCTCGTGGGTAATGATTAAAAGGTTGATCATAATGTGTTCCCTGATGATTTTATTCGGCCGGTGTGGGCGAAAGTATCGTCCGTTCACCCGCCACATAGCGCGATATGGTGGCACAAAGGTCGTCTGAAAAGGTTTTCAGACGACCTTTTTTAATCTTGTCTCAGCCTTGGTTGAGCGCGTAAATCTCGCCCAAATTGCGCCAGCAGCCCGCTGCATCCATACCGTAGCCGAAGACGTAGCGGTTGGGAACATCCATTCCGACATAATCCGCCTTGGTTGGTTTTTCCTTGTCGATCAACTTGTTGGCAAACACAGCCGCACGGCAGCTCGCTGCCCCCATTTCCAAAAGCTTGGATTGAATCGCCGACATCGTGTGCCCCTCGTCCAAAATATCGTCCAATACGACCACATGACGGCCCCGAATCTGCTCCGGGTCGGGCATACGTTTCCAGTTGAACGCGCCGCCCGCCAGTTTGTCGCCGTAACGGGAAACATGAACATAATCAAAGTCCAACGGAAAGCGCAACAGCGGCAGCAACTGCCCCGTAAACACCACCGCCCCGCCCATTACAGGCAGCAGGAGCGGATATTTATCCCCCAAGTCGCGCGTAATCTCGTCCGCCACTTTTTGCAGCGCGGCACGGCATTGGTCTTGGTCGAACAAAAGCTCGGCATTATCAAGCATGGCTTGGGTTTCAAGGCGTTTGGTCTTTAAATCGATCATGGTAAACAGGGAAAATCAGTTGAGAAAAAGGAAATTATAAACCCAAATCGCGCTGAGGTCGTCTGAAAGCAGGCTTTAAAGTTGCAGAAGAACAGTTTGTTTTGCCGGAATCCGTATAAGCCTGCCAAATTTAGCCTAAGTCAGAAAATTCTGTAATTTCCCACCAGTTGTTTGGCTTTAGGAGTAGAATGCCAAAATATTAATTTGTATCATGATTTACGGCTTAAGTATCTCAACGTAGGATTTTACCCTACAAATTTCAGACAACGTTTGGATGAAATTTTGTAATTTTCCAACAAAGCCGTATACCATTTATCAACGGATTGACCGAAAGGACGCTTCACATGAGTAATGCAAAACGCGATGTAACCCGCATCAGCCACAACACCAAAATCGTCGCTACGTTGGGGCCGGGCAGCAACAATGTCCAGTTGTTGGAAGACATGATCCGTGTAGGCGGTCTGAATGTCGTCCGTTTCAACTTCAGCCACGGCACGCCTGAATTCCATCAGGAAAACGCCCGCATCGTGCGTGAAGCAGCAAAACGCGCGGGACAGGAAATCGCCATCCTCGCCGACTTGCAAGGTCCAAAAATCCGTGTCGGCAAAATCGCCGGCGGCAGCATCGAATTGAACAAAGGCGAAACGCTGGTTCTTGATGCCGCACTCGAAGGCGAAGGCACGCGCGACGCGGTCGGTTTGGACTACCGCGACCTGCCTAATGATGTCGTTGCAGGCGATGTTTTGTGGTTGGACGACGGCTTGCTGACTTTGACCGTAGAATCCGTTGAAGGCAGTAAGATTGTTACTAAAGTTGAAAACAGCCATGTGTTGAAAAGCAACAAAGGCATCAATAAACGCGGCGGCGGTTTATCCGCAGGCGCGTTGACCGAGAAAGACTTCCGCGACCTGAAAACCGCGATTGCCATCGGTTGCGACTACCTCGCCATCAGCTTTGTGAAATCCGCCGAAGATTTGCACACTGCCCGCGCCAAAGTCGAAGAAGAAATGAAAGGCAGTACTGCCGTTCGCCCCGGTTTGGTTTCCAAAATCGAACGTGTGGAAGCGATTGAAAACTTGGACGAAATCATCCTCGCCAGCGACGGTATCATGGTAGCGCGCGGCGACTTGGCGGTCGAAGTCGGACACGCAGCCGTCCCCGCCCTGCAAAAACGCATGATCCGCCGCGCACGCGAGTTGCGCCGCTTCAGCATTACGGCAACCCAAATGATGGAGTCCATGATCACCAACCCCGTACCGACCCGCGCGGAAGTCAGTGACGTGGCAAACGCGGTATTGGACGGTACCGATGCGGTGATGTGTTCCGCCGAAACCGCCGTCGGCGCGTATCCGTTTGAAACCGTCAGCCAAATGGCGATTATTTGCGCCGCTGCGGAAAAAGAACAAGATTCGCTCAACGGCGTTGCCGAACAGGTCGATTATCCCGAAGCCGTCAGCACCAACTTGGCGATTGCCGGCGGCGCGGTCAGCGTGGCGCGCGCGGTTCACGCCAAAGCCATCGTCGCCCTGACCGAAAGCGGTTCGACCGCCTTCGAAGTCAGCCGCCACAACATCACCTTGCCGATTTTCGCGCTGACCCCGAGCATTTCCGCCCAACGCCGTATGGCGATGTACCGCGGCGTGCGCCCGCTGATTTTAGCGACCAGCACCGACCACGATACCGCGCTGAACGAAGTGGAAGCCATGTTGGTCGAACATAAAATCTTAAGCTCCGGCGACCAATACATCATCACCAGCGGTTCGCAAATGCGCGAATCCGGTTCGACCAATACGCTGGAAGTGTTGCGCGTTAAATAATCGACACGCAAACGGCAGATAAACAAGAGGTCGTCTGAAAACTTGGAAACGGGTTTTCAGACGACCTTTTCGCAATATGCCGTGACGTCATGCGGAATGCGGAGCGGATGGCTTGCGGGAGCGGGTTATTGCCTGATGCTCAATGCAGATGCTTAATACAGCAGTTTTTTGCGGGGTATTTCGATTGTACCGACCTGTTTCAGTAGGCTGACGTCCAAATCCGTCTGCGAGGTGCAGGCATCGCCGAAAACATTTTCACAGTCGGCGTCCACGCGGACGATTCCGCCGAATTCTCCTGCTTTGGCAAGGGTATGGATGTCGGCGAAAATACCTGCGTAAATTTCGTCTGCCGCCAGCATGTCCGCTCCTTCGGCAAATACCGGCAGCCGTGCCAGCGCGGCGGCGACAGCCGAAGCAGAAGGGTGGTCAGAAATAGCGGTGGCTTTCAGGCGGATGTTTTTCGCCATGCCTTTGCCGTGATTGCGGATAACGAAGGCAATCATGCCGGGTTTGTCTTCTACCGGACGGATGGCGGCATGCAGGACGGGGTGGACGCTTTCACGCTGTATCAGTTTTTCCCGATGCTGCATTTCGCTTTTTGCCTTGATTCTGACTGAGACGACAGCCCACGCAAGCCAAACCAGCGCGATGGCGGCAAATGCCGTGATGACAGGGGTAAGGTCGGCGAGATAGTCTTGGGGGTTAAACCAGACGCAGGCGGTTAGAAAACCGGCAAAAAACATCAAAATGTATAAAGCCGGTGCAAAACGGCTGAGGACGGATGCGTGCATAAAGATTCCTGTCGGTGGCAGAATAAGGTCGTCTGAAAGCGCTGTGCGGTATTGTCTTAAGACAATATAATTGTAACGTAAACCATATGGTTTAACACGCCCGAATAACGAACGGCATAATCGGAAGAGGGACGGCGACGCTATTGCCTCCCGCCGCCCGCTGCTTTACCATAAGCCGCTTTCGGTAAAAATGCCGCCACCACTTCCCATCACACAACTGCCATGAAAAAACTGATCACCTCGTTGCCTATTTTCATTGTTTTGGCCGACATGGTTTACGGCTTTGTCCTCAATATCTCGCAAGGGCTTAATTTGCAGCAAAGCACGCCTTCTGACGGCGGACTTGCCGTTACCCCCGACATTGCGTTCAACAGCCTGCAAATTATTGCCAACGGCGGCATGATGGTTATTATCGGCTTCGGACTGCTGACTCTGCTCCAACTTAACGGTACGGTTTTAAAACGCCGTATCCTGCCCATCGGCATTTTCCGCACGTTGGGGCTGCTGGCGGTATTGGCATTCAGCGTGCCGTCGCTGTGGGAATGGGGCAATGCGCTGATTTCCGCTGCGGCAGGGCATCCCGTGTTCAATTTCGGCAACCCGCGCTATTTGGTCAGCGCATTTTGTATGCCGCTGCTTGCCTTATTGTGTCTGAAGCGGCTGTACGATTGGTACAGGCTGCACCGGTTGCCGCAGGCGGATACAGCCGTGCCTGCCGCATCACAGGAACTGGATAGAAAGGTCGTCTGAAAATCCTTTTTCGGTTTTTCAGACGACCGGTTTTCACAGGTTTAGGGAGATAAAGAATATCGGAAAATAGCAAGGGAAAGATACTTAAACCTAATGATATATAACATGAATTTGTGAGATGAGCCCCTCTTTTCCTGATGGCGGGTCGTGCATCGGAGGCTAATCGCGAAATGCAGCGAAACGTTGCCCGCAAAAAATGTTCCAACCTATTGTCCGATTCAAGATTAGATTGATGTGTCTTCAGGCAAGGCCGATACTGCGGTTTGACTGATTTTGAAGCATTGCATTATTTAAAAAGGTCGTCTGAAAACCCTTGTTTCAGGTTTTCAGACGACCTTTTGTCTTGTTTCAAACCGCTTCCATCAGTCTTTGAAACGTTTGAACACCAGCGTACCGTTGGTGCCGCCGAAGCCGAAGGAATTGGAGATGGCAACGTCGATTTTCGCGTCGCGCGCTTCGTTGGCGCAGTAGTCCAAATCGCAGCCCGCTTCGATGTCTTGTTCGAAGATGTTGATGGTCGGCGGGGATTTTTGCTCGTGTACCGCCAACACGCTGTACAGCGCTTCCACGCCGCCTGCCGCGCCGAGCAAGTGGCCGGTCATGGATTTGGTGGAGTTGACGATGACTTTGCGGGCATGGTCGCCCAGCGCGCGTTTGAGCGCTTTGGTTTCGTTGGCATCGCCCAACGGAGTGGACGTACCGTGTGCGTTGACATAATCGACGTCTTCGGGATTCAGTCCGGCATCTTTCAACGCACGGGTAACCGCCAACGCAGGGCCTTCTTCGTTCGGAGCGGTAATGTGGTAAGCATCGGAACTCATGCCGAAACCGACGATTTCGGCGTAAATTTTCGCGCCGCGTTTTTTGGCGTGTTCCAATTCTTCCAACACCAACACGCCCGCACCTTCGCCGATAACGAAGCCGTCGCGGCCTTTGTCCCACGGACGGGAAGCGGTGGCGGGATCGTCGTTGCGGGTAGAGAGGGCTTTCATCGCAGCAAAGCCGCCCACGCCCAAAGTGCTGATCGCGCCTTCGGCACCGCCTGCAATCATCACGTCCGCGTCGCCGTATTTAATCAGTCGGGCGGAGTCGCCGATGGAGTGCGCGCCGGTGGTACAGGCGGAAACCATGCCGTAGCTGGGGCCGCGGTAGCCTTTGAGGATGGTAACGTGGCCCGCAATCAGGTTGATCAACGAACCGGGGATAAAGAAAGGATTGATTTTACGCGCGCCGCCTTCGATAACGGCTTTACCGGTGGCTTCGATGCTGGGCAGGCCGCCGATGCCGGAGCCGATGTTCACGCCGACGCGGTCTTTATTGAGGCTTTCCAATTCGTCCAAACCGGCATCGCTGATGGCTTGCAGCGCGGCGGCGATGCCGTAGTGGATGAACACGTCCATGCGGCGGGCTTCTTTGGCGCTGATGTATTGGCCGATGTCGAAGTCGCGCACTTCGCCGGCGATTTGGCTGTTGATGTCGGATGCGTCAAAGCGGGTAATCCGGCCGATGCCGCTTTTGCCTGCGAGCAGGTTGCTCCATGCGGTGGCGACGTCGTTGCCGACCGGTGATACTTGGCCGAGGCCTGTGATGACTACTCTTCTCTGACTCATGATAATCTCGCTGTTGGTTTTCGGTAGGATGCGGCAAGATGCCGTCTGAAAATGATAATAGCGGTTCGGAATCGGATTCCTGGCGGCTATTATAACGGATTTTGCCCCACATATATAAGGTAACAGCCTCTATTGCGCTAACGCAGCAGAGGCTGGGGATGTTTGGTGCGGCCGATTAGCCGTTGTGGGCGTTGATGTAGTCGATAGCCAGTTGTACGGTAGTGATTTTTTCGGCTTCTTCATCGGGGATTTCGCAACCGAAAGCTTCTTCCAAAGCCATAACCAATTCTACGGTGTCCAAAGAATCTGCACCCAGGTCGTCTTGGAAGGAAGATTCATTTTTGACTTCGGCTTCGCTTACGCCCAGTTGTTCAGCAACAATTTTCTTAACTTGTTGTTCGATGTTTGACATATCAGTCGTTCCTTTTGCCTTGCGGCGGGTTGTTTAAGAGAAATAAATTCGTCGGTATTGTACCGAGTTCGGATAGAGTTTTCCATCTAAACCTGCATTCTAACACAGATTATTCTGGAAAAACCTGTTGTTGTGCATATTAGCATAGCCTGATTTTAACCTACAAGCGGGAATTTGTTTTTCTTTGGTATCAATAAGTTAATAAGCGGAAAGGTCGTCTGAAAACTGATTTCCCCGTTTCAGACGACCTTTTTATGAGATTAATGGGGGCTTGGAAGTTAATGAGTAGCGTGGGCCTCGTCCGCAAGCCTGTTGTCCACAATTTGAATTTAGCGGTTATTCTTGCATTTATATCGTGGGTAGAACCCACGCTACTCGTTGTTGCAACGGAACTTGTCCCTTCCCCCGTCCGGCGGGGGAAGGTTGGGATTGGGGTGGCTTTTGGAGTTTAGGTCAAATCAAATTCGTACAGTCCGCAGAGCCACCCTCTCCCCAGCCCTCTCACGCGAGACGGGAGAGGGGGCGGGTTGCAGGCAAAAATAAGGTCGTCTGAAAACTTTGGGATTTGGGTGTTAGGGAAACACGTTCACGTTCATTTTCAGACGACCTTTTATTCAATCAAGGCAGATTTGGGATAACCCAAGTAGCGTGGGCTTTGCCCACGAAATCCACCATCCAACAACTAAATCCGACAACAGTCACATAGACTTTCATTTTGGCATTCATCTCGTGGGTAAAGCCCACGTTACGGCTTGCTGTAACGGCAACTTTGCCCTTCCTTCATCTAACGGAGGAAATTTGCGTACGTATGCTAATATATTGCGAGAATTGTGCCTGTCAGATTTAGCCGTAATGGCAAGGCATTATTTCATTACTCAAAAATTCTCTATGAATTAGATATTTAAAATAAAATATTAAAATTTTAGGATACGCACATGCAAGATCAGGAAGAAAGTAAAAATCAGGAAATACAAGAAAAGCAGGAACAAGAAGACAAGGGTGCCATGACCAAGTTGCAAGATGTGTTCAATCTTGCGCATGACCAAGCTCATCCCGATAAGATCGATGCCACTATCCGTACCAATACTCGGGTGTCCGGAACGAATATGTGGGTATTGATGTTTGCCATTGCTGTGGCGAGTATCGGTCTAAATGTAAACAGCACGGCGGTAGTGATCGGAGCGATGTTGATTTCCCCGTTGATGGGGCCGATCGTCGGTATGGGTTACGGTTTGGCGGTGGGCGATACTGCGCTGATCCGCCAAGCGGTGCGCAATATTATGGTATTCGTCGCCATCAGTTTGGTTACTGCTACACTGTATTTTCTATTAACCCCGCTTAAAGAGGCGCAAAGCGAGCTTTTGGCGCGTACTCAGCCGACCCTTTGGGATGTGTTGATTGCCTTCTTCGGCGGTAGTGCGGGCATTGTGGCGCTGACCCGAAAAGAAGGAGGCAATGCCATACCGGGTGTGGCGATTGCGACCGCATTGATGCCGCCCCTGTGTACTGCGGGCTACGGACTGGCACATGGCAACTGGCAATATTTTTTCGGCGCTTCATATCTTTTTGCCATCAACTGCGTGTTCATAGCTTTTTCGACCTTGTTGTTTTCCAAACTGCTCAAGCTGCCGCGCAGGGGGTTGGTAACGGAATCCAAACGCCGGTTGCAAAGTATCATGATTACTGTTGTCGTGTTGGCTGTGATGATTCCGAGCGGCTATATGGCATCAGGACTGGTGCGCCAGGAACTGTTCAACACAAAAGCCAATGCCGCGATCACCGCCGCGCAGCAGCAGGAAAGTTTTTTTGTTCTTCGTAAGGTATTGAACTACAAGGAAAATAAAGTCGGTCTGATTGTCAACGGAACGGGTAATGCCGAGAAAATCATCGCCCTGTTGGAAAAAAGCCTTAATGCGTCGGGGGTAAAAGAGCCGGAGGTGAACGTGGTTTATGCGGGAGGGGATGGTGCCAAAATCGAAGAATTGCTGGCAAGCCGAAACAATCCGGTTCAGCAGCAAAATGAACTGAAAGAGCAGCAGGCCTATATCGATACCGTGCTTGCGGGCAAAACTGCCGATACCGCCGGTGCTGACGATGCAGCGGTACTCAAGGAATTAAAAGCCCAATATCCGGAAGCGGAAAAAATCGTTGTCGGACGCGGCTTGGTTTGGGAGAAAGCGCAAACAGAGCCTGTTTCCGAGCAGCCTGAAAGCGGCAAAAATACTAAATCGAAAACAGGCGAACATGACGATATTGTCGTGGTTTTGCTCGAATTTAAGGAGTCTTTGCCTGCCAAAGACCGCGAACGCTTACAGGCGTGGTTGAACCAGCGTTATGAGGGTAAGGCCGTGCGCATGTTTGTGAACACTCAAGTTTCAGACATATAACCCGTTTCACGAATACTCCGCCTGTCGGCTTTATCCGTTTTCAGGAAATAATTTTATTCTTTAACGACCAAATCCGCCTCAAACATGCCCCTTAAGGCGTTGGAGAGGCGGATTTCTTCGGCGTGTTCCAGCATGTCGCGGGTGATGTGCGTTTCGATGACTGCGTCCGCGCCCAAGTAGGTTTGCGGCTGTTGCAACACGGCTTGGCGCATGACGCCGTTGAGGATGTCCAAATCCAGAGACGGGGTAAGCCATTGCCCTTGGTATTTGACGAATACGTTGCTTCTGCCGCCTTCGAGCAGGAGGCCGTCTGAATTGAAAAACAGGCTGTCGAACGCGCCTTGTGTTTCGGCGGTTTGCCATGCTTGGTCGTAGAGGGCGCGGCGGGTGGTTTTGAAGCGGCGCAGGTAGTCGCGGCGCGGGAGGGGTTGCGGGGCGGGGATGACACGCTGCGGGGCGGGCAGTTCGGCGGTGGCGGCATGGCTGAGGATGAGGCCGTCTGAAACGAGTTCGGCTTTCAGGCGGAAGAGGCCGTCGGGCAAGTTGGCGATGTATTGCCGGATTCGGGTTTCGCAGTCGTCGGGCAGGGGCAGGTTGAGGGCTTGGGCGGAGGTTTTCAGACGACCTAAATGCAGGTCGAGCAGGCGGCATTGCCTGTTTTCTACGCGCATGGTTTCGAAGATGCCGAAGGCGGGGCGCAATTCGTTGAGGAAACGGGCTTTCCAGCCGCATTCCCGATATTCGGCGGCGGGGTCGCTGTCGATGACGATGCCGGAACCGACGCCGTACACCCCTTGATAGAGTGGATGAACTTGAAACCGGTACGGCGTTTCCCTGCCTTGCCGTGTCTGCGGCTTCGTCGCCTTGTCCTGATTTAAATTTAATCCACTATCTAGGTCGTCTGAAACTGAGTTAGAAACGGGTTTGAGCAGCAAGGTGCGGATGACGACGTTGAATATGCCTTCAAATCCCAGTCCACCTTCACATGGATTCAGGTAGCCGATGCTGCCGGTGTACAGGCCGCGCGGTTCGGCTTCGAGCGATTCGATAATCTGCATACTCATGCGTTTGGGGGCACCGGTGATGCTGCCGCAGGGGAAGGCGGCGCGGAGGATGTCGGCGGCGGTAATGTGCGGCAGGGCTTGGGCTTGGATGGTGCTGGTCATCTGCCAGACGCTGCCGAAACGGGATACTTTAAACGGCTCGGGTACGCATACTTTACCGGTTTGGGCGATTTTGCCGAGGTCGTTGCGCAACAAATCGACAATCATCACGTTTTCAGCGCGGTTTTTCGGGTCGGCTTGCAACTCAGCGGCGCGGCGTTCGTCTTGCCCGTCGCCCAAAATCGGCGCGGTGCCTTTCATCGGTTCGGTGCTGATGGTGCCGTCCGCACCGATTTTGAGGAAGAGTTCGGGCGAGAAACACAGTGTCCACGCGGATTTCCCTGCCGCATCGGGCAGGTGGGACAAGACGGCATAGGGGACGGGTTGGCGCAGGCGGCGATAGAGGCTGACGGGGTTGCCGTAGGCTTGCAGGTGCAGGCGGGTGGTGTAGTTGATTTGATAGGTGTCGCCGCGCCGGATGGCTTCGTGGATTTGGCGGATGTGATCGAGGTAATCGGCTTCGGATACGGAGGATTGCGGCGTGGAAATACCGGCGGGGAGGTCGTCTGAATTTTGGGCAAGCCAGCTTTCGGCATCGATGTCGGCGCAGTCGGCAAACCAGTGCAGGGCAAGATTGCCGCCGCGTTCGGACTCAATCCCCATCAGCGGCAAACCGAATTCGTAGTCTGCAAACAACACAGCATGCAGCCCTTTTTGCCAGCCCTTTTGCAGCGTATCGTCCAGCGAATCCAGTTCGTTATGATGGAAAAGGTGGCTTTCCACATGATTTTGATAGAGTTTTGCGCGGCCGCTTACGGCATCGTCAAACAGGGCGAAATAGGGCATGGCTGTGGTGCAAATAGCCTGATTATACGCTGTTTTTACACAAATTAGCAGACCGCGCCGAAAAAAATGGCGCAGTGTAATTTTATGTAGTCCGCTGAGGGGCAAAGGAGTAGAATCAAACCATACCACACCATATCATTTCAAACTTAATCAATAAGGAGACCCTATGGCAGATCATCAGTTAGAACCGTTCGAAAACGTTGAATTGGGCGAAAAGCAAGACCAGTTGCAAGTTTTCGAAAAAGCCGTTTTGGAACACGAAGGACGCGGTACGGACGAAGATTCCGGCAGCGCACCGCTTCCCGCCAATTACCCCTACAAACAACGTATGCGCCGCGCCGCATACGAAAAAGAAAAACAAAAGCTGCAAATCGAATTGCTGAAAGTGCAAAGCTGGGTCAAAGACTCTGGCCAACGCATCGTCAGCCTGTTTGAAGGCCGCGACGCCGCAGGCAAGGGCGGTACCATCAAACGCTTTATGGAACATTTGAACCCGCGCGGCGCGCGCGTCGTCGCACTGGAAAAACCGACTACCACCGAACGCGGCCAATGGTATTTCCAACGCTACATCCAAAACCTGCCGACCGCGGGCGAAATGGTCTTCTTCGACCGCTCATGGTACAACCGCGCCGGCGTAGAGCGCGTGATGGGTTTCTGCGAACCCAACGAATACCTGCTCTTCATGCGCCAAACCCCTGAATTGGAACGTATGCTCGTCGCCAGCGGCATCCACCTCTTCAAATTCTGGTTCTCCGTATCCCGCGAAGAACAACTGCGCCGCTTCATCTCCCGTCGCGACGACCCCCTGAAACACTGGAAACTTTCCCCCGTGGACATCCAGTCGCTCGACCGTTGGGACGACTACACCGAAGCCAAAAACGCCATGTTCTTCCACACCCACACCGGCGACGCGCCTTGGGTCATCATCCGTTCCGACGACAAAAAACGCGCCCGCCTCAACTGTATCCGCTATTTCCTGCATCAGTTGGACTACCCGGGCAAAGACGTGAAAGCCATCGGCAAAGTGGACGAAAAAATCGTCCTCGTCCCCGATACGCGCTACAAAGAGAAAACCGTCGATATCGGTCATGACTGATTGAGCGGTCAGCCGTTTGAGCAGTAAAAAGGTCGTCTGAAAACCTGAAATATAGGTTTTCAGACGACCTTTTGTCGTGTGGTAAAGGTCTTGGATACGGGTTGTCCTAAAAGACAGGCTGACCACCGAAACCGACCAAGCCTGAGACCTTTGCAAAATTCCTTTTCCCCCGACAACCGAAACCCCAAACACAGGTTTTCGGCTGTTTTCGGCTGTTTCCGCCCCCAATCACTCCTTAATTCTACCCAAATACCCCCTTAATCCTCCCCGGATACCCGATAATCAGGCATCCGGGCCGCCTTTTAGGCTGCAACAGGCACACTTAGCCTGTTGGCCGCTTTCAACAGGTTCAAACACATCGCCTTCAGATGGCTTTGCGCACTCACTTTGAGCAGACCAAAATAGGCTGCCCGGGCGTAGCGGAATTTACGGTGCAGCGTACCGAAGCTTTGTTCGACCACATAACGGGTCTTCGACAAATATCGGTTGCGTTTGGTTTGCGCTTCCGTCAGCGGACGGTTGCGGCAGGCTTTGCGCATAATGCCGTCTAACAACTGATGCTCTTTCAGATGTTGCCGGTTTTCCTTGCTGTCGTAGCCTTTGTCGGCATAGACGGTCGTACCTTCGGCAATGCCTTCCAACAAAGGGGACAGATGGTTGCACTCATGGGTATTGGCAGGAGTGATGTGCAGTTTCTCGATATAGCCTTCCTCATCGGTACGGGTATGTTGTTTGTAACCGAGTTTGTAGAGGCCGTTTTTCTTTGTCCAACGGGCATCTTTGTCCTTACTCGGTGTGGTTTGGCCGCTGACTTGTCCTTCCTCGTCGACTTCTATGGCCTGACGCTGTTTGCTGCCGGCGGTCTGAATAATGGTGGCGTCAATGACGGCGGCGGATGCTTTCTCTACTTTTAGGTTTTTTTCGGTCAGTTGGCGGTTAATCAGTTCCAGCAATTCGGACAGGGTGTCGTCTTGCGCCAGCCAGTTGCGGTAGCGGCATAAGGTGCTGTAATCGGGGATGCTCAGTTCGTCAAAACGGCAAAATAGGTTGAAATCGATGCGGGTGATGAGACTGTGTTCGAGTTCGGGATCGGAGAGGCTGTGCCATTGTCCGAGCAGGACGGCTTTGAACATGGACAACAGTGGATAGGCGGGACGGCCGCGGTGGTCTCGAAGGTAACGGGCTCTTTGACGATTCAGGTATTGTTCGATCGGTTGCCAATCAATCACCTGATCCAACTTCAATAATGGGAAGCGGTCGATGTGTTTGGCGATCATGGCTTGTGCGGTTTGCCGGAAGAAGGTGCTCATGGGAAATCCCCTAAATGTCTTGATGGGAATTTAGGGGATTTTGGGGAATTTTGCAAAGGTCTCAGCCTATCTCAACGCCAATCCCGACGGCACGGCAACCCGCTTCAACGATTCCGCGCTCACGCCCAGCCTGCGCCTAAGCGTACCGATGGGAGAACAGTTCACCGGTTTCGCCACCTATTCACAAGGCTTCCGCACGCCGCCGTTTGACAGCGCGACCATGGCGTTTGCCAACACGACCTACGGCTATGCCGTCATCCCGAATGCGAATCTCAAATCCGAACGCTCCAACAGCTTCGAATTGGGCATGAAGTTCAAAAACGAACGCGCCCGCGCGCAAGTTACCGCGTTCTACAACCGTTATCGAAACTTCATCGACCGCACTGAAGTCGGCACCGCCTCCATAGGCGGCCGCCCGATTATCCAGTACCAATATCAAAATCTGGATAGGGTCAAAACCTACGGCGCGGAAGCCTCCGCCGCCTACAAATTCCTGCCGGGCTGGCAGGTTTCCGGCAGCATCGCTTGGATGCGCGGCAAGCAGCAAGACGGCACGCCGCTGGACTCCGCCTACCCGCTAAACGGCGTTTTGGGATTAGACTACGCACAAGAAAAATGGGGCGTCGATACCAAACTGCGCTGGTCGAAAAAACACAGCCGCGTCAGCAGCGACAGTGTTTTCCAAGCGCCGGGCTACGGCGTATGGGATGTCGGCGCGTGGTACAAGCCGTCTAAAAACGTCGAAATCGGCGCGAACATTTACAACATCGGCAACAAAAAATACTGGCAACACGCAGACGTCGCCGGCATGAGCCGCTCAAGCGTGATGGACTTGTACACCGAAACCGGCCGCAATTTCGCCGCCCGCGTGCAGCTTAAGTTTTAACATGAACCCAAGAGGTCGTCTGAAAACAAGCCATGAGTTGAATGCCTCATCACTAAGGCCAAAAGCAAACCAAACCTTTGATTTTTCAGACGACCTCAAGCTATTCCACCAATATAGTGGATTAACTAAATCAGGACAAGGCGACGAAGCCGCAGACAGTACAGATAGCACGGAACCGATTCACTTGGTGCTTCAGCACCTTAGAGAATCGTTCTCTTTGAGCTAAGGCGAGGCAACGCCGTACTGGTTTAAAGTTAATTCACTATATTTATTCACCTGCCGACACTGTTCATGTTCCGTTTTCCCGCTCCATCATCCTTGACACTGCCTGATGACAGTGATTTAATTTCCTAATATGATTAATAATCATTTTTAATCAAATATGGAAAAGCAGATCGTTTGGACACCGCGCCAATCCGCGCCCAAAGCCTTTCCCGAACGGCAGGCTCTGATGCCGATATGGGGTGGCATACCGATTCCCCGTCCGCAATGGCAAAATATTTGGCGGCAGAAGCTCCCCCATGCCGCCGATTCCGACGCGCTCGCCTATCTGCACATTCCCTTCTGCGCCAACCACTGCGTGTTCTGCGGCTTCTACCGCAACGCATGGAAAGAGAGTTACAGCAGCGTTTACACCGACAAAATCATCGAAGAAATGGCGGCGGAAGCCGAAATCCGTCAGGGCAACGGCAAAATCCGCGCCGTCTATTTCGGCGGCGGCACGCCCACCGCGCTGCAAACCCCGGACCTCGCCAGACTCATCCGTGCCTGTTACCAATACCTGCCGATTGCCGACGACTGCGAGTTCACCATCGAAGGCCGCATGAGCCATTTCGACATCGAAAAAGCCCGAGCCTGCATCGAAGCGGGCGCTAACCGCATTTCCATCGGCGTGCAAACTTTCGACACCGCCATCCGCCGCCGCCTCGGCCGCAAACACGGCGGCGACGAAGCCTTTGCCTATCTGGAAAAATTGTGTGAAATCAATGCTGTTATCGTTGTCGATTTGATGTTCGGCCTGCCCAACCAAACCGACGCCGTTTGGAAAAACGACCTCGAACGCGCCACCGCCCTGCCTTTGTCCGGACTCGACACCTACGCCTTCAACCTCTATCCCATGCTGCCCATCAACCGCATGGTGGAAAAAGGCGCATTTCCCGCCCCACCCGGTTTCGACGTTCAGGCCGACCAATACGCCTACGCCGTCGAAACACTGGCGCAAAAAGGCTGGAACCAAGTCAGCAACAGCCATTTCGCCTATCCCGGCCGCGGCGAACGCAACCGCTACAACACGCTGGTCAAATCCAATATCCCTTGCTGGGCGTTCGGCTCCGGCGCAGGTGGCAACCTCGGCGGCTTCAGCTATCAGGTGCAGGGCGATTTGGATAGCTACCTCGCCACGCCGACAGGCGAAAAAAACATCGCCTTCATGAGCGGCCACAGCCCGAACAAAACCCTGCTCGGACAAGTGCAGCACGACATGGAAACAGGTCGTCTGAATCCCTCGCTGTTTGACGGCAACGCCGCCGCGCAGAAACTGATTGCCCAATGGCAGGCAATGCAGCTCTTTGAAGAACAAGGTTCAGACGGCCTCATCCGCCTGAACACCAGCGGCCGCTACTGGTCGCCTACTCTCATCCGCAAACTCATGCTCACCCTTCCGACCCAAGAAAAGGATCAAACCATGCAAAAACTTTCATCCGAACAACAAATCATGTTGCGCCAATCATTGGAAAAAAATCCCGGCCAAGTGCTCGAAATGCTTGCCGCGCAAAACCAATGCAATTTTGAAGACGTCATCCGCTGCCTGCCCGAAAACTGCATCCGCCAAACCGAAGGCAGCCGCATCGTCGAAATCCTCCAAGCCGTCGCCGCTTGGGACGAAGCCGTCACCTTCATCGCCCACACCCCCGACGCCATCGTCGAAGTTATCGGCAAACTGCCCGGCGGCAAAGTCGGCCGTGGCTTCTACAACTTCGACCACCCCGAAACCGACGGCGGCGTACACGGTCATATCTATTACGAAAACTGCGCTGCCATCTACCTTTTGGAACGCCCGTTTATGGGCAAAGCCACCTGTTCGCTCAACTTCATCAACCGCAACGGCGGCGCCATGTTCAAAATCTTCGTCGGCCGCGACGAAGCAGGCGAACTGAAACAACACCAAATCGAAGCCATGAGAAAACTGTTTGATGCGGCTTAAACAGGTTTCAGACGACCTTTGCCTGAAGCCGATAGAAATTGCCGCATTCCTGCACAAACAAAATCTTTCGGCATCGTAAATAGCCGATGAAATTCGACAGGCTGCCTGCAAGATTGGCGTTTGCCACAAAGTAAGCTCGCGCTTACCGCCCTCTCCCTAACCCTCTCCCACGGGGAGAGGGGATAGAGGATACTGAAATCCAACCATTTTTGGCTTCTCTGCCACTTGGAGTTTACCCGCCACCCCATCCCCTCTCCCCGTGGGAGAGGGCTAGGGAGAGGGCAAAGCACAAACCAGTAAGTCAATTCCGCGGGCAAAACCCATGCTACGACTGAAATCCAACCATTTTTGGCTTCTCTGTCGCTTGGATTCTCCCTACCAACCCATCCCCTCTCCCCGTGGGAGAGGGTCAGGGAGAGGGCACGACCCCAAACCGGTAAGTTAATTCCGCAGACAAAACCCATGCTACGGCTATTGTTATAGTGGATTAAATTTAAATCAGGACAAGGCGACGAAGCCGCAGACAGTACAGATAGTACGGCAAGGCGAGGTAACGCCGTACTGGTTTAAAGTTAATCCACTATATAAAACTCGTTTTGCCTGTTTTTCAGACAATCTCAGTTCTGTCGCAAGAGAAAACCGAAAAAAGGCAGCGTGGGCTTTGCCCACGACCACGCAGCATCAAACACAACAAAGTCGTCTGAAAATCAACCAGCCTGTCCCAACCACTCAACAAAGTAAACAGATTATTGAACCCCTAACCATCCAACACACAAAGGAGCTCCCCATGCAACTCATCTTCGGTGCCAACGGCTCGTCCGGCCGCGCGTTCATCAGCACACTCACCCATCCTGCCGACACCGTCGCCGTATTAAGAAAGCCGCCTGAAGACTCGTTCTTTAGCGAACACCGCATTCAGACGGCCACCGCCGACGCGCTCGATGCCGACGCGCTCGACAAAGTGTTCGCACAATACCGCCCCGACAGCGTCATCAGCTTCGTTGGCGGCAAAAACGAACAAGGTATACGCAGCGACGCACTGGGCAACATCAACATCATTGCCGCCACCCAGGCTACCAACCCGCAAGCCCGTTTCATCCTGATTACCAGCATGGGCTGCGGCGAACAATGGGACATGATGAGCGAACCCTTCAAACAAGCCCTCGGCGAAGCCGTCCGCGCCAAAACCGAAGCCGAAATCTACCTCAAACAAAGCAGCCTGAACTGGACCATCCTCCGCCCCTGCGGATTGGACAACAGCGAAGACAACCGCCACATCCTGACCGACCACCCCGACGGCATCCCTAAAAACTACATGAGCCGAAACGGACTCGCCGCCGCCGTCGCCGCCGTCCTGCAAGACCCCGAAAGCATCGGTAAGGTTTACACCGTCGGTTCAGGCAGTTAACACAGCGCCCATAGCCAAACAGGTCGTCTGAAAAGGTTTCAGACGACCTGTTTGGCGCATGACTGATTCGATAGGTAACAATATATCCGCTTATGACTTGGTAGAGATGAGCGGCAGAAGTTTATCGGCACATTCAAGAAACAAGTTATCTTGAGGATAAAGCGGATTGGGCAGATAGAGCGGGCGATAGCAAGAAATATCGACATTGTCATTCCCGCGCGGGCGGATATTTGGAGGTTTGAGATTACGGCAATCTTCATAATTTTTTGAAAAACTCAGGATCAGACTCACGCTGATTAGGAATGACGGTACGGCGTTGCTTATTCAAATTTTTATAAAAAACGTCGTCTGAAATTTTCAGACGACGTTTTGTTGTCGGCAATCGATCAATATTTATTGATATTGCTGTGGATATTGTATTGGTTGTGTTCCGTATCGTGGGAATCTTGCGGCTCGTTGCGGACGTGCGGTTTGTCGTCAGACATGTTGTCCAAGTCGCGGCCGGGTTCGGATACGGTGTCGCCGATGTTGATGCTGGTCAGGTTTTCCAAAATGATGGCGGACGAGAGATGTTCGCCGGTGCGGTATACCATGGCCAATGCGGTTTCTTCGGCAGGGATGGAAACATATTTAACGATGTTCTTACGGCCTTTTTTGCCTTCTTCCAAATCGACTTTCACTTGGCGGTCGCGTTTGTAAATGCTCAAGACCGTGCCTTTGTCCAAGCCGTCGGCGGAACCTTTGTTCAGGGTAACGGTTTGGAATTGTCCGGCTTCGTGTACGCCGTCGAGGATGGAGATGACTTTACCGTCGATGTGTTGCGTCGGCGCGTGCGGCATGATTTGGAAAGGCTCGGTTTCGCCGTCCATTTTCAGCAGGAAATCGCCTTTGCGGATTTCGGAAACGGCTTCTTCCACAATCATAGGCTGCGCGGTTTGGGTCGGCACTTTCGCCAGCGGGTGCAGGCGGGTGTAGTATTCGCCGTCTTTCAGGTATTTGCGGTCTTCGTCAGAAGCAGAGTCCAGCGCGCTGTTGGTGTAGGGCAGGGTGCTGACGATACCGCTGAAGACGACTTCTTGACCGAGGTATTTACGGGTATCGGGATCGGTCAGGTCTTTGACGGCGCGGTAAACCAGATAGCGGCCGGGTTCGGTAACCCCGTAGGCGTACACGCGTTCGCCTTTGCTGTACATGATGCGGTTGTCAGGACCGTCGATCAGGCGCGGTGCGTCTTGGGTCTTCATTTGGTCGATGAACTGCGGATGTTGCATGAACATGCGGTAGAAGTTCACGTTGACGGTTTGGATGCCGTAGCCTGAAGAGGTTTCGCGGACGCGCGGGCTGAGTTTGATGACCGGAATGCCGTCATTGCCTGCGGAGCCGTTTTCGAAGCCCAGTTGCGGGCGGCCGTTGACGTAGCGCAAAACCAACACCTGACCCGGATAAATCAGATGCGGATTGCGGATTTCGCCGCGGTTTGCGCCCCAAAGGCGGTTCCACTGCCACGGGCTGTACAGATATTTGCCGGAGATGCCCCAGAGTGTGTCGCCGTTTTTCACGACGTAGCGTTGCGGCGCATCGGGGCGCACTTTTAATGAAGCTGCTTGAGCGTGGGCGGAAATTGCCATGCCCGCGACACAAAGCAGGGTTATAATACGTTGTTGCATAACCGTTCCCCTTGAAATTGATTCGGTTTGTCTTTAAATGATAAACGGAGAAAATGAAATGGCCGGGAGTTTGCAAAAAAACCGCCGTCCCCCTTTAAAAAACGTCAATAGGCGTTTCGTGCGCATTGAACAGAAATTCATTGACGCATATTTTATCATTGAATGTTAGTGTCATCACGGGAATTGTGAAGACAGGCGCAAAATTTGTATGAAAACACACACAATCTGCTGCCGGACGCGTTTGAATGCGCGTCCCAAGTATTGAAAAACGAAGAGAAAATTATGGCTTTACTGAATATCCTGCAATATCCCGACGAGCGTCTGCACACCGTGGCGAAGCCTGTCGAGCAAGTCGATGAGCGCATCCAAAAGCTGGTTGCCGATATGTTTGAAACCATGTACGAAGCGCGCGGCATCGGGCTGGCGGCGACGCAGGTCGATGTGCACGAGCGCGTCGTCGTGATGGATTTGACCGAAGACCGCAGCGAGCCGCGCGTGTTCATCAACCCCGTCATTGTTGAAAAAGACGGCGAAACCACTTACGAAGAAGGCTGCCTGTCCGTGCCGGGCATTTACGACACCGTTACCCGCGCCGAGCGCGTCAAGGTTGAGGCTTTGAACGAAAAAGGCGAGAAATTCACGCTGGAGGCGGACGGGCTGTTGGCGATTTGCGTGCAGCACGAGTTGGATCACCTGATGGGCATCGTTTTTGTCGAACGCCTGTCGCAGCTCAAACAGGGTCGGATTAAGACCAAACTGAAAAAACGTCAGAAACACACCATCTAAAAGCCGAATGATACGGTCGAACAGGTCGTCTGAAAGAGGGGAAGCGGCAGCAAGCCGTTGTTTTTCAAACTTTCAGACGACCTGTCGCAATGTTTGCCGTTGCGCTATATAGGTCGTCTGAAACCCATTTCCAAGGAGTTTCCCCATGAAAGTCATCTTTGCCGGTACGCCCGATTTTGCCGCTGCCGCCTTAAAAGCCATAGCCGCCGCCGGTTTTGAAATCCCGCTGGTGTTGACCCAGCCCGACCGTCCTAAAGGACGCGGGATGCAGCTTGCCCCGTCTCCCGTGAAGCAGGCCGCATTGGAGTTGGGTTTGCGCGTGGCGCAGCCTGAAAAACTGCGCAACAACGCCGAAGCCCTGCAAATGCTCAAAGAGGTTGAAGCCGACGTGATGGTCGTTGCCGCCTACGGACTGATTCTGCCGCAAGACGTGTTGGATACGCCGAAACACGGCTGCCTCAACATCCACGCCTCGCTGCTACCCCGTTGGCGCGGCGCGGCGCCGATTCAGCGGGCGATTGAAGCGGGCGATGCCGAAACGGGCGTGTGCATCATGCAGATGGACATTGGTTTGGACACCGGCGATGTGGTCAGCGAACACCGTTACGCCATTCAACCGACCGATACGGCGAATGAAGTACACGATGCGCTGATGAATCTCGGTGCGGCGGCGATTGTTGCTGATTTGCAACAATTAAAAACAGAAGGCCGTCTGAAAAGCGTCAAACAGCCTGAAGAAGGCGTGACTTATGCACAAAAATTAAGCAAAGAAGAAGCGCGTGTCGATTGGAACGAAAGCGCGGCAGTGATTGAACGCAAAATCCGCGCCTTCAACCCCGTCCCCGCTGCATGGGTGGAATATCAAGGCAAGCCGATGAAAATCTGGCGGGCTGAAGTAGTCGCGCAACAAGGCAGGGCGGGCGAAGTGTTGTCTTGCTCGGCTGACGGCTTGGTTGTCGCCTGTGGCGAGAACGCGCTGAAGATTACCGAATTGCAGCCTTCGGGCAGCAAACGGATGCCGATTGCGGCGTTTGCGGCAGGGCATAAGATTGAGGTTGGGACGGTTTTATAGAAGCCGTTTCGTAAACTAATTTAGAGCCAGCCCATCCCCCATTTCTTAGCTGCCATGCCTTCCCCGCCTACGCGAGAATGAGCTATGGCGGGAATCCATTGGAAAATCCAAGAAACGGATGCTCGAAAAGCGTTGTTGAAGTTCAAAGATGGATTCCCGCCTGCGCGGGAATGACGGTTGGCGGTAGGTGCTGTATCAAAAAACAGCGGGCCGGTTATCAATTTTCAGACGACCTTTCTTCTGATGATTCAGAGGTCGTCTGAAAATATCGGGCAGGGAAACGTTTGGTTTTGTTGAACTGACGACAAGATTCCCCACGTTTAGGAGCAGATCATGGCAGTGTTTGAAGTAGTCGAAGGCGATATTACAAAACTTGAAGTCGATGCCATCGTGAACGCCGCCAATTCCTCGTTGTTGGGCGGCGGAGGCGTGGACGGCGCGATTCACCGCGCGGCGGGACGGGAATTGTTGGAAGCGTGCAGAAAGTTGAACGGCTGCCGCACGGGCGAAGCGAAAATCACCCAAGGCTACCGGCTGCCGGCGAAATTTGTGATTCACACCGTCGGGCCGGTTTGGTTCGGCGGACACCGCAGCGAAGCGGTCAAGCTGGCGGAGGCGTATCAAAATTCCCTGCTGTTGGCGCAAGAACACGGCATCCGCAGCATCGCCTTCCCCTGTATCAGCACGGGCGTGTACCGTTTCCCCGCCGACTTGGCTGCCGAGACTGCTTTGGCGATTTTGAAAAAAACCTTGCCGCAGTGTCCGTCTGTCGAAAAAATCATTTTCTGTTGCTATTCGCCGCAGGATGCCGAACGCTATCGGGCATTGTTGGAACGGGACGGGGCGGTCGTCTGAAATTCCCGAATCAGGCAAAACGGCAGATTAAATGTTTTTCAGACGACCTTAGGCAAGCTTGGGGTCGTCTGAAAACAGAAAAGCCGGACAGACAGTCCGGCTTCCTATAAGAATCCATTATCAAGAATCGATTAATCGTCGCAGTGGTTGTCGGTGTCCACTTTGATGACGCGGCCGCTTTGTGAGGAAACGTCGACATCGTATTCGGTACAGCCTCTGCGGATTTCGATTTCCCAGCGTCCGTCGCTGTGGTCGATGTCGGTAACGCGGCCGCCGCCGACGCGTTTCTTGGCGATTTTGACGGCTTGCGCTTGGGAGATGGCGCGGGAATGTTTGTGCGGTGCCGCCGCGGCGGTCAGGCTGCCGGAAACGAGTGCGGCGGAAACGGCAAGCAGGGAGAGGGCGCGCAAAGTCATGATGAATCCTTATGTGTGTTGAAAAGAACGGACTATATGGATATTGTCATGAGCGGGCAATCGGATTAACACAATTTGAATTTTGCCCCGAACACCGCCCGAACCGCTTGTAAGGCGTTTACATTTTTAACGAACAAATCGAACCGAAGCAGGTATTTAAGGAATTGAATTTATGAGTATGTCCCTCGCCCAAAAACTCGCCGCCGACAGCATTGCGGCGGTCGCCGAAGGGCACAACCTTCAGGATGTGTTGGCGCAAATCCGCGCGGCGCATCCCGAGCTGACGGCGCAGGAAAACGGCGCGCTGCAGGATATTGCCTACGGCTGCCAGCGTTATTTGGGCAGTTTGAAGCATATGCTCGCGCAGATGCTGAAAAAGCCGATTGACAATCCGCAGCTCGAAAGCCTGCTTTTGGCGGCGATGTACCAACTGCATTACACGCGCAACGCGCCTCATGCGGTGGTCAACGAGGCGGTCGAGAGTATCGCGAAAATCGGGCGCGGGCAGTACCGTTCGTTTGCCAACGCGATTTTGCGGCGTTTTTTGCGCGAACGCGACAAGCTCGCGGCTTCGTGCAAAAAAGACGATGTGGCGAAGCACAACCTGCCGCTGTGGTGGGTGGCATACCTGAAAAACCATTATCCGAAACATTGGCACAACATCACCACCGCGCTGCAATCGCATCCGCCGATGACGCTGCGGGTCAACCGCCGCCACGGCAATGCCGAATCGTATTTGGGAAAGCTGGCGGCGGAAGGGATTGCGGCTAAGGCGTTGGACGAATATGCGGTTACGTTGGAAGAAGCTGTGCCGGTGAACCGGCTGCCCGGTTTTGCCGAAGGGCTGGTGTCGGTGCAGGATTTCGGGGCGCAGCAGGCGGCGTATCTGTTAAACCCTAAAGACGGCGAACGGATTTTGGACGCGTGCGCCGCGCCGGGCGGGAAGACGGGGCATATGTTGGAACTGGCGGATTGTCATGTTACCGCTTTGGATATAGATGAAGGTCGTCTGAAAAGGGTGAAGGACAATCTCGACCGCTTGGGGTTTCAGACGACCGCTCTGGCTTGCGCCGATGCGCAGGACTTGGCGGCGTGGTATGATGGAAAGCCTTTCGACGCCATCCTTGCCGACGTGCCGTGTACCGCTTCGGGGGTGGCGCGGCGCAATCCCGACGTGAAATGGCTGCGCCGTCCGACCGATGCCGCCAAAACCGCCCGTCAGCAGGAGGCATTGCTGGACGCGCTTTGGCAAACCCTGACGAAAAACGGCAGAATGCTGCTTGCCACCTGCTCGGTGTTCGTCGAAGAAAACGACGTTCAGTTGCAAAAATTCCTCAACCGCCACGCCGATGCCGAGCTGATCGAATCGCGTGTGCTTTTACCGAACAAACATCAAGATGGCTTTTATTACGCGCTTATCAAAAAGCAGTAAACGGCTGTTTGGAACGCTGTTGCTCGCCCTGTCGCTGAATGCGGCGGCGGAGGGTATCAGCGTGACCCGCTCCGAGGCGAAACTGACCGAAACCGGGCAGCTTTCCGTCAGCAGCCGTTTCCGCACCGATTTGCCCGACCAGCTCAAACAGGCGCTCCGGCAGGGCGTGCCGTTGAATTTCACTTTGAGCTGGCAGCTTTCCGCGCCTTCCATGCCGTCTTACCGCTTCAAGTTTGACCAGCTGCTCAACAGCGACAACACCATCCACTACAAACTTTCCTTCCATCCGCTGACCAACCGCTACCGCATAACCGTCGGCACGTTTTCCACCGAATACGACACGCTTGAGACCGCCTTGCGCGGCGTAGGGGCGGTCGCCAACTGGAAAGTGCTGTCCAAAGGCGCGTTAAGCGGCGTCGCAGCGAAAGACACACAAGCCGAAATCCGCCTGCTGCTTTCAACAGCGAAGCTGCCCAAACCCTTCCAAATCAACGCATTGACTTCTAAAAACTGGCACTTGGATTCCGGCTGGAAGTCTCTGACCATCTCTCAGGAGTAAACCATGCGCCGCTTTCTCCTGATTGCCGTGTTGGCGGCGGTGGGACTGCTCTACGGACTGACCATTGCAACGGGCAGCACCAGCCCGCTGGCGGAATATTTCTGGTGGATTATCGCCCTGTGTGCGCTGCTGATGCTGGTGTTGGCATCGGTTTTGACGCGCTACGTCCTGCTCCTCATGCGCGACAAAAGCAAGGGTGTGTTCGGTTCGCAGATTGCGCGGCGGCTGTCGGGGATGTTTACGCTGGTGGCGGTATTGCCGGGCGTGTTTCTGTTCGGCATTTCCGCGCAGTTCATCAACGGCACGATTAATTCGTGGTTCGGCAACGATACCCACGAAGCCCTCGAACGCAGCCTGAACTTGAGCAAATCCGCGCTGAATCTGGCAGTGGACAACGCAGTCAGTAATGCTACGCCGGTGCAAATCGACATGATCAGCACCGCGTCTGTGGACGGCGATTTGGGCAAGGCGCTGAAAAATGCCGCCAAATCGGGCGGCTTTACCCAGCTTTCGCTCTATGATGTCAAAACCCACAAAACCGAGAAAAGTGTCAATCCGCTGAAACTAAACCAACCCGAACTCGACAAAGAAGGATGGGAGAAGCTGGAGCAGACCGGCTCGATACGCAGTTTGGAAAACATAGAAAATGTCTTGTACGCGCAAGGCTGGATGTTGATCGGCGCGCACAACGGACGCGATTATGCCTTGTTTTTCCGTCAGCCCATCCCGCAGGATGTGGCGCAAGACGCGACGCTGATTGAAGCGGCGCGGGCGAAATACGCCGAATTGAGCTACACCAAACAAGGCCTGCAAACCTTCTTCTTGGCGACTTTGCTGGTTGCCGCTCTGTTGGCGATTTTCCTTGCCTTGGTAATGGCGCTGTATTTCGCCCGCCGCTTCGTCGAGCCGGTATTGTCGTTGGCAGAAGGCGCAAGGGCGGTGGCGCAGGGCGATTTCAGCCAGAAACGCCCCGTGTTCCGCAATGATGAATTCGGCAGGTTGACCCAGTTGTTCAACCACATGACCGAACAGCTTGCCATCGCCAAAGAAGCCGACGAGAACAACCGCCTGCGCGAAGAAGCGGCGCGCCACTATCTCGAATGCGTGTTGGAAAGCCTGACCACGGGCGTGATTACTTTGGATGCCGAAGGTCGTCTGAAAACCTTCAACAAAGCAGCCGAACGGATTTTGGGCATTGAATTGGTGCCGCTGTGGGGTAGCAACTGGCACGACTGGCGCGGACAATCGCCGCAGCAGACCCTGCTTGCCGAAGTGTTTGCCGCCATTGAAGAAACCGCCAATGCCGCCAAGCCCGTCCAAGTCGAATACGCCGCCCCCGACGATGCGCGGATTCTCTTGGGCAAAGCCACCATCCTGCCTGACGACAACGACAACGGCGTGGTGATGGTGATCGACGACATCACCGTCCTTATCCGCGCCCAAAAAGAAGCCGCATGGGGCGAAGTGGCGAAACGGTTGGCGCATGAAATCCGCAATCCGCTCACGCCTATCCAACTTTCCGCCGAGAGATTGGCATGGAAATTGCATGATAAATTGGACGAACAACACGCCCAAATCCTCAGCCGTTCGACCGACACCATCGTCAAACAGGTGGCGGCATTAAAAGAAATGGTCGAAGCCTTCCGCAATTACGCCCGCGCCCCGTCGCTGAATTTTGAAAAACACGATTTGAACCGTTTGGTCGAAGAAGTGTTGCTGCTGTACGAGGGCGGGGCGTGCCGCTTTGTTCCAAACTTGTCCGACAAACCGCAGCCGATTTCCGCCGATACCACCGCCATGCGGCAGGTGTTGCACAATATTTTCAAAAACGCGGCAGAGGCGGCGGAAGAGGCAGAAGTTCCTCAAGTGAATGTCAGCGTCGGTGAAGATAACGACGGACAGGTTTTATTGACCGTTTGTAACAACGGCAAAGGTTTCAGCAAGGAAATGCTGCATAATGCCTTCGAGCCGTATGTTACCGACAAGCCGACAGGTACGGGACTGGGATTGCCCGTTGTGAAGAAAATCATCGAAGAGCACGGCGGCCGCATCAGCCTGAGCAATCAGAACGAAGGCGGCGCGTGTGTGAAAATAGCCTTACCCCGATTGGTAGAAACTTATGCGTAGCAGTGATATTTTAATTGTAGATGACGAAGTAGGTATCCGCGACTTGCTCTCGGAAATCCTCCAAGACGAAGGTTATTCCGTGGCTTTGGCGGAGAACGCCGAAGAGGCGCGCCAACTGCGCCACCAGACCCGTCCCGCCATGGTGTTGTTGGACATCTGGATGCCCGACTGCGACGGGATTACCCTGCTCAAAGAGTGGGCGAAAAACGGGCAGCTCAATATGCCCGTAGTGATGATGAGCGGACACGCCAGCATCGACACCGCCGTCGAAGCCACCAAAATCGGCGCGCTCGACTTTCTGGAAAAACCGATTGCCCTGCAAAAGCTGCTCTCTACCGTCGACCGCGCCCTCAAACACGGCGAAATGCAGATGGCGGCGGGCTTGTCCTTCGATAAACTCGGCAACAGCCCCGCCATTCAAGAATTCAAGCAACAACTTGAGCCTGCCGTGAAAAAAAGCGGCCCCGTGCTGCTCAGCGGCGAAACCGGTTCGCCGTTTGAAATCGTTGCCCGCTATTTCCACAAAAGCGGCACGCCTTGGGTCGGACTCAGCCGCGTCGAACTCATTGCCGATGCGCCTTTGGAACTGCTGCAAAAAGCATCGGGCGGCACGCTCTATCTCGGTGATGCCGCGCAGTACAGCAAAAACATCCAAAACGGCATCAGTTTCATCCTCGGCAAGGCAGACCGTTACAACGTGCGCGTCATCGTCGCCGGCAGCCATGCCGCCGATGAAAGCCCGGCAGACGCCATAGCCGATGCCAAGTTGTCCGAACTGCTTTCCGGCAACGTCATCAGCATCCCGCCGTTGCGTAGCCAATCCGAAGACATCGCTTTCTTGGTCAACCAAGTCATGACCGAATTGGCGGACAGCGAAAAAATCCAGCCCGTCAAATTCAGCAACGGCTCGCTGACCGTCCTCTGCCAATACAACTGGCCGGGCAATTTCGACCAGCTCCGCAGCGTCGTGAAAAACCTGATGCTGGAAGCGGACGGACAGGAAGTCCACGAGCAGGCGGTCGTTGCCGCATTGGGGCAAAAACGGGCGACAGTCGCCACCGAAATCGTCGGCGGTTTCAACTTCAATATGCCTTTGCGCGAACTGCGTGAAGAATTGGAACGCCGCTATTTCGAGTACCACATCGCCCAAGAAGGGCAAAACATGAGCCGCGTCGCCCAAAAAGTCGGCCTGGAGCGCACACACCTCTACCGCAAACTCAAACAATTAGGCATCAGCGTTTCCCGCCGCAGCGCAGCGGAAAAAGCAGAAGAGTAGGGCGGTAGTAGGATAAGAGGTCGTCTGAAAGCATACGGCACGCTGCGGTATGTTTTCAGACGACCTTGTTTGCCATTAATCTGTTCGCTTTTGCCGTAGAGCCGACTCACTTTTGACACAATGGGCGACAACCATTCAAATGACAGATTTTCCTGCCGTATCGTGTAGAATATAAAAATATTACAAAAGTTACTAACGGGCTGTCGGCTGTTTGGCAGCATCCGCATGACGGTGAACAGGTACGAAACCGGAATCAGGTGTGGGAACGCCGTATCGGTTTAAAGTTCGCCGGCTTTATCGTTAAATACTGACATTTATCTGTTTTCAGACGACCTCCCGAACAAAGGTCGTCTGAAAACAACAAGGGGACACAATTAATGACGGAAAACGACCGCCTTGCCTGGCTGCAACTGGCGTTTACGCCTTATGTCGGCGCGGAGGGCTTCTTGCTCCTACTACAACGTTTCGGCAGCGCGAAAGCCGCGCTGGATGCTCCTGCGGAGCAAATCGCCACGATAGTGCGCCACAAGCAGGCAGCCGAATCTTGGCGCAACGGCGAAAAACGGGCGTTGGCGCAAAAGGCTGCGGAAGCGGCGCTGCAATGGGAAAAGCAGGACGGCTGCCGTTTGTTGCTGCTGCAAGATGATGATTTTCCTGAAATGCTGACGCAGGGCATTACCGCGCCGCCGGTTTTGTTCTTGCGCGGTAACGTGCAACTGCTGCACAAACCTTCCGCCGCCATTGTCGGCAGCCGCCATGCCACGCCGCAGGCGATGCGGATTGCCAAAGATTTCGGCAGAGCGTTGAGTGAACAGGATATTCCCGTCGTGTCGGGTATGGCTTCGGGTATCGACACCGCCGCCCACCAAGGCGCATTGCAGGCGGGCGGCGACACCATCGCCGTATGGGGGACGGGCATAGACCGCATTTACCCGCCGTCCAATAAAAACCTTGCCTATGAAATCGCCGAAAAAGGATTGATTGTCAGCGAGTTTCCTTTGGATACGCGGCCGTTTGCGGGCAACTTTCCGCGCCGCAACCGCCTGATCGCCGCGTTGTCGCAGGTTACGCTGGTGGTCGAGGCCGCGTTGGAATCCGGTTCGCTGATTACTGCCAAGCTGGCGGCGGAGATGGGACGTGAGGTGATGGCGGTGCCCGGTTCGATAGACAATCCGCACAGTAAGGGCTGCCACAAGCTGATTAAAGACGGCGCGAAATTGGTGGAATGTTTGGACGACATCCTTCACGAATGTCCGGGGCTATTGCAAAATGCGGCAGTTCCATCATATTCTATAAATAAGAAAAACAAAAAAACGGAAAAACGCACTGCCGTCAGAGAGACGTCGTCTGAACCTGTTTTACCGTTTTCAGACGACCTTCATGTCCGAAAACAGCCGGCGCAAGCCAATACGGTTGCCGCGCCGACAGCGGAAGATGGGCTGCTGGACGCCATGGGTTACGACTCCGTTCATCCCGATATATTGGCGCAGCAAACCGCATGGGCGGCGGCAGACGTTTACGCTCGACTGCTGGAATACGAACTCGACGGCATCGTCGCCGCCTTGCCGGGCGGACGCTATCAGCGCATAAAAGCATAATTGATTCATTCATTAAGGAACCAGCATGACAGAAGTCATTGCCTATCTCATCGAACACTTCCAAGATTTCGACAATTGTCCGCCGCCGGAGGATTTGGGCCGCCTGTTGGAAGATGCGGGTTTTGACGTAACGGAAATCGGCAATACGCTGATGATGATGGAAGTGTTGTTCAACACGTCCGAATTCGCCGCCGCACCGTTCGACAGCCATGCCCTGCGCGTGTATTGCAACGAGGAAGTGGAAAATCTGCCGCAGGAAGTCATGGGGCTGATGCAGTATCTGGTTGCCGAACGCGCCATCACTTACGAGCAGCGCGAAATCGTCATCCACGCCCTGATGCACATCCCGCCCGAAGAAATCACGCTCGATACGGCGAAAGTGCTGGTGTTGCTCTTGTTGTGGGCGCACAAAAGCGAATTGCCCGTCTTAATCGGTGACGACCTGATGGGCGCGCTCAACGGCAAAGCAACCATGCATTAAACCTTTTCAGACGACCTTTTGACGCAGCTTGTTCAGAAAGGTCGTCTGAAACGCATCATCCAATACATTAAAAGAGAACAAACAATGGCGAAAAACCTCTTAATCGTCGAATCACCGTCCAAAGCCAAAACCCTGAAAAAATACCTTGGCGGCGATTTCGAAATTCTGGCCTCCTACGGCCACGTCCGCGACCTCGTCCCCAAAAACGGTGCCGTCGATCCCGAACACGACTTCGCCATGAAATACGAGCTGATCAAACGCAACGCCAAACACGTCGATGCGATTGTCGCGGGAGCCAAAGAAGCCGAAAACATCTACCTCGCAACCGACCCGGATAGGGAAGGCGAAGCGATTTCCTGGCATCTTTTTGAAATCCTCAAATCCAAACGCGGTCTGAAAAACATCAAGCCGCAGCGTGTCGTGTTCCACGAAATCACCAAAAACGCCGTGCTCGATGCCGTCGCCAACCCGCGCGAAATCGAAATGGACTTGGTTGATGCGCAACAAGCCCGCCGCGCTTTGGACTATCTGGTCGGTTTCAACCTCTCGCCATTGTTGTGGAAAAAAATCCGACGCGGTTTGAGCGCGGGCCGTGTGCAAAGCCCCGCCCTGCGTTTGATTTGCGAACGCGAAAACGAAATCCGCGCGTTTGAAGCGCAGGAATATTGGACGGTGCATCTCGACAGCCACAAAGGCCGCAGCAAGTTCACCGCCAAACTCGCCCAATACAACGGCGCGAAACTCGAACAATTCGACCTGCCGGACGAAGCCGCGCAAGCCGACGTGTTGAAAGAACTCGAAGGCAAAGAGGCCGTCGTTACCGCCATCGAAAAGAAAAAGCGCAGCCGCAATCCCGCCGCGCCATTTACCACTTCTACCATGCAGCAGGATGCCGTGCGCAAACTCGGCTTCACCACCGACCGCACCATGCGTACCGCCCAGCAGCTTTACGAAGGTATAGACGTAGGGCAGGGTGCCATCGGTCTGATTACCTATATGCGTACCGACAGCGTGAATTTGGCCGATGAAGCGTTAACCGAAATCCGCCATTACATCGAAAACAAAATCGGCAAAGAATATCTGCCGAGTGCCGCCAAACAATACAAAACCAAATCCAAAAACGCCCAAGAAGCGCACGAAGCCATCCGTCCGACTTCCGTGTACCGCACGCCCGAAAGCGTCAAACCCTTCCTGAGCGCAGACCAGTTCAAACTCTATCAAATGATTTGGCAGCGCACCGTCGCCTGTCAGATGACGCCCGCCAAATTCGACCAAACCACCGTCGATATTACCGTTGGCAAAGGCGTATTCCGCGTAACCGGACAAGTGCAAACCTTCGCAGGCTTCCTCAGCGTTTACGAAGAAAGCAGCGACGATGAAGAAGGCGAAGACAGCAAAAAACTGCCCGAAATGAGCGAAGGCGACAAATTGCCCGTGGACAAACTCTACGGCGAGCAACACTTCACTACCCCTCCGCCGCGCTACAACGAAGCCACGCTGGTTAAAGCCCTCGAAGAATACGGCATCGGCCGCCCCTCGACCTACGCCAGCATCATCTCCACGCTCAAAGACCGCGAATACGTTACCCTTGAGCAAAAACGCTTCATGCCCACCGACACAGGCGACATCGTCAACAAATTCCTGACCGAACACTTCGCCCAATACGTCGACTACCACTTCACAGCCAAACTCGAAGACCAGCTCGACGAAATCGCCGACGGCAAACGCCGCTGGATTCCCGTGATGGACAAATTCTGGAAACCGTTCATCAAACAAGTGGAAGAAAAAGAAGGCATCGAACGCGCCAAATTTACCACGCAGGAACTCGACGAAACCTGCCCGAAATGCGGCGAACACAAACTGCAAATCAAGTTCGGCAAAATGGGCCGCTTCGTCGCCTGCGCCGGCTATCCCGAGTGCAGCTACACGCGCAACGTCAACGAAACCGCCGAGGAAGCCGCCGAGCGCATCGCCAAAGCGGAAGCCGAGCAAGCGGAACTCGACGGACGCGAGTGCCCTAAATGCGGCGGTCGCCTAGTGTACAAATACAGCCGCACTGGCAGCAAATTCATCGGCTGCGCCAACTACCCCAAATGCAAACACGTCGAGCCGCTGGAAAAACCGAAAGATACCGGCGTCCAATGCCCGCAGTGCAAAAAAGGCAACCTCGTCGAGCGCAAATCCCGCTACGGCAAACTGTTTTACAGTTGCAGCACCTATCCCGACTGCAACTACGCCACCTGGAACCCGCCCGTCGCCGAAGAATGCCCGAGCTGCCATTGGCCGGTCTTGACCATCAAAACTACCAAACGCTGGGGCGTGGAAAAAATCTGCCCGCAAAAAGAATGCGGCTGGAAAGAACAGATTGAACCGCCTGCACCGAAAGAGTGAGATTAGGTTGGTTTAAAGAGAAAAGGTCGTCTGAAAAAATTTCAGACGACGGCGGATTCGCATTTGAAGTGCAACTTTCCATAACAGAAAAAGGCCAGTATGCGGTAGCATACGGCCTTTCCTGCAAGAAAGATTGCCATGAGCTACACACAACTGACCCAAGACGAACGATACCATATCCAATACCTGTCCCGCCACTGCACCATCGCCGAAATCGCCAAACAGCTCAACCGCCACAAAAGCACCATCAGCCGAGAAATCAAGCGGCACTGCATCCAAGGACAGCAATACAGCGCCGAAAAAGCACAGAAGCAAAGCCGGCTGACCAAACAGCACCGGCGAAAACCCTATAAGCTCGATTCGCAGCTGGTTCAACACATCGACACCCTTATCCGCCGCAAACTCAGTCCCGAACAAGTATGTGCCTACCTGCATAAACACCACGGGATCACACTCCATCACAGCACCATTTACCGCTACCTTCGCCAAGACAAAAGCAACGGCGGCACTTTGTGGCAACACCTCAGAATATGCAGCAAACCCTACCGCAAACGCTACGGCAGCACATGGACCAGAGGCAAAGTGCCCGACCGCGTCGGCATAGAGAACCGACCTGCTATCGTCGACCAGAAAACCCGCATCGGCGATTGGGAGGCCGACACCATCGTCGGCAAAAATCAGAAAAGCGCGTTATTGACCTTGGTCGAACGCACTACCCGCTACACCATCATCTGCAAATTAAAGAACTTAAAAGCCGAAGACACTGCCCGGGCGGCCATTAGGGTATTAAAGGCATATAAAGCCAGAGTCCACACCATCACCATGGATAACGGCAAAGAGTTCTACCAACACACCAAAATAGCCAAAGCCTTGAAGGCGAAAACCTATTTTTGCCGCCCTTACCATTCTTGGGAGAAAGGGCTGAATGAGAACACCAATGGACTCATCCGGCAATATTTCCCCAAACAAACCGATTTCCGAAACATCAGCGATCGGGAGATACGCAGGGTTCAAGATGAGTTGAACCACCGGCCGAGAAAAACACTTGGCTACGAAACGCCAAGTGTTTTATTCTTAAATCTGTTCCAACCACTGGTACCCTAGTGTTGCACTTGAAATCCGAATCCAAGGACCTTTTCAGTTTCATTAGGAAGGGATTTAACGCCTTGCAAAAACCAACGTGGCAAGAAAGAACAAGCTGACAATCAAAGCAACGGTTTTGCCGATCAAGGGCAGGCAAAAGACGAACCAAAGCAGACCGCGCCCCAAGTTCGGAATCAATCCCAAGTGGCGGTAATATTCGTCAAAAAAATGGGCGTGGGCGGTGAAGGCAATCACGCCGCCGATATAAACACCCAAAATAATTTTCCAAAGCGGCATTGTCAGCCATCCATATTTTCATTAAGTATTATGGCCAATAGACTGAAAAAGCGGTGGGAAAGTTCTAATGGCGGACGTAAGCGACCTTTTTATTTGAGAAAATATTTTATGATTTATAAAATTTTGTAAGTTTAGCATCATAAAAAATAAAATTTCACGATGCGTCAATTTGTTTTCATGCTGCCTTAAATGAAAAAAACGCTGCGGTATAATGGCTGCTTTGTCATTCTTTAGAGGTCGTCTGAAACTGTTGGACGATTCGTTTTAATCATGAGCAAACACAGCAAACATTCAAATCAAGTCCGCATCATCGGCGGGCAATGCAGGGGACGGAAACTGGTTTTTGCAGATGCGGACGGTCTGCGGCCGACGCCTGACAGTGTCCGCGAAAAACTTTTTAATTGGCTGGGTCAGGATTTGACCGGTCTGAATGCGTTGGATTTGTTTGCTGGAAGCGGCGCGTTGGGATTTGAGGCCGCGTCCCGTAACGCGAAGAGGGTGGTGCTGGCGGATAATAATCGCAAAACTGCCGATATGCTGCGGCAAAACGCCAGAGCATTGGGTTTGGATAAACTGGAAATCCTCAATACCGATGGCCTTGCGTATCTGCAGAGGTCGTCTGAAAAGTTTGATGTGGTCTTTTTGGATCCGCCGTTTGCGTGGCGGGATTGGGAAAATTTGTTTGCTTCTTTGAAAAACAGCTTGAAAAACGGGGCAATGGTCTATATTGAAGCAGGGGAGCTGCCCGATTTCCCCGAGTGGCTGGAGCCTTATCGCGAAGGACGGGCGGGTAAGAGCGGTTTTGTGCTCTTGCAGTTTGTCCAAGTAGCTGAATAGTAAGAGATTTGAGAATCATTACCAGGGTGTAAACATTCGCCTAAACGGATTGTTTTTGACGCGTTTGTGCTATAATCCGCGCCCAATCGGTTTTGATAATTTAAATGAAAAAGGAAAAGAAATGTCGCTCTTTATTACAGATGAGTGCATTAACTGTGACGTTTGCGAGCCGGAGTGCCCCAATGACGCCATCTCGCAAGGCGAGGAAATTTACGAAATCAACCCTAATTTGTGTACGCAGTGCGTAGGCCATTACGATGAGCCGCAATGTCAGCAGGTATGCCCCGTGGACTGCATCCTGATTGATGAAGAGCATCCGGAAACGCACGAAGAGCTGATGGCAAAATACGAAAAAATCATTCAGTTCAAATAAATTCTTTTTTAAAGCAATAAATTGAGTGATTTTAAGAAAACAAAATTAAAAAAGAACTTGACGAAAATCTGAGTCACGAATAAACTTGCGTTCTCTTTTGGTGGGATTCCCGAGCGGTCAAAGGGGGCAGACTGTAAATCTGTTGCGAGAGCTTCGAAGGTTCGAATCCTTCTCCCACCACCAAATTCCAATGTGTTGGGGCATTGATGCAGTAAGTCTGCGGGTGTAGCTCAATGGTAGAGCAGAAGCCTTCCAAGCTTACGGTGAGGGTTCGATTCCCTTCACCCGCTCCAATAGTCTATTGGCCCATGTAGCTCAGGGGTAGAGCACTCCCTTGGTAAGGGAGAGGCCGGCAGTTCAAATCTGCCCATGGGCACCAAATACCATTTTCTCAGTATTTTAAAGATAGGAAATTTGCCATGGCAAAGGAAAAATTTGAACGTAGCAAACCGCACGTAAACGTTGGCACCATCGGTCACGTTGACCATGGTAAAACCACTCTGACTGCTGCTTTGACTACTATTTTGGCTAAAAAATTCGGCGGTGCTGCAAAAGCTTACGACCAAATCGATAACGCTCCCGAAGAAAAAGCCCGCGGTATTACCATCAATACCTCACACGTAGAATACGAAACCGAAACCCGCCACTACGCACACGTGGACTGCCCGGGCCACGCCGACTACGTTAAAAACATGATTACCGGTGCCGCACAAATGGACGGCGCAATCTTGGTATGTTCCGCTGCCGACGGTCCTATGCCGCAAACTCGCGAACACATCCTGTTGGCCCGCCAAGTAGGCGTACCTTACATCATCGTGTTCATGAATAAATGCGACATGGTTGATGATGCCGAACTGCTGGAACTGGTTGAAATGGAAATCCGTGACTTGCTGTCAAGCTACGACTTCCCAGGTGACGACTGCCCGATCGTACAAGGTTCTGCACTGAAAGCCTTGGAAGGCGACGCCGCTTACGAAGAAAAAATCTTCGAACTGGCTGCCGCATTGGACAGCTACATCCCGACTCCAGAGCGTGCCGTGGACAAACCGTTCCTGTTGCCTATCGAAGACGTATTCTCCATCTCCGGTCGCGGTACCGTAGTAACCGGCCGTGTAGAGCGCGGTGTCATCCACGTTGGTGACGAGATCGAAATCGTAGGTCTGAAAGAAACCCAAAAAACCACTTGTACCGGTGTTGAGATGTTCCGCAAACTGCTGGACGAAGGTCAAGCAGGTGACAACGTAGGCGTATTGCTGCGCGGTACCAAACGCGAAGAAGTGGAACGCGGTCAAGTATTGGCTAAACCGGGTACCATCACTCCGCACACCAAATTCAAAGCGGAAGTGTACGTATTGAGCAAAGAAGAGGGTGGCCGTCATACTCCGTTCTTCGCCAACTACCGTCCTCAATTCTACTTCCGTACTACCGACGTGACCGGCGCGGTTACTTTGGAAGAAGGTGTAGAAATGGTTATGCCTGGTGAGAATGTAGCCATCACTGTAGAACTGATTGCGCCTATCGCTATGGAAGAAGGTTTGCGCTTTGCGATTCGTGAAGGTGGCCGTACCGTAGGTGCAGGTGTGGTTTCTTCTATCATCGCTTAAGTTTAGAGGCCAATAGCTCAATTGGTAGAGTATCGGTCTCCAAAACCGAGGGTTGGGGGTTCGAGACCCTCTTGGCCTGCCAAATAAAAAATTAACCGGCCCTGTGCCGGTTAATTTTTTTGCATTTCTTTTTTAGTAATTAATTTAAACCATTGCATGAGTGAGATAGCGCGACTTTGATGCTGTGGTGAGTGAGTAAAGATGACTGAACATACATCTGAACATAAAGCAGAAAAGTCGGGTCAGCTTGTAACATCCGGCAATCATTCTACGCCGCCTAAGCGAGAAGGGCTGCTTTCCTATTTTAAAAACTCATGGTCTGAGTTTAAAAAAGTTGTTTGGCCTACGCGGGATGATGCAGTTAAGATGACGATCTTCGTCGTTATATTTGTAGCAATCTTGGCAGTATTTATTTACGCGGCAGACAGTGCTATTTCTTGGCTGTTTTTTGATGTGTTGTTGAAGAGGGGGTAAAAATGTCAAAACGTTGGTATGTTGTGCAGGCTTATTCCGGCTTTGAGAAAAATGTCCAGAAGACCCTAAAAGAGCGTATCGCTCGCGAAGGCATGGAAGGTTATTTCGGTCAGATTCTTGTTCCGGTTGAAGAAGTGGTCGATATTAAAAATGGTCGTAAAACCATTAGCGAGCGTAAGTTCTATCCGGGCTATGTTTTGGTCGAAATGGAAATGACCGATGATTCATGGCATTTGGTGAAAAGTACCCCTCGAGTTTCAGGCTTTATTGGTGGTACGGCAAATAAGCCTACTCCGATTTCTCAAAGAGAGGCTGATGCGATCTTGCAACAGGTTCGTTCTGGGGTTGAGAAGCCTAAACCTAAAGTTGAATTTGAAGTGGGGCAGCAAGTTCGTGTAAACGAAGGGCCTTTTGCTGACTTCAACGGTATTGTGGATGAAGTGAATTATGAGCGTAATAAATTGAGGGTTTCTGTTCAGATTTTTGGTCGTGAAACTCCGGTTGAGTTAGAGTTTGGGCAAGTGGAAAAGATTTAAGCTTTTAAATCCCTTGAAAAAAAATCTCTAAGTAAATATAATACTGAATTCTTTTTTGGGAAGCGGAAATGGTTCCGCGCTATACCCGTTTTTAGGAGTCCTATAAGTGGCAAAGAAAATTATCGGCTATATCAAACTGCAAATTCCTGCAGGTAAAGCCAATCCATCTCCCCCAGTTGGTCCTGCTTTGGGTCAACGTGGTCTGAATATTATGGAATTCTGTAAAGCATTTAATGCTGCAACTCAAGGCATGGAGCCTGGTTTGCCGATTCCTGTTGTGATTACTGCATTTGCGGATAAGTCATTCACTTTTGTGATGAAAACTCCCCCGGCCTCTATTCTGTTGAAAAAAGCCGCTGGTCTGCAAAAAGGTAGTTCTAATCCTCTGACAAATAAAGTGGGTAAATTGACCCGTGCTCAGTTGGAAGAAATTGCTAAAACTAAAGAACCTGATTTGACTGCTGCTGATTTGGATGCCGCTGTTCGCACTATTGCTGGTTCTGCTCGTTCAATGGGTTTGGATGTGGAGGGTGTTGTATAATGGCTAAAGTATCTAAACGCTTGAAAGCTTTGCGCTCTTCTGTTGAAGCCAATAAATTATATGCAATTGATGAAGCAATTGCTTTGGTAAAAAAAGCAGCGACTGCTAAATTTGACGAGTCTGTTGACGTATCTTTCAACTTGGGTGTTGATCCGCGTAAATCTGACCAAGTTATCCGTGGTTCAGTTGTTCTGCCTAAAGGTACCGGTAAAACAACCCGCGTAGCAGTATTCACTCAAGGTGCAAATGCTGATGCAGCTAAAGAAGCTGGTGCTGATGTTGTCGGCTTTGAAGATTTGGCTGCTGAAATCAAAGCAGGTAATCTGAACTTTGACGTTGTTATTGCATCTCCTGATGCAATGCGTATCGTTGGTCAGTTGGGTACTATCTTGGGTCCGCGTGGCTTGATGCCAAACCCTAAAGTGGGTACTGTTACTCCTAATGTGGCTGAAGCAGTTAAAAATGCAAAAGCAGGTCAAGTGCAATATCGTACAGACAAAGCTGGTATCGTTCATGCAACTATCGGTCGTGCTTCGTTCGCTGAAGCTGATTTGAAAGAGAACTTTGATGCGTTGCTGGACGCTATCGTTAAAGCCAAACCCGCTGCTGCTAAAGGTCAGTACCTGAAAAAAGTTGCTGTATCCAGCACTATGGGTTTAGGTGTTCGCGTTGATACATCAAGCGTGAATAACTAATCTAAGAAATTTTCAAGCAACTCTATTTTTGAGTTGCTTGAATTTGGGCTACTTAGAATTAAGTAGATGTCCAAGACCGTAGGGATCGCAAGATTTAATCGTAACTGCCCTACGCAGACGGTAGTCCTGAAACACATTACAAGATTGCTTGTAAGATGTCTTTTTAGGTTACCGCGCTGGTGGGATATCATTCCGATATCCTGTTTATAAACAGTGGGAGGTAGACCTTGAGTCTCAATATTGAAACCAAGAAAGTAGCCGTAGAGGAAATCAGCGCAGCAATTGCTAACGCTCAGACTCTCGTGGTTGCTGAATATCGCGGTATCAGTGTTTCCAGTATGACTGAGCTTCGTGCAAATGCGCGTAAAGAAGGCGTTTACTTGCGCGTTCTGAAAAACACATTGGCTCGTCGTGCAGTAGAGGGTACTTCATTCGCAGCTTTGGCTGATCAAATGGTTGGTCCATTGGTTTATGCTGCTTCTGAAGATGCTGTTGCTGCTGCTAAAGTGTTGCACCAATTCGCGAAAAAAGATGACAAGATTGTAGTTAAAGCCGGTTCTTACAATGGTGAAGTAATGAATGCTGCTCAGGTTGCTGAGTTGGCTTCTATTCCGAGCCGCGAAGAGCTGTTGTCCAAACTGTTGTTCGTTATGCAAGCTCCTGTATCAGGCTTTGCACGCGGTTTGGCTGCTTTGGCAGAGAAAAAAGCAGGCGAAGAAGCCGCTTAATCAATTTTGTTTCTGTTAATCAATTATTTTTTAATACAATATTTGGAGTATAAATAGCATGGCTATTACTAAAGAAGACATTTTGGAAGCAGTTGGTTCTTTGACCGTAATGGAATTGAACGACTTGGTTAAAGCTTTTGAAGAAAAATTCGGTGTTTCTGCTGCTGCTGTTGCAGTTGCAGGTCCTGCTGGTGCTGGTGCTGCTGCCGCTGAAGAAAAAACTGAATTTGACGTAGTATTGGCTTCTGCCGGTGACCAAAAAGTTGGCGTGATTAAAGTAGTCCGCGCAATTACTGGTCTGGGTCTGAAAGAAGCTAAAGACATCGTTGATGGCGCGCCTAAAACTCTTAAAGAAGGTGTTTCTAAAGCTGAAGCTGAAGACATCCAAAAACAATTGGAAGAAGCCGGCGCTAAAGTCGAAATCAAATAATTTGATGCTTCCTGTGAAGGCTGGCAGTTCTCTGCCAGCCTTATTTTGCTTATTGTTATTAGGTTGATTTGTTATTTACATTTATTTGCAATTTATTCGCAAGTTAAGTTTAAATAAATGTAAATAATACAAACAATAGGCGTTATTTCAGACGACCTCTTTTTTAAAATTGCTTTTCGGAGTGTATATGAACTATTCGTTTACCGAGAAAAAACGTATCCGTAAGAGTTTTGCAAAACGAGAGAACGTATTGGACGTTCCCTTTTTGTTGGCAACACAAATTGATTCTTATGCGAAATTTCTGCAATTAGAAAATGCTTTTGATCAGCGCACTGACGATGGTCTGCAGGCAGCATTTAATTCTATTTTCCCTATTGTAAGCCACAATGGTTATGCGCGTCTGGAGTTTGTGCATTACACGTTGGGTGAGCCTTTGTTCGATATTCCTGAATGTCAATTGCGCGGAATCACTTATGCAGCCCCTTTGCGCGCGCGTATCCGACTGGTTATTTTAGACAAGGAAGCGTCTAAACCGACAGTCAAAGAAGTTCGTGAAAATGAAGTGTACATGGGCGAAATCCCATTGATGACTCCAAGTGGTTCGTTTGTCATTAACGGTACCGAACGTGTAATTGTTTCTCAGTTGCACCGTTCTCCCGGTGTGTTTTTTGAGCATGACCGCGGCAAGACCCATTCCTCCGGTAAATTGTTGTTCTCTGCTCGAATCATTCCTTACCGTGGTTCATGGTTGGATTTCGAATTTGACCCGAAAGATTTGTTGTATTTCCGTATCGACCGTCGCCGTAAGATGCCGGTTACGATTTTGTTGAAGGCTTTGGGCTACAACAATGAGCAGATCTTGGATATTTTCTACGATAAAGAAACGTTCTATCTGTCTGAAAATGGTGTTCAAACCGATTTGGTTGTAGGTCGTCTGAAAGGTGAAACTGCCAAAGTTGATATCTTGGATAAAGAAGGCAACGTATTGGTTGCTAAAGGTAAACGCATTACCGCAAAAAATATCCGTGATATTAGCAATGCGGGATTAACCCGTTTGGATGTGGAGCCGGAAAGCCTGATTGGCAAAGCTTTGGCCGCGGATTTGATTGACCCTGAAACGGGTGAAGTATTGGCTGTAGCCAACGATGAAATCACTGAAGAATTATTGGCAAAATTTGATATTCATGGTGTAAAACAACTTACTACGCTTTACATTAATGAATTGGATCAAGGTGGCTATATTTCCAATACTCTTCGTACTGATGAGACTGCTGATCAGCAAGCTGCACGTGTTGCGATTTACCGCATGATGCGCCCGGGCGAACCGCCTACCGAAGAGGCTGTCGAGCAATTGTTTAACCGCTTGTTCTTTAGCGAAGACAGCTACGATTTGTCTCGCGTAGGCCGTATGAAATTCAATACGCGGACTTATGAACAAAAATTGTCTGAAGTACAACAGCAGTCTTGGTATGGCCGTTTGTTGAATGAAACTTTCGCAGGTGCTGCCGAAAAAGGCGGTTATGTTCTGAGCGTCGAAGATATTGTCGCCTCAATTGCTACTTTGGTTGAATTGCGTAACGGTCATGGCGAAGTAGACGATATTGACCACTTGGGTAACCGTCGCGTGCGTTCGGTAGGTGAGTTAACTGAAAACCAATTCCGCAGCGGTTTGGCTCGTGTGGAACGTGCCGTAAAAGAACGCCTGAATCAAGCGGAATCAGAAAACTTAATGCCGCATGATTTGATTAATGCGAAACCTGTTTCTGCTGCCATCAAAGAATTCTTCGGCTCAAGCCAGTTGAGTCAGTTTATGGACCAGACCAATCCCTTGTCTGAAGTAACCCATAAACGCCGTGTATCTGCGTTAGGCCCGGGTGGTTTGACCCGTGAACGTGCCGGTTTCGAGGTGCGAGACGTGCATCCGACCCACTATGGCCGCGTATGTCCGATTGAAACACCTGAAGGTCCGAACATCGGCTTGATTAACTCATTGTCCGTTTATGCGCGTACCAATGATTATGGTTTCTTGGAAACTCCTTACCGCCGCGTTATCGACGGCAAAGTAACCGAGGAAATCGATTACTTGTCTGCTATCGAAGAAGGCCGCTATGTGATTGCACAGGCGAATGCTGATTTGGACAAAGACGGTAATTTGATTGGTGACTTGGTAACTTGTCGTGAAAAAGGCGAAACCATTATGGCAACGCCTGATCGTGTCCAATATATGGACGTGGCAACCGGACAAGTGGTATCTGTAGCGGCATCTCTGATTCCTTTCTTGGAACACGATGATGCGAACCGTGCATTGATGGGTGCCAACATGCAACGTCAGGCCGTACCGTGCCTGCGTCCTGAAAAACCGATGGTTGGTACCGGTATCGAACGTTCTGTTGCTGTTGACTCTGCTACTGCAATCGTTGCCCGTCGTGGCGGTGTAGTTGAGTATGTCGATGCCAACCGTGTTGTGATTCGTGTTCATGACGATGAAGCGACTGCCGGTGAAGTGGGTGTCGATATTTACAACTTGGTTAAATTCACTCGTTCTAACCAATCTACCAATATCAACCAACGTCCTGCCGTCAAAGCCGGCGACGTTTTGCAACGCGGCGATTTGATTGCTGACGGTGCATCCACTGATTTGGGCGAATTGGCTTTGGGTCAAAATATGACTATCGCCTTCATGCCGTGGAACGGTTATAACTATGAAGACTCGATTCTGATTTCCGAAAAAGTAGCTGCAGACGACCGCTATACTTCGATTCACATTGAGGAATTGAATGTCGTTGCCCGCGATACCAAGCTGGGTGCGGAAGATATCACCCGCGATATTCCGAACTTGTCCGAACGTATGCAAAACCGTTTGGATGAATCCGGTATCGTTTATATCGGTGCGGAAGTGGAAGCCGGCGATGTGTTGGTTGGTAAAGTAACGCCTAAAGGCGAAACCCAACTGACTCCGGAAGAAAAACTGTTGCGCGCCATCTTCGGCGAAAAAGCATCCGACGTAAAAGACACCTCTTTGCGTATGCCTACCGGTATGAGCGGTACGGTTATCGACGTTCAAGTCTTTACCCGCGAAGGTATCCAACGCGATAAACGTGCCCAATCCATTATCGATTCCGAGCTGAAACGTTACCGTCAAGACTTGGGCGACCAGTTGCGTATTTTTGATAACGACGCATTCGACCGTATTGAGCGTATGATCGTCGGCCAAAAAGCCAACGGCGGTCCGATGAAGCTGGCTAAAGGCAGTGAAATCACTACCGAATATCTGGCGGGTTTGCCTAGCAAACACGATTGGTTCGATATCCGTTTGGCTGATGAAGATTTGGCCAAACAATTAGAACTGATTAAATTGAGTCTGCAACAAAAACGCGAAGAAGCGGACGAATTGTACGAAATCAAGAAGAAAAAACTGACCCAAGGCGACGAATTGCAGCCTGGCGTACAAAAAATGGTGAAAGTCTTTATCGCCATCAAACGCCGTCTGCAAGCCGGTGACAAAATGGCGGGCCGCCACGGTAACAAAGGTGTGGTATCACGCATTCTGCCGGTGGAAGACATGCCTTACATGGCGGACGGTCGTCCTGTGGACATCGTACTGAACCCGTTGGGCGTACCTTCTCGTATGAACATCGGTCAGATTTTGGAAGTTCACTTGGGTTGGGCGGCAAAAGGTATCGGCGAGCGTATCGACCGTATGCTGAAAGAGCAACGCAAAGCCAGCGAGCTGCGCGAGTTCTTGAACAAACTCTACAATGGCAGCGGTAAGAAAGAAGATTTGGATGCCCTGACTGATGAAGAAATCATCGAACTGGCTTCCAATCTGCGTAAAGGTGCATCTTTCGCATCGCCGGTATTTGATGGTGCGAAAGAATCTGAAATCCGCGAAATGCTAAATTTGGCTTATCCGAGCGATGATCCTGAAGTCGAAAAACTGGGCTTTAACGACAGCAAAACCCAAATCACACTGTATGACGGACGCTCTGGCGAACCGTTTGACCGCAAGGTAACAGTAGGTGTGATGCACTATCTGAAACTGCACCACTTGGTTGACGAAAAAATGCACGCGCGTTCTACCGGTCCGTACAGTCTGGTTACTCAGCAGCCTCTGGGCGGTAAAGCTCAGTTCGGTGGCCAACGTTTCGGTGAGATGGAGGTTTGGGCGCTGGAAGCATACGGTGCAGCCTACACACTGCAAGAGATGCTGACCGTGAAGTCCGACGACGTAACAGGCCGTACCAAAATGTACGAGAACATCGTCAAAGGCGAGCACAAAATCGATGCCGGTATGCCTGAGTCCTTCAACGTATTGGTTAAAGAGATTCGCTCACTGGGCTTGGATATCGATTTGGAACGTTACTAAACAGAAGTTTTCAGACGACCTCTCTAGGTCGTCTGAAAAAGCGGTTGCAGAATAAGAATGAATGAATCGAAATCTGAAAATATCAGGTCGTCTGAAACCGTAACGTACCGTTTCCAATATTGAAAATCCGCCATGCGGTAAAAATACTTCCTTCAAGGAGCAAAAATGAATTTGTTGAACTTATTTAATCCGTTGCAAACTGCCGGCATGGAAGAAGAGTTTGATGCCATCAAAATCGGCATTGCTTCTCCCGAAACCATCCGTTCATGGTCTTACGGCGAAGTTAAAAAGCCTGAAACCATCAACTATCGTACGTTCAAACCTGAGCGTGACGGTCTGTTCTGCGCCAAAATCTTTGGTCCGGTCAAAGACTACGAATGCTTGTGCGGAAAATATAAACGCTTGAAATTTAAAGGTGTAACCTGTGAAAAATGTGGCGTGGAAGTGACTTTGTCCAAAGTACGCCGTGAACGCATGGGTCATATCGAATTGGCCGCACCTGTTGCACACATTTGGTTCTTGAAATCCCTGCCTTCTCGTTTGGGCATGGTGTTGGACATGACTTTGCGCGACATCGAGCGCGTATTGTACTTTGAAGCATTTGTTGTGACCGACCCCGGCATGACTCCGCTGCAACGCCGTCAATTGCTGACTGAAGATGACTACTACAACAAACTGGACGAATACGGCGACGATTTCGATGCCAAAATGGGTGCAGAAGGTATCCGCGAATTGTTGCGCACCTTGGATGTAGCAGGCGAAATCGAAATCCTGCGCCAAGAGCTTGAATCGACCGGTTCAGATACCAAAATCAAAAAAATCGCCAAACGCTTGAAAGTGTTGGAAGCCTTCCACCGTTCCGGTATGAAACTGGAGTGGATGATTATGGACGTGCTGCCGGTATTGCCGCCTGATTTGCGTCCTTTGGTTCCGTTGGATGGCGGTCGTTTTGCCACTTCCGATTTGAACGATTTATACCGTCGCGTCATCAACCGTAACAACCGTCTGAAACGCCTGCTGGAACTGCACGCTCCTGACATCATCGTCCGCAACGAAAAACGTATGTTGCAAGAAGCGGTTGACTCGCTGTTGGATAACGGCCGTCGCGGTAAGGCCATGACCGGTGCCAACAAACGTCCGCTGAAATCATTGGCAGACATGATTAAAGGTAAGGGTGGTCGTTTCCGTCAAAACCTGCTGGGTAAACGTGTGGACTACTCCGGTCGTTCCGTGATTACCGTAGGTCCATACCTGCGTCTGCACCAATGCGGTTTGCCGAAAAAAATGGCTTTGGAACTGTTCAAACCGTTCATTTTCCATAAACTGGAAAAACAAGGTCTGGCCTCTACCGTTAAAGCAGCAAAAAAATTGGTAGAACAAGAAGTACCGGAAGTATGGGACATCTTAGAAGAAGTCATCCGCGAACATCCGATTATGCTGAACCGTGCGCCGACCCTGCACCGTTTGGGTATTCAAGCGTTTGAACCTATCCTGATTGAAGGTAAAGCCATTCAGCTGCATCCGTTGGTATGTGCCGCGTTTAACGCCGACTTTGACGGTGACCAAATGGCGGTACACGTTCCATTAAGCTTGGAAGCGCAAATGGAAGCGCGTACCCTGATGCTGGCTTCAAACAACGTATTGTCTCCTGCCAACGGCGAACCGATTATCGTACCTTCCCAAGACATCGTATTGGGCTTGTACTACATGACCCGCGACCGCATCAATGCTAAAGGTGAGGGCAGTCTGTTTGCTGATGTGAAAGAAGTGCATCGTGCATACCATACCAAACAGGTTGAGCTGGGTACGAAAATCACCGTACGTCTGCGTGAATGGGTGAAAAACGAAGCCGGTGAATTTGAGCCAGTCGTTACCCGTTACGAAACGACAGTCGGTCGTGCATTGTTGAGCGAAATCCTGCCTAAAGGCCTGCCGTTCGAATACATCAACAAAGCGCTGAAGAAAAAAGAAATTTCCAAACTGATTAACGCATCGTTCCGCCTGTGCGGCTTGCGCGATACGGTTATTTTCGCCGACCACTTGATGTATACCGGTTTCGGATTCGCAGCCAAAGGCGGTATTTCCATTGCTGTTGACGACATGGAAATTCCGAAAGAAAAAGCAGCCTTGTTGGCTGAAGCCAATGCCGAGGTTAAAGAAATCGAAGACCAATACCGTCAAGGTTTGGTAACCAACGGCGAACGCTACAACAAAGTGGTGGATATTTGGGGTCGTGCCGGCGATAAAATCGCTAAAGCGATGATGGATAACTTGTCCAAACAGAAAGTTATCGACCGTGATGGTAATGAAGTCGATCAAGAGTCATTCAACTCCATCTATATGATGGCGGACTCTGGTGCCCGTGGTTCTGCGGCTCAGATTAAACAGTTGTCTGGTATGCGTGGCTTGATGGCAAAACCAGACGGCTCGATTATTGAAACGCCGATTACCTCAAACTTCCGCGAAGGTCTGACTGTATTGCAATACTTTATTGCGACCCACGGTGCGCGTAAGGGTTTGGCGGATACCGCATTGAAAACCGCGAACTCCGGTTACCTGACCCGTCGTCTGGTAGACGTAACTCAAGACTTGGTCGTTGTTGAAGACGATTGTGGTACTTCAGACGGCTTTGTTATGAAAGCGGTCGTACAGGGCGGTGATGTGATTGAAGCATTGCGCGATCGTATTTTGGGTCGTGTTACCGCGTCTGACGTTGTCGATCCGTCAAGTGGCGAGACCTTGGTTGAAGCCGGTACGTTGTTGACGGAAAAACTGGTGGATATGATTGATCAATCCGGTGTGGATGAGGTCAAAGTCCGTACCCCGATTACTTGTAAAACCCGCCATGGCTTGTGTGCGCACTGTTACGGTCGCGACTTGGCACGTGGCAAATTGGTCAATGCCGGTGAAGCAGTTGGCGTGATTGCCGCTCAGTCTATCGGTGAACCGGGTACCCAGCTGACCATGCGTACGTTCCACATCGGTGGTGCGGCATCCCGTGCGGCAGCAGCCAGCCAAGTTGAAGCCAAATCCAACGGTACCGCACGATTCAGCAGCCAAATGCGTTATGTTGCTAACAACAAAGGCGAATTGGTTGTCATCGGCCGCTCTTGCGAAGTCGTTATTCATGATGACATCGGTCGTGAACGTGAACGTCACAAAGTGCCTTACGGTGCGATCTTGATGGTTCAAGATGGTGAAGCCATTAAAGCCGGTCAAACGTTGGCAACTTGGGATCCGCATACCCGCCCGATGATTACCGAACACGCAGGTTGGGTGAAATTCGAAAATGTTGAAGAGGGTGTAACCGTTGCCAAACAAACTGACGATGTAACCGGTTTGTCCACTTTGGTGGTTATTGACGGCAAACGCCGCTCCGGCAGTGCATCCAAACTGCTGCGTCCTACTGTAAAACTGTTGGATGAAAACGGTCTGGAAATCTGCATTCCAGGTACCTCCACCCCGGTATCTATGGCATTCCCTGTGGGTGCAGTGATTACCGTGCGCGAAGGTCAGGAAGTTGGTAAAGGCGACGTATTGGCGCGTATCCCGCAAGCCTCTTCCAAAACCCGCGACATTACCGGTGGTCTGCCGCGCGTTGCCGAGTTGTTTGAAGCACGCGTGCCGAAAGATGCAGGTATGTTGGCAGAAATCACCGGTACCGTTTCATTCGGTAAAGAGACTAAAGGCAAACAGCGTCTGATTATCACTGATGTAGACGGCGTAGCATACGAGACTTTGATTTCCAAAGAGAAACAAATTCTGGTGCACGACGGTCAAGTGGTAAACCGCGGTGAAACCATCGTAGATGGAGCGGTTGATCCGCATGATATTCTGCGTTTGCAAGGTATCGAAGCACTGGCACGTTATATCGTTCAAGAAGTGCAAGAGGTTTACCGTCTGCAAGGTGTGAAGATTTCCGATAAACACATCGAAGTCATTATCCGTCAGATGCTGCGCCGTGTGAATATTGTCGATTCAGGTGAAACCGAATTCATTACCGGTGAGCAAGTCGAACGCGGTGATGTCATGACAGCCAATGAAAAAGCTTTGGAAGAGGGCAAAGAACCGGCACGTTACGAAAACGTATTGTTGGGTATTACCAAAGCCTCCTTGTCAACCGACAGCTTCATTTCTGCCGCATCGTTCCAAGAAACGACCCGCGTTCTGACCGAAGCCGCCATTATGGGCAAGCAAGACGAGTTGCGCGGTCTGAAAGAGAACGTAATCGTAGGTCGTCTGATTCCTGCCGGTACCGGTTTGACCTACCACCGCAGCCGTCGCCAGCAATGGCAGGAAGCAGAGCAAGAAGCTTCCGAAATCGAAGCAACAGATGAATAATCCGTAGGATGTTTGTTTGAAAGAAAACCGCAAGGCAATATCACTTGCGGTTTTCTTTTTCAGACGACCTGTGTGGATTATAGTGGATTAACTTTAAACCAGTACGGCGTTGCCTCGCCTTGCCGTACTATCTGTACTGTCTGCGGCTTCGTCGCCTTGTCCTGATTTAAATTTAATCCACTATATCAATGCCGTTGTGAAAAGTACGGTAGGAAGGGTGGCTCTAATGGAGTTGCGAACTGACTTATTTTTGATAAAGGTCGTCTGAAATAGGGAGTGCAGAGTTTGAGAACTCTTTATCCATTTCAGACGACCTCAGTTGTTAAATAGTTCTTAGTAAATACAAAATACCAACTTTTCTCTACCGTTTGCTTGACTAAACTCTTGCAATAAAAATATAATTTCACTCTTGCCGACATGGTGTCGGCAAGTATTTAACTCAACAGGACGAGAAAATATGCCAACTATCAACCAATTGGTACGCAAAGGCCGTCAAAAGCCCGTGTACGTAAACAAAGTGCCTGCACTGGAAGCCTGCCCGCAAAAACGCGGCGTGTGCACCCGTGTATACACGACTACCCCTAAAAAACCTAACTCTGCATTGCGTAAAGTATGTAAAGTTCGCCTGACCAACGGTTTTGAAGTCATTTCATACATCGGTGGTGAAGGCCACAACCTGCAAGAGCACAGCGTCGTACTGATTCGCGGCGGTCGTGTAAAAGACTTGCCGGGTGTACGTTACCACACTGTACGTGGTTCCTTGGATACTGCAGGTGTTAAAGACCGTAAGCAAGCCCGTTCTAAATACGGTGCTAAGCGTCCTAAATAATTACAGGGACTTAAATAGGCACGTCGGCCGCCTAAGCTGAACAACGGCCGAGTAAGTGAATACTCTATTGGGTATTCATGGGAATTGACCCGACTGAATAGATTAAAGGAAATTAAAATGCCAAGACGTAGAGAAGTCCCCAAGCGCGATGTATTGCCTGATCCTAAATTCGGCAGCGTCGAGCTGACTAAATTCATGAACGTATTGATGATTGACGGTAAAAAATCTGTTGCCGAGCGTATCGTTTACGGTGCATTGGAGCAAATCGAGAAAAAAACCGGCAAAGCAGCAATCGAAGTATTCAACGAAGCCATTGCAAACGCCAAACCTATCGTGGAAGTGAAAAGCCGCCGTGTAGGTGGTGCAAACTACCAAGTTCCTGTTGAGGTTCGTCCTTCACGCCGTCTGGCTCTTGCAATGCGCTGGGTTCGCGATGCGGCCCGCAAACGTGGTGAGAAATCCATGGACCTGCGTTTGGCAGGCGAGTTGATTGATGCGTCCGAAGGCCGCGGCGGTGCGTTGAAAAAACGTGAAGAAGTACATCGCATGGCTGAAGCCAACAAAGCATTCTCTCACTTCCGTTTCTAATTTTGAAAGGCTAATAAAATGGCTCGTAAGACCCCGATCAGCCTGTACCGCAACATCGGTATTTCCGCCCATATTGACGCGGGTAAAACCACTACTACAGAACGTATTTTGTTCTATACCGGTTTGACCCACAAATTGGGCGAGGTACATGATGGCGCGGCTACTACCGACTACATGGAACAAGAGCAAGAACGTGGTATTACCATTACCTCCGCTGCCGTTACTTCCTACTGGTCCGGTATGGCGAAACAATTCCCAGAACACCGCTTCAACATTATCGACACACCAGGACACGTTGACTTTACCGTAGAGGTAGAGCGTTCTATGCGTGTATTGGATGGTGCGGTAATGGTTTACTGCGCGGTGGGTGGTGTTCAACCGCAATCTGAAACCGTATGGCGTCAAGCCAACAAATACCAAGTGCCACGCTTGGCGTTTGTAAATAAAATGGACCGTCAAGGTGCTAACTTTTTCCGCGTTGTCGAGCAAATGAAAACCCGTTTGCGCGCAAACCCAGTACCTATCGTCATTCCGGTAGGCGCAGAAGACAGTTTCACCGGTGTTGTTGACCTGCTGAAAATGAAATCCATCATTTGGAATGAAGCCGATAAAGGTACAACCTTTACCTATGGCGACATTCCCGCTGAATTGGTTGAAACTGCTGAAGAATGGCGTCAAAACATGATTGAAGCCGCAGCTGAAGCCAGCGAAGAATTGATGGACAAATACTTGGGCGGCGACGAGCTGACCGAGGAAGAAATCGTAGGCGCATTGCGTCAACGTACTTTGGCAGGCGAAATTCAGCCGATGTTGTGCGGTTCCGCATTTAAAAACAAAGGTGTTCAACGTATGTTGGACGCAGTTGTAGAATTGCTGCCTGCTCCTACCGATATTCCTCCGGTTCAAGGTGTTAACCCTAACACTGAAGAAGCCGACAGCCGCCAAGCCAGCGATGAAGAGAAATTCTCTGCATTGGCGTTCAAAATGTTGAACGACAAATACGTTGGTCAGCTGACTTTCATCCGCGTTTACTCTGGCGTAGTGAAATCCGGTGATACCGTATTGAACTCTGTAAAAGGCACTCGCGAACGTATCGGCCGTTTGGTACAAATGACTGCTGCAGACCGTACTGAAATTGAAGAAGTACGCGCTGGCGATATCGCAGCCGCGATCGGTCTGAAAGACGTTACTACCGGTGAAACCTTGTGTGCGGAAAGCGCGCCGATTATCTTGGAACGCATGGAATTCCCTGAGCCGGTAATCCATATTGCCGTTGAGCCGAAAACCAAGGCCGACCAAGAGAAAATGGGTATCGCCCTGAACCGTCTGGCTAAGGAAGACCCTTCTTTCCGTGTCCGTACAGACGAGGAATCCGGTCAAACCATTATTTCCGGTATGGGTGAGCTGCACTTGGAAATTATTGTTGATCGTATGAAACGCGAATTCGGCGTGGAAGCGAATATCGGTGCGCCTCAAGTGGCTTACCGCGAAACCATCCGCAAAGAAGTTGAAGCCGAATACAAACACGCCAAACAATCCGGTGGTAAAGGTCAATACGGTCACGTTGTGATCAAAATGGAACCTATGGAGCCGGGTGGTGCAGGCTACGAATTTATCGACGAAATTAAAGGTGGTGTGATTCCTCGCGAATTCATTCCGTCTGTCGATAAAGGTATCCGCGATACCCTGCCTAACGGTATCGTTGCAGGTTACCCAGTAGTTGACGTACGCGTACGTTTGATCTTCGGTTCTTCACACGACGTCGACTCCTCTCAACTGGCCTTCGAATTGGCTGCTTCCCAAGCCTTCAAAGAAGGTATGCGTAAAGCCAATCCTGCTCTGCTTGAGCCAATCATGGCAGTTGAAGTGGAAACCCCTGAAGAATACATGGGTGACGTAATGGGCGACTTGAACCGTCGTCGCGGCGTCGTATTGGGTATGGATGATGACGGTATCGGCGGTAAAAAAGTCCGTGCCGAAGTACCTTTGGCAGAAATGTTCGGTTATTCTACCGACCTGCGTTCTGCAACCCAAGGCCGCGCTACTTACTCTATGGAGTTCAAGAAATATTCTGAAGCTCCTGCCCACATAGCTGCTGCTGTAACTGAAGCCCGTAAAGGCTAATCAGGCAAATAGGTCGTCTGAAAGGCTGAAATGATTTTTCAGACGGCCTCTGTTCTTTAATCGATCTTTAATGTAAAGGAATTAGCTCATGGCTAAGGAAAAATTTGAACGTAGCAAACCGCACGTAAACGTTGGCACCATCGGTCACGTTGACCATGGTAAAACCACCCTGACTGCTGCTTTGACTACTATTTTGGCTAAAAAATTCGGCGGTGCTGCAAAAGCTTACGACCAAATCGACAACGCTCCCGAAGAAAAAGCCCGCGGTATTACCATCAATACCTCACACGTAGAATACGAAACCGAAACCCGCCACTACGCACACGTAGACTGCCCGGGACACGCCGACTACGTTAAAAACATGATTACCGGTGCCGCACAAATGGACGGCGCAATCTTGGTATGTTCCGCTGCCGACGGTCCTATGCCGCAAACTCGCGAACACATCCTGTTGGCCCGCCAAGTAGGCGTACCTTACATCATCGTGTTCATGAATAAATGCGACATGGTTGATGATGCCGAACTGCTGGAACTGGTTGAAATGGAAATCCGTGACTTGCTGTCAAGCTACGACTTCCCAGGTGACGACTGCCCGATCGTACAAGGTTCTGCACTGAAAGCCTTGGAAGGCGACGCCGCTTACGAAGAAAAAATCTTCGAACTGGCTGCCGCATTGGACAGCTACATCCCGACTCCAGAGCGTGCCGTGGACAAACCGTTCCTGTTGCCTATCGAAGACGTATTCTCCATCTCCGGTCGCGGTACCGTAGTAACCGGCCGTGTAGAGCGCGGTGTCATCCACGTTGGTGACGAGATCGAAATCGTAGGTCTGAAAGAAACCCAAAAAACCACTTGTACCGGTGTTGAGATGTTCCGCAAACTGCTGGACGAAGGTCAAGCAGGTGACAACGTAGGCGTATTGCTGCGCGGTACCAAACGCGAAGAAGTGGAACGCGGTCAAGTATTGGCTAAACCGGGTACCATCACTCCGCACACCAAATTCAAAGCGGAAGTGTACGTATTGAGCAAAGAAGAGGGTGGCCGTCATACTCCGTTCTTCGCCAACTATCGTCCTCAATTCTACTTCCGTACTACCGACGTAACCGGTGCGGTTACTTTGGAAGAAGGTGTAGAAATGGTTATGCCTGGTGAGAACGTAGCCATTACTGTAGAACTGATTGCACCTATCGCTATGGAAGAAGGTCTGCGCTTTGCGATTCGCGAAGGTGGCCGTACCGTAGGTGCAGGTGTGGTTTCTTCTATCATTGCTTAATTGAAGGATATCGATAAATGGCAAACCAAAAAATCCGTATCCGCCTGAAAGCTTATGATTACAGCCTGATCGACCGTTCTGCTCAAGAAATCGTTGAAACTGCAAAACGTACCGGTGCCGTTGTAAAAGGTCCGATTCCGTTGCCGACTAAAATCGAACGTTTCAACATTCTGCGTTCTCCACACGTGAACAAAACTTCTCGTGAACAATTGGAAATCCGCACCCACTTGCGCCTGATGGACATCGTGGACTGGACTGACAAAACTACCGATGCACTGATGAAACTGGACTTGCCAGCCGGTGTTGATGTAGAAATTAAAGTTCAATAATTGTTGCTTTTATGAAACCGAACGGGTATCCCGTTCGGTTTTTTGTTATCCATGTGTGTTGTAAAAATTAACAGCACTGTTACACTTTCGGCTTTTGTTTGAAGATCTGATTGGGAAGTGATTCGGTATTATCAAGAATGTCGATAGACGTAGGAAACACGCTCTGTTCTTGACAACGCTGGATAGTTTTTAAAGGAACATTTAAGCAAAAACAAAAGCTGTCCGAGGTAGAAAAAAGTATAAACAACATGACAATTTCCTATATCTAAGGTCGTCTGAAAGCCATTTATATCTTTCAGACGACCTTTATGGATTTAACCAAAAGGAGTCGGTTTTTAACGATTTTCGGGAGGCTGGAGTTTCTCTACCTGAGACCTTTGCAAAATTCCCCAAAATCCCCTAAATTCACACCAAGACATTTAGGGGATTTTCCATGAGCACCTTCTTCCGGCAAACCGCACAAGCCATGATCGCCAAACACATCGACCGCTTCCCATTATTGAAGTTGGATCAGGTGATTGATTGGCAACCGATCGAACAATACCTGAATCGTCAAAGAGCCCGTTACCTTCGAGACCACCGCGGCCGTCCCGCCTATCCACTGTTGTCCATGTTCAAAGCCGTCCTGCTCGGACAATGGCACAGCCTCTCCGATCCCGAACTCGAACACAGTCTCATCACCCGCATCGATTTCAACCTATTTTGCCGTTTTGACGAACTGAGCATCCCCGATTACAGCACCTTATGCCGCTACCGCAACTGGCTGGCGCAAGACGACACCCTGTCCGAATTGCTGGAACTGATTAACCGCCAACTGACCGAAAAAAACCTAAAAGTAGAGAAAGCATCCGCCGCCGTCATTGACGCCACCATTATTCAGACCGCCGGCAGCAAACAGCGTCAGGCCATAGAAGTCGATGAAGAAGGACAAGTCAGCGGCCAAACCACACCGAGTAAAGACAAAGATGCCCGCTGGACAAAGAAAAACGGTCTCTACAAACTCGGTTACAAACAACATACCCGTACCGATGAGGAAGGCTATATCGAGAAACTGCACATCACCCCCGCCAATACCCATGAGTGCAACCACCTGTCGCCTTTGCTGGAAGGCATTGCCGAAGGTACGACCGTCTATGCCGATAAAGGCTACGACAGTGCGGAAAACCGGCAACATCTGAAAGAACATCGGTTGCTGGACGGCATTATGCGCAAAGCCCACCGCAACCGTCCGCTGACGGAAGCGCAAACCAAACGCAACCGATATTTGTCGAAGACCCGTTATGTGGTCGAGCAAAGCTTTGGTACGCTGCACCGTAAATTCCGCTACGCCCGGGCAGCCTATTTTGGTCTGCTCAAAGTGAGTGCGCAAAGCCATCTGAAGGCGATGTGTTTAAACCTGTTGAAAGCGGCTAACAGGCTAAGTGTGCCTGTTGCCGCCTAAAAGGCGGCCCGGATGCCTGATTATCGGGTATTCGGGGAGGATTAAGGGGATATTTGGGTAAAATCAGGAGCAATTAGGGGCGGAAATAGACGAAAACCTGTGTTTGGGTTTCGGCTGTCGGGGGGAAGGGCTTTTTTGCAAAGGTCTCTACCTGAATGTCTTTTGGATGGTCAGCGATAAATGATTTGGTCGCTTTGAGAATTGCTTGGATGTGAGGATCAGTCCATGGGACGATTTTATTGTATTCATCACGTTTGTCAGACCAGATAATCACACCATCAGTATATTTTTACTGATTTCCAGCATTTTCTTCCAACGTTCGGCATCGATAAATTGTTTGAAATACGGGCTGTTGCTTGCGGAATAATATTGCGGCCAGAGGTGGCCGATGATTTTTTTGTCGGGATAACGTTTTCTAATCTCGGCGACGGTGGTTTGGACGTCTTTTTCCCATTGCGCCAAATTGGGCGTGGTGATGTAGAACACGGGATTGGCTAATCGCTAATGGCTGCACTCATCTGACGGCGTTTGCTGAACTGCCGCCATTTTGCCAATACTACTTCATTGTCCGCCTGAGTTTGGTAGTAGCGGATGGCGTGTAAGTGTTCGTCGGGCAAGCCGTAGTTGCTGATGTAGGCGCGGGGATTTTCTTCTTTGAAAATCTGGTACATACGGGCAAAGTCGGCTTTAAGTTCCTGAGGCGTGAGGATTTGTCCGTCTTTTTCGGCAAACCAGGTTTCGATGTCGGTGGAGATGGTGCGGTAGCCTTCGCGATAGGACTGGCGCGCCAATTCGCGAGTGCGTTTTTCGTTCAATATGCCGTGTTTGCGCTTGCCGGCAGGATCGGGCATCACCAGCTCGGATTCGTAAATCAAGAATACTTTGGACAATTTGTCGGCGGTCAGGTCGGGTTTGCCGACGTAGTCCATGCGGTCGTAAATGATAAAGTCTTTGCCGGAGGCAAGCGCGGAGGCGGCGGCAAGGAAGAATAGGGATGCGGCGCAGATGAATGGTTTCATTGGATTTTCTTTTGAATGTAGAATGGGGGCGTTTGCTGCTTCGGCAATGCGTGGGCAAGTTTATATAAATTAATGGGAAAGGTCGCGGCAAACAAGGCGGAAGGGGTAAAAACAAGTCAAAGGTCGTCTGAAAAGGGGAAGCGGCGTTTTCAGACGACCTTTTGGCGGCTGGCGGCGGTTTGTCTCTGTTCCATCCTGCCGCTTTGCTATAAAATCAAAACCCTCTTCAACCCGAAATCCAAATCAGGAAAATCATGATGGAAGCAGCCGGACAACACAACGTCGATGCGGACGAAATCGCTAAATTCAGCCAAATTGCGGATAAATGGTGGGATAAAAACGGCGAGTTCAAACCTCTGCACGACATCAATCCGCTACGCTTGGGCTATATCAATTCATTCGCTCAGTTGGTGGGCAAACGTGTTTTGGATGTCGGCTGCGGCGGTGGGATTTTGTCGGAAAGCATGGCAAAACGCGGCGCGGCGCACGTTACCGGCATTGATATGGCGGAAAAATCGTTGCAAACCGCCCAAGCCCATGCCGCTGCCGAAGGAGTGGACAATATCGATTACCGCTGCATCCGCGTCGAAGACCTTGCCGCCGAACAGCCGCACAGTTTCGATGTTGTAACCTGTATGGAAATGATGGAACACGTTCCCGATCCCGCCGCCATCGTCAAAGCCTGTTCGGAGCTGGTGAAGCCTGACGGCAGGGTGTTTTTCTCCACCATCAACCGCAACCCTAAATCTTATCTCCATCTGATTGTCGGCGCGGAATATGTGTTGAACGTCGTTCCCAAAGGGACGCACGATTGGCAAAAATTCATCACGCCCGCCGAGCTGGCGCGAATGTGCAGGCAGGCAGGTTTGGACGTTATCGACACCAAGGGCATGACCTACAATCTTTTGACCCGCCGCTATTCTTTATGCGACTCGACAGAAGTGAATTATATGATTGCCTGCCGCCCGGTTTGAGAAGGTTCTTTGTCCGAATCATGATAAAAGGTTATGAAGAAAGGCACACAAAAACAATATTGCTGAAACTGCTACCGTTTTCACACCAATCAGCATTTGCGAGAAAAGGAATCCACACGTTATCCCAATAAATACATAAGGGTGCATCATTGCGCCCTTTTTTGATTGCTACTTCGCCAATTCTTTGTCGATTTCCTGATAAAGCGCGGCGAAGTCGGGTTCTCCGACAAAGGTTTTCAGGATTTCGCCTTTTTTATTGATCAAGAAAGAAGTCGGGTAAACCTGCGTACCGAACGCTTGGGCGGCGGCTTTATCGGCATCAAACATGACGGTAAAAGGCAAGCCGTATTCTTTGACGTATTGGTTTACGCTTTCCAGCGGGTCTATCGGCTGGGCAATACCGAGGACTTGGAAGTCTTTTCCTTGGTAGTCTTTGGACATTTTGATGACTTTGGGCATTTCGCTGACACAGCCCGGGCAGGAGGGAAACCAGAAATTGATGAAGCTGACTTTGCCTTGCAAATCGGCATTGGACACCGGTTTGCCTTGCAGGTCAGACAAAGAGAATGCGGGAGTAGGTTTGTTATCCGGAATGAGGACAATGGCGAGCAGCGCGCCGATAATGGCGACGGAGGCAATGGTAATGAGTTTTTTCATGCTTCGGCGTATTGTTTTAAAAGGGTAAAGAGAGGTTCGGGAATGCTGATGCTTCGCCCGCTTTCTGCGCTAACGACCATCAAAGTGATTTCAGCTTCGACAGCATTTTTACCGCTGGGCAAAACGATGTTTTGAGTAAGGATAATATGGCGTGAGGTCAGCTCTTTCAGACGACCTTCAAAACGCAATATGTCGCCATCGACGGCGGCGCGGCGATAACGGATGTCGGTGCGGACAACCACCAGCATCAAGCCGTCGATTTCGGACAATAAACCGTGTTCCTCAAAAAACGCCCAGCGCGCTTCTTCGAGAAATTCGAGATAGCGCGCGTTATTGACATGACCGTAGCCGTCAAGATGGTAATTGCGGACGCGGACGTTCATCAGTTCAGATTAAAGGGTTGAAAGGCTTCACGGGCGAGCGGTTCTTGCTCGAGGTCGGTAATGACGGTAGAAAGCTGGATGTCGAACCATTCGTTGAAAATATCTGCATCCAAATCAGGCCATTCGCTTTCATCTTCGCACCAATCGGCAAGTTCGGCAGCGAAAATGTCTTCAAACCGCGCTTCGATTTCATCCCATACTTCGTCGGCGGTTTCACACGGACGGACGAGATAAGAATTGGCATCGGCTTGAATATCTTCAAGCGTCAAACCGTCAAGATGATTGCCGGGCAGGGTTTGCAGCCAGTTCCAAAAAGGATCGAGCGGGATGAGCAGGAAGACGCTGCGGTTGACTTCGTACATGATGTTTTCCTTGGTTTCAGATAAGGGAATGATATAGCAAAGGCCGCGCAAACGCTATCTTTGCGGACTGCCACATTCTTTGCAGACTTAAGCGCCCCGCCTTATTCATGAGCGTATAGAAGGTAAAAGGTCGTCTGAAAACTCGAAACACGAGTTTTCAGACGACCTTTGTTCCATTTCCTGCCTGGAATTAGAAACTGTAATTCACCCGCGCCGTATAAGTGCGCGGCGCGCCGGGCATGGCGTCGGAACGCCAGTATTTTTGATTGAACAGATTGCCGACGGCGAAAGTGAGGTTCAGATTTTTGCGGTTCCAGCCGAACATGGCGTCGGTGCGGACGAAGCCGGGAAGCGTGGTAACTTCTTTGTTTCTTGAATCGTAGCCGTAGCGTTTGCCCGTACCGGTTACGCCGATTTCGCCGTAGAGGTTTTCGGTCGGCGTGTAACGGAAGAACAGGTTGCCGGTAACGTTGCTGGTGTTGTCCAAATGGATGCCCACTCGGTCGGGATTTTCTTTGTCTTCAACGACTTTCGCCTGCATCACGCCCAACGAGCCGCGCAGATAGAGTTTTTTGGGGATGATTTGTCCGATGGCGGACAGTTCCACACCGCGCGAACGGTGTTTGCCGCCGACAGCCCAAGTGTAGGGATCATTTTGCGCGTCGGGACGGTAGCGGATATTGAAGCGTTCGATTTGGTAGGCGGACAATGTGGTGCTGAGTCGGTCGTCCAGCCAACTGCTTTTGACACCGGTTTCGTATTGGCGGGTGTATTCGGGGTCGGCGTTGAACACGGCGGAAGACGAAGTGTCGATGCTCAAATAGCTGCCGCGTCCGCCATAAGGTGCGAAGCCTTTGTTATATGAGGCGTAGAGCGTGTGGGCAGGCGTTACGTTCCACACTGCGCCGATATTGGGGCTGAACGAGTGGCCGCTGTATTGGCGGCTGCTGCCGGTGAGTTTGTTTTCGGAATTAAAGGTGTATTTGTCGTAACGGCCGCCAAGGACGAATTTCAAATCGGGCGTAGCGGAGAAGATGTTTTGCACGAAAATGCCGTAGGAGTCGGCTTTGTGGCGGTTTTGGGTGAGGACGGGCTGCAATCTGCCCGAAGCCGGCCAGCTTGCGCGGTCGTAGGGGTCGATGGAGGCGGAGAAGGCGCGGTTGTAACCCAATGTCGGGTTGCGGTGTTCGCGGCTGTAATCCAAGCCTACGGTCAGGTGGTTTTCAAAACGGCCGATGTTGTAGTCGCCGTTGAGCGTGAAGTTGGACGACAGGGTTTTGTTATCGGTCTGCTGCCAGGCGTAATTGCGCTTGATTAGGCTGCCGTTTTCGCTGCCTGCATAGAAATGGTCGAAATCCTGCGCCGGCGTGCGGTGGGCGAGCTGCCATTGGGCGCGCCATTTGTCGTTGAAGGCGTATTCGAGGTCGGAACGCCAAACTTGCAGCTTGTCTTTGACAAAATCGTTCGGGTGGGCGAAACCCATGCGGTAAGGCAGTCCGAAGCGGTCATACACGGACTTGGTCGGACTGCGGTCGGGCGTGCGCTCCACGTTGTCGTAGGTGTATTGCCCCGTCCACTTCAAGCCGTTGTCGAGTTTGACGGTAATGCTGGGCGAAACCATGACGTTTTTGCTGTCTATGCCGCTGCGGAACGAATTGGCGCGTCCGACTTCGCCGGTGAGGCGGATGGCGACGTTTTTGTTCAGCACTTCGTTGATGTCCATATTCAGGCTGCGGTTTGCCCACGAGCCGTAAACCGCACCGATGTTGCGGCTTTGTTTGAAGTTGGCGTATTTGCTGACCATATTGATGACGCCGCCGCCGTTGGTGCGGCCGTAAAGCACGGAAGACGGACCTTTCAGGATTTCCACGCGCTCGATGTTGGCGGTGCTGCGGCGGACCTGCCCGCTTTCGCGCACGCCGTCGCGGTAAATGTCGGATGCGTCGGCTTGAAAACCGCGCAGGAAAATGCTTTCGCCGCGCATATCGTAGGCAGCGTCAATACCGGCGTTGCCTTCGAGGATAGAACTCAAATCGTTCGTGCCGTAGTTTTTGTTTTTCTGGATGTTGAGCGTATCGGACGGTTTGCGGCGTTTCTTTGATGAGCTGGCCGTTGCGGGTAACGGCGGCTTCGTCGTAGTTGATGTAGCCTTTGAGTACGCTGGTGTCGGACTGTCCGACCACGGTAACGGTGGGCAGGGTGGCGGTGTAATGTTCGCTATCGGTGGTATCGGCGGCATACAGCGGGAAGGCGGAGGCAATCAGGGCGGGAAGCAGGGAAAGGCGGGCAGAATATTGCATGTTCAACTCGAAAGGTGAAGGGATGCGGCATTATAGGAAATATTTTTGCTTAATCGAAATAATTGATAATAATTATCTTTATTTATGACAAACCGTGTTTATATTTTGCAACAAATCAGCCACCAAAAATTATATTTAAATTGAATTTAATCATTTGATTATTCAATGTGAATTTAGAATTACACAAACACTGCCATAAATCGAAAGATCGTCTGAAAACCCATATCAAGCTTTCAGACGACCTTTTCATCAACCACAGATTTCAAGTTTCATAATCCTGCACGATTTTTTCGTACACGGCTTCGGGCAGGTAGCGGCGTATTATGTCGTGCCAACCATCGGGGCCGACCAGGCCTTTGACCATAGTGGAAGACACTTCGGCGATTTCGCGCGGTGGCATCAGGAAAACCGTCGAAATTTCGGGTGCAAGGTCGCTGTTGATATAGCGCATGGAGCGTTCGTATTCATAGTCGGCGGCAGAACGGATACCGCGAACGATAAACCCTGCTCCGATTTCGCGCGCGTAGCGAACCAGGAAGCGGTTTTCAAATACGCTGATGCGGACATTGGGAAAGCCTTCCGTAATCGCTTCGAGCATATCGCGGCGTTCGTCTATGGTGTAGGTATTGTGTTTTTCAGGATTGATGCCGATGGCGACGACGAGTTCGTCAAAAAGAACCTGGGCTTCTTGTATCATCCAAAGATGGCCGAGGGTCGGCGGGTCGAAGCTGCCTGCGTAAACGGCACGGCGCGGGGGGATAGTGTTCATGGGTAGTGGTGTGAGTGATGGCAGCCGTCAGGATAGCGGGCGGGGAATGGAATGTCAAAAAGGTCGTCTGAAAATCAGAAAACCTGTTTTCAGACGACCTTTGAATTCTTTCGTCAGATGCGCAAACGGTTAATCATCGCCGCTGAACGCCAGCAAAATACGCAGCAGGCTGCTGAAGATATTGTAGATGGAGATGAAGATGGTCAGAGCCGCGCTGATATGGCTGTCTTCGCCACCGTCAATCACCGTGCGTACCTGCCACATAATCATCAGCGAGCTAAACAGGACAAACGCTGCCGAAACGGCGAGGCTCAATGCCGGGATTTGCAGGAAGAAGTTGGCAATCATCGCGATCATCAACACCACCGCGCCGACGGTCAGGAAGCGGCCTAGCGAATTCATATTGACATTGGTGCGGCGCGCCATTGCAGACATGGTGAAGAATACCCCGGCAGTCATGGCGGCAGCGATGCCGACGATTTGCGTACCGTTTGGAATAGCGAGCGTATATTGCAGAAGCGGGCTGATCAGCACACCCATGCCGAAAGTGAAGATCATCAGGAGGGTTGCGCCGACATTGCTGTAACGGTTTTTCTCAATGAGGAAAGTCATGCCGTAGAAGAACACCAGCACGGCAACCAGCCCCATCCAGCCCTGACCGAACAGAGAGAATAGATTCAGTCCGAACTGACCGCTGAAATATGCGCCGGCGACGGCGGGAATGAAAGACAGACCGAGCAGGCGGTAAGTTTTTTGCAGGACGGTATTTTTAGCAACCTGTCCCGTGGCGGTATAGTCGTAAACGTCGTTTCGCATGGCGTTTGCTCCTGAAAATGGTTTGAAAACAAATAAATTCGGATTCTAACAGTAAATCATCGGCTTGGGCATATCAAGTATGCCGCCGTCGCCGCTTACCGATAGATAATGGCGGATGGCAGATTTTAAAGGGCTTGAATGAAAGAGGTCCTTGGATTCGGATTTCAAGTGCAACACTAGGGTACCAGTGGTTGGAACAGATTTAAGAATAAAACACTTGGCGTTTCGTAGCCAAGTGTTTTTCTCGGCCGGTGGTTCAACTCATCTTGAACCCTGCGTATCTCCCGATCGCTGATGTTTCGGAAATCGGTTTGTTTGGGGAAATATTGCCGGATGAGTCCATTGGTGTTCTCATTCAGCCCTTTTTCCCAAGAATGGTAAGGGCGGCAAAAATAGGTTTCCGCCTTCAATGCTTTGGCTATTTTGGTGTGTTGGTAGAACTCTTTGCCGTTATCCATGGTGATGGTGTGGACTCTGGCTTTATATGCCTTTAATACCCTAATGGCCGCCCGGGCAGTGTCTTCGGCTTTTAAGTTCTTTAATTTGCAGATGATGGTGTAGCGGGTAGTGCGTTCGACCAAGGTCAATAACGCGCTTTTCTGATTTTTGCCGACGATGGTGTCGGCCTCCCAATCGCCGATGCGGGTTTTCTGGTCGACGATAGCAGGTCGGTTTTCTATGCCGACGCGGTCGGGCACTTTGCCTCTGGTCCATGTGCTGCCGTAGCGTTTGCGGTAGGGTTTGCTGCATATTCTGAGGTGTTGCCACAAAGTGCCGCCGTTGTTTTTGTCTTGGCGAAGGTAGCGGTAAACGGTGCTGTGATGGAGTGTGATACCGTGGTGTTTATGCAGGTAGGCACATACTTGTTCGGGACTGAGTTTGCGGCGGATAAGGGTGTCGATGTGTTGAACCAGCTGCGAATCGAGCTTATAGGGTTTTCGCCGGTGCTGTTTGGTCAGCCGGCTTTGCTTCTGTGCTTTTTCGGCGCTGTATTGCTGTCCTTGGATGCAGTGCCGCTTGATTTCTCGGCTGATGGTGCTTTTGTGGCGGTTGAGCTGTTTGGCGATTTCGGCGACGGTGCAGTAGCGGGACAGGTATTGGATATGGTATCGTTCGTCTTGGGTCAGTTGTGTGTAGCTCATGGCAATCTTTCTTGCAGGAAAGGCCGTATGCTACCGCATACTGGCCTTTTTCTGTTATGGAAAGTTGCACTTCAAATGCGAATCCGCCGTCGTCTGAAACCAGAAAACCTGTTTTCAGACGACCTGCATTTTCCTCATGAATCCTTTATAATCTCTTCCTTTATAAATCAATATAGTGGATTAACTTTAAACCAGTACGGCGTTGCCTCGCCTTGCCGTACTATCTGTACTGTCTGCGGCTTCGTCGCCTTGTCCTGATTTAAATTTAATCCACTATATCTTTTGAAAGAAGCAAAATGTCCGATTTCCGTCAAGATTTCCTTAAGTTTGCGCTGGCGCAGAATGTATTGAAATTCGGTGAATTTACGACCAAGGCAGGTCGTCAGTCGCCTTATTTTTTCAACGCCGGACTGTTTAACGACGGCGCATCGACGCTGCAACTGGCGAAGTTTTACGCGCAGGCGATTATTGAGAGCGGCGTAAAATTCGACATGCTGTTCGGCCCTGCTTACAAAGGCATTATTTTGGCGGCGGCGACGGCGATGATGCTTGCGGAAAAAGGCGTGAACGTGCCGTTTGCCTACAACCGCAAAGAAGCGAAAGACCACGGAGAAGGCGGCGTATTGGTCGGTGCGCCGCTCAAAGGCCGCGTATTGATTATCGACGACGTGATTTCTGCGGGAACATCTGTGCGCGAATCGGTCAAACTGATTGAAGCGGAAGGCGCAACGCCCGCCGCCGTCGCCATCGCGCTCGACCGCATGGAAAAAGGCACGGGCGAATTGTCCGCCGTTCAGGAAGTGGAAAAACAATACGGCTTGCCCGTCGTCGCCATTGCCAATCTGAACGACCTGTTCACGCTCCTGCAAAACAATGCGGAATTCGGCGGCTTCCTCGAGCCGGTCAGAGCCTACCGCGAACGCTACGGCGTTGCCTAAAATCCGATAAACAAAAGGTCGTCTGAAAACGGGCAATCCCTTTTCAGACGACCCAACCCAATCAAACACACATTAAAACAACACATTCCACACTTTACACGGAAAACCCCTATGCCCGCCTGTATCTGCCCACACTGCAAAACCTCACTTTGGGTCAAAGACACCCAGCTCAACGTCGCACAAGGCTTTGTCGTTTGCAATAAATGCGAAGGCCTGTTCAAAGCCAAAGACAGCCTGGCGCCGTCTTCCGCCCCCGCCAATCCCGACACGCTGCCCAACGCCGTTACCGACGTTCGCCTCGTACACGACATGGGCGGCAACATCCGCAACCGCAAACAACTCTCCCGCCACGAAATCGCCAGCCTGCTCGACAGCGCCGAACGTGCCAAAAAAGCCAAAGAAGAGGCGGCACGGCGCACCGAAGAGGAAAAGCGACGGGCAGAAGAAGAAAAACGGCGGACTGAAGAATTCCAAGCCCTGATGGCGGCAGCCGCTGCCAAACCCGCCAAATCCGAAGAAGGCTTCAACTGGACGCTGGCGGTACTGGTCGCGCTGACCGTCCTCATCATGCAGCTTTTCTATCTGGTCTTGCTATGAACACATCTCCGGGCTTTGTCGCCGATTTTCGCGAAGCCGCGCCCTATATCCACTACCTGCGCGGCAAAACACTGGTTATCGGCATCACCGACAGCCTGCTCGAAGGCGACACCCTGAACCGGCTCGCCGCCGATTTCCACCTGCTCGCCGGCTTGGGTGTACGGCTCGTGTTGGTACACGGTACGCGCCATTTTCTCAACTGCCTCGCCGCCGACAGACAATTCGTTCCGCAATACCACCGCAACCGCCGCATTACCGACGATACCACCCTGCGCGACGCCAAGCAGGCAGTCGGCATGATACGCAGCGACATCGAAGCCGCCCTGTGCAGCAGTGCATCCGCGCCCTTACGCAACAAACCGATTCCCACCGCTTCGGGCAATTTCCTCACTGCCCGTCCGCTCGGCGTCATTGACGGCATAGACATGGGCTACACCGGCATCGTCCGCAAAACCGACACAGACTCCATCAACCGCCGCCTCGACGACGGCGCCATCGTCCTCATCAGCCCGCTCGGACACTCCTACGGCGGCAAAACCTTCAACCTCAGCATGAGCGAAGCCGCCGAAGCCGTCGCCGTCGCCCTTCAAGCCGAAAAACTCGTGTACCTGACCGAAGAAGCCGGCATTTGCAACGCCGACGGCGTCCTCATGTCCACCCTGTCCTCAGGCGAAGTCCGCCACCTGATAGAAACCGCGCACAACGTCCCCGTGCGCCTGCTTCAAGCCGCCGTCAACGCCGTCGAAAACGGCGTCAGCCGCGTTCAAATCCTCAGCGGGCGCGAAGACGGCGGACTGTTGCGCGAACTCTTCACCCGAGAAGGCTGCGGCACCGCCATCGCCCGCGATTCCTTCGTCTCCATCCGCCAAGCCCACAGCCGCGACATCCCCCGCATCATCGCCCTGATCCGCCCGTTGGAAGAACAAGGCATCCTGTTGCACCGCAGCCGCGAATATCTCGAAAACCACATCTCCGGCTTCTCCGTCCTCGAACACGACCGCAACATCTACGGCTGCGTCGCCCTCAAAACTTTCGACGACCCCGAAATCGGCGAACTCGCCTGCCTCGTCGTCTCCCCCGAAGCCCGCGACGGCGGCTACGGCGAAATGCTGCTCGACCACCTCTTCCAAAAAGCCCGCGCCATGGGCATCCGCCGCCTGTTCGCCCTCTCCACCCACACAGGCGAATGGTTTGCCGAACGCGGTTTTCAGACGACCTCTCCCGACGCATTACCCGAAGAACGCCGCCGCGACTACCTCGCCAACGGCCGCAATTCGCAGGTGTTCGTCCGCCATCTTGAACCTTGATGCAACACACTTTGCTCCCCCCGTTCATCCAACCTTGCAGGCGAACCTATCATCCAGATTTAGCTTGTTCACTGTTAAATATTATATTCGGACGGAGGCTGACAGTTTGCCGATTCCGGATAAACCTGCCCAACCCATTGCCGTTTCCGTGCGTGCGGAAAGTGGAAAAGTCAAACAACAAAACACTATCCCCATACGGCCTTTTTAAAAGAGGTCGTCTGAAAACACGGCATATATTTTCACCGAGCAACAACCTTATCGGGAAATGCGAACTTGCCGAACATCCCGTTTATGTATATGATAACGAACACCGTGCCGGTGTAGCTCAGTCGGTAGAGCAGCGCATTCGTAACGCGAAGGTCGGGGGTTCGATTCCCTTCTCCGGCACCAGATTGGATAAAGAAAGGTCGTCTGAAAACTTGGTTTTGGGTTTTCAGACGACCTTTCTTTATTGTGGTGTTTGTTCAAGGCTGAGGACTCGGAAGGTGTCTTTTAAAATAGTAAGAACTCCATCTATTCTATATGGATAAATATTTTCGTTATCAAGAAAATCTTTATTTATCTGCTCTTGCCATGATCTTCTATCATGAAGGGTACTAACGTCAAAATGTATATTTGCAGTGCCATATAGAATGAGCATCATAGCAATTACATTTGTATTTGTATGAACCACACCAAAACTATTATTTGGAATATTCGCCAAAGACTGAATATTAAACAATCGAGCAAAATCTTTGCTATCAGTACGATTTTTATTAATATCGTCCATTAAACTCGGATAGAAGCAGAAGATAAATACACCTGTAATGCGAAGCAAGGCATATTGCCAGATTACCTTATTAAGTCCACCACTTAAAGAATGATATATCTCTAAAAATCGGACTAGTCGTTCCGTTTCTCTAAGCGATATATTGTTCCGTTCTATCATATCGCTGATAAAACCTATTATTGTTGGGGAACGTTCATCAATTAAAGCCTGAAGTTCACTAGCCATACGACTTTTTCGTATCAACTGTTTGAAATGTTCAACTGCAACCAAAGCCCGGTCTTCCTCGAACCGAGCCACAACTTTATCCGGCAAAGCAAAGCTGTACTTCAAAAACTTATCCAAATATTTTTGCGCATCTACTTCCATCCCATACCGATGATTAATCGCCGCACGCAGTTGCTTGGTGTTTGTCACCAGCACGACTTTGACGTTTTCAACATCAAAGACATGTTTGATGACTTCCAGCATATCGACGGCGTAATCGGGACGGCAGCGGTCGAGTTCGTCGATAAACAGGATAATCGGTTTTTCCGCTGCCAATTCTTTCAGGCAGGCTTTGAGCGTTTCCAGATTTTTTTCCGCTTCGATTTGCTCTTTCAACAAGGCTTCGACGGTTGCATCGATGGTATGGCTGGCGATTGTGGCAGCAGCATCGGTTACGGTTTCGGCCAAACTGTCTGCTTCTTGGTCGTCATTCATTATCTGTTGAAGCTCTTCTGCCAAATCGTCTGTATTTTGCTTTAGAACATGACCAACCGCTGCCTTGGCAACGGTTTTCATCAAGAATCCTGCGGCTTTCGTGATTCTCCTAATGCGATCTTTATGTTCTTCAATAAGCTTTTCGTCAGAACCTTCAGGCGTACATGCTTTGATGATTTCGGCAAGCAATGCCAGCAGAGGCTCTCCGCTGTGGTCTGAACGGAAGGCGTCGATATAGACGGGCCGGTAATCGGGATGCTGCTCCTGCATGAGTCGAATCAGCTTTTGGCAAAATTCGGTTTTACCCGTTCCCCAGCCGCCGTCGATGACCATAGGGGAAAGGTCGATATCTGAGGTAAGCAGCCTGATGATGTTTTCAGCTATCGGCTTACGCTTGAATTCGTCTTGTGTAACGAAAGTGGTTTTTTCTGAAGTTTGGGTTTCCATGTCATCCCTTTGTTTAATCATAAATTCAAATAAGAATACCCGTATCGTCATTCCCGCACAGACGGGAATTCAGACCGCAATCATTCAACCGTAGGCCGGATACTTGTATCCGACACAGTCGTCCAAGATGTCGGATTCAAGAATCCGACCTACGACTACTTTAATTAAATTTATTTGCGCAATGAATCATAATTAAATTAAATTTATCATTATTCATATTTACATAAGAAAGCACAATTTAACCTTTGTTTCTAGTATGATTAGAAATAGAATTTGAGAACACAATATTCCTTTGGTTTATTGCATATCTCTCCTTCCAATTTTTGAATGTTTCAAAAACTTTAGTATCTCATTTGATCTTTTGGAATCTTCTTTGAAAGTAGAGTTGGAGGTAAAGATGAAAAGTTTAATTACTTATGCAATGGGACTCTACGGTTATGTGGGGGAGTGAGATTATACCAAAGAGATGTGTACAAAGCCGTATCGGTGAGAACCGATGTCCCCTACCAATAACATAAAGACCGTTTGAAAACTATGTTTTGTTTTTAGACGGTCTTTATTCTGTTTTTCTATTAGCCAATTATAGGTTGGATTTTGTATCCGATAATTGGACATAACATGATCGTAAGTCGGATACCCTCCGACTTACGATTTATTTTTCAGACGGCCTTTCCACATTTTGCGCTATCGGCAGACAAGCCTACTTCGCCCCCTTAAACCCGCGCTTCAAATGCACCATCAGCAACGCCACCGCCGCAGGGGTGACGCCGGAAATTCGGCTTGCCTGTCCAACGGTTTCGGGTTTGTGCTGGTTGAGCTTTTGCTGCACTTCGGCGTATAAACCTTTGACTTTGCTGTAATCGATATCCTCGGGCAGCTTTAAGGTTTCGATGTCGCGGCGGCTGTCGATTTCTTCGTTTTGGCGGTCGATATAGCCTTGGTATTTGACTTGGATTTCGACTTGCTCAATCACGTTTTCAGGCAGCCTGCACTGGCCGAATGTCAAACGGACTAAGGCGGTTGAAGAAGCCCTCAACCGCTGGACGAGAAAAGCATTGGATGATGAGATGTCGGGTGATTTGTTTTTAGTGGCGCTCGCCAATAGCATTTAAGCATTGCGCTTGAATTGCGAATACAAGGGCATCACAAGCCGTTCAATAACCTTTCTGATTTAAATAGCGGTATTGGTTGCAGGCTTCTTGAACTCCACCATCACATGCTTTACCGAACCATTCCTTGCTAAGATGCAAATCTTGGCGCACGCCTTGTCCGATGTGATACATCTCACCCAAATTATATTGGGCTTCGGCATGTCCCTGTTCCGCCGCTTTACGAAACCATCTGAACGCTTCGGCATCGTCTTGGCGTACGCCTTGTCCGTTGTCATACATAACACCCAAATTAAATTGAGCATCGGCATCCCCCTGTTCCGTTGCTTTGCGAAACCATCTGAGCGCTTCAGCATAGTCTTGGTGCACGCCATATCCGTTGTAATACATCGCCCCTAGATTATTTTGGGCATCGGCATTCCCCTGATCCGCCGCTTGGCGATACCATTTGACTGCTTCGGCATAGTCTTGGCGCACGCCATATCCGTTGTAATACATCGCCCCTAGATTATTTGGGGCATCGGCATTCCCCTGTTCTGCTGCTTTGCGAAACCATCTGAGCGCTTCAGCATAGTCTTGGCGCACGCCATATCCGTTGTAATACATCGCCCCTAGATTATTTTGGGCATAGGCATCCCCCTGTTCTGCCGCTTGGCGATACCATTTGACTGCTTCGGCATAGTCTTGGCGCACGCCTTGTCCGTTGTCATACATAACACCCAGATTATATTGGGCTTTGACATACCCCTGCTCCGCCGCTTCGCGAAACCATCTGAATGCTTCGGCATAGTCTTGGCGCACGCCTTGTCCGATGTGATACATCAGACCCAAATTATATTGGGCTTCAGCATGTCCCTGTTCCGTCGCTTTGCGATACCATCCGAGTGCTTCGGCATGGTCTTGGCGCACGCCTTGCCCGTTGTTATACATCACACCCAGATTATATTGGGCTTTGACATACCCCTGATCCGCCGCTTGGCGATACCATTTGACCGCTTCGGCATAGTCTTGGCGTACGCCTTGTCCTTTTTCATACATAACACCCAAATTATATTGGGCATAGGCATCCCCCTGTTCTGCTGCTTTGCGATACCATCTGAGTACTTCGGCATAGTCTTGGCGCACGCCTTGTCCGTTGCCATACATAACACCCAAATTAAATTGGGCGTCGGCAAACCCCTGCGCTGCCGCTTGGCGATACCATTTGACCGCTTCGGCATAGTCTTGGCGTACGCCTCGTCCGTTTTCATACATCACACCCAAATTATATTGGGCATAGGCATATCCCTGTTCCGCCAACTGCAGGGTTTGCCGGAAATCCAATGCGTCATCCGCCCAAACTGCCTGATTCAAACCCAAAGCCAGCAATGCGGTTGCCAGTAATTTTGTCAAATGCTTCATTTTAATTCTCTTATGGTTTTAAAAACGTTCATGTATGGGCGCGTGGTATGTGCTCGAAATCTTCATACCGTCTGAAAAACGGATTTCATTCCTATTGTTTCATGACGGCTATTTGTGTGCAGCCTGCACTTTCAAGCAGCCTACTTCGCCCCCTTAAACCCGCGTTTCAAATGCACCATCAGCAACGCCACCGCCGCAGGCGTTACGCCGGAGATGCGGCTGGCTTGGCCGACGGTTTCGGGTTTGTGCTGGTTGAGCTTTTGCTGCACTTCTGCCGACAAGCCTTTGACTTTGCTGTAATCGATGTCGTCGGGCAGCTTTAAGGTTTCGATATCGCGGCGGCTGTCGATTTCTTCGTTTTGGCGGTCGATATAGCCTTGGTATTTGACTTGGTTTTCGACTTGTTCGACCACTTCGGCAGACAGGTTTTCAGACGACCTTGCGCCTTCGAGCGTCATCAGTGTGGCGTAGTCGAGGTTCGGGCGGCGCAGGAGGTCGTGCAGGTTGGCTTCGCGGCTGAGTTTTTGGCCGAATACGCGGATTTGTTCATCTTCGGCGAGTTTTTGCGGCGTGTACCACGTTGTTTTCAAACGTTGGATTTCGCGTTCGATGGCTTCGCGTTTTTCGTTGAACATGCGCCATTGTTCTTCACCCACTAAGCCGATTTTGTAGCCGTCTTCGGTCAGGCGCATATCGGCGTTGTCTTCCCTAAGTTGCAGGCGGTATTCGGCGCGGCTGGTGAACATGCGGTAGGGTTCGTTCACGCCTTTGGTGATGAGGTCGTCCACCAATACGCCGAGATAGGCTTGTTCGCGGCGCAGCAGGAGCGGGGCTTGTTCGCGGACGTATTGCACGGCGTTTGCGCCTGCAAGCAGGCCTTGTGCGGCGGCTTCTTCGTAGCCGGTGGTACCGTTGATTTGTCCGGCGAAAAAGAGGCCTTGGATGGTTTTGGTTTCGAGGCTGGCTTTGAGGTTGCGCGGGTCGAAGTAGTCGTATTCGATGGCGTAGCCGGGGCGCAGGATATGGGCGTTTTCAAGGCCTTTCATGCTGCGCACGAGCGCGATTTGGATGTCGAACGGCAGGCTGGTGGAAATACCGTTGGGGTAGTATTCGTTGGTGGTCAGACCTTCGGGTTCAAGGAAAATCTGATGGCTGTCTTTGTCGGCGAAGCGGTTGATTTTGTCTTCGATAGACGGACAGTAGCGCGGACCAACGCCTTCGATTTTGCCGGTGAACATGGGGCTGCGGTCGAAGCCTGAGCGGATGATATCGTGGGTTTGCAGGTTGGTATGCGTAATCCAGCAGGACACTTGGCGCGGGTGCATATCGGCGTTGCCGCGCACGGAAAAGACGGGCACGGGCGTGTCGCCGGGCTGTTCGGTAAGTTGGGAGAAATCAATCGTGCGCCCGTCGATGCGCGGCGGCGTGCCGGTTTTCAGACGACCTTGCGGCAGGTTTAATTCACGCAAACGTCCGCCCAGCGATTTGGCAGCGGGGTCGCCGGCGCGGCCGCCTTCGTAGTTTTCCAAACCGATGTGGATTTTGCCGGACAAAAACGTGCCTGCGGTTAGCACGACGGCGCGGGCTTTAAATTCCACGCCCATCGCGGTGATTACGCCTGAAATGCGGTCGCCGTCGAGCGTTACGTCGTCAACCGACTGCTGGAAGAGGTCGAGGTTTTCTTGGTTTTCCAGCATTTCGCGGATGGCGGCTTTATAGAGAATGCGGTCCGCCTGCGCGCGCGTGGCACGAACTGCCGCGCCTTTGCTGGCGTTCAGGCGGCGGAACTGGATGCCGGATTTGTCGGTTGCCAACGCCATCGCGCCGCCGAGCGCGTCGAGTTCGCGTACGAGATGGCCTTTGCCGATGCCTCCGATGGAAGGGTTGCACGACATTTGTCCGAGCGTTTCGATGTTGTGTGTGAGCAAAAGCGTCTGCGCGCCCATGCGTGCGGCGGCGAGCGCGGCTTCCGTGCCTGCGTGTCCGCCGCCGACGACGATGACGTCGTAGGTTTTGGGGTAAATCATGTGGGTCATGTGTGTCAACGTGCCTAATGGTTTCAGACGACCTCTTTTCTCTGACGGAGGTCGTCCGAAAATATAATGAATTCAAAAATAAACGTGGGATTGTACGCTTTTTCGGGGGGATTTGACAGGTGGAAAGGCGCTTGCGGGTACGGGATGGGAAAAAGGTCGTCTGAAAATCCGGCTTCACCGAAATGAAAACGGATAAAACGGGTTTGACCAAATCTCAAATCCACAGTTTTTTGGAAGAATTTAGATGAATTTTGCAGACAACGAATGCGTTACGTTGCCGCACGCAATCTTTGGATTTCCGACCATCCGTTACCATACATAGGGGAGAGGATATTGAGAAAAAAGAAGGTCGTCTGAAAACCAAGTTTCGGTTTTTGAGACGACCTTTTGCTTGATCAAATCACTTCAATGCATTGCCCGATGGGAATCAGCAGTGAACCAGCGTGCCTTCGTCTTCGCCGGTAATGACGCGTTTGAGCGAGCCTTGTTTGGCGATGCCGAAGACGACGATGTTGAGTTTTCGTTCGCGGCAGAGGGCGAAGGCAGTCGCATCCATGACCTTGAGGTTTTTGTTCAAGGCTTCGTCAAAGGTAATGGTTTCGTAGCGTGTAGCGGACGGGTCTTTTTTCGGGTCTGCGGTATAAACGCCGTCCACATTGGTGGCTTTGAGCATGACGTCGCAGTTCATTTCGGCTCCGCGCAGGGCGGCGGCGGTGTCGGTGGTGAAGAACGGGTTGCCCGTACCGGCGGCGAAGATGACGACTTTGCCTTCTTCGAGGTATTGGATGGCTTTGGGGCGGGCGTAGGTTTCGGCGATTTGCTGCATGGAAAGTGCGGATTGCACGCGCGCTTTGATGCCGAGGGTTTCGAAAGCATCTTTGAGGGCGAGCGCATTCATGACGGTCGCCATCATGCCCATGTAGTCGGCGGTAGCGCGGTCCATGCTGCCTGCCTGGGCGGATACGCCGCGGAAGATGTTGCCGCCGCCGACGACGATGCCGACTTGTACGCCCATTTTGACGATTTCGGCGATTTCACCGACGGTTTGGACGATGGTGTCGTGGTTGATGCCGAAAGGGTCGGAACCCATCAGGGATTCGCCGGAGAGTTTCAGTAATACGCGTTTGTATTTGATTTGCTGTGTCATGGGATACCTTGCTTTCTTTGGGTGGATAGCGCCGAGTGAGCAGGGCGAACTGACTATTCGATAACGGTGGTATTTTGCTCCGTAAACGGCATATTCTGTGTTAAAAATACTCGCAAGATGTCCAATCTTGTTGCGCTTTTTGCCTTGAATCTGCCGTTTTCTGTACCAAAAACTGACTCGTTCCAAACGATCAGTTCACCCTGTGGCGCTGCTTCAATTCGGGGAAAGGGCGTTTGATTTTTCAGACGACCTTTCGGGATGTTTGGCTGACAGGATAACGCGTTTTCCGTAGGTGTATGGGTTTGGATAAATTATTAAGTGTTGATTCTGATGAAATATTTTCTGTTCGACAGTATTTTAAACAGTGTAACTCTCAAAAAAAAGCACCCTGATTCGTTTGGAATCCAGGTGCTTTCTTTTTCATTTCTGCCTTACACTTTAGCAGCAGCGGCAACTTCGGCTGCGTAGTCGACAACGGCTTTTTCGATACCGTCGCCTACTTTGTAACGTACGAAGCTGATGATTTCAGTGCCGTTTTCTTTAGCGAATTGGGCAACAGTTTGGTCAGGGTTCATTACGAATGCTTGGCCGTTCAGGGTGATTTCGGCCAAGAATTTGCGGATACGGCCTTCAACCATTTTAGCGGCGATGTCGGCAGGTTTGCCGGAAGCGATGGCTTGCTCGGTGTAGATGTGGCGTTCTTTTTCGATGGTTTCGGCATCTACTTCGGCTTCGGTTACGCATTGCGGTTTGGCGGCAACGATGTGCATACCGATTTTACGCGCTACGTCTTCAGAGCCTTTGAACTCAACCAATACGCCTTCGGTAGCCAATGCACCGTGGATGTAGGCAACCAGTTGGTTAGCGGTATCGATCACTTGGAAGCGGCGGACAGACATGTTCTCGCCCAATTTGGCGATGATTGCTTTGCGTTCTGTTTCAACCAGTTCGCTCAGTTCTTCAACGGTAGCCGGTTTTTTCTCGGCAGCGGTTTTCGCAACGAAGTTGGCGAATTCTACGAAGCCTGCGTCTTTGGCAACGAAGTCGGTTTCGCAGTTTACTTCAACCAATGCGCCGACATTGCCGTTGATGGCGTAAGCCAATACGCCTTCGGCAGCGGTACGGCCAGCCAGTTTGCCGGCTTTCGCGCCGGATTTGATGCGCAGGATTTCTTCGGCTTTTTCGAAGTTGCCTTCGGCTTCAACCAAGGCTTTTTTGCATTCCATCATGCCCAGGCCGGTAGCGGCGCGCAGGTCGGCAACCATTTTTGCAGTAATTTCTGCCATTTTGAATCTCCTAGATTTTGGGGAAACGCGGGGTATCCGCGTTTGGGAATGGGGTCGTCTGAAAAGGCTTTTCAGAACGGGATTTGAGAAAAGGGGCATAACGCCCCTCTTCGGTTTGCCGGATTACTCGGCAGCAGCTTCTTGGGCAGCGGCTACGGTTTCTTGCAGCGCTTGGTTTTTGCCTTCCAAAACTGCGTCGGCGATGCCGCGGCAGTACAGGCGGATGGCTTTGGCGGAGTCGTCGTTACCAGGGATGACGTATTTCACGCCGTCAGGGCTGTTGTTGGTATCGACTACGGCGATAACGGGGATGCCCAGTTTTTCAGCCTCGACCAAAGTACCTTTTTGGTAGCCGGTATCGATAACGAAAATCGCGTCAGGCAGGCCTTTCATGTTTTTGATACCGCCCAAAGAACGTTCCAGTTTTTCAACGTCGCGTTGCATTTCCAGAATTTCTTTTTTGTTGAAACCGCCTTCGGCAGCGTTTTCCAAAGCGGCGGTTTTTTCTTCCAGGCGTTTGATGGATTGCTTAACGGTTTTGTAGTTGGTCAGCATGCCGCCCAACCAACGGTGATCGACGAAAGGCATACCGGCGCGGGTAGCTTCTTCGCGGATGATTTCACGCGCTTGACGTTTGGTGCCGACAAACAGCACGGTGCCTTTGTTGGCAACCAGACGGCGTACGGCTTCTTGCGCTTCTTGGAACATCGGCAGGGTTTTTTCCAGGTTGACGATGTGGATTTTATTGCGCGCACCGAAAATGTATTGTGCCATTTTCGGGTTCCAGAAACGGGTTTGGTGGCCGAAGTGAACGCCGGCTTCAATCATCTGACGCATAGTAATTTGAGACATTTTATTTCCTTGAAAGGGTTAAGAGCACACATTCAATCGCATAGAACTTGATAGGCTGCGCCTATTGTCAAGCACCCTTCGGCGAAAGTGGGCATAAGTTTTAAAAAATAGTGTGTTTCCGAAATGGAAAACTGACGGATTATAGCGGATAAGGGGTCGTCTGAAAAGGGATTTTATGCACTGCCGTCCTGTTTGCCGCCTTCTTGTCCGGATGCGAGGCGGCTTTGTTCGAATGCTTCCTTTTCCTGCTGCTTCATCAGGCGGTTGCGGCGGCGGATGGTGACGGTGAAAACGGTAAACGCGACGGGCAGGACTGCCCAAAAAACCAAATAAATCAAAGCGCGCGCGATGCTGGGCTGGGCGGCGGAATACATGACGGCGACGAAGAGGTAGCCGATAAGGACGATATGCCACATGGCGGAATCCTGTTTTGATGTTAACGGAGCGTTTATAATCGCCGTATTCTACAACAACACTCAAAAGGTCGTCTGAAATGAGGAATGAGGAAAAACACGCCCTGCGCCGAGAATTGCGCCGCGCCCGCGCGCAGATGGGGCATCAAGGGCGGCTGGCGGCGGGGCAAACGGTTAACCGCCTGCTCAAACGTTATATCAAGAAGGGGCAGAAGATCGGCGTGTATTGGCCGATGGGCAGCGAGCTGCGGCTGGACGGCTTTGTCCGAGCGGCGCAAAAACGCGGCGCCAAACTCTATCTGCCTTATATCGAACCGCGTTCGCGGCGGATGTGGTTCACGCCCTATCCTGCCGACGGAGTGAAACAAGAACGCAAACGAGGCAGGGCGAAGCTGCATGTGCCGCAGTTTACGGGACGCAAAATCCGCGTACACGGTTTATCGATATTGTTTGTCCCGATTGTCGGCATGGACCGCGAAGGCTACCGCTTGGGGCAGGCTGGCGGCTATTACGACGCGACGCTCGCGGCGATGAAATACCGTTTACAGGCAAAAACCATAGGCGTAGGCTTCGCTTGTCAACTGGTTGACACGCTGCCGCGCGAACCGCACGACCTGCCGCTGGACGGGTTTGTATCGGAGTCGGGCGTGCTGGTGTTCAAACATCATTAATCAATAGCTTTCAGACGACCTCAAAGATGCCGTCCGTTAAGACACTATACAAAGGTCGTCTGAAAACTCAAATCTTCAAATACAAAGGAAACCCCATGGCTGATTTTTCATCTGTTCCCGTTTTGTCCTTCGACCGCGTCCGTCTCGAACCTTTGACAGCGGCACACGAAGCCGGTTTGCGCGAAGCAGTTTGCGACGGCGAAGTTTGGAAGCTGAACGTAACCAGCGCACCCGAACCCGACCAAGTGGCGGACTACATCCGCACCGCCACGCAAACCCGCCTCGCCTTTGCCGTCATCGACGAAGACACGGGCAAAATCGTCGGCTCGACCTCACTTTACCACATCGACCCCACCATCCCCCGCCTCTACATCGGTTTCACATGGTACGCCCTGTCGGCACGGCGCACGCGCATCAATACCGCCTGCAAAATCATGTTGCTCGACTACGTCTTTGACACTTTAAACTGCCGCTGCGCCTGTTGGCAGACCGACAACCTCAACACCGCCTCCCAACGCGCCATCGAACGCCTGGGCGCACACCAAGACGGTATCTTGCGCTGCCACAAATTGCGGAAAGACGGCAGCGTGCGCGATACGGTGGAATACAGCCTGCTGCGCGAAGAATGGCCGCAGGCAAGGGTAAAACTGCTCGAAAAAGCGGCAGCTTATGACGCGTCCTGAAAAAACGTTTTCTTCTTCATTTTTTCATCAAAACACGTCCATCTTGCTGACAATCTGAAGTCTTTAAGAAGTGAATGAAATCAGGCTCACCCCCGCCAAACACCTGATAAATAAAGGTCGTCTGAATGTTTCAGACGACCTTTTCAAACTGCGTTTATGTAAATCCAAACAGAAAATCTTTGCAATTCTCAGAAAAATCCACTAAATTCTCAATAACATATTATGAACGGTTTAACATCGGTTCAAAACGTAAAACCCGCGCGCAATCTTCCACGCCAAAAACACCGCGCCAGCAGGTTTTACCGCCGAAACAGGCGTTCGTAATACAACGGATAATCATAAAGGCAGGATATGCCTGTTTCTAGGAGTACAACCATGGCTGAAGCAACAGATGTTGTCTTGGTGGGTGGAGGCATTATGAGCGCGACTTTGGGCGTTTTGCTCAAAGAACTCGAACCGTCTTGGGAAATCACCCTTATCGAACGCTTGGAAGACGTAGCGTTGGAATCGTCAAACGCTTGGAACAACGCCGGCACAGGGCATTCCGCGTTATGCGAGCTCAATTACGCCCCGCTCGGCGCAGACGGCACCATCGACCCGACCCGCGCCCTCAATATTGCCGAACAATTCCACATCAGCCGCCAGTTCTGGTCATCGCTTGTCGAAGAAGGCAAAATCACCGACAACTCCTTCATCCATACCGTCCCGCATATGTCGCTGGTCATGAACACCGACCATTGCGACTATCTGCAAAAACGTTTCGACGCCTTCAAATCCCAAAAACTCTTCGAACGGATGGAATTCTCCACCGACCGCGCCAAAATCGCCGAATGGGCGCCGCTGGTCATCAACGGTCGTAAAGAAGGACAACCCGTCGCCGCCAACTACTCCGCCGAAGGCACAGACGTCGATTTCGGCAGCCTGACCCGCCAAATGGTGCAATACCTGCGCGAAAAAGGCGTCAAAACCGAGTTCAACCGCCACGTTGACGACATCAAACGAGAATCCGACGGCGCATGGGTGCTCAAAACCAGTGACACCCGCAACCCTGACGGACAGCTCACTCTCCGCACCCGCTTCCTCTTCCTCGGCGCAGGCGGCGGCGCACTGACCCTGCTGCAAAAATCCGGCATCCCCGAAGGCAAAGGTTACGGCGGCTTCCCCGTTTCCGGACTGTTCTTCCGCAACAGCAACCCCGAAACCGCCGCGCAGCACAACGCCAAAGTGTACGGACAAGCCTCCGTCGGCGCGCCGCCCATGTCCGTCCCGCACCTCGACACCCGCAACGTGGACGGCAAACGCCACCTCATGTTCGGCCCTTACGCAGGTTTCCGCTCCAACTTCCTCAAACAAGGCTCGCTCATGGATTTACCCCTGTCCATCCACTTGGACAACCTCTACCCCATGCTGCGCGCCGGCTGGGCAAATATGCCCCTGACCAAATACCTCTTGGGCGAATTGCGCAAAACCAAAGAAGAACGCTTCGCCTCCCTGCTGGAATACTACCCCGAAGCAAACCCTGACGACTGGGAACTCATCACCGCAGGTCAACGCGTTCAAATCATCAAAAAAGACTCCGAAAAAGGCGGCGTCCTCCAATTCGGCACCGAAATCGTCGCCCACGCCGACGGCTCGCTCGCCGCACTCTTGGGCGCATCCCCCGGCGCATCAACCGCCGTACCTTTGATGATCAAGCTCATCCACCAATGCTTCCCAAGCCGCATTTCCTCATGGGAAGGTCGTCTGAAAGAGCTTGTTCCCGGCTTCGGCATCAAGCTCAACGACAACCCGCAGCTTGCCGAAGAAATCATCAGCCACAACGCCAAAGTATTGGGTATCCATTATCAATGATGGGAAAGTAATGATGAAAACAGCGTATCCCTGAGATACGCTGTTTTCATGTGTGGATAGAATGGAAATGCCCATCGTTGGCAGTGCCAGCATAAAACCAATAAAGTCAGCTATACATGGCAAACCTGAACAAAAAGGCTCAGCCGTCATTCCCATCTACGCGGGAATGAAGGTACCGATGTTTTGATTGTTGCCGGATCAAGCTTAAATTGGCACAGTGGACAAACCCGAATTCACATATATAAATATAAAGAATATAAAAGGTCGTCTGAAACCCCATTTCAGGATTTTCAGACGACCTCTTTCATCATCAAGAATGGCACAAAGCCATCTGCCTTTTAAAACGTAAACCCGGTTTCCAATTCATCATCGCCGACCAGTTCGACCAACAGCGCATACAACGGAGCAAGCTCGGTGTAGCGGCGGGAGGTGCGGCGCAGGTAGTTGAGGAAACGCGGGATTTCGGGGCGGTATTTGTCTTTGCCGTCGCGGTAGTACAGGCGGGCGAAGATGCCGGCGACTTTCAGATGACGCTGTACGCCCATCCATTCAAACCAGCGGTAAAACTCGTCAAACGCGGCGGGTACGGGCAATCCGGCGGCGCGGGCTTTTTCCCAGTAACGGATGACCAAGTCCAATACGAATTCTTCTTCCCATTCGATGAAGGCGTCGCGCAGGAGGGAAACCAAGTCGTAGGAAATCGGGCCGTAGAGTGCGTCTTGGAAATCGAGTACGCCGGGTCGGTCGGTTGTGAGCATGAGGTTGCGGACGATGAAGTCTCGGTGGACGTACACCTGCGGCTGGGCAAGCAGCGGCGGCAACAGAGTGTCTACGGTTTGCTGCCAAAGCTGGCGTTGTTTGAAGTTGAGTTCGCGTCCGAGTTCTTTGGCGACGAACCATTCGGGGAAAAGGTTGATTTCGCGCAGCATGATGTCGCGGTCGTACTCGGGCAATTCGCCCGCGCGGCTCGCTTTTTGCAGCTCGACCAGTTCGTCTATGGCTTCAAGCAACAGGACTTTGTGTGCATCCGTGCCTTGCTCTTGCTGCATGGCGGTCAGGAAAGTGGTGCTGCCCAAGTCGTTGAGCACCATAAATCCTTGCGCTTCGTCGACGTGCAATACTTGGGGAACGTTAAGCATATTGAAAAGTTTTTGCACTTTTAGGTAAGGAGCGACGCTCATTTTATCGGGCGGCGCGTCCATGCAGATGACGGTCTTGCCGTCGGCAAACGTAGCGCGGAAGTAGCGTCGGAAGTCGGCATCGGCGGCGGCGAAGCTTAATTCGAAGTTTTGTTCGGGATAGACGGCGTGAAGCCAATTTTGTAATTCGGTTTGTCGTTGCATAGCGGTGTCGCGGATTTTCAGGTTAAAATAACCGCTATTCTAACTGGCAAACCGATTTAAGGGGCGATTTTGGCTCGTTTATTTTCACTCAAACCATTGGTTTTGGCGTTAAGCGTCGGCTTCGGCGCGGAAGGGGCATATGCGCAAAATGCATCTTTGCCGCAACCTGCCGATTACGAGCCGGTAAAGGCCACCCCGCCTGCGGTTCAAAGCGTGGAGAACCATCGTCCGGCCGATCAGGACAAATTGTCCTTAGGCGATACCTGCCTGTTTTGCCAGCATCAGGCTTCCGAAGCAAACAAGCAACCTGAAATCAAACGCAGTGGCGAAGAAGCCCTGCCGCAGGATTACACCCGCGTGATTGCGGATAGGGTTGCCGGACAGTCGAAAGTCGCTGTCCGCGCCGAAGGCGATGTCATCATCGAACGCAATCAGGAAGTGTTGAACGCCGATTGGGCGGATTATGACCAAACCAGTGATACCGTCAGGGCGGGCGACCGCTTTAAGCTGTATCAAGACGGCTCAACCGTCAGCGGCGATACTTTGGTGTACAACCTGAAAGACAATACCGGCTCGAGCGAATATGTCCGCGTCGATGCCGAAAAAGACGGCCGCCACCTCCAAAGCGTCAGCGAAAAGGCGGAAATGAAAGGCAAAGGGCTGTACAAGCTCATCAATACCAAATTCAATACCTGCTCGCCCGGCGATGCAAGCTGGTACATCAAAGCGAAAAGCATCGAAACCGATCAGGAAACGGGTATAGGCGTGGCAAAAGACGCGTCGCTGGTGTTCGGCGGCGTTCCCGTGCTTTATACGCCTTGGGCGGATTTTCCGCTCAATGGCCATCGCAAGAGCGGTCTGTTGGTTCCGACGCTGGCAACCGGTTCGGACGGTTTGGAACTCGCCCTCCCTTATTACTTCAACCTCGCCCCCAACTTGGACGCCACCTTCCGCCCCGGCATCATCAGCTCGCGCGGCGTGCAGCTTGGCGGACAGGTCCGCTATCTCGAGCCGAAATTTAACGGCGTCATTGACGGCGATTGGATGCCGCACGATAAAAAACGCCACGAAAACAACCGCTATCAAATCAAGTTTGACCACAACCACCAACTGACCGACAAACTCAGCGGCGGCATCAACTTTAATCAGGTTTCAGACGACAATTACTACCGCGACTTCTACGGACGCGAGGACATTGCCAGCAACGTCAACCTCAACCGCCAACTGTGGCTGAACTACGGCGACAATATCTGGGGCGGCTCTTTTGACGGTGCGTTGAACGTACAGAAATACCAAACCCTTGCCAACCAAAACGGTTACAAAGACGAACCTTACGCCATCATGCCGCGTCTGACCGGACGTTGGCAGAAAACCATAGGCAAGGCGAATATCAACGTATTCAGCCAGTTCACCCGTTTCGTCCACGACAGCAAACAAGACGGCAGCCGTACCGTGCTGTATCCCAGCGTCCGTTGGGATTTCAACAACCAATGGGGCTATATCCGTCCGAAAATCGGCGTACACGCGACTTATTACGACTTAGGCTCGTTCGGCAACCAATCCAGCCGCCGCGTCAGCCGCGTATTGCCGATATTCAACGTCGATACCGGCATGACCTTCGAGCGCAACGCCAATGTGTTCGGCAAAGCCTATCTTCAAACCCTCGAACCGCGCCTGTTCTACAACTACATCCCGACCAAGTCCCAAAACGACTTACCCAATTTCGACACCTCGGAAAACAGCTTCTCTTACAACCAGCTTTTCCGTGAAAACCTGTACGTCGGCAACGACCGCATCAACTCCGCCAACAGCCTGACCGCCGCCGCGCAAACCCGATTCCTCAATCCGAACAACGGTGCCGAGCTGTTCCGTGCCGGCATCGGACAGAAGTTTTATTTCAAAAACGACAACGTATTGCTGGACGGCAGCGTCGGCCGTTATGAACGCAGCCAATCCGACTGGGTCGGCTTCGCGCACGGCAAACTGAGCGACAGCATCCATGCCGGCTTCGATATCCACTACAACCAAAACGAAAGCCGCGCCGAAAGCTACGCCGCGACCGTCCGCTACAATCCCGAGCCGGGCAAAGTATTGAGTGCACGTTACAAATACGGCCGCAACGAACGCATTTACCTGCAATCGGACGGCAACTATTTCTACGACAAAATCCGCCAAATCGATTTGGCGGCGCAATGGCCCATCCGTAAAAACCTTTACGCCGTCGCACGTTACAACTACGAAATCCAAGCCAAGAAACCGCTTGAAATCTTGGTTGGCGCGGAATACAAAAGCGATTGCGGCTGCTGGAGTGCGAGCCTCGTCGGACAACGCTACGTGACCGGCGAAAACAGCCGCAAAAACGCCGTATTCTTCAATCTCCAACTCAAAGACCTGAGCAATCTCGGCAACAATCCATTTGAAAAACTGCGCTTGGCCATTCCTGGCTACAGCAAAACCAACGAGGTAGTTACCCCATGAACGTCAAACCCCTGATTCTTGCCGCCGCACTCGGTCTGGCATTGAACGCACACGCAGCCCCTAAGGCCAAAACAGTAAAAAAATCCGTCAAACCCGTCGCTGTTCAGACGACCGATACCGAAACCCGTTCTGACGGCGTACATCTGAGCGACGGCATTGCCGCCATCGCCGACAACGAAGTGATTACCCGCCGCCAACTGGCGCAGGCAGTCGAACGGGCGCGCCGAACCATCCCTAAAGGCACACAAATCGGCGATAACGAATTGCGCGAACAAGTTCTGGCGCAACTCATCAACCAATCCCTGATTATCCAAGCGGGCAAACGAAAGAATATTCAAGCAGATAACGCAGAAATCGAGGCGGTCATTGCCGCCAATCCTTCACTGAAAAACCCGTCTGCCTCTATCCGCCGTGAAATTGCGGACAGCATCATCGCAGAAAAAGTGCGCCAACAGGCAGTCATGCAGCACAGCCGCGTCAGCGATGCCGAAGTTGCACGCGCCATCGAACAGGCGAAACAGCAAGGCATCGCCCTGCCCGAAGGCGAGCCGCTGCGCCAATACAATGCGCAACACATTCTGATTAAGGCAGACAACGAAAACGCTGCGGCCGGCGCGGAAAGCACCATCCGCAAAATCTACGCACAAGCCCGCAGCGGCGCAGACTTCGCCGGTTTGGCGCGCCAATATTCGCAAGACGGCAGCGCGAGCAGCGGCGGTAATTTAGGCTGGTTCGCCGACGGCATGATGGTTCCGCCGTTTGAAGAAGCCGTCCACAAACTCAAACCCGGCCAAGTCAGCCCACCCGTACGCACACAATTCGGCTGGCACATCATTAAGCTGAACGATGTCCGTGACGCCGGCACGCCCGAAGAGCGCCAACGCAACGCCGTACGCCAATATCTGTCGCGCAAAAAAGCCGAACAGGCGGAAATCAACCTGCTGCGCGAACTGCATGAAGGTGCGCACATCGACATACGCTAAGGCGGATGCAGACGTCGTCTGAAAGTTTTTCAGACGACGTTTTGTTTTGCAGTAAGCGGCATCCATCCGAAATCAAGCCGACCCTAATAATATAGCGAGAGAAAGAAAAAACCGTTTTCGTCGTTACCGTCGCATCCAATCAAATATGAATGATGTTTAAAAAGGTTGTCTGAAACCTCGAAATTCAGATTTTCAGACGACATCGTCCTGAATCTATTCCGTTTGCCGGAATAGGCGGCTGCTTGAATATGAGCCTTTTCAGAATCAATAGATTATCTTCACTCAACCGTTTTTTCTTCGGCAGACAAGGGGCGGGAAACCGTAGTGCAGGTTCCGTCCTCGAAATAGATAAGGCATCATCATTTCGTAGGGCGGGTGGCAGGTTTGACAGGTACTAGGTTCGGTTTATCCCACGCAGACTTCAAATTGATAAAAAAGGTCGTCTGAAAAGCAAAATGTTTTTCAGACGACCTTTTGCGGGACGGCATACGGACGGACTACCAGTCCGATCCGCCTGCCCACAGTATGCCGATGGCGGCGACGGATGCCAGGCCGACAGCCACAATCGCCTCTAAAAACAATACTGACACAGACATAATAACCTCCGAATGTTTAATGAAATTATTATCGGAACCATCCGCCTGCCCTGGAGGGAAACGATACGGATGCCGTTTGGTTTGTACGGTCAGAATAACACTCTCTCGCGGTATCCTTATTCGGTTTACCTGATTTTCCAGAGAGGGAAAAGCAATAATTATCAAAAATTAATGCCAAAGACTATCAGTTCGTCCTTCTTGATTGCGAACGCGGTTTGTTTGTCGGATATTTGATTCAAACCTGATTTTTTTCACTGATTTATGCCTGATTTTTTTCTTTTTTTCCGCCGTTTTGTACAAACTGCCATTGTGGTATTTTTGCCTCTTTCTGTTTATATCGGTGCCTATCTGGCAAATGGCGGGAGTTTTGCATTCGAACGTCCGTTGATGCTTGTCATTCACGAGCAGACGGGACAATGGTTTTTTCCGATTGCGCTGTTGCTTCATTATCTGGGTAAAACCGCCGTCGCCGTATCGCTGGTCTGTTTGGCGGCGGTATGCCTGTGGAGGTTTGACAAACTGCGGGCAGCGGTATTTGTGCCTTTGGCGGCATTGTTGCCGACTTTGAATATGCTTTGGATAAAGGCATGGATACAGCGTCCGCGCCCGTTGCTTTGGCCTCGTGCCGTTGAAGAGGCCAATTTTTCGTTTCCGAGCGGGCATAGTACGTTTTCCGCCGCAGTCGCAGTGATGCTGATTCTATTGTGTTATCGGACTGCATACCGCCGTACCGCTTTTGCCGTCGGCATCTTATTTGCCTTGTTGACGGGGTTTTCACGGGTTTATTTAGGCGTACATTATCCGACGGATGTTTGGGCGGGATGGACGAATGGGACGCTGACGGCTCTATTGGTTTATTATGTTGCTTTCAAAAAGGATTTCGAATAATGGAAACCTTATGCCCGAATACGCCCTTATGGCTGCGCAACGGTCATGCGGATACAATATTTGCCAAATTCATTCAACGCCCCGCCCCTGCCTACCGCCGCGAGCTGCTGCCGGACAGTACGGGACGCACTTTGGTTGCCTGTGATTTTGTCGATGCCGCCAATCCTGATGCGCCTTTGGTGGTTTTGTTTCACGGATTGGAGGGCAGCAGCCGCAGCCATTACGCCGTTGAATTGATGCGCGCGGTCATTGAAAAAGGCTGGAACGGCGTGGTGGTGCATTTCCGCAGTTGCGGCGGCGTGGAGAATACCGCGCCTGTGTTTTATCATTTGGGCGATACGCGGGAAATCGGCTTTATGCTGGAAATGCTGTCTGAACGCTACCGCAGGATTTATGCTGCGGGCGTGTCTTTGGGCGGCAATGCGCTGGCAAAATATTTGGGCGAATACGGCAGTCTGGGCATGGCTGCTGTCCCTTACGCCGCTGCCGCCGTCTCTGCGCCGGTGGATGCGGCAGCGGCAGGCACGCGCTTTGATAAGGGAATGTCAAAACTGCTCTACACCCGCTATTTTTTAAAATCTTTATTGCCCAAAGCCGCCGCAACAGGTTTTCAGGCGACCTCGTTGAAAGAATGCAAAACGCTGGGGGATTTTGACGACAGGTTTACCGCGCCGCTGCACGGTTTCGCCGACCGGCATGATTATTACCGCCGCGCTTCGTGCAAGCCTTGGCTGAAAACCGTACGCACGCCGCTTTTGCTGCTCAACGCCGTCAACGACCCGTTTCTACCGCCGAAAGCCTTGCCGACGGTAGAAGAGGTTTCGTCCGCCGTTACGCTGCTGCAACCCCAATACGGCGGACACGCCGCGTTCGTCAGCCACGACAACGGTCGTCTGAACCTGCAATGGCTGCCGCAAACCCTGCTGGCGTATTTTGAGGCATTCGAGTAAACGGAAGGTTTTTCAGCCGGAAATTTCGTTATAAAATGCCCCGTACCTGATTCATTGAAAAACAAAGGAAAATTATGCAAGAAACCAACGGATACCCCGATAAACGTCCGGACGGCCCGGAAGGCCGCTGGGAGCGGGACGTGTTGCGCGACGTACTGCTTGCCGCCTATAAAGAGCAGCGGCGCGCCCGTTTTTGGCGCAACTTCTGGCGGGTTATCGGTGTCCTGCTGTTTGCCACGTTATGGTTCGGTTCTGACGACGGCACTGCCGGACAAGGGCTGGCCGCAGGCAAAGAGCATACGGCAGTCATCACATTGGAAGGCGAAATCGGTGGCGGCATGGACGACCAAGTCAAAATGCTGCGCGACAGCATGGAGGCGGCTTACAGCAATCCGAATGCAAAAGGCATCGTCATCCGCGCCAACAGCCTCGGCGGTTCGCCCGTTATCTCCAATACCGCTTTTAACGAGATACGTCGTTTAAAAAGCGAACATAAAAACATTCCCGTCTATGTTGTTGCTGAGGATATGTGCGCCTCCGGCTGCTACTACATCGCTGCTGCCGCGGACAAAATTTATGCCAACCCCTCCAGCATTGTCGGCAGTATCGGCGTGATCGGCGGCGGTTTCGACGTAACCGGACTGATGGAAAAATTAGGTATCAAACGTCGTCTGAAAACCGCAGGCAGTAATAAAGGCATGGGCGACCCTTTTACCCCCGAAACGCCCGAACAGGGGAAAATCTGGGAAGGTATACTGTCAGATACCCATCAAGAATTCATCAAGGCCGTCAAGCTCGGGCGTGGTGAAAAATTGAAGGACAAAGAGTATCCTGACGTATTCAGTGGTCGTATTTATGTAGGCCTTGAAGCAAAAAAAGTCGGACTGATTGACGACTTCGGCAGCGTTTACAGCATCGCCCGCGATGTCGTCAAAGCCCCTGAGCTGGTCAGTTATATGCCCGAAGACGATTTCAGAAAAATTCTGAGCCGTCGCTTTGGTGCGCAAGTCAAAGCTGAAGTGGAAAAAACATTGTCGAAAATGTGGTAAGGCAATACAAACAAAATGTCGTCTGAAAAGCTTTCAGACGACATTTTGTTTTGGAGGATATTGATTCTGCGGAAAATGAAGAGAGGAATATCGTAATAGCGGTAAGCGGGTATTTACATCCATTTAGAACCGAATTCCTTCATTCGTAGCATGGGCTTTGCCCACGGAAGAGCTGCCCGAATATCGCGTAGCAGATCAACGTTAAACCGGTATCATGTTGTCTCGTCGTAGTCAAAGAACAATTCCCAAAGGTAACTATGCATCAAGTGTATTGGTTGCAAATTATCCGTTCTATTTTTGGCTTTCTTTAAAACAGGTTGGAGAAAGGTCGTCTGAAAGCCGACGATATCAGCTTTCAGACGACCTTTTACTGTTTTCAAACCCGAATCAGTCAAACAGTTCGCCGACTTTGTCCCAGAACGATTTTTGCGCGGGGTTTGGCTGCGGTCGAGGCCGGTGGAGATTTTTTCGAACTCTTCCAGCAACTCTTTCTGGCGGTCGGTCAGGTTGACCGGCGTTTCCACCACAACGTGGCAGTACAAATCGCCCGTCGCGCTGGAACGCAGGGATTTGATGCCTTTGCCTTTGACGCGCATACGGCGGCCGGTTTGCGTTTCTTTCGGGATGTTCAGTTTGACTTTGCCGTCCAAGGTCGGAACTTCGACTTCGCCACCCAAGGCTGCAACGGCGAAGCTGATGGGCAGCTCGCAATGCAAATCCAAGCCGTTGCGCTCGAAGATTTTGTGTTCTTTGACGCGGACGTTGACGTACAAATCACCTGCGGGCGCGCCGTGCGTACCCGGTTCGCCTTCGCCGCTCAAGCGGATGCGTTGACCGTCGTCGATGCCGGCGGGAATGTTGACCTCAACGGTTTTGCTGGTTTTGGTGCGGCCTTCGCCACGGCATTTGACACACGGGTCTTTGATTTCCTTGCCTGTGCCGTGGCAGGTCGGACAGGTCTGCTGCATTTGGAAAATGGCTTGGCGGACGTGTACCGTACCGGAACCGTGACAGGTCGAACAAGTCGATGCGGACGTGCCGGGTTTTGCGCCGCTGCCGTGGCAGACATCGCATTCTTCGTAGGTTGGGATGTTGATGCGTTTTTTGATGCCTTTGGCGGCGTCTTCCAACGTGATTTCGACGCCGACCTGCAAATCCGCGCCTTGATAGTTTGGCTGACGGCCGCCGCCCCCGCCTCCGCCGAACATTTGGCTGAAGATGTCGGAAAAGTCGAAGCCTTGTGCGCCGCCGAATCCGCCAAAACCGCCGAATCCGCCCGCGCCGCCGCCCATGCCCTGCTCAAATGCGGCATGGCCGTATTGGTCATACATGGCGCGTTTTTCTTTGTCGGACAAGGTGTCGTAGGCTTTTTGAACTTCTTTAAATTTTTCTTCCGCCTCTTTGTCGCCGGGATTGCGGTCGGGGTGGTATTTCATCGCCAGCTTGCGGTAGGCTTTTTTGATTTCGTCGTCGCTCGCACCGCGCGCCACGCCGAGTGTTGCATAAAAATCTTGGTTGCTCATGATAGTGATGGTTGTTGATATGTGTAAAAACTAGACCGGATATATGGGTGGGGTGGGGAAAACTCAAGTGTCTGAATGTGAGGTCGTCTGAAAAATACCGTTCTGTTTTCAGACGACCTTTGTCAAACCGACCTAACGACAACCTGCTATAATCCCTCTTTTATTTTTCTCAGGGCGGACGGGCGATTCGAAACGGGCTGGATTTTGGCACAGAAATGCCGGATTCAAGGCAAAAAACGCAGCAAGATTGGACATCTTGCGAGTATTTTTAACGCAGAAGGCGGCAATTTATGGAACAAAATACCGCCGTTATCGAATCGTCAGCCCGCCCTCACATTTTCAAGCGAAAAACAGAATGACCATGCAAGAACATTACCAGCCCGCCGCCATTGAGCCTGCGGCGCAGAAAAAATGGGACGACGCCCGTATTTTCAACGTCTCCGAAGACGCTTCCAAACCCAAATACTACTGCCTCTCCATGTTCCCTTACCCCAGCGGCAAGCTGCACATGGGGCATGTGCGCAACTACACCATCGGCGACGTATTAAGCCGCTTCAAACGCTTAAACGGCTTTAACGTCATGCAGCCTATGGGTTGGGACGCGTTCGGTATGCCTGCGGAAAACGCGGCGATGAAAAACAACGTCGCCCCCGCCGCTTGGACCTACGACAACATCGAATACATGAAAACCCAGCTCAAAAGCCTGGGTTTTGCGATTGACTGGGAGCGCGAAGTCGCCACCTGCAAACCCGAATACTACCGCTGGGAACAATGGCTGTTTACCAAGCTGTTTGAAAAAGGCATCGTGTATCGCAAAAACGGCACGGTAAACTGGGACCCCGTCGACCAAACCGTCCTGGCCAACGAGCAAGTTATCGACGGGCGCGGCTGGCGTTCGGGCGCGTTGATTGAAAAACGCGAAATCCCGATGTATTACTTCAAAATCACGGATTACGCCGAAGAGCTGCTCAACGATTTGGACAAGCTGGAACACTGGCCGGAACAAGTGAAAACCATGCAGCGCAACTGGATCGGCAAATCACGCGGTATGACCGTGCGCTTTGCCGTTTCAGACGACAGCAAACAAGGCTTGGAAGGCGATTACGCGAAATTCCTGCAAGTTTATACCACCCGCCCCGACACGCTGATGGGCGCAACTTATGTTGCCGTTGCCGCCGAGCATCCGCTGGCAACCGCCGCAGCCGCCGACAAACCCGAATTGCAGGCATTTATCGCCGAATGCAAAGCCGGATCCGTTGCCGAAGCCGATATGGCGACAATGGAGAAAAAAGGCGTGCCGACCGGCCGCTACGTCGTCAATCCGCTCAACGGCGACAAGCTGGAAGTGTGGATTGCCAACTATGTCTTGTGGGGCTACGGCGACGGCGCGGTGATGGCGGTGCCGGCGCACGACGAACGCGATTTCGAGTTCGCGTGCAAATATGGTTTGCCGATTAAATGGGTTGTCAGCAATAAAGTGATTGATGGCGCGGTAGCACGATTACAAAAAATTGCGGCTAAAAATAACTTACCGTTTGATATTGAATATATTTTTGATTATTCAAAGAATCCAACGCAACGTTTTGCAGATAGAGTATTAGAACAAGTCAATAAGGCAGGCCTTGACGATGAACCGTATTTGAGTGAAATCTTCGGGGCATTGGAAACCATCAGATTAAATTGGAATATGCAGTTCCAAAACAATGAAGATAACTTCCTAGTAAACAGCAACGAATTCAACGGCATGGATTTTCAGACGGCCTTTGACAAAATCGGCGAAAAACTGCAAGCAACAGATTCGGGCGAACCGAAAACCCAATACCGCCTGCGCGACTGGGGTATTTCGCGCCAACGCTACTGGGGCTGCCCGATTCCTATCGTCCATTGCGAAAAATGCGGCGACGTCCCCGTCCCTGCCGACCAACTGCCCGTCGTCCTGCCTGAAAACGTCGTACCCGACGGCATGGGTTCGCCGCTGGCAAAAATGCCCGAGTTTTACGAAACCACCTGCCCATGCTGCGGCGGTGCGGCAAAACGCGAAACCGACACCATGGACACCTTCATGGAATCGAGCTGGTATTTCTTCCGCTACATGTCGCCCAAGTTCGCAGAAGGCATGGTATCGGCTGAAGCCGCGAAATACTGGGGCTCGGTCGACCAATACATCGGCGGCATCGAACACGCGATTCTGCACCTCTTGTACGCGCGCTTCTTCACCAAACTGATGCGCGACGAAGGTTTGGTTAATGTTGACGAACCGTTCGAACGCCTGCTCACGCAAGGCATGGTCGTCTGCGAAACCTACTACCGTGAAAACGACAAAGGCGGCAAAGACTGGATCAACCCTGCCGATGTCGAGCTGACTTTCGACGACAAAGGCCGCCCCGTTTCCGCCGTCCTCAAAGCCGACGGACTGCCCGTCGTCATCAGTGGCACGGAAAAAATGTCCAAGTCCAAAAATAACGGCGTCGATCCGCAAGAACTGATTAACGCCTACGGCGCGGACACCGCCCGCCTGTTCATGATGTTTGCCGCACCGCCCGAACAGTCCCTCGAATGGAGCGACAGCGGCGTTGAAGGCGCGCACCGCTTCCTGCGCCGTCTGTGGCGTACCGTTTACGAATACCTGAAGCAAGGCGGCGCAGTCAAAGCATTTGCAGGCAACCAAGACGGTTTATCTAAAGAACTCAAAGACCTGCGCCACAAACTGCACGCCACCATCGCCAAAGTCAGCGACGACTACGGCCGCCGCCAGCAGTTCAACACCGCCATCGCCGCCGTGATGGAACTGCTCAACCAATACGACAAAACCGACACCGGCGGCGAACAAGGCCGCGCCGTCGCCCAAGAAGTATTGGAAACCGCCGTACGCCTGCTGTGGCCCATCGTGCCGCACATCTGCGAAACCCTGTGGAGCGAATTGAACGGCGCGAAACTGTGGGAAGCAGGCTGGCCGACAGTCGATGAAGCCGCCTTGGTCAAATCCGAAATCGAAGTCATGGTTCAAGTCAACGGCAAACTGCGCGGCAAAATCACCGTCGCCGCCGACGCCTCCAAAGCCGACCTCGAAGCCGCCGCCCTCGCCACCGAAGGCGCGGTGAAATTCATGGAAGGCAAACCTGCCAAGAAAATCATCGTCGTACCGGGCAGACTGGTGAATATCGTGGTGTAAAGCCGATTCGGCATTGACCGCTGCAATTAAGATAAGGTCGTCTGAAAACTTGGAAACAGGGTTTTCAGACGACCTTTTTGTATTTTCAGTGGAAGATTTTGGGAGACAGGATACTCGCTGAGATGATGGTAAAAGATTACATTCCGTCATTCCCGCGCAGGCGGGAATACATTGGAAACGCTAGGCGACGGTGGGTTTTAAAAATAACTCACCGTAATGTGGGCTTTGCCCGCGGATTGCTTTTGAAAAAACTGGGATTACTGACGCACAAGGTCGTCTGAAAACCATGCTCTACGGGTGATAGAGAAAATATAAAAACCAATTCCAACGGCTACTTCTTCCGCTGCACATACGTGGGCAAAGCCCACGCTACTCTATAAGCCTAAAAAACAGGTGTTTTAAAAACGGTTGCTGAAATTCAAAAGTGGATTCCCGCCTGCGCGGGAATGACGGCATGGGGAATTTTTGTTTAATTGATGGGCTGTTTTCGCGGAAAAGCCCGCATTACAGGTTGAAAGCCACCCGTAGCGTGGGCTTTGCCCACAGATTATTTTTGGGAAAGCAAAGGTCGTCTGAAAACCTGAACTGCACCCCAAAAGTTGGACATACCCTCCAACTCACAAGGTGCAGTTTTTTTATGAGCAAATATACATTACACTTCAAATACCAAGCCGTACTCCACTACCTGCATATACGCAGCCAACAGCGTACCGCAGACCACTACGGCATTTCCCGAACCCACCTGAGACGATGGATACGCGCCTATCAAGAAGGCGGTATCGGCGCACTCGAACATCCCCAATCCAAAACCATGCCCCAACATCGAAAAAACCCCTTCATCGCAGATAAACCCGACCAAGAAAAAACACAGGCAGAGCTTATTGAAGAGTTGTGCTATATGCGCGCAGAGGTCGCCTACCTAAAGGAGTTAAAAGCCCTCAGCCAAAAGCGGACCGAAAAGGACAAAGCCAAACCGTCCAAACACTGAGGGCGCAACACCCGCTCAAATACCTGCTGCACATCGCAAACCTGCCCAAAAGCAGCTTTTACTACCATCACCAAGACCGACCCGACCCCGACGCAGCCGACAAAGCCCTCCTTGTCGAAACCTACCGGCGGCATAAAGGACGCTACGGACAAAGGCGCATTGCCGCCGCATTAGATTGGAACCGCAAAAAAGCGGCGCGGTTGATGAAGCAGATGGAACTGAAAGCCCTCATACGGGCGAAAAAAGCCTACCGCCATCCCGCCATGGGCGAGATATCGGAACACCTCCTCAAACGCCGGTTCAAAGCCCGAAAGCCCAACGAAAAATGGCTGACCGACGTTACCGAACTCAAAGGGAGCGACGGCAAACTGTACCTCTCGCCAATCTTGGACTTGTTCAACCGGGAAATCGTCGCCTACGCCATGAGCCGCAATGCCAACAGCGAAATGGTGAAGGAAATGCTCGAAAAAGCCGCCCTCCGTCTGACTGCTAAAGGAACGATGCTTCATTCGGACCAAGGTGTGCTGTACCGTACGGCGGGGTATAGGGAATTGCTTGCGGGGCATTCCATGGTTCAAAGCATGTCGCGAAAGGCGAACTGTTGGGACAATGCGCCGATGGAAAGCTTCTTTGCGGTGTTGAAGACGGAGTGTTTCTATAACGCAGGTGAATTGACGGTAGATGAATTGATGAAGCAGATAGATGACTATATGGATTACTACAACCGGGAGCGTTGCAGTTTGAAATTGAAAAAGCTGAGTCCTGTCGCATACAGAACCCAGCTTGCACAGAGCGCCTGAATAGGCTTTTATGAGTGTCCAAGATTTGGGGGCCAGTTCAAACCTGCGTACTGGTTTCAGACGACCTTTTATGGGTTTTCACCGTTTTCCGTCTTTCTGCCATTGTGATAAAGTAGCCCGACCTTTTGTTCAAAATACGCAGATTCCACCACACAGCCTATGGAAACATCCTGTCTTAACAGCCAACAGCTCGTCAACATGGTTCAACAGGGCGAAGGGGGCGACTATTTGGACGGCAGCTACCGTTTTGAAACCTTGTGCAGCGGCATTTCCCTGCACGGTGGCAGCCTGACCGCGCGCAAAACGTTTCAAAGCACGCGCCTGTCGGAGCCATACATCGCGTTTGTCCTGCTGCTCGAAGGCAGTTTGGATTTCGGCATCAATCGCGAACGTTACCGTATTGAGGCTGAAGGCGGACATGTCCTATTGATTGCGTGCGACGAGGGAATCTTGTTCAGCCGTTATTTGTATGAAGGCGGGCATACGGCGAAACTGACGCTCAAGGGAATAGACCGCTGGCTGTCGCGCCCGCAATATGCGGGTTTGCTGCAGGCGGTTTATCGGGAAAAAGTCAGACATTGGCCGCTGGACAGTAGTTTGCGCCGCCTTGCTTTAAGCAGCTTGAAGGGGGCGGAGCACGGCGGATTGGCGGACGACTTACAGCGTGAAGCGGACGTGTTGCAACTTTTGGCTGGACTATGGACGGATTTTCTCAACCGCTATCCCTATACCGAAACCGCCGCCGAACCGCCTCATCCTTCGGAAAGTTTCATCCGTCTGCTCAACCAGGCATTCGATGCGGGCGCGCACCAAGTATCTGAGCTTGCCGACGCGCTGCATATCAGCGAGCGAACGCTGCAACGCCGCCTGAAAGAATCGTTTGGTACGACGGCGAGCGAGTGGCTGCGGCACAAGCATATGCAATATGCACTGTATGCTTTGGGTACGGACAGCGTCAGCATAGGCGAAACAGCCTACCGTTGCGGCTACGCCCATGTTTCGAGCTTTACCAAGGCATTTCGCGAATATTTCGGCTGCACGCCGGCGGAGTTGAGAAAACGCGGCGAGTGATAGGGCAATAGTGAAAGGTCGTCTGAAAACCATGTTTCAGGTTTTCAGACGACCTTTGTTCATATGAACCTATTAGATGCTTGACGGCGTTCGGAGCGGAAAGATTTGAGGTATAGTGGATTAACTTTAAACCAGTACGGCGTTGCTTTGCCGTACTATCTGTACTGTCTGCGGCTTCGTCGCCTTGTCCTGATTTAAATTTAATCCACCATACTTCAAATCGTAGCGTGGGCTATGCCCGCGAAATACAAAATCTTGTCGAGACTATTCCGCCTTATGTGTTCCGTAGGCAAAGCCCACTCTACGGCTGCTAAAAATAAGTGAAGCATTCATAAGCGGGGGACTACATAAAAACAGAGGTCGTCTGAAAACCCGAAATACGGTTTTCAGACGACCTTTTTCTTACGCTTTATGGTTTACACGAACCTTATTCGCCGTAATAGGCTTTGGTCAGGATTTCTTCCATATCGGCGACCAATGCGAGACGCGGGTTGGCGGGGGTGCATTGGTCTTCGAAGGACAGCAGTGCCAGTTCTTTGCGGCCGTCGATGAAGGTTTTTTCGTCGATGCCCTGCTCTTTGAACGACATTTTGATGCCGACGTTGACTGCCAGTTCATGACAGGCGCGGGCGAAGGATTCTACGCCTTCGGCAGGGGTGGCGCACGGCAGGCCTAAGGTACGGGCGATTTCCTGATATTTCAGGTCGGCTTTGTAGTAGTTGTACTTCGGCCAGGTGGCGGTTTTCTGCGGACGCGTGCCGTTGTAGCGGATGACGTGCGGCAGCAGGATGGCGTTGGCGCGGCCGTGCGGAACGTGGTATTTGCCGCCGATTTTGTGCGCCATCGAGTGGTTGATGCCGAGGAATGCGTTGGAGAACGCCATGCCTGCGATGGTGGAAGCGTTGTGCATGTGTTCGCGCGCTTCGGGGTCGGATGCGCCGTGTTTGTAGGAGCGTTCGAGGTATTGGAACACAAGTTTGATGGCTTGCAGGGCGAGGCCGTCGGTAAAGTCGTTGGCGAGCACGGAAACGTATGCTTCTACGGCGTGGGTCAGTACGTCCAAACCGGTGTCGGCGGTTACGCCGGCGGGAACGGTCATGGTAAATGCGGGATCGACGATGGCGATGGTCGGGGTCAGCGAGTAGTCGGCGATGGGGTATTTTTTGTCGCCGTCGCTGATGACGGTAAACGGCGTGACTTCGGAGCCTGTGCCCGATGTGGTGGGGATGCCGATGAATTTGGCTTTGCGACCCAATTCGGGGAAGCGGAAGGCGCGTTTGCGGATGTCCATGAATTTTTGGACAAGGTCTTCAAAATCGACTTGGGGCTGTTCGTAGAAGAGCCACATGGCTTTTGCCGCGTCCATCGGCGAGCCGCCGCCCAGCGCAATGATGGTGTCGGGCTGGAAGCTGCGCATCAAATCCGTGCCTTTATAGACGGTTTGGACGCTCGGATCGGCCTCGACATCGGTGAAAAGCTGGATGGTTACTTTGTTTTTGCGTTGGTGGAGCTGGTGGGTCACTTTATCGACGAAGCCCAAATCGACCATCGAACGGTCGGTCACAATCATGACTTTTTCACAGTCTTTCATATCTTGCAGATATTGGATGGAATCGCGCTCGAAATAGATTTTGGCGGGTACTTTGAACCATTGCATGTTGTTTCTCCGACGGCCTACTTTTTTGATGTTTAACAGGTTGACTGCGCTGACGTTGCCGCCAACGGAGTTTTTGCCGTAAGAGCCGCAGCCCAAGGTCAGGGACGGCAGGAAGGCGTTATAAACGTCGCCGATGCCGCCGAAGGTGGAAGGCGAGTTCCAAATCACGCGCAGGGCTTTGACGCGGGTGCCGAAGGTTTTTGCCAATTCATGGTCGGCGGTATGGATGGCGGCGGAGTGTCCCAAGCCGTCGAAGGCGACCATTTGTTCGGCAAACTGCAAACCTTGTTCGGTGGAATCTGCTTTGAGCATCGCCAGTACGGGCGAGAGTTTTTCGCGGGTCAGCGGCTCGTTGGGGCCGACTTCGCGGCATTCGGCGATGATGATGTTGGTTTTTTCAGGCACTTTAAACCCAGCCTGTTCGGCAATCCACGCCGCCGGTTTGCCCACAACGGCGGAATTGAGTTTCGCGCCGCCGCAGTTGGCGCAGTTTGCCGTAACGCCGAAAATGAAGTCTTCGAGCATGGCTTTTTCTTTTTTGTTGGCGAAGTACACGCCGTAGGATTTGAACTCTTCGACCAGCTCTTTATAAATCTCTTTGTCGGCAATGACGGCTTGTTCGCTGGCGCAAATCATGCCGTTGTCGAACGCTTTGGACATCACGATGTCGTGTGCCGCCTGTTGGATGTTTGCCGTTTTTTCGACATAGGCAGGCACGTTGCCCGCCCCGACGCCGAGCGCGGGTTTGCCGCAGGAATAAGCGGCTTCCACCATCGCATTGCCGCCGGTCGCCAAAATCGTCGCCACGCCCGGATGTTTCATCAGCGCGGAAGTGCCTTCCATAGACGGTTTTTCAATCCACTGGATGCAGTTTTCCGGCGCGCCGGCGGCAATCGCGGCATCGCGCACGATTTGGGCGGCGTGGGCGGAACACTGCTGGGCGGAAGGGTGGAACGAGAAAATAATCGGATTGCGGGTTTTCAGCGCAATCAGGGATTTGAAAATGGTGGTGGAAGTCGGATTGGTGGTCGGCACGATACCGCAGACGACCCCGACCGGATCGGCGATTTCGGTAATGCCGGTTACATCGTCTTCGCTGATGACGCCCACGGTTTTCAAATCGCGCAGGCGGCGCACGACGTTTTCGCAGGCAAACAGGTTTTTGGTCGCCTTATCTTCAAATACACCGCGTCCCGTTTCTTCGACCGCGTGCATGGCGAGTACACCATGTTTGTCCAGCGCGGCAATGGAGGCTTTGGCAACGATATAATCAATCTGCTCCTGATTCAGCTTGCGAAACTCGTCCAACGAGCGCAAACCCTTTTCAACCAAACTGTTGACCTCGGCTACGGCGGGGCTGACGACATTGTCGGCTGATGCGTTCATGGTGTATCTCCTTGATATAAGGTGGCAATAAAGTCGATAAATTTTCACTACGATTACTATAAGTAATTTTGTTACATTTCTCTTTGACTTACATCACAAACCATGCATGCTATTTTCAGACGACCCCTTTCAGGATTTTTCTGTTTTTAATACATTGAAATAAAATCATTTTAACGAGTTTGATAAAAGAGGCTGCCGAGTCTTCCCCCTTTGCCATATCGCTATTGTTTTATCCGCCGTAATTCAAATGAAAACGAAATTTATCGAAATTTGTATCAAAATTACAAATAAATTAAACAAAGCCAAATACAGAAAAAAGGAAAAAGGTCGTCTGGAACCTTGAAGTCAAGATTTCAGACGACGGCGGATTCGCATTTGAAGTGCAACTTTCCATAACAGAAAAAGGCCAGTATGCGGTAGCATACGGCCTTTCCTGCAAGAAAGATTGCCATGAGCTACACACAACTGACCCAAGACGAACGATACCATATCCAATACCTGTCCCGCTACTGCACCGTCGCCGAAATCGCCAAACAGCTCAACCGCCACAAAAGCACCATCAGCCGAGAAATCAAGCGGCACTGCATCCAAGGACAGCAATACAGCGCCGAAAAAGCACAGAAGCAAAGCCGGCTGACCAAACAGCACCGGCGAAAACCCTATAAGCTCGATTCGCAGCTGGTTCAACACATCGACACCCTTATCCGCCGCAAACTCAGTCCCGAACAAGTATGTGCCTACCTGCATAAACACCACGGGATCACACTCCATCACAGCACTATTTACCGCTACCTCCGCCAAGACAAAAGCAACGGCGGCACTTTGTGGCAACACCTCAGAATATGCAGCAAACCCTACCGCAAACGCTACGGCAGCACATGGACCAGAGGCAAAGTGCCCGACCGCGTCGGCATAGAGAACCGACCTGCTATCGTCGACCGGAAAACTCGCATCAGCGATTGGGAGGCCGACACCATCGTCGGCAAAAATCAGAAAAGCGCGTTATTGACCTTGGTCGAACGCACTACCCGCTACACCATCATCTGCAAATTAAAGAACTTAAAAGCCGAAGACACTGCCCGGGCGGCCATTAGGGTATTAAAGGCATATAAAGCCAGAGTCCACACCATTACCATGGATAACGGCAAAGAGTTCTACCAACACACCAAAATAGCCAAAGCATTGAAGGCGAAAACCTATTTTTGCCGCCCTTACCATTCTTGGGAGAAAGGGCTGAATGAGAACACCAACGGACTCATCCGACAATATTTCCCCAAACAAACCGATTTCCGAAACATCAGCGATCGGGAGATACGCAGGGTTCAAGATGAGTTGAACCACCGGCCAAGAAAAACACTTGGCTACGAAACGCCAAGTGTTTTATTCTTAAATCTGTTCCAACCACTGGTACCCTGGTGTTGCACTTGAAATCCGAATCCAAGGACCTTTTGATGATCGAGAAGGAAGATCCGTCTAGTCAATCGAATAGCCGCGCAGGTATTGCGTACGTTCGCGTGTCATGCGGGTATCGCATTGGAGCTTGAGATATTCGGCTTGAGCAGGGTTGTCAGCCTGGGCGGCAGCCTGTTGGCAGTTTTGAATCTTGTTCTGAATCCAAGCACGCTGCTCGGCGAGCAGTTCTTTTTGGACAGTATGCTCCATCCCGTCCCATACCCCTTGGATTTCAGAATCTGCATTACGGTTTTGACGGCGTGCATTGTCCAGATCGTTTTGCGAGAAGGACGGCTCTTCGCGTTTCGCTTCTATATCAGGATGCAGGATTTCGGTTTCCAATCCTGCTGCCTGCGGCACGCCCGATGCTTGGCTGGCGGCATTGTTTTCCAGAATATCTTCCGGAGAAACGACAGGCGGCTCATCGTGTTTGCCTTTTAACAACTTCATAGCATCTTCTTTGCTGACTGCCTTGCCGTCAATCATCACAATACTTTTGACACCGTAGGGCAGCAGCAGCGAGGACAGCGTGCGCGCCGTCATGGAGACAGTGTTGTCTTCCAAAACAGCGTTGCCGTCTTTATCAGGCGTATAACGTACGGAAGTTGAAAGTGTATTGTCGGCAAATTTCAAATTGCTGCCTGTCAGCTTTTGTTCCAGTATTTCGGCTAAAGTCGTTTCGCTGTAAATCAAAGGGCTATTGGTTTCCGCCGCATTAAGGACATCGGCAGGAACTCGGATGCTTAAATCCGCACCGCATATGGTTTTGTTGTCTTCATCAATTTGTTGGGCATTGTTTAAGCCGATTTCCAGTTCGGAACCGGCAGCAATGACTTTGTCCGCATCGACGAATTGGCGGCTGTCGTTGCGGGCGAATGCGCGCGCTTCCTGGCGGATAATGTTTTGGATTTGTGTTTTGATGCTTTGGATGGCGGCGGGATGATTGCATTCCAAAGCCTGCTTGGGCTCATCCTTGCCGCACGCGGCCAATATCAGGACGAGCGGCAAAGCCAGCAGTTTTTTGTTCATAAATATCTCCTTGATGCGGTTGCAGACCAGACCGGACTGCTTTTCAGACGACCATCATAACAAAAGCACTTGCAGCAAGTAAATGTTGCAAGTGCTTTTTCAACGAACCGTTATAAATGCTTACTTATTTGGTGATGACATTTACAAAACCGGAAAGGATTGCCGCGTTAATCAAGTCCACGAAGAACGCGCCGACCATAGGCACAATCAAGAAGGCTTTGTGCGAAGGACCGAAGGTCTGCGTGATGGATTGCATATTGGCAACGGCGGTCGGCGTTGCGCCCAAGCCGAAGCCGCAGTGTCCTGCCGCCAAAACCGCCGCATCGTAGTCGCGTCCCATAAAAACGTAGGTGGCGAATGTCGCGTACAGAATCATCACGACGGTTTGTACGGCGAGGATGATGGTTACAGGACCCGCCAAACCGGTCAATTCCCACAATTTCAGGTTCAAAAGCGCCATTGCGAGGAAAAGCGACAGGGAGGCATTGCCGAATACGTCGATGGCGCGGTCGAACATATTGACTTTAAACGCAGAAGTCAGAATGTTGCGGATGACGACACCGGCAAACAGACACCATACGAATTTCGGCAAATCATACAGATATTCTTTGTCGAAACCGTCCACAATTTCGGCAAATGCCAAACACGCTGCAAACATGGCAAGCGTTTCGACGGCGGATTCGGCGGTGATCAGGCGGGTGCGCTTCGCTTGTTCGAACACGTCGTCGGCATGTTCGTCTGCATTTGCCTTTTGTCCGCTTTGCTCGATGGGTTTGCGTCCCATTTTGTTGATCAGACGGCGCGCAACCGGGCCGCCGATCAGGCCGCCGAATACCAAACCGAACGTGGCGGAAGCCATACCCAATCCGGTAGCGCCGACCAAGCCGAATTTGTTTTCAAAGTCAGGTCCCCATGCGCCTGCGGTACCGTGTCCGCCGGTCAGGGTAATCGAGCCGGTAATCAGGCCGATAAGCGGATTCAAATCCAAAATCTTCGCCAAGCCGACGCCGACAAAGTTCTGCACGATGATAAACGCCCCTACGACAGCGGTGAAAATCACCAACGGCAGACCGCCTGCTTTCAAGCGGGAGAAATCCGCGCTCAAACCGATAGAAGTGAAGAAAATCAGCATGAATGCGTCTTGCAGCGGTTTTTCAAATTTGAAGCTCACGTCGTAAGCTTGATGCAGTGCAAACAGGATAATCGCAGCAATCAAGCCGCCTGCCACAGGCTCGGGAATGTTGAAATCGCGCAGGAATTTGACTTTGTTTACCAAAACCTTACCAATCAACAAAACCAATGTGGCGGCAATCAACGTGTAGTAACTGTTAAATTCCCATTCCATAATTGTTTTACCTCTCAAAATCTCAAAAATGTTTTTCTTAAATCCGCTTTGCGGAATCAAACTGTTGGATATTAGGGGATGGGTTAAAGATTGTCAAAGAATAGTTAGGATTTCAGACATTTTTATACGGAATACCAAGCAAATAAATGAAATATTTTTTTAATCATGGCATTACTTTTGACTACTTATTGATTGTTTGTGAATGGTTTATAGGTGTCAATTAAACATTGTTGACAATATATAAATCGGTTTCTAGAAAAACGTCGTTATCAAAAACAGTACTTTCTTAGTGTTCAGACGACCTTTGGCACACGTCTGTCCATCATTGCCAGGATGATACAGAAAAGTTAATATCCGTTAAATTATGGCAATCGCTGTCATACATAACAACCTACAAAGGAGCAAACTATGAACTTTCTGACTGCCGTCAGCCGGCAAATGACCCGATTCACCGCCCTGATTATCGTCCTTGCCTCTATCGTCGCCTTTATCGAACCCGCTACCTTTTCATGGGTGAAAGGCGACACGCAAGTCGTCGTACTCGGCATCATTATGCTCGGCATGGGCATGACTCTAGGCAAAGAAGACTATCAAATTTTGGCTAAACGCCCGCTCGATATTTTCATCGGCGCAGTTGCCCAATACACCATTATGCCGCTGCTCGCCATCGGTATCGCCAAAGCCTTCAACCTTTCGCCCGGATTGACGCTGGGTCTGGTTTTGGTCGGTACTTGCCCGGGCGGGGTTTCGTCCAACATCATGAGTTTCCTTGCCAAAGGCGATGTTGCCTTCTCAGTCGGCATGACCACCGTCTCTACCGTCCTCGCCCCCGTTATGACGCCGCTGTGGATGACTTACCTCGTGGGACAAACCGTCGAAATGGACGGCTGGGGCATGTTCAAGTTTATGTTGCTCGTTACCCTGTTGCCTGTCGTTATCGGCTCTGCCGCCAATATGTTGCTGCACAAAAAACACTGGTTTGAAGATGTTCGCGCCATCATGCCCGCCGTTGCCGTTGCCGCCTTTGCCTGCATTGTCGGCGGTGTTGCCGCCGTCCACGGCCACCGTTTTGCCGAATCTGCCTTAGTTATGGTGCTCGCCATTGCCGCACACAATATCGGCGGCTACATCCTCGGCTATTACAGCGGCGCGCTAACCGGTATGAACACCGCCAAAAAACGTACCATCGCTATCGAAGTCGGCGTACAAAACGCCGGTCTCGCCACGGGTCTGAGCGCCAAATTCTTCCCGGGTAACGCCGAATCCGCCGTCGCCACCGCCGTCGCCTGCGTCTGGCACTCCGTATCGGGAACCGTCTTGGGCAACTTATTCGCTTGGTGGGATAGGCGTAAACAATAAGCTGCGGTGGTCGATTCAGTTTTCAATAAATAATCAAAAGGTCGTCTGAAAAACAGAGTAGGGTTTCCAACTTTGCTTTTCAGACGACCTTTTGATTTTCATATTGCCGTGGATTCAGTCCTTTCAATCTCTATTGGTACGGCCCGATGGTTTGGACACCAGGTTCAAAATTTTCAGCTTAATTAGGGTATTTCCACTGAACCGGCAATTTTGCTTTTCAGACGACCTTTTTTACTCTTCTCTTTTTAAAAGTGCGAAGCCTTCCACTTTGTTCCTTGGGCGTGCGCCCTGCCAGATTTTCGTCCAGCCCGGCGGCGCGTCGGTATTTTTAGGCTGCTGCACCAGACGGTAGCGGCAGGCAGCATCGTCGATATGGAGTGTCAAGTCGCTGTATTGCGCCCAAGCGATACGGGCGCGGTGGTCTTCGTTGGCGATGCTGATACATTCTAGGTCGTCTGAAAGCCGTTGTTTCAGTTCGGGAGAGAGGGCGGCTTCCGTTTGGAGGACGACGGGCGCGTGGCTTTTGGCGGCGTCGAGCCACGGCAGGAACAGGGTCATCAGCAATGCCCACGCCAGCGTAACGCCTGCCGCCCAGTTGGTCACTGCCTGTCTGCCGCGGATGTTTTTGCGGGTAATCGCCCACAGCCACAGCGGGGTAAACAGCAGGGCGACCGCCATCGGTATCGGGTCGATGTCAGGCGTGTAATACGGACTGAAATAGGCGGCGCGTTCGGCGAGTTTGGCAGGCCAGCCGTAGTTCATGGCGAAGAAGCCCGTCCACAGGAAAATGGCGAAAAGTCCGAACGCCATGACGCCGAACCAGTTGATATAGTCAATTAAAATCAAAATAGGACAGTAACGCATCGTCAAATCGGGCGTAATCAGACAATACGGTTCGCAGATACCGCTTAATATTCGCCCACACCTTCTCAATCGGGTTGAGCTCAGGTGAATAAGGTGCAAGAGGCAATACCTTATGTCCCAATTTTTCCGCCATTTCCCGTAAAACACCCATACGGTGAAATCGTGCATTATCTAAAATAATCACCGATTTTTGAGTCAATGCGGGCAGTAGGCATTGCTGAAACCACGCTTCAAAAAAGACCCCGGTCATCGTATTTTGATAAACCATCGGAGCAATCAGCCGGTTGCCGACTTGTGCGGACACCAGAGATAAGCGTCGGTATCTTTTTCCTCTTATCTGCGCTTTCACTATTTGCCCTTTCGGGCTGCGGGCATAGGGACGGAACAGGTAGCGGTCAAATCCTGTTTCATCCAAATAAACACGTTGGTAGTCGGAAAATTCGGCCAGCTGTGTCAAATAATGCGTTACTTTGGCCGGGTCTTGTTCTTTGTAAGTGGTGGTCTTTTTTTGCGCGTCATCCCCATCTGTTTGAGTGCATAGCAAACGGCGGCTGGCGTACAATCAAAATGTTTGGCGATTTCATGCAGATAGGCATCCGGGTGTTGCCCAACATATTGAGCCAGTTTTTGCCTATCCAATTTGACGGCATTTAGACCGGTAACTTGATGTTTTAGGCTGCCTGTTTGTTTTTTAAGGCGAATCCACAGGTAAAGCGTGTTTCTTGACAAGTTAAACGTTGCTGCGGTTTGGCTGATATTTTTGCATTGTTCGTAATAGTTTAAAGCTTTGTTTCTTAAGTCCGCAGAGTATGCCATGGTTAGACCTTCAAAGTTGAGTATTGTACTATTTTATTTTTAATTGACTATAAACGCCGCCGCGCCGCGCCGCAGTCCGTCCAGTTGCGCCGCGCCGAGCAGGGCGAGCGGGGGCAGCAGCCAAACGAGGTTGTCTTGGAGGCGTTGCGGGCTGACGGCAAGAATGCTGAGGACGATGAGGAACCACGAAATGCACAATACGCTCCAGTTTTTTTCGCGGATGCGGGGGCGGCTTAACGTCCATGCGGCGAGCGGCCACGCGGGCAGGGTAAACCAGAGCAGGTTTTTCAGGTAGTAGAACAGACTGAAGGTCGTCTGAAAACCACCCAAGCCGCCGAATGCGCCGAGCGAGTGGTGTTGCAGCCAGATGGAAAACAGTTCGGGCTGCGTTCTGGAGAAAATGAGCGGGTAAACCGTCAGCAGCGGCAGTCCGATGGCGAACGCGCCGACCAGCGTCAGGTAATAGCGTTTGATGCGCCATTTCTCATCGAGCAGCAGGGCGGGTGCTAAAAACATCAGCGCGGCGGTCATCAGATAGCCCGATGAGAGCGACAGCAACGCCCAGCCGCCGCCCAGCAACAGGGAGGCGGTAATGACGCGGCGTTGCGCCAACGAAAAGCCGCACAATATCATGCTCGACGCGGCAAAGGCGACGGAAGCGGGGTTGAGGAAGTGCGCGACCGAGAGTAGCCCGATGCTGCCGATCAGAATGAGGACGACGCTGCGCCCGTGGTGCCTGCCCAAAAAGTTGAATCCGGCAAAACCGCAGGCGGTCAGCCCGATAATCGTAAAGAAAACGCCCGCAAAACGCGCGGCATCATAAGCGTCCGCCGCCCAAGGCGACAACAGGTGTTTGAACGCCGCCGCCACCCATAAATAGACGGGCGGAATCTGAAAATCCGGCTGTCCCAACACATGGGCAACCAACGGCGTCGCGCCTGCGTCTAAGGCTTCAACGGCGGTAAAGACGGTGGGTTCGGCGGGATTCCACAAGTCGTGCGAAAACACGCCCGGCCACAGCCAGGCAAATGCCATCAGCAGCAAGAGCCAGGGTTTTTCATGGGTTTTGGCAGGTTGTCGCGAATCGGGCGAGGTGTAAGTGAGCATAGCTTTGAGGATGTTGAACGTATTTTCGTGTAGTTTAGCAAAGATTCGGCGGGAGGTCGTCTGAAAGGAGGGATTGGGTTTTTAATCTGGCGAAAATGCATTTTCAGACGACGTATAAAGCAAAAAAGACTGCATAAAATGCAGTCTTTTTATTTCAGTAGAGCGGCGATTAGCGTTTGAACAGGTTGCCGAATTTGTTGTTGAATTTGTCCACGCGACCGGTGGTGTCGACGATTTTTTGAGTGCCGGTGTAGAACGGGTGGCACAAAGAGCAAACCTCGATGTTGAAGTTGTCTTTTTCCAGCGCGGATTTGGTGACGAATTTGTTACCGCAAGAGCAGGTAACGTTGATTTCGTGGTAATTAGGGTGGATACCTTGTTTCATTTTGTTTCCTTTCGGTTAAGCGGGCATAGGGGATGTACCTATGCTTCAGACAAGAGTCGGATTCTCGCTGTTTTTTTCTGTTCCGTCAAGAGGATATTGCCCGAGAGAGGTTGGTCGGCGTTGCTTTTGTGTTCTTGAAATGATGATTGGGATAATAAGATGCTAAATTATTTATCATATTGTTTATTTTGGTAATTTTTTGAGAATTTTTGCTTTATTCTTGAACTTTGTGCAAAATAGGGGTCTGATGACAATATATTTGAAATGAGGAACCGTATAGGGATGAAGGCAAGAGTAAATGGTTTGATTCTGCGAGTAATCGGCGGTTTACTGCCGCCGTCTTATTGCAGCGTTTTGGGTACGCCTGCTAAAAAAGTCCGTGGTTTTTTGGCAAAGAGAGTGTCGCCTCATATCGGTACAAACGTTAATATTGAAAAAGGTGCGTATGTCATGCCGGATACGGTGATCGGCGATAACTCGGGGGTCGGTGTCAATTGCGAAATATGCTACGGTCTGACGATAGGAAATAATGTTATGATGGGGCCGGAATGTTTGTTTTATTCCAATAATCACAAGTTTAATCGTGAGACTTTGAAATATGAGGGCTATACGGAAATCAATCCGATTGTGATTGAGGATGATGTTTGGATCGGACGGCGCGCGATTATTATGGGCGGCGTCCGGGTAGGTAAAGGAGCAGTCATCGGCGCAGGGGCTGTGGTAACCAAAGATGTGCCGCCATATTGCGTCGCCGCTGGGAATCCTGCGGTCATCAAGAAGAACCTGTTAGAAGATTAAAGTACACACATCACGGTTTCCAATCAAATATAGTGGATTAAATTTAAACCAGTACGGCGTTGCCTCGCCTTAGCTCAAAGAGAACGATTCTCTAAGGTGCTTAAGCACCAAGTAAATCGGTTCCGTACTATCTGTACTGTCTGCGGCTTCGTCGCCTTGTCCTGATTTAAATTTAATCCACTATATATAGAGGTCGTCTGAAAATGTTTTCAGACGACCTTTTTTCGTATCAAAGCAAATTAACCGCGCCGCCAAGTCGTGCCGCTGGCGTTGTCTTCCAGAATGATTTTGTGTTCGTTCAGAAGGTCGCGGATGCGGTCGGACTCCGCCCAGTTTTTATCCGCGCGCGCCTGTTTGCGCTGGGCGATTAAGTCTTCGATTTCTTCGTTGGAGAGGCCGTCTGAAACCGCACCGCCTTGCAGGAACTCGGTCGGATCGCGTTGCAGCAGGCCGATGATGCCACCCAAGGCTTTCAGGCAGCCGGCGAGGTGTACATCATTGGTTTTGTTCACTTCGCCTGCCAGTTCAAACAACACGGCAACGGCTTCGACCGTACCGAAATCGTCGTTCATGGCGGCGTAGAAGCGGCGGGTGTAGTCATTGGCGTTTTCGGACAATTCGAACGCGGCGGCAGGGGTGTTTTTCAAGGTGGTGTACAGGCGTGTCAGTGCGCCTTTTGCGTCGTCTAAATGCGCGTCGGAGTAGTTCAGCGGGCTGCGGTAGTGGGCGCGCAGGATAAAGAAGCGCACGACTTCCGGGTCGTATTGTTTCAACACTTCGCGGATGGTGAAGAAGTTGCCCAGCGATTTGGACATTTTTTCGCCGTCCACACGGATAAAGCCGTTGTGTAGCCAGTATTTGACGTGGCTGGCAATGCTTTGCCCGTGGTGAGTTTGCGCGTGGTCATGGCCGCAGGTATGCCCTGTCGCGCCGACACTTTGGGCAATTTCGTTTTCGTGGTGCGGGAACTGCAAATCCGCGCCGCCGCCGTGAATATCGAAAGTATCGCCGAACAGGTCTTCGCTCATGGCGGAGCATTCGATGTGCCAACCCGGACGACCGTTGCCCCACGGGCTTTCCCATGCCGGCTCGCCTGCTTTCGCCGCTTTCCATAAGACAAAATCAAGAGGATCACGTTTAAAACCGTCCACTTCCACGCGCTCGCCTGCGCGCAGGTCGTCCAACGATTTACCTGATAATTGTCCGTAAGCGGCAAACTCGCGCACGGCGTAGTAAACGTCGCCGTTTGCGGCAGGGTATGCCTTGCCGTTTTGAATCAGGGTTTCAATCATCGCAATCATTTGCGGAATGTTTTCCGTCGCCTTCGGCTCGATGTCGGGACGCAATACGCCCAAAGCATCGGCATCTTCGTGCATAGCCTGAATGAAGCGCGCGGTCAGTTCGCCGATGGTTTCGCCGTTTTCAGCCGCACGAGCGATGATTTTGTCGTCGATGTCGGTGATGTTGCGCACATAAGTGAGCGGATAGCCGCACTCGCGCAGCCAGCGGGCAATCATGTCGAACACGACCATCACGCGGGCGTGACCCAAGTGGCAATAGTCGTAAACGGTCATGCCGCAAACGTACATACGCACGTTTTTAGAGTCGATGGGGGTGAAGGGTTCTTTTTGTCGGGTAAGGGTGTTGTAGATGGTTAGCATGGTTTCAATAAATTTATCTGCAATGAAGAATTTCTCTAATTTTTTTGTCTAGAACTTCGCCACTGGGGAGATTTGATCCAGTGATAAATCTAGTGGCGAAATCATCTAATTTAAATTTCAGCGTGCGTTTTTGTATTAATTCCCTTTGCTGACCAGATGGAACTGAAATTCCGAGGTCGTAAGTATGTACAGTTATGACATCATTTGCATCTTGGTCAGTTTTGGGAATATCTGAGCCTATAATTTCTTCAAATTTTTGATAAACAGCCTCAGGAACTATGAAATATAGTCCATGAGTTACTAACTTAGAGCGTGAATATACTAGACTCTTCCGAATAATTTGAGGTATCAATCGTTTATGAACATTTGCCCAGTTCAAACCATGGGCTGAGGCTGGAATAAAAGCTTCTTTATTACGTGCTGCATACCATGCATCTCTATAGTTACCTGTAATATCAATACTTTGAACTTCAATCCCCACATAACCTCGAAGTTCACCATCTTCAATATGTGCAAGAACCCAGTCCATACTCATTTTGCTAAGTTTAACTTCTTTTCCTGAGTTTAGACCTAATGCGACGATACAATTTAAAGTTTCCATTCTTGATTGTGTCGAATAAGTAATATATTCATCGAATAGGAAGAAGGGGATATTTCCAAATACTTCGTTACCTACGCGTTGGATGCTTGAATATTTATTTGCATATAGTCTGTTTGGACAAATAATTACATCATGTCCCGTATTTGATACAGAACAAGTTCCATAACAAATAGTATTGTCATGATTGTATTTGATACATGCTTTACCAATAAAAGGGCAGGCTGATAAATCCCAAAACTTACGTGCTAAAGGTGATGTATCTGTTGGACTATATCCAAATATTTCTATTAGTGATCGTGTTGATTTTTTAGCCATATTTATGATATTAGTTTTTTGATAGTTTCCCCTATAGCTTTTGCCATTAGAGGAGGAACAGCATTCCCAACCTGTTCAAATTGTTCTGTTAAATTTCCTGTAAAAATGTAGTTATCAGGAAAGCTTTGGATGCGAGCAGCCTCTCTCACTGATAATGCACGATCTTGTGTTGGATGAAAGAAGCTTCCCCAATGGGGGTCGCATTTGGTAAGGATAGTTGAGCACATTTCTTGAGGGTGGAGGCGCCCATAACGTTTTGTATGGTCACTTCGACGAGCTTTCTTTAATCCTTCAGGTAATAATTCAAAAGGAATATCTCTCCAGCTCCCTCCTTGAGGTATATGCTTTAATCTTTCTAAATTCAGTTTTCCTAATTTTCCGCAGCTATGATTATAAATTTTGCTAGATCTTTCTCTTAGAATTTGTTGATATTCAGAAAGAGGGGCTGTGGGATATGCAATATTATCTAGACTTTCTCCTAAAGCCAATATCGGTAAGTCGGAAATAGCATCCCAAACAGTCGTTGCTTTTTTTAACTCTTGTGCAAAGAGTGGGGGTATTTTGATACAGAGTTCATTTGCTCCTGCAAAGTTAGTCACAGCTGTAGCAAAATGGCTTGGCTCAGGGAATTCAACTTTATGGTTATCTCTTAGGGCGATAAATATGGTACGGAATCTTGTTTGGGGAATTCCATAATGGCCTGCAAAAAGAATACGATGATCTACAGAATATCCCATTTGTTTTAGTTCAGAATAAATAGCTTCTATAACTGTGCCTTTCCCTAAAGAAACAATACCTGGTACGTTTTCAATTAGAATAGCTCTAGGTTGTAGAATTTTAGCTATTCGGAGATATTCTTTAAATAGATGATTTCTGTGATCATCTAGTGACCGAATTGGTGCATTAATAGAGAATCCTTGACAGGGAGGCCCACCTGCTAATAAGTCTAATTCACCAGTTTTTAAGTTAGTTAAATTTAAAATATCGTATTCTGATAACTTTCTGATATCACTAGTAATTATTTTAGAATCAGGATGATTCTTTGCAAAAGTTTGTGCATAGATTGGATGTATGTCAGAGCCTAGTACGGAATGAAACCCGGCCATATTTAATCCGCATGACAAACCTCCCGCACCAGAAAAAAAGTCAACTAATTTCATTTATATATCTATTAATTATGGGGTCTTCTACTTGATTCATCAGTAGTATTAGGGTTTTTAGAGGGCTTAAAAAGACCATCTGAAATTTCTTACTCCGGTTTAAACACACCAGTATCTGTTTTAGGCTGCTGCTCGGCAATCTCGGTATTTACCGCTGCCTGCTCCGCCTCCGCTTTCTCAGCTTCGATGCGTTTTTTCTCGGTCAGGTATTGGTTGATTTGGTGTACCAATTCCTGCGTGCCTTGGTGGGTCAGCGCGCTGATTTGGAAGAGGCGCGGGGTTTCCATGTCAAATTGGAAGCGGTCGTCTGGTTTGGGGTAATCCCAGCCGATGGCTTCGAGGAAGGCGGCAGTGCACGTTTGGGCTTCTTCTTCGTCGAGCATGTCGAGTTTGTTCAGCACCAGCCAGCGCGGTTTGCCGTAGAGTTCTTCGTCGTATTTGCGCAATTCGTTGATGATGGCGAGTGCTTCTTCGGCGGGGTTGACGGTTTCATCGAAGGGCGCCAAATCGACGACGTGCAGCAGCAGGCCGGTGCGCGATAAGTGTTTGAGGAAGCGGTGACCGAGGCCTGCGCCTTCAGCCGCGCCTTCAATCAGGCCGGGGATGTCTGCCATGACGAAGCTGTGGTTTTCGTCGATGCGCACGACACCTAAGTTCGGATGCAGGGTGGTGAAGGGATAGTTGGCGATTTTGGGACGTGCGGCAGATACGGCGGTAATCAGGGTGGATTTACCGGCGTTGGGCATGCCCAATAAGCCGACATCGGCGAGGACTTTGAGTTCGAGTTGCAGGGAACGGGTTTCTCCTTCTTCGCCGGGCGTGGATTGTTTGGGCGCGCGGTTGACGGAGGATTTGAAGTGGATGTTGCCCAAGCCGCCTTTGCCGCCCTTGGCGAGGCAGACGCGCTGGCCGTGGTAAGTGAGGTCGGCGACAATTTCGTCGGTGTCGAGGTCGCGGATAAGGGTGCCGACGGGCATTTTGAGGACGATGTCGTCCGCCCCTGCGCCGTAGCGGTCGGAGCCGTGGCCTTTTTCGCCGTTTTTGGCTTGGTAGCGTTTGACGAAGCGGTATTCGACGAGGGTGTTGGTGTTTTCGTCGGCTTCTGCCCAGACGCTGCCGCCTTTGCCGCCGTCGCCGCCGTCAGGACCGCCGCGCGGTACGAATTTTTCGCGGCGGAAACTGGTTGCGCCATTACCGCCTTTGCCTGCGGCGACTTCGATTTTTGCTTCGTCGATGAATTTCATGGTGTTCTCTTGTATTTTGGGTTTCAGACGACCTTTTGTGTCGGAGGTCGTCTGAAAAAATGGGAATGGGGGATATTATAAGGGATATGGGGGATGTGCGCCCGTTTCTCTGTCCCGCTTGTTTTTTTGCCTGATGTTTTGTGAAAACAGCCGTCCTGAAATCGCGGTTTCGGACGGCTGTTTGCTTTTTTGGGATTATTTGGCAGTTTTTTGTTCTTCGCGTACTCTGTCTGCAAGCAGGTCTATGGTTTTCATACCTGATTCCCAGTCGGCAAATTCGACTTTGTATTTGCCGCCGACAATGACGGTAGGCGTGCCGTCAATTTTGTAGGTGTTGGTCAGCTCTGCCATTTTGTCTGCGCGGGTTTGGCTTTCGGGGGATTCGTAGGCGGCGAGGACTTTTTTACCGTCAAAAGCGGTTTGCTCGGCCAACCATTTTTTGAGGGTTTCAGGGTCTTGCAGTTTGACTTTCTGATTAACCATAGCATCAAAGATATGGCTGTTTGCAATGTCTTTGGTGTCTGCGACCGCCATATCGACGGCGGCAGCAAGGCGCGCCAACGGTTTCATCTCATCGCCCCAAACAACGTGTTCAGTACGAAGGTAGGTGTCGTCTTTGAAGGTTTTGACGTGTTTGCTCAAAACGGGTTCGAGGTGGGCGCAGTGTGGACAGAAGTAGCCGAAAAATTCGAGGACTTCGACTTTACCTGCCTGCTGTTGGGGAATAGGCGTGCTGAGTGTGGTGTAGTTAAGCCCCTCAACTAAAGCGACAGGCGCAGCGGAGGCTGCTGAAGCCGCAGGCGCACTGTCGGCGGGGACGCTGGTTTGGACTTTGTTGTCGCAGGCGGTCAGGGCCAGCAGAGCGGCGGTAAGCATCAAGGCTTTGAGTTTCATGTTTACTCCGTGATAGTTTGGTTAAATGGGAGATTTTATTGCATTTTGGCGGTTTGATATATGGTTTGATGCGAAAAAGACAGTTTCATGTAGGGAAATGATGGTGTTGAAAGAGGTCGTCTGAAAAAGTGTTCTGTTCGATTCTGTCGTACAATACGCGCTTTCAGACGACATCTGGACTTTTGAAGGAATAAAACGGATGAATTTGTTAGGGGCTTTGGCCAAGGTAGGCAGCTTAACGATGGTGTCGCGCATACTTGGATTTGTGCGCGATACGGTAATTGCCCGAGCGTTTGGTGCAGGTATGGCGACCGACGCCTTTTTTGTGGCGTTCAAACTGCCGAACCTGCTGCGCCGCGTATTTGCGGAAGGGGCGTTTGCACAGGCTTTTGTGCCGATTTTGGCGGAATATAAGGAAACGCGTTCAAAAGAAGCGACGGAGGCGTTTATCCGCCATGTGGCGGGGATGCTGTCGTTTGTCCTGCTTATCGTTACCGCGCTGGGTATTCTTGCCGCGCCTTGGGTGATTTGGGCTTCCGCGCCCGGCTTTGCCAAGGATGCGGACAAATTCCAGCTTTCTATCGATTTGCTGCGGATTACGTTTCCTTATATCTTATTGATTTCGTTGTCTTCTTTTGTTGGTTCGATACTGAATTCTTATCATAAGTTCAGCATTCCCGCGTTTACGCCGACGTTTTTGAATATTTCTTTTATCGTCTTTTCGCTGTATTTCATACCGTATTTTGATCCGCCCGTTACCGCGTTGGCTTGGGCAGTTTTTGTCGGCGGGATTTTGCAGCTCGGTTTCCAACTGCCTTGGCTGGCGAAACTGGGTTTTTTGAAACTGCCTAAGCTGAATTTTCAAGATAGGGCGGTCAACCGCGTGATGAAACAGATGGCGCCTGCGATTTTGGGCGTGAGCGTGGCGCAGATTTCTTTGGTGATCAACACGATTTTCGCTTCTTATCTGCAATCGGGCAGCGTTTCGTGGATGTATTATGCCGACCGCCTGATGGAGCTGCCCAGCGGCGTTTTGGGTGCGGCGCTCGGTACGATTTTGCTGCCGACTTTGTCCAAGCATGCAGCCAATCAGAATACAGAGCAGTTTTCCGGACTGCTCGACTGGGGTTTGCGCCTGTGTATGCTGCTGACCCTGCCGGCAGCGGTCGGGTTGGCGGTATTGTCGTTCCCGCTGGTGGCGACGCTGTTTATGTACCGCGAATTTACGCTGTTTGACGCGCAGATGACGCAACATGCGCTGATTGCCTATTCTTTCGGTTTAATCGGCTTAATCATGATTAAAGTGTTGGCACCCGGTTTCTATGCACGGCAAAACATTAAAACGCCCGTCAAAATCGCCATCTTTACGCTCGTCTGCACACAGTTGATGAACCTCGCCTTTATCAGTTCTCTGAAACACGTCGGGCTTTCGCTTGCCATCGGCCTAGGCGCGTGTATCAATGCGGGATTGCTGTTTTATCTGTTACGCAAACACGGTATTTACCGACCGGGTAAAGGGTGGGGGAGTTTCCTGGGTAAAATGCTGCTGTCGCTTGTCGTGATGGGCAGCGGGCTGTGGGCTGCGCAGGCTTACCTGCCGTTTGAGTGGGTGCATGTCGGCGGTTTGCGCAAAGCAGGGCAGTTGTGCATCCTGATTGCGATAGGCGGCGGTTTATATTTTGTTTCGCTGGCCGCGTTGGGTTTCAGACCGAGAGATTTCAAACGGGTGGAAACGCATTAAATCGGAAGTATGGGGAAGGTCGTCTGAAAACTTTAAATATGGGTTTTCAGACGACCTTTTGTGTTGGAAATCGCGCTTATTTCAACGCTGCCAGACAATCCTTCACTAATGCCGGACCTTTATAAATCATGCCGCTGTACACTTGGACGGCGGTTGCGCCGAGGCGGATTTTTTCGGCGGCATCCTTGCCGTTCATGATGCCGCCTACGCCGATAATCGGCAGCTTACCGTCGATGTGTTCCGCCAACATTTTTAGCACTTGGTTGCTTTTTTCGCGCACGGGCAGGCCGCTTAGGCCGCCCTGCTCGCCTGCGAGCGGATGGCTGCCGAGGCTTGATTTGTCGATGGTGGTATTAGTGGCGATGATGCCGTCCATTTCGACGGATTTGACAACGTGGGCGATGTCTTCGATTTGTGCTTCATCCAAATCGGGGGCGATTTTGACGGCGAGCGGGACGTATTTTCCGTGCGCGGCGGCAAGCTGCGCCTGTTTGTTTTTCAGGGCTTCGAGTAGCGCGCTCAGTTCGTCGCCGCCTTGCAGTGCGCGGAGGTTTTTGGTGTTGGGTGAGGAAATATTGACGGTAATGTAACTTGCGTGTGCGTAGGCTTTTTCGAGGCAGATTAAATAGTCGTCGGCGGCGTTTTCGATGGGGGTTACGGCGTTTTTGCCGATGTTGATGCCCAACACGCCTTGATAACGGCTTTTTTCGATGTTTTGAATCATGGCGTCAATACCGTGGTTGTTGAAGCCCATGCGGTTGATGATGCCTTGGTGTTCGGGAACGCGGAAGAGGCGCGGCTGCGGGTTGCCGGGCTGCGGTTTGGGCGTTACCGTGCCGATTTCGAGGAAGCCGAAGCCGAGTGCGCCCAATGCGTCTATGTATTCGCCGTTTTTATCGAGTCCGGCAGCCAGTCCGACCGGATTCGGCAGGGTAATGTCCATGAGTTTGACGGGCTTGGTTCGGTTGTCGAAAATCGGAAGCAAACCGAGTTTGTATACTTTGTTGAGCGCGTCGAGGGTGAAATGGTGGGCTTTTTCGGCATCGAGTTTGAACAGCAGGCTGCGGGCTAGGGAATACATGGGTTTCTTTCGGATGATTGGCAAACCGCCGTATTTTACCCGAAACTGCCGTATTTTCCTGCTGGCCAAACAAATCTTCAAAGGAAATGCCGTTTTGAACCGTCTTAAAATCCGCTATACAATCATATTGATAACGTCGTCTGAAAGGATTTCTGATGAAGCCTGAACTGATTATTTTCGACTGGGACGGAACGCTTGCCGATACGACTCGCCCGATTATCCGTACGTTCCAACAAAGTTTTGCCGACTGCGGTTTAAAAGCCCCCGATGCGGATGTCATCCGCGCCTTAATCGGTTACAGCCTGCCCGAAATCATCTTCCGCCTTGCGCCTAATGCGGGCGAACACCTGCGCGAAGAATTGGCAGAAACCTATGCCGCGCATTATCTGAATCCGAACAATCACAATATGACCTTGTTCCCCGAAGCCATACCTTGTTTGAACACGTTAAAACAACAAGGCTTTTGGCTTGCCGTAGCGACAGGCAAAGGGCGTACGGGTTTGGACCGTTCTATTATGCAGACGGGGACGGCAGATTTTTGGATGGCAACCGCCTGCGCAAGCGAATATGCGTCCAAACCCGCGCCCGATATGGTTTTTGCCTTATGTTCCGAATTGGGGCTGGAGCCTTCGCAAACTTTGATTGTCGGCGATACGACCCACGATTTGGATATGGCGGCAAATGCGAAAGCCCCTGCCGTTGCCGTACCGACCGGCGCGCATACCGCCGCGCAACTGGCAACGCGACCGCATTTGGCAATCTTGAACGATTTGTCCGAGCTGCCCGGCTTTATCGCGCGTTTATAATGCGAGGTCTTCATTTCGTTTTCTGATTTTGAACAAAGGTCGTCTGAAAACCCGCTACCTTTGTTTTCAGACGACCTTTTTTGCATTGATTCTTTATCATCAACCCGCGATAACGCGCTTTACCGCCTGCACCATATCGGCAACCGCGTTTTCCGCGGTATGCAGGTAAAGGGCGGGTTCGACGAGTTCCAATTCGTTGAGCAGCAACCTGTCGCCGATCAGCGTCCCGTCTATGCGGGCGTATGCCGGTATTTCAGGCAGCATGTCCAATATCTGCCGTGCGGTTTCGATTGCTTTTTCCGGTGGCGCGGCGGGGCTGACGGCGACTCCGTAGGCGGAATTGGCGCGCCATTCGCCTTGGGGTGGCATACGCAGTACGGCATGGCTGAAACGCCCGTCAAAAAACACCAGTGAGGTTTCGCCCGCCGTTTCGATTTCGCGGATATAAGGCTGGACGATGACGCCTTGCGGATAATCCTCCGCCTTCAACGACACTTCTCCCGCCCTGATTTTCGCCACGCCGCGCCCGCTCTGCCCGATAACGGGTTTGACGACCGCTTCCCGCCAGCCCCGATTTTTTAAAATGTCTTCCAATTTTTCTTTTTCAGACGACGTCTGCACGCTCGGAATCACGTCCGCTCCCCATTCTGCCAAATCGCACAAATAACGTTTGTCCATGTTCCAACGCATCAGCCCGACGGGGTTGATAAACCTTTGCCCGTACGCTTCTGCTTCGGTCAGCCACTGCCCAAACGCTTCAGGCTCCGCCACATAATCCCATGCGCACAAAGGCAGGATAAAGGCGGATTTTGGGTGGTTTTGCCAGGGCACGAAGGCGGTGGGGATGTTGTCGCGCGTCAGTGCGTCCGCCAACGGCAGCAGGTTGGACGGCGGCTCGGGGTAGGCGAGGCAGGTGGTAATGGTCAGCATGGCGGACTTTCGAAAAATGAAATGACAGAATATTGACAAGGGGTGATGTCTTTGCTTGATGTTTCAGACGACCTTTTATAGTGGATTAACTTTAAACCGGTACGGCGTTGCCTCGCCTTAGCTCAAAGAGAACGATTCTCTAAGGTGCTGAAGCACCAAGTGAATCGGTTCCGTACTATCTGTACTGTTTGCGGCTTCGTCGCCTTGTTCTGATTTAGTTAATCCACTATATCGGGCAAACGGCAGGCGTCGTCTGAACAATAAACACCATCACGTTTGTAATAAAAACTTCCCTGAATAACGGAACTTTTCCGTTTATTTTAAATCCATTAGGCTCGCATTAAAAATAAGAAAGATTCTTATTCATATATAAATCATATATAACATTATTTATTAAAAGGATTTTACTCTAATGAAACTGTCGCGCTTCTCCTCCCTTGCCCTCGCCGCCGCATTGGCATTCGGCACTGCCGCCGTCCATGCCAAACCGGTTCAGCTTACCGATGTCAACGGCCGCAAAGTAACCGTCGACCTGCCCGCCAAACGCGTGGTTTTGGGTTTTTATTATCAAGACTACATGGCCATCGGCGGTAAAGACGCGCTGAATAATGTGGTCGGCTTCTCCAAAGCGGTTTGGGCCGACTGGGCGCCGCCGAGCTGGGCGGCATTCAGCAAAGCCGTGCCCAAGTTGAACCAGCTTGCCGACGTGGGCGAGGTGGAAGTCGGCACGTTCTCCGTTGAAAAAGTATTGGCATTGAAACCCGATTTGCTGATTTTGGCGGACTGGCAGTATAAGGCTTTGGGTTCAGACCTTGCCCGCATCAACAAAGCGGGCATTCCGATTGTGGTGTTGGACTACAACGCGCAAACGGTCGCCAAACACATCCAATCAACCAAACTCATCGGCACGCTGACCGGCCAGCAACAAAAGGCCGACAAGCTGGCGGCAGACTACAAACGCATCGCCGACACCATCCAAGCGCGCGTGAAAAAAGCCAATCTGCCCAAGCCTAAAGTGTATGTCGAGTTCGGCAACAAAGGCCCGGCGGAACACAGCGTAACCTTCGGCAAGAGTATGTGGGGGTCGATGGCGACGCTGGTCGGCGGCAACAATATCGCCGCTTCTTCGGTCGAGTTCTACGGCCCGATCAATCCTGAAAAAGTCCTCGCCGCCAAACCCGACGTCATCGTGATTACCGGCCGCGAAACCGAATTGAAGAAAAGCCCGACCGCCATGGTGATGGGCTGGGGCATTCCGAAAGCCGAAGCGGAAAAACGCTTGGCCGGTTTTGCCAAACGCGCCGGCTGGGCGAACCTGCCTGCGATTAAAAACAACCGCCTCTACGCCGCCTACCACGCCAACTCGCGCACGCTTTCCGACGGCGCATCGATTCAATTTATGGCCAAAGCGATTTATCCGCAGTTGTTCAAAGACTTCAATCCTGAGAAAACGTATACCGACTTCTACCGCCAAAACCTGCCGGTCGTGCCGAACGGTACGTTCTACCTGTATCCGAAAGGGCAGTAAGGCGGGCTTCTGGGTTTCAGACGACCTTTTTATGCGGAAGCTCGTCTGAAAGCAGCATGGGTTTATACAGAACCGTAGCATGGGCTTTGCCCACGGGTAATGTTTTCAGAAATGATGGCGAATGGTATGGGGTTTCCCTGTTTTCGTGGGCGAAGCCCACGCTACGAATTCCTGTCGTGCCGAGTGGTAAGTTTTACCTGTATCCAAAAAGGCAATAAGGCTGGTTTGCAGGTTTCAGACGACCTTTTTATGCGAAAGGTCGTCTGAAAGCAGCGTGGGTTTTGTACAGAACCGTAGCGTGGGCTTTGCCCACGGGTAGCGTGCAGAAATGATGGTGAACGGTATGAGGGTTTCCATGTTTTCGCGGGCAAAGCCTACGCTACGACTTTCCGTCGTGCCGAGTGGGGAATGTCAGGTGGGTTTGACTGTTGCGGCCCTCTCCCTAGCCCTCTCCCACGGGGAGAGGGGATCAGATAACTGAAGTCCGACCATTGTTTTGATTCCCTGCCATTTGTTCCCTCTCCCCGTGGGAGAGGGCTAGGGAGAGGGCAAAGCCGTTTTGGAACGCCGTTATCCCGATTTTCAAAAAAACCACCCTTCAAAACGGATACAGACAAAAGAGATTGTCGGGCATGGATGTCCGACCTTGTTCCTTAATTTCAAAGGCTTAAAAAATGAATGATTCGGTTGTCGCCGAGATTGTGAAAAACCAGCGCAAGTTGGAAGGCAAGCGTTGGTTGATTGTTTTGATGTTTTTAATCATCGCATCGGTCAGCTTCTTATTCGACATCGCCACCGGTCCGGCGATGACGGACACGCTGCCTGTCGGCGAAGTGGTCAATGTTTTGCTGGGCAAACCCGAAGTCGATGAAATGAACCGCCTGATTGTGATGGATCTGCGCCTGCCGATTGCGGTGATGGCGCTGGTGGTCGGTGCGGCTTTGGGTGTCGGCGGAGCGGAGATTCAGACGTTGTTGAATAATCCGATGGCCAGCCCTTATACGCTGGGTTTGGCGGCGGCGGCGGGTTTGGGCGCGTCGGTGGTGATTGCGTTCGGCGGTTTCGGGCTGCCTGAAACGGTCGCCGTTCCCATCGGCGCGTTTGTGATGACCATGTTGGCTTCGGGCATCTTGTTTCTGTTTGCCTCGGCACGCCGCTTCAATTCGGCGATGCTGGTGTTGGTCGGGATTGCGCTGTTGTTTCTGTTTCAGTCGATTTTGTCGCTGATTCAATTTATCGCCGCGCCTGAGATTTCACAGCAGATTTTGTTTTGGCTGTTTGGCAGCCTGACCAAGGCGACTTGGGAGACTGTCGCGGTTACGGCGGCGGTTACGGCGGTGTGCGTGCTGCTGCTTTCACGCGATGTGTGGAAGCTGACCGCGCTGCGCTTGGGCGAAGAACGCGCCGTCGGGCTGGGCATCAATCTGCAACTTTTGCGCCTGAAAACGCTGGTGCTGGTGGCGGTGATGACGGCGACGGCAATCAGTTTCGTCGGCGTAATCGGCTTTATCGGACTGGTCGCGCCGCATGTGGCGCGGATTCTGCTCGGTGAGGACCAACGCTTTTTCCTGCCCGGCGCGATGCTGACAGGGGCGGCGTTTTTATCGGTCGCCAGCGTGTTGTCCAAGGTGATTATCCCGGGTGCGCTGTTTCCGGTGGGGATTGTTACCGCGTTTGTCGGCGTACCGTTTTTCTTTTGGATTGTATTGTCCAAGCGGTAAGTTTTTTCGGACGGTCTTTTGTTGCGACGGGGTCGTCTGAAACTGTTTTTTTATTTTACAGAGAGAACCAATGAAACCTATTTGCCGTATTTTAACCGCTGCCTTGTTCAGTCTTGCCGTGCAGGGTGTTTGTGCCGAAGTGAAAACGCTTACCGACGTACGCGGGCGCGAAGTGCGGGTCGATGTGCCTGCCAAACGTGTGGTGCTGGGCTTTTATTATCCTGATTATATTGCCGTATCCGGTGTCGATAAATTTGACAATGTGGTCGGTATTTCGCGCGAATTTTGGGAGAAATTCAACTCCGGCAGTTGGTCGCTCTACCGCGCCAAAATCCCTTCGCTGCAAAACATCGGCGACATCGGCAATGTGAACGCCGGTACATTTTCGTTTGAGAAAACCTTGGCAATGAAACCCGATGTGGTGGTGTTGGCGGATTGGCAGTATGACGTGTTGAAAGAAGAAATGCCGCGTTTCGAAAAAGCCGGCATTCCGGTGGTTGTGGTCGATTTCAATGCGCAAACGGTCGAACGCCATACCGCCAGTGCCAAACTTTTCGGCGAAATCGCCGGTACGCCGGAGCGTGCAGGGCAGATTGCCGGCGAATACGCCCAAGGCATAGCCGACATTCAAAAACGCGTGGCCGAAGCGGGCAAGCCCAAGCCGAAAATCTATATCGAGTTCGGAGACAAGGGTCCTGCCGAACATAGCTTTACTTTCGGCAAAAATATGTGGGGTGCGATTGCCGATACAGTGGGCGGCGACAATATTGCCGCAGCCTTCATCAAAGACTGGGGGGCGATTAATCCCGAGCAGTTTCTTGCCGCCAAGCCCGACGTTGTGATTATTTCCGGCACCGAAGCCGGACTGAAGCAGCCGGCGGCAATGGCGATGGGCATCGGCATCGAAGCCGCCGAAGCGCAAAAACGCTTACAGGGTTTTATCCGGCGTGCCGGTTGGGCGGAAATTCCCGCTGTCCGAAACGGCCGTGTGTTCGGCATTTACCATACTGCTTCGCGTTCGCTTTCCGATTTGGCATCCGCCCAATTTATCGCCAAAGCGTTGTATCCCGAAGCCTTTGCCGATGTGAATCCGGAAGAGACCTACCGTGAATTCCACCGTAAATACCTGCCGGTCGAGCCGAAGGGTACTTTCTTTATCCGTTTGGGTTGCGACGGTTTGGAAGACTGCAACAAACAAGCGGCTGCCGACACTGTTGCGGCATCAGCCGAAACCGTCGCCGAACCGTCACTATGGCAACGTATTAAAAACTGGTTTGCCGCCCTCTTTGCTTAAAGGTCGTCCAAAATGCTCCGACTGGAAAACGTACATATCCGACGCGGCGATTATGTGGTCGCCGACAGTATCGATTTGACGCTGGAACAAGGCAAAGTCTATTCCGTGCTCGGCCCGAACGGTACGGGCAAATCCTCGCTGATGAAAACGATTTTCGGCGAAGTGGCGCACAAAGGCACCATCCGCTACGGCGACGAAGCGTTGAGCAAAATCCACCTGCAAAGCTGGCGCAAACGCATAGGCTATATGCCGCAGGACACCGCCGCCGAAGCCTCGCTGACCGCACTGGAAGTCGTGTTGCTCGGCCGCATGGACGCGCTGCACATGCACGTCGGCGACGAACTGCTGCACGAAGCCGCAAGTATCATGGCGGAGCTAGGCATCGGCCATCTGGCGCACCGCGACGTCATGCGGCTTTCCGGCGGACAGCGGCAGCTCGTGATGTTTGCCCAAGTCATGCTGCGCCGTCCCGAAATCCTGATGCTGGACGAACCGGTCAGCGCGCTGGATATGCACCATCAGTTGAACCTCTTGGAGCGCGTGGTGCAATACACGCACGAACACAATCTGGTTACGCTGATGGTCTTGCACGATTTGAGCCTCGCCGCGCAATTTTCAGACGGCGTGATTCTGCTCGGCGAAGGCAAAGTACAGGCGCAGGGCGCGCCGCAGGATGTGTTGCAGGCGGACATGATAGGCAGGCTGTACAAAGTGGACATCGAACTTTTATACGACAGCAAAGGCCTGCCCGTTATCCGCCCGATGCGGCAGAGTGCGTAACTTAACCGCTCCTGAAATGTCGGATTTGAGCATCCGGCCTGCGGACTCCCTGCAACTTATCCCCTCGCCCGCGGGAGAGGGTTAGGGAGAGGGCGGTAAGCCCAAGGCTTGCCTCTCCGACTCATCAGCCCGACCCATATTTTTTATCCTTAGAAAGGACTCCCTCCATGAAAAAATCCCTCTTCCTCCTCATGCTGACCGCTTCCCTCGGCGCATACGCCGCCAACCACGAAGTCAAAATGCTCGACAACGGCAAAGACGGTAGCATGGTGTTCGAACCCGGCTACGTCAACGCCAAAGTCGGCGACACCGTAACCTTCAAAGCCGCCAACAAAGGCCACTGGGTGCAAAGCAAAGCCCTGCCCGACGGTGTTGCCGACTTTCTGTCCGAAGACGGCAAAGACTTCACCCTCAAGCTCGACAAAGAAGGCGTGTACGTCTACACCTGCCCGCCACACCGCATGATGAACATGAGCGGCGTGATTCAGGTCGGCAAACCGGTGAACAAAGCCAAAGCGCAAGCCGTCGTGGACGAACTGGAAAACCGCGCCATGCAGAGCAAGGGTCGTCTGAAAAAATACATGCAGCAGGTCAAATAAACCGCCGCACAAACCAAAAGGTCGTCTGAAACCGTTTCCCGTTTTCAGACGACCTTTTGCCAACCTTCATCCCCAATCCTCATTCCCCTTCCGCCGAAATCTTCTCGTTCAGGAAATCGATAAAACTGCGCACCTTCGCGCTCAAAAACGCCCTGTCCACATAAACCGCGTTTAATTGCTCGGTCCGCACCCGATATTCCGGCAGCAGGCTGACCAACCTGCCTTCCTTCAAATCCTGTCTGGCAGACCACAGCGGCTGATAGGCGATGCCCGCGCCCGCCCTGACCAATTCGCGTATCATCAGCGTATTGTCGCTTTGAATCACCGGATTGAGCGTCAGAATACTTTTTTCGCCCGTTTCCCGATGGGTGATTTCCAAATTGCGCTGGTCGGTGTAGGTCGGCAGGATGGCGGGATGGCGCATGACTTCTTCGGGCGTTTGCGGTTTGCCGTGTTTCGCCAGATATTCGGGCGAGGCAAGCAGGACGAATTGGATTTGCGCCAGCGGCTTGATGATAAGCGACGGCGACAGGGTTTTTGCCACGCGCAAGGCGAGGTCGAAGCCTTCGGCAATCAAATCGACGTGGCGGTTGTCGAGCACTAAATCGAGCGTGACTTCGGGATAGCGTTCGCGGTATTCCGCCAGCCAAGTGCCGATTAAATTGCCCGCGAACCAAAGCGGCATGGTCACGCGCAACATGCCCTGCGGCGTGTCCGCCCCGCCTGCCGCCTTTTGCGCAGCGGTGTCGAGCGTATCGAGCGCGTAGCTGCATTGGCGGTAGTATTCTTCGCCTGCTTCGGTCAGGTGGAGGTTGCGGCTGTTGCGGTGCAGCAGTTTGGCCTTAATCGTATTTTCCAGATGGCTGACGTGTTTGCTCGCCATCGCGGTGGAAATATCAAGCTGCTCGGCGGCGCGGGTGAAGCTGCCGCTTTGGACGACTTGGCGGAAAACTTTGAGGCTGAACAGGGTATCCATGTTTTCTTTTAGGGAAACGTTGTATCAATAAAAGAAGTATATATCTACTGGAAGTAATTATCTATACTGCACAGATAAGATTAGTTTTCATTTAAACCCCGCATTTTGATAAGGAGAACCCCATGTCTGCAACCTGCGCCCGTATCCAACCTATTTTATTGTCCGTTTTGCGTATCGTAACCGCCTACCTCTTCCTCTTACACGGTACGTCGAAATTCTTCGGCTTCCCGACTGCCATGGGCAGCGGTTCGCCCGAAGGCTTGATGCTGGTGGCGGGCATTCTGGAAATCGTCGGCGGCATCCTGTTGATTCTCGGACTGTTTACCCGTCCCGCTGCCTTCATCCTGTCCGGCCAGATGGCGGCTGCCTATTTCATGGCACACGCCTCCCAAGGTTCGGCGCTGTTCCCGCTTGCCAACGGCGGCGAATCGGCAGTATTGTTCTGCTTCGTGTTCCTCTATCTGGCAGCAGCCGGCGGCGGCTCATTGGCATTGGACAACCTGTTCGGCAAAAACAAATCCTGATAGACCCAAAGGTCGTCTGAAAACAAACAAAGCGGGTTTTACGAATAGATTTCTAAACCCGCCAACCGATTAAACTTAAATCAAAGGAAAAACAAAATGACTTATCAAACCTTGCAACAAGCGGCAGAAACTCGCCGTTCCATTTACACACTGAATAAAAACCTGCCTGTCAGCAACGAAGAAATCAGCGAAATCGTCAAACACGCCGTTTTGCACACACCTTCTTCCTTCAACTCGCAATCCACCCGCGTCGTCGTCCTCTTCGGCGAAGAACACGGCAAAGTGTGGCAATTTGTTGAAGACGCTTTGCGCGCCATCGTGCCTGCCGAACAATTCGAGCCGACCGCGCAAAAATTAAACCTGTTCAAAGCAGGCGCGGCGACCATTTTGTTTTTTGAAGACCAAAACGTCGTCAAAGGCCTGCAAGAGCAGTTCCCTTCTTATGCCGCCAACTTCCCCGTTTGGGCGGACCATGCGAACGCAATGACGCAATACGCCGTCTGGACAACGCTTGCCGCCGCCGGCGTGGGCGCGAACCTGCAACACTACAACCCGCTGCCCGACGCCGCCATCGCCAAAGAATGGAACCTGCCCGAAAGCTGGCTTCTGCGCGCGCAAATGGTTATCGGCGGCATCGAAGCGCCTGCCGGCGAAAAAGCCTTTGAACCGGTGGAAAACCGTTTGAAAGTGTTCGGCGCATAATTGCCCGTCAAACAGAAAAAGGTCGTCTGAAAACCAACTTCGGTTTCAGACGACCTTTGTCATTCAAAACAGCTTGCGCTTATTCTTGCGGAGGGACATAACCCTGAACAGCATCCGCGCCGTCTCCGAAGAAATACTGCTCCATCTGTTGCGCCAAATATTCGCGCGCGCGCGGGTCGGCAAGGCTCAGGCGGTTTTCGTTAATCAGCATGGTTTGATGACGCGTCCACGCATTCCAAGCCTCTTGGGACACATTTTCAAAAATACGCTTGCCCAGCTCGTTGGGCAGTGGCGGGAATTTCATACCTTCGGCCTCTTTGCCGAGTTTGACGCAGTGAACCATACGGGTCATGGCGGCTTCCTTCATGATGGTGTTTCAGACAGCGCGTATTTTATCGTATTGCCTATTTATAGGAAAGGCTGCGAAAAACGGGCAAAACCTGCCAAATACGCTGCTTTTTAATCCAATATAAAACATATGTTTATAAAAATAATATATGGCGCATCGAAATAAACCTTGCGTTAAAACGCCGTTTTTGGTTTAATGCACATCTCGCAACGAAACAGCGAAGGCCAGATAGCTCAGTTGGTAGAGCAACGGATTGAAAATCCGTGTGTCGGCGGTTCGATTCCGCCTCTGGCCACCAAAACAAACCGCCTTTGGCGGTTATTTTTTTGCCTATTTCCTAGATATTATTTCTCAATTTTCAAGGTCGTCTGAAACAAATTCTACGGGTTCTGCCGAAAGAAATGTTCAGACGACCTTTCCCCTTCTTTATGAATCATTTCAATTAATCCATCACCAAAACATCTCAATAAGGACAGATTAAATTGCGGCGTGCGGCAACACCAGCCGTGTTTACTATACTTCTTAACTAAAAACAAACATTCTTATCCTATTCTTATCTCATTCCAACGTTCTCCAAAACATCCGCTAATTCTCCTCTAACACTCCCAGCCTAGAATGGTGTTCAGAAAAAAGAAAAACAAGTCTCCTCACATAACGATAGTCTGCTCACACTGACACGGACGGAACATCATTTTCCCCACCATCGTTTTTCCCCTAAGGAGCGTATCATGAAACTGAATCTGCAAAAAACCACCGCTGCTGTTTTGGCTGTTTTGTTCAGCGCAGGCGTATTTGCCGCCAACAATGCCTACAATCCATTTGATTACAGTTACCAAAACCACAAATACGGCAAAAAATGGGGCAAACCCGCATCTGAAGCCGAAGGCGAAAAAGTGATGAAACACGCTGCCTACCGTTCGGGCGTGCACTACACCAACGTCAACCGCATGCCCGGCAATGTAGACCGCAACGGCGTGAAAACCGTACAGGTTAACGACGCATACACCCGTCAAAACCTCGGCCGCTATGCATTCAACACCATCAAGAGCGGCGGCTCTGAAGTGTACTACGGCGAGTGGGTCGGTAAAGAATACGCCAAAGGCACCAACCGCGGTGTTTTCTACTCTGGCGACAAACGCGCTACCTCTATGCCGGTATCCGGTGTAGCCAACTACGCCGTCAAAGGTATCAACAACTACACCGGCAACAACCCGATGGTCGGTACTTTGCGCGCAGACTTCGGTCAACGCGTCTTGGCAGGTTCTATGAAAAACAACGCTGTACAGATGGACATCCATTCCCGCATCAAACCGTCCAGCGCATCGTTTGAAGGCTACGCCCGCGCCAACGGCCACTTCGGTAAAACCGAAGGCCACTTCTTCGGTCACAACGCAAGCGCGCTGGCCGGTGTTGCCAAATTTAAAACCGACCGCAACTTGGATACGGCATTCGGCGGTGTGAAACGCTAAAATCCGTAGTTAAGTAACATAAAGCCTGCTTCACGCAGGCTTTTTTAAACAGCAGCCCGCCAACCTTCTCAAGGTCGTCTGAAACCCGCCGACCGGAAAGCCGACACCATGTACAAACCGTCTGCCTGCCTTCTCCTGTTTCTCGCCGCCCCCGTCCTTGCCGCGCCCCGTTCTGACTTTTCAGACGACCGTACCGCGCAACGCCTGTGGCAAAACACCCGCCAAACCATGCAGGAACAGGAACAAAAAGTGCGCGAATACCGCCTCGACATTCCAGCCGAAAACATCGGGCAGACAGCCGAAACCGACCCCGAAGCCGACCAAGGCGAAGCCCTGTTTAACGCCGTCAACCGCAGCGACTGGCAAACCGTGCGCCCGCTGCTCGAGCGTTATACCCAGCAAACCGAATACGACCCCGACATCGCCCTCTTTGCTCGCGCCTCGCTCGCCCGCGGCGAAGGCAGGTGGAAAGCCGCCAAACAAGACTACGAAACCCTGCTGCAACGCCACCCCGACTTCACGCGCGGACGCCTCGATTACGCCCGCCTGCTCTTTGAAGGTCGTCTGAACCGCGAAGCCACTTCCGAATTTATGCGCCTGCAAAACGAAGACCTGCCCGAAGCCGTCAAAGAAAACATCGGACATTTCCGCGACTCTCTAAACCAACGCCAAAGCTGGCAGGGCAGCCTTTCCGTCGGCGCCGTCCACAACAGCAACATCAACGAAGCCAGCGGCAAAGTGTGGTGTAAAACCGAAATCGACGGCGAATGCTGGGAAGAATTTTCCGGCGACCAGCCCATTTCCGCCAACGGCATCAAATACGAAGCCGCCGCCGTCCGCCGCTGGCAGATTAAAGGACACCACGGCATCGCCGCCCGCGCGCTCGGCTACGGCCGCTTCTACCGCGACCATAAAGACTTCAACGAACACACGCTCAACCTCAGCGCAGGCTACCAGTTTGAAAACCACCGCCACACCTTCGCCCTCGCCCCGCTTGTCGAATGGAACGGCAGCGTCGGCAAAACCCTCAACCGTGCCTACGGCGTGCGCAGCGAGTGGAACCTCGACAAAGGCAGCTGGACGTGGAACACCGAAGCCGAGTGGAAACACCTCTCCTATTCCGACAAAACCCGCCTGCTCGACGGCAGCCTCTTCTTCGTTTACAACACCCTGTCCTACTTCCCGCGCAACGACCTCATGCTCTACGGCGGCATAGACTGGCAGCAGCGCAAAGCCCAAGAGCCGGTGGACAGCTACCGCCTCATCTCCGCACGGCTGGGCGCGGCAAAAATGTTTGAAGCCGGTTTCGACGCCTCCGCCTCCGCCACCTTCGGCATCCGCAGCCACCGCGCAGAAAACGCCGTCCTCGAACAACGCCGCCGCGACAAAGAACAGACCTACCGCCTCAGCATAGGCGCGGACCGCTGGAAATTTGCCGGCATGAAGCCCGTCCTCAGCTACAAACACCGCCGCGTCAAAGGCAACACCGACTGGCTGTACAGCTACAAGCAAAACGAAGTTGGTCTGTCGCTGGTGAAATCGTTCTAACGCGGGACGTAGAAACACAAAGGTCGTCTGAAATTCAGTTTTCAGACGACCTTTTTTCTTTTGACTCTATTCGAGCATTGGATTAACGGTAGGTTTATTGCGAAAACCTATCCAAACACAGCCTTCATTTTCACCATCAAGGATAAGGGTGTGCCACCAATTTCCCGTCGATATATTCGCCGATATAGACTTTCGAAGCATCAAGATGGAGACGGTCAAGTTCCTGCTTCAGCCACTCGTCGTCGCGTTTGATGATTTCTAAGATGTCATGGTCGATTTGCCCGTCGGTAATCAGGGGGTAACGCAGGCTTTCGTCGCCGTACTGAATGACGGCGAGCTGGCCGTTTTGCTCCATGACGGCGCGTTTGACGGCAGAGATTTCGTAGATGCCGGCGGCACGGAGCTTAAACATCAGGTCATGTGCGCTGATGCCGTTTTTCATACATTCTTCGGTTTGGATTTCGCCGTTGACGATGACCCAGACGGATTTGCCGTCAATCACGGATTTGACCCAGTGGTTGTGGTTTTTGATGAATTTCAGACTCAAGACCAACAGCGTCCACAAAATCAGCACGAGGAAAAACTGTAAAAGCCCGACGCTGTCGCTGTAAATCACGCCGCCGATGATGCCGCCGAGAACATAGTTTTGCACTTGATCCATGGCGGAGGTGGGGGCGAGGTTGCCTTTACCTAAAAGGTTGATTTGCAAAACCAAACCTAAAATTCCCATAAGGAGTTTGAGGGCAAGGAGGGAGTATGCTTCCATGAGTGTGTCCTGTTATTCTTTGTCGATAAGTTCGATGTTGTTGTTGACCAGATTGATGGGGGTCAGGGTGTAGGCGGAGAAGTCTTGATTGAAATGGACTTCGTAGTATTGGTTTTTGATGCCGACGATCATGCCGTTGTATAGGTGCGTGCTGTTGACGCTGATGTCGCGCTTTTCCACTTTTTGGTTTTCAATCAGGGTATTGAGAAAACCGACCATGCGCGAGTTGTCCGCGGCGAAGTTTTGGCGTTCGCTGTATGAGAGGTATTGGATGCCGCTGATGAGGATGAGCAGCAGCAGGGCAATAATGCTCAGGTCGCGGTATTTGGTGTCCATGCGGTGGCGCAGGTATTGCGATACGGCGAGCAGCAGGACGACGAGCGCGGCGAAAATGAGGACGTATTTCAAGTAGTCGTTGAAATACATATGGTTTTCAAGATAAAAGTGTGTGAAGAATTTCATGATTTCAAATGATTTGAGGAAATAGTGGGGTCGTCTGAAAACGGTTTTTCAGACGACCTATTATGGTTTGGATGCAGGTTTTATCCGGAGCCGCATCAGTTGATAAACCCGTCGTCTTTCATTTTCTTTTCGGAAAAATACTGACTGCACACCAGCAAGGCAGCGAGGATGATGACAAACAACCCCGCCATGGTCAGGGTAATTTTGAAGAATAATTCTGCCTCGATAAAAGAAAACCAAAGTTGCAGAATCAGCAGCAACACCCAGCCGACAAACAGCCCGAGACAGGCATAAACGCCGAGTTTAAACACGTTCCCGCTCCAAAATGACGACGTAGGCTTCACGTCTGAAAAATAAGAGCATACGGCGTTGATCTTTTTCCATGGTTACGACACGCCAACCTTCGGGAGTTTGGCTGTTGAGGAACGCGCTGAATTTGACGGGATTGACTTTGGCTGCGCCGAAAAACAGGCTGGACAGCAGGTTTTCTTGATAAATGACGACTTTGTATTCTTTCATGGGATTCCTTTTACAAGGGATCATCTTTTCAGACGACCCCTTAAGTTGCCAATGATGCAAAACTGCAAACCTTATTTCTTATTACCCAACTGCGGCAATACCGAACCTTCGCCCAGCGACAGCAAACCGCTTTGCGAGTAGATACCCAGTTTGGCGCGGGTGTCGGTGATGTCGAGGTTGCGCATGGTGAGCTGGCCGATGCGGTCAAGCGGGGTGAACGCGGCGTCTTCGACTTTTTCCATGCTCAGGCGTTCCGGTTGGTAGGTCAGGTTGGGCGATTCGGTGTTCAGAATCGAGTAGTCGTTGCCGCGGCGCAATTCGAGGGTGACTTCGCCGGTGATGGCTTTGGCGACCCAGCGTTGGGCGGTTTCGCGCAACATGAGGGCTTGGCTGTCGAACCAGCGGCCTTGGTAGAGCAATCGGCCAAGGCGCAGGCCGTTGATGCGGTATTGTTCGATGGTGTCTTCGTTGTGAATGCCGGTTACTAAACGCTCGTAGGCGATGTGGAACAATGCCATGCCTGGGGCTTCGTAGATGCCGCGCGATTTGGCTTCGATGATGCGGTTTTCGATTTGGTCGCTCATGCCCAAGCCGTGGCGGCCGCCGATGCGGTTGGCTTCGAGGAAGAGTTCGACGGGGTCGGCGTATTCTTTGCCGTTCAGTGCAACGGGCACGCCTTCTTCAAAGCGTACGCTGACTTCTTCGGGTTTGACTTCGACGTTTTCGTCCCAGAAGGCAACGCCCATGATGGGTTTGACGATTTTGATGCCGCTGTTGAGGAATTCCAAGTCTTTGGCTTCATGCGTCGCGCCGAGCATATTGGAGTCGGTGGAGTAGGCTTTTTCAACCGACATTTTGTAGTTGAAACCGTTGGCAATCAGAAATTCGCTCATTTCGTGACGGCCGCCGAGTTCGTCGATAAATTGTTGGTCGAGCCAAGGTTTGTAGATTTTCAGCGCAGGATTGGTCAAGAGGCCATAGCGGTAGAAACGCTCAATGTCGTTGCCTTTGTAGGTGCTGCCGTCGCCCCAAATATTGACGTCGTCTTCCTTCATGGCGGAAACGAGCATGGTGCCGGTAACGGCGCGGCCCAAAGGCGTGGTGTTGAAGTAGGCGATGCCGCCGGTGGAAACGTGGAACGCGCCGCATTGGATGGCGGCGATGCCCTCGTGTGCCAACTGCGCGCGGCAGTCGATCAGGCGGGCGTTTTCTGCGCCGTATTCCATCGCTTTTTTGGGAATGGCGTTGTAATCGTCTTCGTCGGGCTGGCCGAGGTTGGCAGTGTAGGCATAAGGCAGCGCGCCTTTGAGTTTCATCCACAACAGCGCGGCAGAGGTATCAAGACCGCCAGAGAAGGCGATGCCGACTTTTTGACCGACGGGGAGGTGTTGCAGGATAGTATTGTTTTGGCTCATGACAATTCTTCGGACTTAAAAGGGGTTATTAAAAATACCTTAACGGTTGAAACCCCGCCCTTCGGGGCGGTAGAATCAGAGACTGTTTGGGAGAAATGCAACCTCTTCCAAATCAGGGCGATACATAGGGCTGCGCTTTGTGTGTAGTCCTGTGTGTTGAAACATTATCTTATAAATAGAACACATTGTCAGCCGTAAAGGTCGTCTGAAAATGAGCCTTGCCCGTTTCGCTGAAAATCTTTTCAGACGACCTTTACGCCATCCGCAACCCGACTCCCTCCCCTGTGGGGGAGGGCTGGGGAGAGGGTATAGGCAGCAGCCCTTAAGCAAACGCTGCTTGAAAAGCGCAAGCTCAGCCCTCTCCCACGGGAGAGGGAATAAATTACAGCACCATCAACATTTTCAGACGGCATCGGTAAAGAAAACCTATCCATGAACGCTTTCAACCTCATCATCATCGGCGACGAAATCCTGCACGGCAGCCGCCAAGACAAGCATTTCGCCTTTTTCAAATCCCTGCTGGAATCGCGCGGGCTGAAGCTCAATCAGGTGCAATACCTGCCCGACGAACCTGATTTGCTGGTTAGACAACTGCGCCGCAGCTTTTCAGACGGCCTGCCGACCTTCGTTACCGGCGGCATCGGCTCCACGCCCGACGACCACACCCGCCAAGCTGCCGCCGCTGCTTTGGATTTGCCCGTCGTCCGCCATCCCGAAGCCGCCAAGTTCATCGAAGCCGTTACCCTTAAACGCGGCGAACCGCTTGACGCCCCCGAACACGCCCAGCGCCTGAAAATGGCGGATTTTCCCGCAGACGCAGAGCTTGTGCCCAACCCGTTCAACAATATCGCCGGATTTTCCATCCGCGAACATTATTTCTTCCCCGGCTTCCCCGTGATGGCGCACCCGATGGCGGAATGGGTTTTGGATACTTATTACGCCGACCGCTTCAACCAAACCGAACGCGGCAGCCGCAGCGTGTATGTGTTTGGACAACCCGAATCACGCATCGCTCCGATTATGGAATACGTCGAACGCACCTACCCGGGCGTGCGCTCTTACAGCCTGCCCAGCGTCGGCTGGCAAAATGCGGACGGAACGGCGGTCAAACCGCATATCGAATTCGGCATCAAGGCGGAAGGCGAAGCGTGCCGCGATTTGGATAAAGTATGGGACGAAGTATTGCAGCGTTTGAAGGATTTGGGCGCAGAGTTGAAAGATACGCCTGATTGAAGCGCAGGATGAAATAAAAAGGTCGTCTGAAAACCTGTATTGGTTTTCAGACGACCTTTTTGAGTCTGTCAATCTTTCGCCATGATCTTGGAAGCCGCCAGAAGCTTTAACAACAAACGGCTGCGGAATACGTGGCACAAAAGGCGTACGTCGCGGCGGCGGTTGAATTTGCTGGGATAGCCCGCCATTCGGAAATCGTAGCCGTTTTCTTCCAGCCTGCGGAACAGTTCGTCCGTAGAAACACCGCTTTTAAGCATCGAAACCAAATGGATGAATTGGAAGGAATCCCGTATTTCCAATAACCTGCGGGCAACTTTAGGCGGCTGCCCAGGCGTAGCGAGCAGGCGCGTATATTCCCTTACTGCCAAACCGATGTCGTCGAGGTATTTCTTCGTCTGCTCGGGCGTACGCTTGCTGCGCATAGCGGATTCGGGGTTGTCGACATAATCATAAACAACGGTATTGCTGGCAATGACGGTTTTGCATTGCAAAAAATACTCGGTCAAAAATACGCCGTCTTCCAAATATTTCATGCCTTCTTGGATTCGGATTTCAAGTGCAACACTAGGGTACCAGTGGTTGGAACAGATTTAAGAATAAAACACTTGGCGTTTCGTAGCCAAGTGTTTTTCTCGGCCGGTGGTTCAACTCATCTTGAACCCTGCGTATCTCCCGATCGCTGATGTTTCGGAAATCGGTTTGTTTGGGGAAATATTGCCGGATGAGTCCATTGGTGTTCTCATTCAGCCCTTTCTCCCAAGAATGGTAAGGGCGGCAAAAATAGGTTTTCGCCTTCAAGGCTTTGGCTATTTTGGTGTGTTGGTAGAACTCTTTGCCGTTATCCATGGTGATGGTGTGGACTCTGGCTTTATATGCCTTTAATACCCTAATGGCCGCCCGGGCAGTGTCTTCGGCTTTTAAGTTCTTTAATTTGCAGATGATGGTGTAGCGGGTAGTGCGTTCGACCAAGGTCAATAACGCGCTTTTCTGATTTTTGCCGACGATGGTGTCGGCCTCCCAATCGCCGATGCGGGTTTTCTGGTCGACGATAGCAGGTCGGTTCTCTATGCCGACGCGGTCGGGCACTTTGCCTCTGGTCCATGTGCTGCCGTAGCGTTTGCGGTAGGGTTTGCTGCATATTCTGAGGTGTTGCCACAAAGTGCCGCCGTTGCTTTTGTCTTGGCGAAGGTAGCGGTAAATGGTGCTGTGATGGAGTGTGATCCCGTGGTGTTTATGCAGGTAGGCACATACTTGTTCGGGACTGAGTTTGCGGCGGATAAGGGTGTCGATGTGTTGAACCAGCTGCGAATCGAGCTTATAGGGTTTTCGCCGGTGCTGTTTGGTCAGCCGGCTTTGCTTCTGTGCTTTTTCGGCGCTGTATTGCTGTCCTTGGATGCAGTGCCGCTTGATTTCTCGGCTGATGGTGCTTTTGTGGCGGTTGAGCTGTTTGGCGATTTCGGCGATGGTGCAGTGGCGGGACAGGTATTGGATATGGTATCGTTCGTCTTGGGTCAGTTGTGTGTAGCTCATGGCAATCTTTCTTGCAGGAAAGGCCGTATGCTACCGCATACTGGCCTTTTTCTGTTATGGAAAGTTGCACTTCAAATGCGAATCCGCCCTTCGATAAATTTCAGACCTGCTTTTTCCAACAGGTTGCGTTTGTAGATATACGCCCAAACGCACGACCAAAACGGATAGCGGTCCATATAATCCGCTAAACCGATAACCTCATCTTCATTGGCAGGATAGCGCGCATCAACATTGAATTGGAGTATATCCGCATCGGAACGTTTCATTTTTTCAACCAAATCTGTCATAAGCGGCGGATCAACATTGTCGTCGTGATCCATAAACATCACATATTCCCCGCGCACTTTGGACAAACCGATATTGCGCGCCCTGCTGACTCCGCCGTTGGGCGTATCAATCAACTGCGCCTGCAATTCGGGATGTTCATTGAAAAACTGCCTGAACTGAGCCGATGTATCATCGGTAGAACCGTCGTTTACAACAATAAATTCTATCCCTTCGATAGCCTTATGCAGACCTGCAAAATGACGGCACAAACCTGCCGCAAATTTTCCGCCATTATAGACTGGGACGATGAGTGAAACAGTTATCGACATAAATCTGCATCCTGCTGAGTAGGTTAACCGATTAAAGATAGACATTCACGGCGCATTTAAGTTTCAAGTTTAATATTAAAGACACTAATAATTTTACCCGGGTATTTAAAAAGGGATCGGTTTTGTTTGAAAGTATGATAAAGCAGCAGATGGTTTAGGATGGAGAGTTTGAAAATGTAGGTATTTGTGAATGAATATATCCTCAGGATAAAGGAGGCTCAATTCTATTGTATGTTTATCCATTTGACTATATAACAAATATGCAAGATAAAAAAGACCTTGTTTTAAACAAGGTCTTTTTTATCTGGTGGAGGTAAGCGGGATCGAACCGCTGACCTCTTGCATGCCATGCAAGCGCTCTACCAACTGAGCTATACCCCCGAAATTTGGTGGCGAATCAGGGACTCGAACCCCGGACACAAGGATTATGATTCCTCTGCTCTAACCGACTGAGCTAATTCGCCGTTTCGTGAAGTCGCTATTATATGTTGTTTTGAGTTTTTGGCAAGTTTTATTTTGTACTTTATGTTTTGTTTTTGTTTTTTAATGGAATAAAACATGGATGAGGTCGTCTGAAACTGTGTTTCAGACGACCTGTGTGTTTGGAGGATGGTTTGAGGTAGGGGATTTCAAAGTTTGTGGCAGATGTCGCCGAAGCGGAAACCTGTCCAGTCGATATCGATGTTTTTGCCAAAGGCGATGACTTTGAAGAGTTCGCCCATTTCGTGCTGGTCGGTCAGTTTTTGTACGGCGGTGCTGACACGGAGGTAGTCTGCCGTGCCTGGAGGGGCGGTTTGTGCCAATAGGTCGGTAATGCCTAGGTTGAATAGGAAATGGGACTGGGGCAGGTAGCCGATGAGGTCTAGCCCGCCGTCGGTGCCTGCTTGGGCAATATCGGTAAAGTTGACGTGTGCGGTCAGATCGGTCAGACCGATATGGAAAAACGGGTCGTGAACGGTGTGGTGGCGGTAGTGGGCGATGAGTGTGCCTTCGTCGCGTTGCGGGTGGTAATACTGGGCGGCGTCAAAACCGTAGTCGATAAATATCATGCCGCCGCGTGTGATTTTCTGCGCGAGGGTGAGAATAAAGGCGTATTGGGCGGGGTGTAGCTCGCTGGTGTAGGGGTGTTCGGTTTCGGGAAAGTAGGTGGCGGCTAAACGGAGGAGGTCGGGTTGGTTTAAGAGTTGCGGGCTATGTTCAAGCTGTCCATCGGAGTTAATGGAGACACCGATGTGTTGGAAGGTGTATTGAGTGCGGCGGATGATTTCGACAGGCATGGCATCGAGGACTTCGTTGCCGATGATGATGCCGTCGAAGGATTCGGGCAGTTCGGTCAGGTGTATGACTTTTTGTGCCAGTTGTGGAGTGGTGTGTTCGGCGATGAATTGGTGTTGGCGTTCGGCAAGTTCGGGGGAGAGTTCGATGATGTAGTAATGCTTGAGGTCGTCTGAAAGGCTTTTCAATAAGGTGGCGGCGAGATGTCCTGTGCCTGCGCCGAATTCGTAGATGTTGCCGGCGGTTTGGGGGAGTAGTTCGGCAAGTTGTCGAGCGAGGGTTTGTCCGAATAATGGGGTGAGGGTGGGGGCGGTGATAAAATCGCCGTCTGTGCCGATTTTGTGGCTGCCTCCGGTGTAGTAGCCGTATTCGGGTGTGTAGAGTGCAAGCTCCATAAATCGTGAGAAAGGAATCCAGTTATTTTGGGCTTTTATTTCCTGTTTGATTATTTCGAATAGTTTGGAACTTGAGGCTTGCGCGGCAGGGGAGGGGAGGGGGAGGTGTGCCTTCATAATTGTTAGATAATGTAAAATTTATGAATTTATTTGTCTATTATAACGTGAACGGAAAAGGGGCGTTTTTTCATTTTTTTATACTATATGTTGTGTCTAAATAATATTTGCAATACTACATATTGTGTTTTTAAAAACCAAATCGGGTAAAATAGGTGGTTCGGCTTGTTTGCTTGTTTGGTTAAAATACTGTTTTTTAATGATTTTGTTGTTGCATATGTACTGGGATTTTAGAGTAAGGCGATTTGACCGAGGCGTTAAAATTTTTTATAGTGTGGGCTAGTGGGGCGATGTGGGTAAAAGTGTCTGCATTGCCCAAAAAATTCCGATTTAAACCGATAGGACGAAATTGTGTTTGGTGGCGCTCACGAATTGAGTATTGACAGCAAAGGGCGGTTGGCGATTCCTGCCAAGTTCCGCGATATTTTGCTGCGCCATTATACGCCGTCGATTGTGGTTACTTTGGATTCCCGTCAAAAATTGCTGATGTATCCGGAGGCTGAATGGGCAAAGGTTGCCGAGCAGCTTTTGCACCTGAAAACGGCAGGAAATCCGATGTTGCAGCGTTATCAAAATCTGCTGCTGCATAATGCGGATACGCTGGAATGGGACAGCGCCGGCCGCGTACTGATTCCTGCCAATCTGCGCAAACGGGTGGATTTTGAAAAAGACGTTACCTTGGTCGGTCGCGCCAACCGTTTGGAATTGTGGGGCCGTGATCAATGGGAAGCTGAAATGACTCAGGCTTTGGATGATGATCCTGAAGAGTTGGCATTCCAATTAAGTCAGACGGATTTGCAATTGTGAGTAATGCTGAATATCAACATATCACCGTTTTGTTAAATGAGGCGGTTGATGCTCTGGCGGTTCGTGAAGACGGTATTTATGTAGATGGGACGTTCGGCAGGGGAGGGCACTCCCGATTGATTTTGTCCCGTCTGGGCAGTCAAGGTCGTCTGATTGTGTTTGATAAAGACCCGCAAGCGATTGAAGCTGCGCAAAAGCTGGCCGAGCAGGATGGGCGAGTTACGGTAGTCCATGACGGATTTTCAAGTTTTCAGACGACCTTGGATAAGCTGGGTATTGAAGAGATAGATGGTGCGTTGTTTGATTTGGGGATTTCGTCCCCGCAGATAGATGACGGCGCACGAGGTTTCAGTTTCCGTTTTGATGCACCTTTGGATATGCGCATGGATCCGACGCGGGGAATGTCCGCTGCAGAATGGATTGCAACAGCATCGGAACAGGATTTGCACGAGGTTATCAAGAATTATGGTGAAGAGCGGTTTAGTCGCCAGATTGCGCGCGCCATTGTTGCGCAACGGACAGAAAGTCCGATCGATACAACCCGCAAGCTGGCGCAGCTCGTGGCACAAAACGTCCGTACTCGTGAGCGGGGGCAAGACCCTGCGACGCGCACCTTCCAGGCAGTTCGCATCTTTATTAACCGCGAGCTCGAAGAGGTAGAGGCGGTTCTGCCGCAAGTGATGGGTCGTCTGAAGCAAGGCGGACGTTTGGCGGTTATTGCGTTCCATTCGCTTGAAGACCGCATCGTGAAACAGTTTGTCAAGAAGTATTCGCAACATCCTCCCTTGCCGCGTTGGGCGGCAGTAAAAGAAGCGGATTTGCCTCTGCCGCCGTTAAAGTCGGTGGGAAAGGCGATAAAGCCGGGTGTTGAGGAAACCGCCTTCAACCCGCGGGCGCGCAGCGCAGTTTTACGAGTCGCGGAGCGGACGGGCGGTGAGATTACAGAATAAGCATTATGTGGGGCAGGTGTCCTCGGAACAAACAGATTGAGGTCGTCTGAAAATAATGAATAAATTAAATATCCTTTTGTTGGTCTTGGTGTCGGTATCTGCTTTTGCGGTGGTCACCGTGCAAGACCAATCGCGTTTGCACTTCATCGCTTTGGATAAAGCGCAAAAGCAGGAAATTAAGCTTGATCAGGACTATGCACGCTTGAAATTGGATCAGGCGCGGCTGGCGAACCACAAGCTGATTAAGGTGGCTGCTGAGAAGCAGCGCCTCAAACCGCCTAGTGCGGGCAATACTGTGATGGTGGAAAGAAAAAAATAATATTAATGGTGGAAAGAAAAAAATAATATTAATAATGATAAAGCCGGCAAATAGAGAAGATATTCGTCGGTATGCGGAACACGGGTTCGGCAAACATAATATATGAGAACTTTAAAATGTTGATTAAGAACGAATATAAGCCTCGGATGCTGCCTAAGGTCGAAAAAATCAAAAAACCCGTTACCAGCGACGGGCGTATCCGTATTGTTTTGGGGTGTATGGCACTTGCTTTTACTGCATTGCTCGGGCGCGGTATTTATCTGCAAACCACGCAGCATGAGTTTTTGAAAAATCAGGGTGATCAGCGTTTTGTCCGTACCCTGACTCTACCTGCGTCGCGCGGCATGATTACGGACCGTAACGGCGCGACTTTGGCGTTGAGTGCACCGACTGAATCCTTGTATGCCATGCCTTCCGGTATGGAAGAAATGCCGACTGCCGAACAGATGGCTAAGTTGGCGGCTATTGTTGATCTGCCTGTTGAGGCGTTGCAGGAAAAATTGGCGAAAAAAGATAAAGATTTTATTTATCTGAAGCGCCAACTCAGCCAAGAAAAAGCGGAAGAAATTAAAGCTTTGGGCATTAAAGGCTTGGCATTCCAAAAAGAACTGAAACGCCATTATCCGATGGGTAACCTGTTCGCACACGTTATCGGTTTTACCAATATCGACGGCAAAGGTCAGGAAGGCTTGGAATTGTCGCGAGAAGACAGTCTGCATGGTGCGGACGGCGCGAAAGTGGTTTTGCGCGACAATAAAGGCAATATCGTCGATAGTTTGGATTCTCCGCGGAACAGCGATCCGAAAAACGGGCAGGACATGGTTTTGTCTTTGGATCAACGTATTCAAACGCTTGCCTATGATGAGCTGAATAAAGCAGTGGCTTATCACAAAGCCAAAGCAGGTACGGTTGTGGTATTGGATGCACAAACCGGCGAAATCTTGGCTTTGGTCAACAGCCCTGCCTATGATCCCAACCAACCGGGCAGCGCTGATAGCGAACAACGCCGCAATCGCGCCGTTACCGATATGATTGAGCCGGGTTCCGCGATGAAGCCGTTTACAATTGCTAAAGCACTGGATTCCGGCAAAGTCGGTGTGGCTGATCGTTTTAACACCATGCCTTATAAAATTGGTCCCGCTACCGTACGCGATACCCATGTGTATCCTACTTTGGATGTGCGCGGCATTATGCAAAAATCTTCCAACGTCGGCACCAGTAAACTGTCTGCAAAATTCACGCCTAAAGAAATGTATGATTTTTATCATGATTTGGGTGTGGGCGTGCGGATGCACTCCGGTTTCCCAGGTGAGACGGCCGGTCTTTTGAGAAGCTGGCGCAGATGGCAGCCGATTGAACAGGCAACCATGTCTTTCGGTTACGGCTTGCAATTGAGCCTGCTTCAATTGGCGCGTGCTTATACCATGTTGACACATGACGGCGAATTGTTGCCGGTCAGCTTTGAGAAACAGGCGGTTGCGCCCAAAGGCAAACGCGTGATTAAAGCTTCGACCGCGCGTGAAGTTCGTGATTTGATGGTTTCTGTAACCGAGCCCGGCGGTACGGGTACGGCGGGTGCGGTAGATGGTTTCGACGTCGGCGCGAAAACCGGTACAGCGCGTAAGTTGGTCAACGGACGTTACGTTGATAACAAACACGTCGCAACTTTCATCGGTTTTGCTCCTGCCAAAAATCCCCGTGTGATTGTGGCGGTAACCATCGACGAACCGACTGCAAACGGTTACTACGGCGGCGTAGTGGCGGGTCCGGTCTTCAAACAAGTCATGGGCGGCAGCCTGAATATCTTGGGCGTTTCCCCCACCAAGCCTCTGACCAATGTTGCAGCCGTTAAAACACCGTCTTAATCCGAGTATCAACGAGATTATTTTATGTTCAGCAAGTTAACCCCTTTAGCTGAAACCAACATTCCGCCTCTGCTGTGTGCAAACGCAGCAGGGCGTTTGTTGCATTCAGACAGCCGTCAAATTAAACAAGGTGATATTTTTGTTGCCTGTCAGGGCGAATATACGGACGGCCGCAGTTATATCCCCGCCGCCATTGCCAACGGCGCGGCTTTTGTTTTTTGGGACGACGACGGCAAATTTGCGTGGAATCCCGAATGGAAAGTCCCCAATCAAGGCATCAAAGATTTGAAACACCGTGCCGGCATGTTGGCAGCGCAAGTTTACGGCAACGTTTCAGACGACCTCAAAGTCTGGGGTGTAACCGGTACCAACGGCAAAACTTCCATCACACAATGGCTGGCGCAAGCCGCCGATTTGTTGGGCGAAAAAACCGCCATTATCGGCACGGTCGGCAACGGCTTTTGGGGCGCATTGGAAGAAACCACGCACACCACCCCCGCCCCCGTCGATGTCCAAACCCTGCTCTACCGTTTCCGTCAACAAGGCGCGACAGCCGCCGCGATGGAAGTCTCCAGCCACGGCCTTGACCAATCGCGCGTCAACGGCGTGCCGTTCCGCAGCGCAATCTTCACCAACCTCACCCGAGACCACCTCGACTATCACGGCACGATGGAAGCCTATGGTGCCATCAAGTCGCGCCTGTTTTACTGGCACGGCTTGAAACACGCCGTCATCAATGTAGATGATGAATACGGCGCAGAACTCGTAGGTCGTCTGAAAAAAGACTGCCCTGATTTGGCCGTTTACAGCTACGGCTTCAGCGAACACGCCGACATCCGCATTGTTCATTTCACCGCTTCTTCAGACGGCATGGAAGCCGTATCCCAAACCCCGTGGGGCGAAGGCCGCTGCCGCACTCGCCTGCTCGGACGCTTCAACGCGCAAAACCTTGCCGCCTGCATCGCCTTGCTTTGTGCAAACGGCTATCCGCTTGATAAAGTATTGGATGTGCTGGCAAAAATCCGTCCCGCCTCAGGCCGCATGGACTGCATTATGAACAGCGGCAAGCCCTTGGTCGTCGTCGATTACGCCCATACACCTGACGCATTGGAAAAAGCACTCTCCACCTTGCAGGAAATCAAACCACAGGGTGCGGCTTTGTGGTGCGTATTCGGCTGCGGCGGCAACCGCGACCGCGGCAAACGCCCACTGATGGGCGCAGCAGCCGTACAGGGTGCAGACAAAGTCGTCGTAACCAGCGACAACCCGCGTTTGGAAAATCCGCGAGACATCATCAACGACATCCTGCCTGCCGTGCCCGCGCCCGAATGTGTCGAAGCCGACCGTGCCGCCGCCATCCGTTACGCAGTCGAACGCGCCGCGGCAAACGACATCGTTCTGATTGCCGGCAAAGGACACGAAAATTATCAGGACATGCAGGGTGTGAAGCATCATTTTTCTGATTTCGAAGTTGCAGAGAAAGCGTTGGCAGAACGAATATAAAATAGACAATACAAAGTTTTCAGACGACCCGAAGACCATCAAGGTCGTCTGAAAACGTTTATCCCCCACAATAAAAGCAACACAACCCACGCATTACGGCACGTCAGCCATTAAACCCATCACTGTTGTTTCAGACGACCCCGATTTGGAATTTTAAAGGGTCGTCTGAAAAACGAGGAGACCGATTTGATGCTGAAAATGCCGACAAAAACCCTTTTCATCAGTGCAGTCATGATTTTATTTGCAGGCTGTACCACCAAACAACTGCCGCGCCCGAACGCCGAAATTGCCGAGCTGAGGGCGAAAGAACCGCCGTCGGCGCAAAGCCTGCCCAATCCTGTTAAAGGCAAGCGTTTTGACGACACTTGGGGCGCGGCGCGCAGCCAGGGGCGCAGACATGAAGGTGTGGATATTTTCGCCAAGAAAAACACGCCGATACGCAGCACAACGCCCGGTATCGTAACCAAAATCGGGCGCAACCGATTGGGTGGCAAAGTCATCGGCATCCAAGGGCCGGGCGCATGGCACTACTATGCCCACCTCAACAAATTCGCCCGCGTCCGCCTGTATGAACGCGTGAAAGAAGGACAGGTCATCGGCTATGTCGGCAAAACAGGCAACGCCAAAACCACGCCAGCCCATTTGCATTACGGCGTGTATCTGCCAAGCGGTGCGATTAATCCGTATCCGCTGATTAATCAGGAACGATAGGTCGTCTGAATTGAATATGTTTTTTTAGATTGTCTCGTACACTTTCTATTATCATTTTGTTTTTTATTTATTTTTTAAATGAGGTTTGGCTATGAAGTTTCTTAAATTAACAGCTTTTTTTGCTTTAAATGGTTTTTTGTCATGCATTAGCTACTGAAATTTCTACGCCAGAGCAACAAAACATACCAAAAGAATTATCGGTATTTGTTGGACATGATGATTTATGGGCTTATGTGTATCATGATTTGGATGGAGATGGGGATACAGATGCTTTGTTAATAACTAAGCCTGAAAAAATAAAATCACTAACTGCAAAGAATAATCTTGTTCTTTCTATTTTGGAAAAGAATAAGAATGGACGGCTTATAAAAGTAGCAGAAAATAATAAGATATTTTTATATTCCAAATCTCCCAAACACCTTTTTTCCAGCGAAGATTTTTTCAAATTCCAAAAAAATCAGTTCAGCATTTATCAAGAAATACATGTAGGGACTTCTCAATAATAGTACCTATACTTTCCGTAAATTCAAGAATGGTCAGTGGTATTTGACAGAGATGGAAAATACACAGACCGTCAATAACCCAAATACAGGAATGGTTGATGTGGTTACAGATTTAAAAAAGTATCCTAAAAATCTTAAGAAAATTCATTTTGATCAGTTTAATCCTGATTCATTAGTAAGAGAATTACATAGTAAATGAAAATCTAAACAGGAGTTGTAGTATGATCTTAAAGAAATTTTTATTGTTAGCTGTAAGTGGAACTGCAATGTTGCCAGCTTATTCAAAAGGCTATATTTCTTATGATGAATCATTTAAATCCAACGGGATGGATATTAGATTTTCTTCTAATCAATGTAACGCATTCTTGGAAAAGTTATATGAATGTAAAAACACATCTATCAAAATCCTGCCAATCAAGCAAACTTTAAAATTGCATACTGCTTGGATAAATTTGGATTATGCTGTTTATAATGGGAAATTAGATGATAAATATGCAGATGATAAATATTCTATTGTTTTCTCAGATATTAACGGAGATGGTGTCAATGATTTAATTATTCAAACAGGAAAAAAAGGTGCTTACGGTGGTCCGTCATATAACATCTATTTATATCGGAAAGGAAAATTCATTTATAACCGACCGCTTTCTCAATTAACCATTGGTACAAATTCTTTATTCAGGGTAAATGGCAATATTTTAACGGTAGGTAAAACAAGTGGATGCTGTGAATATAATAAATTTACATATAAATTACATAATGATGCAGTTAAGCTAGTGAGAAAAGAGACTGAGGTATGTGAGTCATCATCAGAGAAATGTTAAGTTGAAAAGAGAAAGTTATATATAGTTTTGGATTGTATGTGGGTAATACATTTATTGAATTGATTCAATTTGAAAATTATATGAGAGGTAATATTATGAAGAAAATAATGGTTTTGAGCTTGATTGCTGTATGTGCGATAACTGATGTTTATGCTAAAGGAAAGATGGCTGTTATTGCTGATACGCTGCCGCAAATTAAAAAAGATATTGCAGGGAAGCTGGAGAAATGCCTGCTATCTCCCGAGCAAGGCAGTGGGAACGATTATGTCAATGTATGCTATGGCGAGGCAGCAGATGGTTTTCTTCATGTAGGAAACCGTTATGTCAACTTGAGTTTAGCTCGGGCAGATAACCAGCTGTTGAAAGAGGAAATCAGGAAAGATCAATTATTTCTCAAACAGCAGATTCAACAGTGTGATGAGTTTCAAGGAGCAAGTGTTCCTCCAGCACAAAAATTGAATTGGATTACTATATGTAAATTGCAACGTTCGCAGGCATATGCAGAATATTTTTATCGACCTTCTGATGTTGAAATTAAGAAGGATAAAAAATATTCGCAATCTTGGAATGTTTTTGTAAAAGAAACAGTAAAGAGCTTGATTGGAAATTAATCTATTAATTATTATGGAGTTTTGAGATGGTTAATTTAAATGCAAATCAAAAGAAATTGTATAACTTATCCTTAAAATATAATGAGGATCCTGCTAAATGGCTGGCTATATATGAAATTGAAAGTACAAGTGGTACAAAAATGAAAGCAAGTTCAGGAGCTACTGGGCATTTTCAAATTATGCCTCAATTTTATAAAGATTATGGTGTAACAAGAGATGAAACTATGGATTTGGAAAAATCATTTCTTGCGGTTAGGCAACATCATGCAAGGAATTCTGCACAATTGCGAGCAAAATTAGGACGTGAATTAACTGCTGGTGAATATTATTTAGGACATCAGCAGGGATGGACTGGCGCAACTGCGCTATTATCTCATCCAAAAGACAATGTGGTGGATGCACTGGCTACTGTTATGTCGCGAAAAAAAGCAGAAAATTCAGTTAAGCAAAATGGTGGGAAAACGAGTATGACTGCTGAACAATTTGCCAATATGTGGATAAAAAGGGCAGATGGCCTTCAAGAAAAATATAATAATCAAGGATATGGTCGTAAAGATCATCAAGATGATAAGCTTAATCTTCCTGAGAAGGATACTAATACCTCACAATCCAAATATGAAGAAACCCGTTCCATGCTTCAAAACTTCCTGAACGATACTGACGGTTCATATGCCAAAAAACTTCTGGCAAATCATCCGGAAGAGGTTGCCAGCTTTAACGAAAAAATTCAAGAAAGTATCGAGCAAACAAGGTTGCAAGAATTGACTGAACGTGAAAGTAGAAATACGCTGCAACAAGAGGAACAACAGCGGAGCTTTTCTCGTTCTGTATAATTTTTTGTATGTGTATTGATAATTTAGTCTCCCTATGGAAGTTTATCCATAGGGAGTTTGGATTGACATGTGAGATTAATAATGAATGAGTTGGAAACTACTTCGGAACGAATACAAAACCTATTGATCGATATGGTCATGGTTATGGAGAAATATAAAGATGATAGTGGAAAAATTGTAGATAACGTTCAAAAAGAACTAGACAAATCTTTAATTCAGCAGCGCAAGATGATGGTTGATATGGTTAGGGATGATGTCCTTCAGCAAGCATCCATACAAGTAAAGGCGTACACTGAAAACATGGATGGGGCACGGAGGCAGATGGTAGAGCAGATTCGTGAGTTCAATACATATTTACATACAGTTAAAAGTGAAAACCAAAAAATATTTAGAATAACTGTATTCAGCACGGCAATTACGTTGGCTACGTTAGTGATTGGCGGTATTGCACTGGCTTTTTTTTATTCGGGCATTATTTCTCAAAAAAAATTGGAAGCAGATATGCTTAATAAAATTAATAATGCTGATATTGTCCGTTGTGGAGATAGCCTTTGTGCGAAAACAGGAAAGGCAGGGAATAACGGTTATCGAGTGATTCAGCAACGATTTTCGGATAAATAAGTTATTGTTTAATTAATAAATTAGAAGAGAAGCTATGAAACCACTAGACCTAAATTTCATCTGCCAAACCCTCAACCTTCCGACGCCGTCTGAAAACAAACCCGTGTCGCGCATCGTAACCGACAGCCGCGACATCCGCGCGGGCGATGTGTTTTTCGCATTGGCGGGCGAGCGGTTTGACGCGCATGATTTTGTTGAAGACGTATTGGCTGCGGGTGCGGCGGCGGTTGTGGTTTCGCGCGAAGATTGCGCTGTTTTGGATGGCGCGTTGAAAGTCGATGACACGCTTGCCGCATTGCAAACGTTGGCGAAGGCGTGGCGCGATAATGTGAACCCGTTTGTGTTCGGTATTACCGGTTCGGGCGGCAAGACGACGGTGAAGGAGATGCTGGCCGCGGTATTGCGCCGCCGTTTCGGCGATGATGCCGTGTTGGCGACGGCGGGTAATTTCAACAACCACATCGGATTGCCGCTGACTTTGTTGAAATTAAACGAAAAACACCGCTATGCCGTGATCGAAATGGGCATGAATCATTTCGGCGAGCTGGCGGTTTTGACGCAAATCGCCAAACCCGATGCCGCTTTGGTCAACAACGCCTTGCGCGCCCATGTCGGCTGCGGTTTTGACGGTACGCTCGATATTGCCAAAGCGAAAAGCGAGATTTATCAAGGCTTGGGCGAAGACGGATTGGCTTTGATTCCGTGCGAAGACGAACATGCTGCCGTGTTTCAGACGACCTCCCAAGGTCATCAGCAGAAGACTTTCGGCATCGATAGCGGCGATGTCCACGCGGAAAATATCGTGTTGAAACCTTTATCGTGCGAATTTGATTTGGTGTGCGGCAACGAGCGCGCAGCCGTAGTATTGCCCGTTCCCGGCCGCCACAATGTTCACAACGCTGCCGCTGCCGCCGCGCTGGCTTTGGCTGCGGGTTTGAGTTTGAACGATGTGGCGGAAGGTTTGAAAGGCTTCAGCAACATCAAAGGTCGTCTGAACGTCAAAGCCGGCATCAAAGGCGCGACCTTGATTGACGATACGTACAATGCGAACCCCGATAGCATGAAAGCCGCGATTGACGTGTTGGCGCGTATGCCTGCGCCGCGTATTTTCGTGATGGGCGATATGGGCGAACTGGGCGAGGACGAAGCCGCCGCCATGCACGCCGAAGTCGGCGCGTACGCCCGCGACCAAGGCATCGAAGCGGCTTATTTTGTCGGCGACAACAGCGTCGAAGCGGCGGAAACATTTGGTGCGGATGGTTTGTGGTTCGCCGCCAAAGACCCGCTGATTCAAGTGTTGAGCCACGATTTGCCCGAACGCGCCACCGTGTTGGTGAAAGGTTCGCGCTTTATGAAGATGGAAGAAGTGGTCGAGGCGTTGACGGATAAAGAGATCGTCTGAAAATGAAAAACCGACGTTTTTTTAAAGTCTTATTGCTGATTGCTGCGCTGATTGGCGCGTTTTATGCAGGAATGCGGACGCAGGCGTATCTTTATGAAGACCTCTGTCTGGACTTGGGTGGCGGTAAGCATCCGGGGAATTCACCGATTTGCGTGATTGAGAAAGACACTAACGCCGCCGCTACTCAATAATGCTGCCATCTCTCTGAACAACGGATAACGGGTTCGCTAGAAACCTGCATAGAGAGTGAACTTCAGCAGGCGCTGACTGTCATAAGCAGCTTGATAATCAACAAAGGTCGTCTGAAACTTTTTCAGACGACCCAAAAACCAAAATTTAAAACGGGCGATAAGCCCAATGTAACAACAAAAACAAAAGGAAGCCCCATGTTTTTATGGCTTGCACATTTCAGTAACTGGTTGACCGGTCTGAATGTCTTTCAATACACCACATTCCGCGCCGTCATGGCAGCTTTGACCGCCTTGGCGTTTTCCCTGCTGCTCGGTCCATGGACCATCCGCAAACTGACGCAATTAAAAGTCGGGCAGGCAGTGCGTACCGACGGGCCGCAAACCCATCTCATCAAAAACGGCACGCCGACGATGGGCGGCTCGCTGATTCTGACCGCCATCACCGTATCCACGTTGTTGTGGGGCAACTGGGCAAACCCGTATATTTGGATTCTTTTGGGCGTATTGCTTGCCACGGGCGCACTCGGGTTTTACGACGACTGGCGCAAAGTCGTCTATAAAGACCCCAACGGTGTTTCCGCCAAATTCAAAATGGTGTGGCAGTCAAGCGTCGCCATCGTTGCCGCGCTTGCCTTGTTTTACCTTGCGTCCAATAGCTCCAACAACATCCTGATCGTTCCCTTCTTCAAACAAGTCGCCTTGCCGCTGGGCGTAGTCGGCTTTGTCGTCCTGACCTATCTGACCATCGTTGGTACTTCCAACGCCGTCAACCTGACCGACGGCCTTGACGGCCTTGCCGCCTTCCCCGTCGTCCTCGTTGCCGCCGGCCTCGCCATCTTCGCCTATGCCAGCGGACACTCGCAATTCGCCCAATACCTGCAACTGCCTTATGTCGCAGGCGCGAACGAAGTCGTGATTTTCTGTACCGCCATGTGTGGTGCGTGTCTCGGATTTTTGTGGTTCAACGCCTATCCCGCGCAAGTCTTCATGGGCGACGTCGGCGCGCTGGCATTGGGGGCGGCACTCGGTACCGTTGCCGTCATCGTCCGCCAAGAGTTTGTCCTCGTCATCATGGGCGGTCTGTTCGTCGTCGAAGCCGTGTCCGTTATGCTTCAGGTCGGCTGGTATAAGAGAACCAAAAAACGCATCTTCCTGATGGCGCCCATCCACCACCACTACGAACAAAAAGGCTGGAAAGAAACCCAAGTCGTCGTCCGTTTCTGGATTATCACCATCGTCTTGGTGCTAATCGGATTGAGTACGCTGAAAATCCGTTAAATATTCCGATCAATATCGAAAAGGTCGTCTGAAACAGATTTCAGACGACCTTTTTTATTTTTTGAGAGAAACAGAAATCACAGGATTTGCTTTGACGGCTTGCAAAAGTATCTGTTTGAAACGATACGGTGATTACTGTCCAGGCCTTTAAACTTAATCGGCATTACTCCGCCCAAATCACCGTTTCCGACGCATCGCGGCGCGGTTTCGGGGTGATGTCGCGCACACGGTAGCCGAAGGTTGCGGCGACGGACAAGCCGTAATGTTCAGGGTCGAGCAATCCGGCTTCGGCAAGGATTTTTTCTACTGCGGCATACTCCATGCCTTCGATAGCGCAAGAATCGATGCCGAGCATCGCCGCGCCGGTAAGCATATTGCCCAGCGCAATGTAGGTTTGCTTGCTTGCCCAGTCAAACAGGGCGCGTTCGTCGTCGGCGATGGGCATATCGTGGGTTTGGAAACGGCGGTAGCGTTCAAATGCGCCCGCCCGTTCTTCGGCAGTCAGACCGCGTCTGTCCATCAATTCTTCAAAAGCGGGGCTGTCGTAGCGGGCGTGTTTTCGAGCCAACAGGAAAACGACGTGGCTGGCATCCGAAATGGAAGCCTGCATCCCCCAGGCGAAGGGTTTGATTTTTTCGCGCAATGCCGCGTTTTGCACGACCACAAACTGCCACGGCTCGCAGCCGACGGAGCTGGGCGAAAGCCGTCCGAAGTCAAGGATGGCGGTAAAATCTTCGGCACTGATTTTGCGCACGGGGTCGTAATAGCGGACGGAAACGCGGCGTTTGAAAATTTCGAGGGCTTGTTCGCGGGTCAGTATCATGATGATTCCTTTGATTGAGTATGAAAGGGGCTTCCTTTCGGACAATCAGAATGGTCAAACGTTCGCAAAGATTGCAACACCAGCGGCAGCGAAACCGTTTGACGGTTGTGTGCAGAAAGGTAGGCGGCGTTAATCAGCTCCAGCGATTTCAAGCCTTCTCGCCCATCGACAATAGGCTCGGCTTTGCCGCGCAATACATCGACAACATTCCGATAATACAGCGGATGTCCGAAACCGTACACCGACGTGGTTTCGTAATTGGCGGTTTTGACCTGCTCGTCGTAATCGCGCTCGTCGGCAAAATTCCATTCCTGAATTTCGTTCACCGCCATACCGCCGATGCGCACCGTGCCGGTTTCGCCCAAAATGGTAATCGAGCCTTCGAGGTTTTTCGGATAGGTGCACATGGTTACCGCCATCGAACCGAGCGTGCCGTCGCGCCAACGGAGGTTCATCACGCCCGTGTCTTCGGCTTCAATTTTGCGGTGGGTCGCAATCATCGCCTGCACTTCCGCCACTGGCCCGATGAGCCATTCCATCAAATCGACGTAGTGGCTTGCCTGATTCATGAATGCGCCGCCGTCCATCTTCCAAGTGCCGCGCCAACCGCCTCCTTGGTCGTAATACGACTGCGGGCGCGTCCAAAAAACATTCAAATGCACCATATAGATTTTGCCGAAGCGTTGTTCTGCGACCGCGCGTTTGAGCAGTTGCAGCGTAGCGTTCAGACGGTTTTGTTTCACGACAAACAAGCGTTTGCCCGCTTTGTCGGCAGCTTGAACCATGCGTTCGCCGTCCGTAAAGCAGGTCGCCATCGGTTTTTCGGTGACGACGTGAAAACCAGCCTCCAATGCCTCAACCGCCTGCTCGGGATGCAAACCGGACGGCGTGGTGATGACGATTACGTCGGCATCGGTTTCTGCCAGCATTTCCGTATAGCGGGCATAGCCTTTCGCGCCGGTACGCTTGACCGCCGCTTCAAGTGCGGCAGGGTCGATGTCGCACACGGCAACGAGTTCGCAATCTTCTTGCAACACTTCAAACGAACCGAAATGGTTGTTGGAAATACGGCCGCAACCGACTAAGACGAATTTGATTTTGCGATCGGAGATGGGTTCAGACATTTTCAGACGACGTAACAGAAAAAAATGGGGGGATTATAGTGACATTTTGGTGAAGCGTTATAGACGGGAAAGCGCAAAGATATCGTCTGAAAATCTGATTTTGGTTTTTCAGACGACCTTTTACTTTAGGTTTGGTTTGTCTCTCTTAGAGTGTTTGCTAGAAATGATGTGCAGACAGCATCGTTTGACGTAGAAATGAAGGAACAGACATTTTCTGTTTTAATTCCCCCTATCGGCAGTTTACCGTCGGAAGGAGATATGTTTTACGGATTTGTTGTGGCAACATCGGCTTTCCTGTGTTTCGGATTTGGAAACTACATCATCAAAAACAAGTGGTTGAAGGCGGCGGCATTATGTATGGGCTGGGTTTTTATGGTTTTCGCACACGCAGAGATACAGCGGATGGTCAGTGTATATCCTGCTTCCTCAATCCGTAACTATTTCCTTATAGTGTTTGTCGAAGTGGTTTGCCTTATCTTTTTGTTCCGTAGATTTTCCCGATGAGGTCGTCTGAAAAGTTTTCAGACGACCTTTTTCTATTTCCTGAACTCTTCCCTGACGATGTCGAGCCAAGCCCTGAGCGCGGGGGTGGGACGCTGGTGTTTTTTCCACGCCATCGTCAGTCGCCAGCGGATTTCGGGTTCGGTCAGCGGGACGGCGGCGAAGGTGTCGGGGTTGATTTTGCGGGCGTAGTATTCGGGCAAAAGGGCGATACCCATATGGTGCGCCACCATATCGGCGAGCAGGTCCCATTGTCCGGTGCGGCAGACGACGTTGGGGGTGAAGCCTTGGCTGCGGCAGGCGGTTTGGATGGTTTCGTTGAGGGAAAATCCTGAGCCGAAGAGGATAAACGGTTCGTGTTGCAGGCTTTTGAGGCTGAGGGAGGCATGGCGGGCTTGGGCGCGCGGCATGAGGACGACGAGCGGGTAGTCGCAGAGGGTAATGCTGTCGAAGTCTTCGTGGACGGGGGCGAGCAGTTGTCCGGCGTCAAGTTCGTTGTTGCGCAAGGATTGCTCGATGGCGAGCGAACCTTGTTCGAGGAAGGTCAGTTCGATGCCGGGCCATTGGCGGCGGAAGCGGAACAGGGCGTTGCTGAGCAGATCGCTGCCGAGCAGTGCTAAACCCAGCCGCAGCGTGCCGCTCTTGATGTGGCGGTAGCCGTCGATGCGGGCGAGCAGCAGGTCGCGTTCGTGCAGGAGGTTCAGCGCATGGCGGTACACTTCCTCGCCGATGGGCGTGGTGGCGACTTGTCGTTTTTTGCGGCCGTTTTCTTTAACCAGCAGCGGCACGCCCAGCTCTTCTTCCAATGCCTGTATGGTTTTGCTGACGGTGGGCTGGGTCAGGTTGAGCGCGGATGCGGCGGCGGAAAAACTTTGCAGGCGCACGAGTTCGGCGAAGCAGTGCAGGCTTTTGAAGTCCATTATTCCTCTTTTGCATGATTTTAGTTCAGATAATTCATATTATGCGTAAACCGCGTCCTTATAATCAAGCCTTCGTTTTGGATTACGGATGGATAAACCTTATGGATACGCTGACGCGATTTTTTCAGACGACCTTGCAGCTTGCCGTAGTCGGCTTGGTGTGGCTGGTGTCGGATTTGATGGTGCGCTTTGCCCATCTGCCTGTTTCTTCGGGCGTATTGGGGCTGTTTTTGATGCTTGCGCTGTTGGGTTTGGGCGTGATTAAAACCGGCATGGTCGAGCGCGGCGCGAAATGGGTGTTGGGCGAGTTGGTGTTTTTCTTCATCCCGATTATGGTTTCCGTATTGCAATACCGCGATTTGCTTCTTTCCGAAGGTTGGCGGCTGGTGCTGACGATTGCGGTCGGTACCGCGCTGGTGATGATCAGCACGGCGTTGACGCTGAATTTCTGCTACCGCTGGAAACGCCGCCTGTATAAAAAACTGCACGCCTGATAGGGAACAAAAATGGATTACGCCGCGCTCGCCTGCTTCGCTTGGACCTGCTTCGCCTATTTTGTGGCGAAAAAAATCTACCGTAAAAAACCGCTGATGATTTTCTCGCCCGTCGTGACCGTTTCGGTCAGCACCATCGTCCTGATGCTGCTTTTGGGCATTTCCTACGACACTTACCACAAATACACGCAAGGCATCGTTTTCCTGCTCACGCCGGTAACGGTCGCTTTCGCCATTCCGATTTATGAAAACCGCGAAGTCATCCGCCGCCAGCTTCCCATCCTGTCGATAGCGATTTTGGTCGGCATGTTCGTCGGTGTGGCCAGCGCGTTTTTGATGGGCAATATGTTCCACTTCGACAGCGAAGTGACCAACAGCCTGATGGCGCGCTCGATTTCCACGCCGTTTGCCGTCGTGTTGGCAAGTGAAATCCACGGCTCGGCATCGCTGGTATCGCTGTTCACCATCATCACCGGCTTCGTCGGCATGATATTCGGCGATTTGTTTTTAGCGTTTACCCGCATCCGCTTCCACACCGCCAACGGTGTCGCACTGGGCAACGCCGCCCACGGCTTCGGCACTTCCCGCGCCGGACAACGCCACGAAACCGAAGGCGTGATGGCGAGCCTGACCATGATTTTGGCGGGGCTGTTTATGGTCATCATCGGGCCGAGTATGGTGCATTTGGTGGTTTGGCTGATGGGCTGAACGGCAGTTTTACAAAGGTATTGGAAACGTCGTCTGAAAAGCCGTTAAGTAAAATCTGATGGCAGTATGGTACCTTGCTGATAGTTATTGCAAAAATACCCATATCGGCATTGCACCCTGCTACGCGGGGCAGGCTATGGCAAAAATGATGGAGTTTGGGGCTTTTTTTGAATTGACTGTGTTGATGATAAAAAGGTCGTCTGAAAATTTTCAGACGACCTTTTTTGATGACAAACCTTACCTATCGTCAGGCTTTTGGTTTTTCTGACGTAGTTTTTTTGGCGGTTTTTTTGCCTTCGGTAGGCGTGATGTAAGAATAGTAGTAGTCGTAAGTGCTGTTAGCCTCGCGTTTCATGCCATTGAGGATAACTCCCTTGATGGTGATTTTGTTTTGACGCAGGCGTTCCGCGCTGATAGCCAGCTCTTTGGCAGTTGTGTTGCCGTAGCGGCTGACCAGAAGGACTGTGCCTGCATGTTGTCCGACAACGACGGCATCGGTTACCGCCAAAACAGGCGGGGTGTCGATGATGACGTAATCGTAACGTTTTTGCGCGTTTGACAACAGTTCTTTGAAACGGTTGTCCATCAGTAGCTCGGACGGATTTTTAGGATAGCTGCCGGCACTGATGAGGTGCAGGTTGGGGATATTGGTTTGGATAACGGCTTGGGCAGGGGAAACTTCTCCAGACAAAATGTCGGACAGGCCGAATTCAGGTGTTACGTTCAGCAACTGATCCAGATAACCTTTGCGCATATCGGTATCAATCAGCAGGACGCGTTTGCCGGACTGCGCCATCACGGTGGCAAGGTTGGCGGAAATGAAGGATTTACCTGCTTCCGGAGTCGCACCGGTAATCATGAGGATATTATTGCGGGCGTCCAGCATGGAGAAGTAAATGTTGGTACGCAGGGCGCGGATGGCTTCGACGGCGATGTCGGTACTGTCTTCGTTTGCCAAAAGATAGGTGGAACGTCCTTTGAGCGATTTGAACTTGCGTTTGATAAGGTCGCGTTTTTGCTGGGTTTTTGAATGCGGGATAAGTGCCGAAACTTCGAGATCGAGGGCTTCGATTTCTTCAGACGACGTAATGCCGCGGCGCATGCGGCCTTGCAGTAGGAACCACATGGAGGCAAGTGCGCCTGCGGCAAGCGCGCCCAACGCTGTGATAACGGCTTTGCGGGGGGCAATCGGTTTTTCCGGCGTGTAGGCATGGTCAACGACACGGACGTTGCCTTGCGCACTGGCTTTCATGATGTTGAGTTCTTGTTGTTTCGCCAAGAGTTGGACGTAGGTCGCTTGGTTGGTTTCTACGTCGCGGGTCAGGCGGATGACTTCCTGCTGGGTGTTGGGCAGGCCGGCGATTTGCTGGTTAATTTTGCTCTTAGCGCGTTCGAGTACCGCCAATTTGTCTAAAACGGCTTTATAGGAAGGGTGCTCCGGAGTGTATAGTTCTGCCAAACCTGCTTCTTCGGTTTTGAGCAGGGTGATTTGGGTTTCGATGCTGGTCAGGCTTTCAAGCGCGCCTTTGGACTCAAGCGGAATGTCTAGAGAACCGGATCGTTCGCGGTAGGCGTTGAGTTTGTTTTCCGCATCTTGCAAGGTTTCTTTCAGACGAGGCAATTCTTCGCTAATGAACGCCAAGCCGCTGGAAGCGACTTGAACATCGCGTTCGCGGTTTTGGGAGACGTAATTGTCAGCGATGCTGTTGAGAATAGTGCTGGTTTTTTTAGGATCAGTATCGGTATAGGAAAGGTTGATGATGGGGCTGGTTTTACCTTTACTGATGACCGAGAGCTTGTTTTTCAGATTTTCGATAGCACTGAGTTTGGAGAATTTGGTCAGCTCGAAATCTTGATCTGCCTCAGCAAGAATGCGGTCGACTTTTAGAACGGTTTCGTTATTGATTTTAAGGGGCGCACCGACATGGCCTTCTTTAGTCGTACCGTCAGGGAGTGTCAGCAGGTAGGTTTTGCTGTCTTTGACAGTCAGTTTGAAGGGTTTGTTGATCCAGTCCTCAGAAACGGTGAACGCGCCGATTTTTAACATCGGGTCGTCGCTGCTACTGAGGTTGTGCACCATATTCCCGAAAATCGGGAAGTAGGTGGCTTTGACTTCTTGGTCAAGTTGCAGGTCTTCAACGGTTTTGCCCAATACCAAACGAGATTGAACGAGCTCCACTTCTGCTTCGGACGGGGCAGGTTCGTTGGAAAGCATGTTGTTGATTTCGGTTAGGATTTGGTTTTGTTTGGTTTCGATTTCCAACATGGCATCGGCACGATAGAGCGGGGTGGAGGCCAAACCGATTACGGCACCTGCCAATCCGCCTGCTAAGATTGCGGCGGCGATTTTGTTTTTGTTTTGCCACAGGCTTTGCATTTGTTGGCCGAAGTCGATTTCGTCGTTGCCGGCAGGGGCTGATGAGGGATATTGTTTGTACATCAGTAGACTTTCTTCTTAAAACGGGTTCTGTTGTGCGGAGGATGGAGATTATTGCTCTGCCTGTCCGCTCAGTTTATCCGCCCATGTATTGGCGGCTTGTTCGATTTGTAGGAAGACCGCTTCGAACATTTCACTGCTTTGTTTGAATGGGTCGGGTATATTTTTTTTCGGCAGCCATTGGGCAAGCAAAAAGGCTTTACTGCGCGCAGACGGCTGGATGTCGGCAACCATGTCGATATGTGCCGGCTCCATGACCAAAATCAAATCCGCTTCGTCGCACATTTTGGGTGTGAGTTGGCGGGCGGTATGTCCTGCGACGATAACGCCGTGTTTGAGGGCGGTTTTAATGGCTTGGAAGTCTGCATCTTTTCCTGCCAATGCGTTAATGCCGGCAGAACTGATACGGTGGTTGGGCAGTTTTTTCTGCAAAATACGTTCTGCTGTCGGAGAACGGCAGATGTTGCCCATACATACTACTAAAATATTTTGAAACATAAGGGAAGCGGTATTTTTTTCTTGTAGGGTCAAATCATTATAAAACAGTTTGCGGTCGGATATTTTTCGGTCCGGATGGTAATTTTGTTCATGCACCATTCAGACGATTCGTACCCGAACCACTATTTGCCTGACAACGGCTGCTGTCAGGCTGTCAGGTTATTTGAATGTGTTGTCGATAGAGTTGACGTTGGTTACGAAACTGGTTAATTGAGACACTACGCGGTTCCAACGGGTAACCGGTGCGGCAGTTACATAAACGATGTCGTTGGGGCGAAGGTCAAAGTCGTTACCCAATGCGTAAGCAGTCGCGTCTTTCAGGTTAAGTTGGTAAATGTGGATAGGTTTGACTGCGTCTTCAGGCGCGCGGCGGATGACGAATACGCCGGTTGCATCGGCTTGGGTTTGGTTCATCCCCCCGGCCTCACCCAGTGCCTGTGTGAGATTTAAGCCGTGATTGTCGATAGGCAGGGTGGCTTGGCGGCCGACTTCGCCCATGATGTATACTTTGCTGTTGCTGTTGTTGGGGATGTAAACGATGTCGCCATTGCTTAAGAGGTGGTTTTGCGACATATCGCCGTACTGCATGATGTTTTGCAGGGAGATGGTGCGGTCAACGCCGTTGTGCGTCCATTTGACGTTGTGGGTGTCTGCGTTTTGCGCTACGCCGCCCGCTTGATTGACGGCATCGAGGATGGTCATGGGGACGTTGGTAATCGGCAGTTGTCCGGCTTGTCCGACAGCTCCGGAAATGGAAATGCGTTGCGAGCGGAATTCGGTTACGTTGATGGTAACTTGGGGGTTTTTAAGATAGCGTTTCAGACGACTTGTCAGGATGTTTTGCAGCTCGTCTATGGTTTTGCCTTGCGCTTGGATTTTGCCGACCAGCGGGTAGGTGATGTAGCCGCTTTCGTCCACCCAGGCGCCTCGGCTGACTTGGTTGCTTTGCGGACTGCTTTGTTGGACGGGGGAGTTGAGGTCGGTGTGCGCCCAGACCATGATGTTCAATACGTCGCCTTTGCCGATATGGTATCGGTAGGCGGCTCTGCTGTGTTCGAGGGCTGCGTTGGTTTGCGACAACACCGGCGGTTTGCGCATTTTTTCAACGAGGCCGAAGGTAATCGGATAGATGGCGACTCGCTTGTCGAATTTGGTGTCTGCTACGGTTTCGTCATTATCGTAAATGATGGCTTTGTTGCGTGTGTTGATGGTGGAGCCGGGTATGACGGTAGTGCTGTTGCAGGCGGTCAGTGCCATCAGCGACAGGCTGATAAAGGCAAGCTGTTTTTTCATGTCGGTATCCTTGTCAATCTTATCATCGGGGTCGTCCGAAAACTTTCAGACGACCTTTTTTGTAGGGTATCTTACTTTATCGGTAGGGTGTTTAATGTGTCTGCTGCCAAACCAAATCGCAAATATCGTCTTTGGGATTAAAGCCTGCGGGGGCTTCAAGCAGCAGGGCGCGCAGGGTTTGTTGGTCTGAATTTGAGCACGCTAAGTCCATACGCATAATTATGTCATTTAATTGCGCCCATGGCAGCATTACTTCGCTGGCGGTCATAATTCGGGGATGAGTGGTTTTTTGCACTTCGTCTCCGATGAGCAACTCTTCGTAAAGTTTTTCGCCCGGACGCAGTCCTGTAATTTTAATTTCGATATCGCCGTCGGGATGTTGGGCATCTTTCAATTTCAGGCCGCTAAGCGTAATCATTTGTTTGGCTAAGTCAATGATTTTAACAGATTCGCCCATATCCAACACGAATACGTCGCCGCCTTTGCCCATCGCGCCCGCTTGAATGACGAGTTGGGCGGCTTCGGGGATGGTCATGAAGTAGCGGGTGATGTCTTGGTGGGTCAGGGTGATGGGGCCGCCTTCGGCGATTTGTTTTTCAAACACGGGGACGACGGAGCCGGAGGAGCCTAAAACGTTGCCAAAACGCACCATACAGAAGCGGGTGTGTTGGCCGGGTTCGGCGGCGAGTGCCTGCAGGCAGAGTTCCGCCATGCGTTTGCTGGCGCCCATGGTGTTGGTCGGGCGTACGGCTTTGTCGGTGGAGATGAGCACGAAGGTGCTGACTCCGGATTCGACGGCGGCCTGCGCGCACAAGAGCGTGCCGAAGACGTTGTTGCGGATGCCTTCGATGGTGTTGAACTCGACCATGGGGACGTGTTTGTAGGCGGCGGCGTGATAGACGGTTTCAACGCCGTACGCGGTCATGACGCTGATCAGGCGTTCTTTGTTTTGCACGGAACCGAGCAGGGGGACGACTTCGATTTGACTGCCGGCGGCTGCCTGAGTTTCGCGCAATTCTTTGTCTATGCTGTACAGGGAGAACTCGGACAGTTCGAACAGCAGCAATTTGGACGGGCGGCATTTCAGGATTTGGCGGCAGAGTTCGGAGCCGATGGACCCGCCCGCACCTGTTACCATTACGGTTTTGCCGGTAATGTCCGCACCCATGAGTTCGGGGCGGGGGGCGACGGGGTCGCGGCCGAGTAAATCGACGACGGAGATTTTTTTCAGCGCGCTGACTTTGATTTTGCCGTCCACCAAGTCTTTCATGCCGGGGATGGTCAGCACTTCGCATTTGTATTTTTCGAGGCTTTGGATGATGCGGCGGCGTTCTTCCTGAGTGGAGCTGGGGATGGCGAGCAGGATTTTTTCCACACCGTAGCGGTCGATGAGCGATTGGATGTCTTCAGGACCATAGACGGTCAGGTCGTAGATGACGGTGCGACGGATTTTGGGGTTGTCGTCCACAAAGGCGACAGCGGAATATTCGTTGACCTGTTTGATGGCTTCCAGCAGTTGGCGGCCGGATTGTCCTGCGCCGTAAATGATGACGGGCGCCATTTGTTTTTTGTGGCGGTCGGTCAGGATGGCACGCAGAATCATGCGCGAACTGGTGATACAGACGACCAGCAGCAGAAAATAAACAATAGGCAGGGCAAGGTGCAGCTTGCGCTCAAAAATCAGGGTAGTCAGGCAGAACAAGACGGCCGAAATCAGGCTGCCGAATGCGGCGGCGGTCAGGACGCGGGTACTGACGAAGCGGGTAACGGCTCGGTACAGCCCCAGTCTAACAAACAGCGCGATGGTCAAAAAGGCAGTCGAGCCGAAGGCAAGCCAGTTCGCCATGCTTGCCCATTCGTCGGAATATTGGGCTTTAAGGCTTTGTGCAAACCAAAAGGCGATAAAAACCATCAAAATATCATGGATGACGAAGAAGGTTTTTTTGACGTTGCGGGGCAGGGATAACAGGGTTTCCAAATTCATTTTGGTATATTCTGAGTAATGTTGTCGGACAGGGTTTCAGACGACCTCAGCCATACGAAGGTCGTCTGAAAAGACGTTTGTTGCTACGGAGCATTGGTTTTCCGTATGTGTCGGCTGCTTGCCGGTTCCCTTTTTTATTCGGCTGAAGCGGTAAACCGCCGCCGTCCCGATGATACGGGCGCGGCGGTTTGTACTTTATGCTGTGGCTTCTGCCAACACAGCTTCGATGTGTTCTTTGCAGAACGCGATTTCGTCGTCGGTCAGCGTCGGATGCACCAAGAACATCAGGCTGGTGTCGCCCAGTTCGACGGCGTTTTTCAGCCGCTCTTTCGGCCGCCACGGCGTGTTGTCGAAGGCTTTTTCCAAATAGACTTCGGAGCAGCTGCCTTGATAGCAGGGGACTTTGCGCGCGTTCAGTTCGTTCACGATGCGGTCGCGCGTCCAGCCTTCTTTGAGGTGTTCGGGTTTGACGAAGGCATAGAACTTGTATTGCGCGTGTTCGATGTAGTCGGCGACTTCAATCAGGCGGATGCTTTTGAATTTGCCCAGGCTTTCTGCCAGCTTGGCGGCGTGGGCTTGGCGGCGTGCCGTCCATTCGGGCATACGTTTGAGCTGGATGCGGCCGATGACTGCCTGCATTTCCATCATGCGCCAGTTGGTGCCGAAGCTTTCGTGCAGCCAGCGGAAGCCGGGGGCGTGTTCGCGGTGGTACACGGCGTCATAGCTTTTGCCGTGGTCTTTGTACGACCACATTTTGCTCCACAGCTCTTTGTCGTTGGTGGTGACCATGCCGCCTTCGCCGCCGGTGGTCATGATTTTGTCTTGGCAGAACGACCATGCGCCGACGTGTCCGATGGAGCCGACGGATTTGCCTTTGTATTTCGCGCCGTGCGCTTGGGCGCAGTCTTCGATAACCCATAAATCATGTTCTTTTGCCAAGTCCATGATGCCGTCCATTTCGGCAGGCATACCGGCGAGGTGGACGACGATGATGGCTTTGGTATTCGGCGTCAGCACGGCTTTGATGGTTTCCGCGCTGATATTTTGGCTGTTTAAATCCACGTCGGCGAACACGGGGTTTGCGCCTGCGGTAACGATGCAGGAAGCGGAGGCGAGGAAGGTGCGTGAGGTAACGATGACATCGTCGCCTGCGCCGATGCCCATTGCTTTAAGCGCAACATCAAGCGCCAGTGTGCCGTTGGAAAGGGCGACGGCGTATTGCGTGCCAGCGAAGGCGGCGAATTCTTTTTCAAATTCGCGGCATTCGGTGCCTGTCCAGTAGTTGACTTTGTTGGACAGCAGGACTTTGGAAACGGCATCGGCTTCTTCTTGGGTGAAGCTCGGCCACGGGGAGAGGGATGTGTTAAGCATTGGCTTTTCCTGCGAAAAGGCTGGTGGAGTCTTTGGGGGCGACTTCTTCCAGCAGTTGGCGGTTGATCAAGGTGTATTTTTGACCGTCGATTTCGACGTATGCGCCGTCGTAAGGCGGGAACCAGAACGCGCGGATTTTTTTCTCGACATCGTCGCCGTCATGGATTTGCTTCATCGCTTCCATTTCATCACGGCTGACGTAGCGGCCGCCGATGTTGGGCGTGGTCGGCAATTTGGCTTGCGCTTCGACGGCGCGGGCGATAATGCGTTGTGCGAACGGCTCCAATGCCTGCATGGTCTTGCGTTCGAGCGATTGGGCGGTTTCGGCAGAAGAATCAATGGGGAAGCGGTCCACTTCGATGATTTCGCCGGTGTCGATGGAGGCATCGACGTAGTGGGCGGTGCTGCCCCATTCGGACAATTCGTCCATGATGGCAAGGTTGTAGCCGCCCGTGCCTTTGTATTCGGGCAACAGGGCCGGGTGGAAGTTGATCGTACCCAAGCGCGGGACGGTCAGGAATTCGTCGCGCAGTTTGCGCCAGTAGAGTACGGACAAACCCAAGTCGTATTTCAGACGACCTTCTTTCATTGCTTCCAAGGCGGTGTCGAAAGTGTAGAGCGGCAAGCCCAATTCTTTGGCGGCGGCAGCCGTCGGTGAGCCTTGCAGGTGGCTGTCGGTCAGTACGCCGACGATTTCGATGCCGTTTTGTGAAGATAAGAGCCGGAGCAGGTTGGCGGAAAGCCGTTTACGTCCCATGAATAATATTTTTGTCATGAAATAGTCCTTTTGGCATTGTGAGTGTACGTTTGATTATGTAATGGCTAAATGCTTGAATTGATTAGGGAAGCTAAATCTTGAAGGGAGTCAATCCAAAAAGCGGGATGATATTCTGTACTAAAACTTCCAGGCGGGTGAATGTGGATATTACGCCCGGAGGGACGCAAGCCTATGGTAATCCAGCCCAAAGCGTTCGGCGCGATGAAGTCTTTGGAAAGGTTGTCGCCGATGTAGATGAAACAGTCTGCCTTGCCGGCATATTTGTCTTGTAAATAGCGGAAGCGTTTGCCGTCGGGCTTTTCCGAAGCGCAGGCTTCGGAGACGAGGATGTCGTCAAACAGGGAATACAGCCCCAAGGCTTCCAGTTTCAAGCGTTGGGTCAGGCTTCTGCCGTCGGTAATCAGTGCGCGTGCGGCGAAGGGCGCGGTCAGCTCGGACAGGAAATCATGCGGGGCATACGGCGTCAGCGTCGGGCGGTGCAGCCGGTATTGCCACAGAAGAACCTGTTTTTCCGATTCGTTGAAACCGCAGTGGCGGCACAACTTGTCCAGCCAGTCTTTGCCGTCGGGGTCGATACTGCGCCATAGGTCGTCTGAATCCCAATCGGGATACAGGGCGGCGACGGTATCGACGATCGCACGGATGCCGGAGAGCTTGTATTCGTATTCCGAGTACAGCGTATCGTCCAAGTCGAAGACAATGACGGCGGTTTCGGGATTAATCGTTTTCATGAACCAAGACCTTGGCATCGTAGCGCAGCATGATGAGGTTGTTTTCCCAGTCGTCTGAAAACGGGATTTCTTCGTTGCGGAAGTATTCGTGCATCAGCCAGCCTGGGTAATTGCCGCCTGCGGCATACGTCAGCGGGAAGCCGCCGCCGAAGCGGGGGTTGATTTCCACGCCGTAGAATTCGCCGGTTTCTTCGTTGCAGAAGAATTGCGCCGTAATGCAGCCGCGCGCGCCTTCCAATACCGCCATTTTTTCCAGCAGTGTTTGGTAGAGGCTGTTTTTGCGGGTAATGCCTTTGCTGACTTCGCCGGTACGCACTTCCAAGCGTTTTCGCGGGATGGCGCATTTCAGACGACCTTCATGGTCGTAATACATATCGACGGTAAACTCGAAAAATTCGTTTTCGATGTCGATAAGCTGGCAGAACATTAATTTGGGATCTGCCAATACTTCAGGTGTCAGATCGGCTGGTGTGTCAATCCGTTTGGCGCCGATGGCGCGGCTGCCGTCGTAAGGTTTGGCGAAGCAAGGGAAAACCAACTTCTCGCGGTCGTAAATTTCGGGCGAGCGTATGCCGTAGCGGGCAAACAGGTCGGCGGTTTTACGTTTATCGCGGCATCGCGCAATAAAGTCCGCATCGGAAACGATGATGTGGATACCTGCCGCTTCGAAGCGGCCGCGTTCGTTTGCCAGTTTTTGCAGTTCGGTGTCTATGGTGGGGATGATTAAACCGATGTTTTCTCGTACCGCCAGATCGAAGATGCTGTCGATATACGAATCCGAACTGATCAGCGGCACTTCGAACGAACCGTCCGAAACGTGGCAGGCGGAAGACATACGTGGTACCAAGTCCGTCGTCAAAATCTTGACATCGTCTGAAAACTTGGCGGCTTCGGTTTGAAAATCCTGTACCAATTCAACTCGTCTTCCTGCGGAAAGGATAAGTACGTTATTTTTTTTCATCTGTGTCATTCCCTGTGAAATACGGCATGGTGGCTTCTCCCTCAGCCGAAATGCCTTCTTTGATAAAGACTTTTTTGACCGTCAAAAACAGGATTTTCATATCCAGCCAAAAACTGTAATGGTCGATATACCAAATATCGTGTGCGAACTTTTCGTCCCACGAAAGCGCGTTGCGTCCGTTGACCTGCGCCCAACCGGTAACGCCGGGCCTCATTTCGTGGCGGCGGTTTTGAAATTCGTTGTAAAGCGGCAGGTAGCTCATCAACAGCGGTCTTGGGCCGACCAGGCTCATCTCTCCTTTTAGAACGTTCCAAAGCTCAGGAAGTTCGTCCAGGCTCGTCGCACGCAGTTTCTTGCCGAAAGGGGTCAGCCGCTCGCTGTCGGGCAGCGGGTTGCCGTCTTTATCGACCGCATCGCGCATGGAGCGGAATTTAATCATTTTAAACGGTTTGCCGTCTTTGCCTGGCCGCTCTTGGGTGAAGAATACCGGTTCGCCCAAGTTTTTGCGGATAAGGTATATCAAAATCAAAAATACGGGCGAGAGGAAAATCAGTCCTGAGGCGGAGGCGATGATGTCAAACAGGCGTTTGAAGAATTTACTCATGGGCTAATCTTTCAATCAGGTTGACGATTTTTTGATACGCCACGTCGCGCTTGAAACGGCGGACGATTTCGTCGGATTGAACGGGGTCGTTTTTGCGCGCCAGAATATCTTTGGCGGCTTGGACGAAGCTGTCTACATCGCCGGAACGGTAGTCCGCGTGCGGCAGCAGGGTGAGGACTTCGGCAACTTCGTCATTGACCTGGCTGTTTAAAATCGGTTTTTGCAATGCCATATAGTCGGACAGTTTGTTGGTAATCGACTGCATGGCGTAGGAGTGAATGGCATTGACGGAGATGTCGCAGCCTTTGGCGACCGACATCATTTCGGCGTAGGGGATGTAGCCGTAAAATTGGATGCCGTCGCAGGCATATTGTTTGAGCCTGTCCAAATCGGGGCCGCCGCCCATGATGTGCAGCTCTACATTTTCGCCGTCGTCCAACAGTTTCCGAACGCCTTTGCACACGGTTTCCACGTCATAGCTGTAACTGAGCGTACCCAAGTAGAAGAAGCGGGTTTTGTCGTCGCCGAAGTCTTTTGCCGGCGCGACATCGAGTTTGGGGAAATCCGCGCCGATATAGACGACTTCGCCGGGCACGTTCGGATTGGCTTCTTTGGCGCGGCCGAGGTAGGTCTGCGATACGGCAACCAGCGCGTCGGCGTAGCGGTAGGCACGGTTGGCGCGGGAGGAGAAGGGCAGCAGGTTGTGCGGGATTTTTTTCAAAAACGGCACAACCGAGGAGAAGGATTCCGGCCATACGTCCTGCACGTCGATAATCAGCTTGTAGCCCAAACGCGCTTTGTGTTCGCCCAAAAGCAGGTTGGTGGCGATCAGCGGGTAGGCGGAAAAGACGACGTCTTGTTCGCCCGGACGGCAGTTGTTCAGCCATTGCTCAAAATGTTTGACGAACACATGATGGCTTTTGACGCGGTCCAGCGAGACGTTTTTGCCGTAGCCGCTCTCTTCCAGCAGCATGACTTTCAGACGACCTTGCGAGGCAGATTCGGCATCTTCAGGTCGTCTGAAAGATTTGTCATAGTGTTTGAAATTGCTGGTAATCAGCAATACATCATGAGACTGCGACAACAGCTCGGCAAGATACCAGAAGCGGTTGAAATGCGGCTCGGACGGAAGCGAACAGTAGGGGGCGACGATGGTGATGTTCATATTTTCAGACGACCTCACATATCGTAAGCGGCCATTGTGGTGCGATAGATTTCATCATCGGAACACAAGGTCTCAACGTGTTTATGCAGGGCTTTGCCCATCTTTTCGCGCAGCTCGGGTTGCTTGATGAGTTTATCGACGGCTTCGATAAAGGCTTCGTCTTCGCCGAAGGGGAAACAGTATCCGGTTTCGCCGGTAATGACCATTTCGGAAATGCCGCCCATGTTGTAGGTGACGACGGGCGTGTCGTAGAGGCCGGCTTCGAGGATGTTGTTGCCGACGCCTGCGCCGTGGTCGCCGATACAGTGCGGCGTGTTCACCAAAATATCCACGTCTTTGAAATAGCCGGTCAAATCGCGTACGCCGCCGAGGAAGTTGACTTTATCGTCTATGCCCAGACGCTTCGCTTGCGCTTTCAGATTGTCCATTTCTTCGCCTATGCCTGCTACGTTCAGGCGCACGGGCATATTGCGGTCGACCATTTTCTTAAAGATGTCCAGCATCACATGCACGGCGCGGACGGTATCCAAGCGCGACAGCGTGCCGAGCATGACGTAGTCTTTGGCGGTTTTTTCAGGAACGTAATCGGCTTTGTGCAGGGCGTTGTAGGTGTAGGTGATGCGGTTGGCAGGGAAACCGTGGCGGATGAGTTTTTCCTGCTCGTGTCTGCAGTTGCCGATGATGTATACGCCCAGTTTGTCGAAAAGTTTGGCGATTTTCGGATAAGTTTCGGCATCCAAACCGCGCGCATGGTAGAACACTTTGGTTTTCGGCGAAGAGATTTTCGCCGCGATGGCACAGGCGGGAACGATACGCGCCATTTGGCAGTGGATGATGTCGGGTTTTTCTTGTTTCAACATTTTCATGTAGGCGAACATGCCTTTGATGTAGCCCAAGATGCCGCCCTGATAAAAATCAATCGGACGCCATTGGATGCCCAAGGCTTGGGCCTCTTTGATGAGCGGGCCATCGGAAGAGGCAAGGACGACCTCGTGGCCGCGCTGCCTGAGCAACCGTCCTAAGCGGAAGGTCGCGTTTTCAGTGCCGCCGAGGCCGGACATGGAAGTAGTCAAAACAATTTTTTTCATATCGTGTTTTCTATCAAGGGGTGTATCGGTACGCGTTATACGCCGTATCGCGCTGCGGCAGGACGCTGTACAGGAAAATCAAAAAGCAGGGCAGCCAGATGAAGGGCATACGAAAAATGGTTGACGGGATAAAACCTGCCAAAAGGAACAATCCCATTGCTGCCAACCCAATGACGCGCTGCTTGTTTTTCATATTCCTGCCGGCGGCGACGCAGAAGAAATAGTATGCGGCATAGAACAAAAAAGCCGTCAGCGAAATCAGACCAAAACCGAGGTATAGCTCGATAAGGAAGCTGTGCGGGTTTTCAAACGCCAAACTGTCGCTCAAGTGGCCGCCGAAATATTCTTGGAATTTTTTCGGACCATAGCCCAACAGCAGGAATGGCGGATGTTCCCAGAAATAGTTATAGATTTCCTGACGGTAGCCGACCGAATTGTCGCTTTCCAAATCAAACAGGAACAAATACAGGCGTGAGGAAATATTTTCCAAAAAGGCATTACCGTGCAGGGAGAGCAGGAAATCGGCAATGTACTGTTTCGGAATCATCGACAATCCGGCGCCTGTAACACCTATGGTCATCAGCGTAAACAGCCCGTTGTTACGGTAAATCAAGTTCAGGATAAACAAAATGATGTAACACAGGGTAGCGGTACGCGACGCACTGGCAAAAATGACTACGCCCAAACATAAAAAAAGTATCAAGCCGAGCAAGTATTCTTTTTTACTGACATCAATATTGAAAAATACTAAAACGGCAGGCGCAAAACAGAGGGCGGTCGTGCCTAAGTTGTTAGGGTTAAAGAAGAAACCCTTAATAATCCCCGCATCAATGGCCAATACTTCATCTGCTTGAACGAATTGGATGCCGGTCAAAATCTCCACAGCGGGCGGGATGATGATAAATGCGCAGAAAAAAAGCAGCAGGTGGCGGATAAACGCCATCGGATTTTCATGTCGGCTCAATACCAAGTACAGCAGATAAAACAGGCTGGGTAGGGACAGGAAGAAAAACGTATCCATAATCCTGACCGAATCCAGCGTGGTAATAAACAGATGGATGCCGCCCCAACCGCACATGATGGCAAGCGCTGCCAACATCCTGCCTGCTTTGCCGTTGAACCGTTTGGACTCTAACGCAAAAATCAGTAGGGCGGTAGGCAGCAGCAGGATGGTCAGGGGGTTGTCGATACGCGGAATACCGGCTTTGTACGACAGCATCGGCCCCAGCATATAGGCGGTTGAAATCGTGTATATCAGCGTAATGTATAAAGTCTGTGTTTTGAGTTTCACTTTGTTTCCTGAGGTGGGACGGTTTCGGAAATATTATTATATGCAGAAACAATTTGTCTGACCGCAGAATCCGACTGAATGCGTCGGTAATGTATTGGGCGGTATATCGGCCGAAAAGTTTCAGTTCCGATGGTTTTGTGTCCGTCTGAAAACTGCCGCTTCCTTCGGATTATCTTTTCAGACGACTCTTGACAGCAGCTGCTGCCGAAATAAGGGACGACTTGCGACGCCATATCAGATAGGAGAGTCCTGCCAGCCAAAGCAAGGCGAACAACGGATAATTTTCCTTTGTGCCGAAATAGGTGTAGCTCAGGCAAAGCAGTACGCTCAAAGCGGTATTGGTATAAATTTTCAGCCGCGGCAGAGGACGCCACACCCTAGATGAAAATTCGGTTTTGATGATGCAAAACACCCAAAACGATATTGCGCTCGCTATGGCTGCACCACGCGCCCCCAAATGGGGAACCAGTAGCGACAGCAGACTGAAATTGATGGCAAAAGCGACAATGTTGACTGCTGTAATTAACCAAGTTCGTTTGACAACGTTCAATCCGATACCGCTGACTTCCGTAAGCGTATAAAACAGCGGATACAACATGCATGAGAGCAGCAAAAACTGTACCGGAGCGTATTTGTCGGGCAATATCCAAGTAACGACGGGCGAGAAAATGCCGATAAAACAAATCATCGCACTGATTAATTCGGTCATCGAAAGGGTGATGCCGCCGATTTTATCCAAATGGGTTTTGTCTTCCACCCATTTGAACACCAAAGGCGCCCAAATGGTTGAGAATACGCTTTGAAAAATCAGGGCAACCGCGCCGAAGCTGACCGCCATCGAGTAAATGCCAAGCTCATTCAAACCCGCCCACTGTTTGAGCGCAAAACGATCGATTGAGGTCAATCCCCAATAAGCCAAATTCCCGAATGCCAAGGGCAAGCCGTAGCGCAGGCTTGCATGATGGGTTTCAGACGACCAAGGAGCGCGCGCAGCAGCGCGCAGTTCATGTCTGGTTTGGTATGTCAAAACGGCGACAGTCAATACTTGCGCCACGGTGTAGGCAAGGACAAGACTGACGGTATCAGTTTCGACACCGCTGAAAACGAATAACAAAACCAACGCCAAAATCAGGAATTTCGGTGTCAGCTGGCTGAGAGAAAAGGCGACAGCTTTTTCCTGCATCCTCAGTATTAGGGAGAGAAACCGCGCAAACAGGCAGGTCAGCAGGAAAATTAAAAACAGCAAGCCCAAGGTTTTATCTGGCAAATCAAAAATCAAATCTGCCGGCCAAGCCGTATTCCATACAAGCACCGCCAAAATCACGACAGTCGTCAAAACGAACGGCGACAGGCTGATGGATTTAAACAGGGACGCTTTATCTTTAGCGGCGTAATATTCGCGGATATACGCCTGATCCAAACCCAGCCCCAAAATCAGGATGGCCAGACCGGAGATGGTTTGCAGTAAGACGATGCGGCCGATGTCTTCCGCAGGGTAGTACCATGAAATCAGCGGAAGCGAGAGGATGCCGAAAGCCGCGCTGCCTATCGGGCCTAAGGCATAACCGAGTATTTTTCTTATATTCATAAATAGGTGGGGTTTGTTGCCGCCAAGATTTTCAGACGACCTGAAAACGCAGCAGCATCATATAAATAAGGGCTTTCTTAGGTCGTCTGAAAACAAACGGTCTAAGAAAGCCGACTGCCTGCCGAGAGCTGTCGGCAAGCAGTCCGCCTCAATCATCAAAGGTGTTACGCTTTCACGACTTTCGGGTTTTTCGCAGGGAACTTGCCGCGCGTATCGACAATCAGTTTGGCGTGTTCGGCAATCATGTCGTAGTCAAACTTGTCATGGTCGGTCGTCAGCACCACGCAGTCGTATTTCGCTATGGTTTCCGGCGTCAGCGGCTCGCTCTTCAGGTCGAAGTAGTGGTGGCCGGGGATGTATGGGAATTCAAGCACGTGCGGGTCAGAGTAGGAAATGTTTGCACCCAATTTGTGCAGGCGGTCCATCACTTCCACAGACGGACTTTCGCGCATGTCGTCCACGTTTTTCTTGTAGGCGATACCCAAAACCAAGATTTTGCTGTCTTTGATGGAACGGTTGTGTTCGTTCAAAGCCAGGCCCACTTTGCTGATGACGTAGTCGGGCATGTGGGAGTTCACTTCGCCTGCCAGCTCGATGAAGCGGGTGTTCACGCCGTATTCGCGCGCTTTCCAAGTCAGGTAGAACGGATCGATGGGGATACAGTGACCGCCCAAGCCCGGACCGGGATAGTAGGCGACAAAGCCGAACGGTTTGGTTGCCGCGGCGGCGATGACTTCGTGAATATCGACATCCATTTTGTCGGCGACGATTTTCATCTCGTTCACCAAACCGATGTTCACGGCGCGGTGGATGTTTTCCAGAAGCTTGGTCAGCTCGGCGGCTTTGGTGGAGCTTACCGGTACGACTTTGTCGATGGCAGGTTGATACAGCGCGATACCGACTTCCAAACAAGCAGGGGTATGACCGCCGATGACTTTCGGGATGGTGCGGGTTTCAAAATTCGGGTTGCCCGGGTCTTCGCGTTCCGGAGAGTACACCAAGAACACGTCTTTACCGACTTTCAAGCCGCCTTCTTCAACACGCGGCAGCAATTCTTCTTCGGTCGTGCCGGGGTAGGTGGTGGATTCCAAAGACAGCACTTGACCGGCGCGAAGGTAAGGTTTCACCGCGTCGGTGGTGTCGATAACGAAACTCATGTCCGGCTCGCGGTATTTGTTCAACGGAGTCGGTACGCACAAAATCACGGCTTCCACTTCGCCGATGCGGGAGAAGTCAGTGGTGGCTTCAAACAGGCTGTTTGAAGCGGCGGCGATTTTCTCGGCAGGAATATGCTCGATGTAGGTCTCGCCTTTGTTGAGTTTGTCGACTTTGGTTTTGTCGATGTCGAAGCCCAAAACCTGATAACCGATGTCCACATAGCGGAGCATCAGAGGCAGGCCGACGTAGCCCAAGCCGACGATACCGATTTTGGCGGTTTTATCTGCAAATTTCTGAATGGTGGTATTTTTCATGATAGGTCTCATGTGATGGAAAACAAACCGACGCGACCATGTCGGACTCACGCCGTGCCTGCCTGTGGAGGCATTCAGGGAAAGAGGAGGAGCTGTTCGCAGGTTTAGAGTAAAAGGGGAAAAAAAAGTTTTACGCCTTATATAAAATACGGCGCGAACAAAAAATGCAGTATTATAATATATGCATATATTATAAAACAATGATGACGGAAAGAAAGAAATCTTGTTGTTTTTAATGTATATTATTTCGTTAGTTACAAAAATTTGCATTGTAAATACAAATGATTTGCCGATTGTAAATTCCAAAATATTTTCGTAAATTAACCAAGGTTAAGATTTTTGTAAAACCGGACGTAAAATTATAAAGGTCGTCTGAAAACCTTAAAAATTGGGTTTTCTGACGACCTTTGCACATTTTGCCGTATCGCTTCAAGGCATTTTAAAACATAGAATGCCCGCTGGCGGTTTTTTCCGGCACTGCTTGAATCACGTCCCAATGTTCGACGATTTTACCGTTGCGGTCGAAGCGGAAAATATCGACGACCGCTTCACCCCGGTCTTGGGCAGAGGTTTGGCTGAAGACGTGCATGAATACCAAATCGCCTTCCGCCGCTATGCGTTTCACTGCGGCGCGCGAGCCGGGATTTTCTTTTAAGAACGGAGCGAAGGCGTCGATAAAGGCTTGTCCGCCATCGGCAACGGTCGGATTGTGTTGGATATAGGTTTTGCCGACATATTTGCTGACGGCTTCTTGCAGTTTGTGCTGATTGAACGCGAGGTCGTAGAAGGCAAGGGCGTTGGCTTTGTTGCGTGCCTCTTGGGTTTGCGCGGCTTTGGTGTGGACGGGTTTGGCTTTGGGAGCGGCGTATGCGGCGGTTGATGAGAGGGCGGCTGCGGTCAGTAAGACGGCGATGATTTTTTTCATTTTTCGATTTCCTTTTGATTGGGAGGGACAGGTCGTCTGAAAACCTGATTTCCAAGGTTTTCAGACGACCTTTGCCCTAGACGGCGGTTAAGCGGCGGCAACGGTAAAGCGTTCAAACAAATGCGTTTTGTTTTCCGCGTCGTCGGCGATGGCGACTGCCAAATCCGCCACGCTGATGCCTGCCGGAATTTCACCGTCCATCAGCAAATCGTCTTTGCCCAAGCGGTATTTGCCGGTTTTGTCTTCGCTGAACCCGCCGTCCGCGCCCAGTCGTGCCGGAGGGGAAACGAAAGACCAGTTCACATCTCGGCGCGGCAGGAGTGCGGTCAATAAATGGCGTGCGGCATTGGCGCCGTCGTAAATGGCTTTGGGGAAGTCGGGCGTATCGACAACTTGCAAATCAGGTGCAACATACAGGCTGCCTGCGCCGCCAACGATTAAGAGATACGGCACTTGCGCCGTTTTTGCCGCTTCGACGATGCTGTTTGCGCCGCGTGTAAAATCCGCGCCGATATTGGGATTGGTCCAGCCGGGATTGAACGCGCTGACCACGGCGTCAAAGCCTGCCAGCTTGTCGGCAAAATCTGCCGCGTTCACGTCTGCGGAGACGGCGGCAACATTTTGCGCCTGGAACACTTTATCCGTATTGCGCGCGAAAGCGGTCACTTCATGACCGCGACCTGCCAATTCTTGAACCACTGCGTTGCCGACATAACCTGTTGCACCGATGACTGCGATTTTCATGTTTGACTCCTTGTTGAGATGTGATTAATTAGATGAACGCATTGTAAGGTCGTCTGAAACGCTTGATAATCCCTGTTTTGCTGTTATGATTGTGAAGTTGAACTAAATAATAGAAATAGAATGCAAGACATCAAACCCCTGCTCGTTTTCGCCGCCGTCCTCGAACACGGCAGCATGAACGCCGCCGCTGCCGCGCTGGGCATGACCCCGTCTGCCGTCAGCCAGCACATCAACCGCCTCGAAACCCTGCACGGCATCAAGCTGTTAAACCGCAGCACGCGCAGCCTTTCGCCGACCGATGCCGGCCGCGCCTTGGGCGAATACTGCCGCCGCCTCGCTGCTACCCTCGCCGATACGCGTACCGTTATCGACAACCTCAAAACCGAACCCGTCGGCGAATTGCGCATTTCCCTGACTTCCAGCGTCATCGGTTCCCGCGCTTTTCAGACGGCGTTTTCACGATTGCAAACCGAGTTTCCCAAAATCCGCCCCATCCTCAATTTCAGCGATACCTTGGACGACCTGCAACACAATCAGACCGACATCGCCATACGCGGCGGCGACCGCGCCTTGGACGATCCCAACCTGGTCGCGCGTCATCTCGTTACCTGGCCGTACAGCATTTGCGCCGCACCCGATTACCTCGACCGCCATCCGCCCATCACCCATCCCTCGCAGCTTCACGCCCATCGCTGGCTGCATTTCCTGCCCGTGCGCACGACCTTGCAACACGGCGGTGAAAGCTATTTCCTCGACATCGCCGACAGTATTGCCTGCACGCATCTTGCCGCCGTGTGCAGCCTGACCGAAAGCGGTTTCGGTTTATCTTTGCAAGTGGGCGGCGAAGTTCGGGAAAAAATCGCCCAAGGTCGTCTGAAAACCGTTTTGCCCGAATGGACGCTGCCGCCGGTCAGCCTCTATTTGGTGACGCCTTACCGCGTCCAGTCCGCCAAAACCGAAGCTGCCGTCCGTATCTTCACGGAAAGTTTCGCCAAGGAAGCAGACGCATGAACGCGGAAAATTGGTGCGTTTACCTGATTCTGTGTGAAAACGGCGCGCTTTACTGCGGCATCAGCAACCGCCCGCAAGAGCGGTTCGCTGCCCACCTCGCCGGCAAAGGCGCGAAATATACGCGGCTGAACAAACCGACGGCGATGCGTATCGTTTCAGACGACCTCTCCAAAAGCGAGGCGCTGAAACAGGAAATCGCCATCAAAAAACTGACGGTAGGGAAGAAGCGGGAATTGTGGGACGAGGCGGTGGGAAATGCTTCCCTTGAGCGGTAACGGATATTGCCCGCAGACATATGAAGAAGGTCGTCTGAAAAGCGGATTTCAGACGACCTTGATTTTCTGTAAGCCGTCGAATTTAACATTCCTGAAAGATAAGTTGAAATTCCCTAACCGGCAGCATAGTATAATGCCCGCTTTCCGCAAATCTTGAGGCCGCCATGAAACCGATACCCTATATCCTTGCGGCTGCGCTCTGCCTCAGCAGCTCAGCCGTATCCGCAAATCCCGTTACCTATATCTGCAAAACCGCAAACGGCATCGTCTTTACCAACCAGAAAACCGGTGCCGAATGTACCGTGTCCCATGTTGACGGCAGCGCGGCCGTCAGCAGCGAAGAAGCCGACAGCGCCGTTCCCGAAACGGTCAACCTGAAAGAAGCCATCGGTCAGGCAGCCCCCGAAATCGACGACATCAAAATCCTTCCGCGTCCGGCAGTAAGCAGCGTAACCAACACCGCAGAAGCCGCCAATCCCCGCCTGGATGTGAGACTGCGCAACCAGCCGGATGCCAAAGCCGCCAAAGCGCGTGCCGCAGAGATGAACCGCAAAGCCAAAATCCTTCCTGCGTCCGTTGTATCCGCACCTGCGAAGCCACAAATGTCGCGTAAGCAAATCCTTCAAAAAGAAGTCCGCAACGAACAGGCCGCACTCGCCCGCGCCCAATCCCAACTTGCCGCCGCCCGCCGTCAGGGGGATCAGGCAAAAATCAACCGCCTGACCCGTGATGTCAGCGACAGGCAGGCAAGCATCCGCGCCATGCAGAACGAAATGGGGCGTTGATTCTTTTTTATAGCTTTATTGCAATCCACCTTCAAAAGGTCGTCTGAAAAGTAGCGAAACCCGCTATGGATATTTCAGACGACCTTTTTGCGTTGTTTTCCCATGTTTGCTAGCGAGAGTTTGAAAGATCGGAATGTAGCGTGGGCTATGCCCACGAATGCAGTTGGCGGGAGTCATGGCAGAGGAAAAGTTGTGTTTCCCTGACTTGGCACGCTTCTGCTGCCAATTCCTTTCCTTGCGATGAAGACGGTAAGCGCAGGATGAAGGATTAATTCTACAAATCAATACCGTTGCAAAGGCGTCTCAAATTTTCTTTCTGTATTTTCATTCAAATATAAATATCATCTTAAACGACATAGCCATAAATGTAATATGAGAGTTTGGCATAAAAATTGCAGGATTCCATACATAGTTCCACTTATAAAAGTAAATATGCGTTAAAAAATAAGAGAAACTCAAAGATTATCGGAGCTTATTTTGCATAATCGGCAATTTGATGAAGTTTCTATACTATACCTACTGATATAGATATGTTCTAAAAATTGTACTTAAGTGACAATTAACGTCAACCTGGTTGATTTTCAATAATATATAAACAAAATAAATGAATGCCTGTCTCATAAAATCCGCGTGTGCCTGAAGAAGATTAGGCGGCGGGGCAGTGCGGGGAGTACGTCTTGTTTTGACTGTATATATTTGAATTCAATCTGATATTTTTTAATAAATCCAATCAAGAGAGATTGTTATGAATAAGATTTTCAAAGTTGTATGGAACCGTACTATCGGCTCTTTCGTCGTTACTTCCGAATTGGCGAAAGGACGTGTCAAATCAAGCAGCGAGGGTGCTGAAGGGGATGTGCGCGCCTCAGAAGAGGGTCGTCTGAAAACCTTGTTCAGGCTGACGGCGTTGAGCGCGGCATTATTCGGCTTGTCTGAGAGTGCTTGGGCGCATCCTATAATAAATTCAACGGCACCTGCGAATACAACTGGTATTGTCGCAACCGGTAATGCGAGTGAGACGGCAGTTGGTGGCGGCTCCGCAAGAGGTGTGGGATCGGTTGCAGTTGGTGCCTTTGCAAAAGCGGGTACAAGGATTGAGGCTGACGGTGCTGTTGCTATTGGCGGTAGCCAGGCAAATACAGGTGCTTATGCTGATGGGAACAATGCGATTGCCATCGGTCAGGCAAGTAATGCATATGCAGCGAAGGCAATTTCTATCGGTTCGGATACCATCGCTTCAAAAGACTGGACCAGTGCTATCGGCGCACGCGCTGAAGCAAAAAATCTTGGTGCAACAGCCCTCGGTAGCTGGACACAGGCAACCGGTGAGTATTCGATTGCAATTGGTGGTAGTGATGCACAGGGTCGAGGAGCTGACGCAGGAACGTTAGCGTCTGGAAGTCGCAGTACTGCCATTGGTCGTAATGCCAAGTCTGCCGGTGCGGATGCGATTGCTTTGGGTACGGGTGCACAGGCAACGCTAACTAATTCGATTGCTATTGGTAAAAATTCGGTTGCAACGGGTGTGAATAATATAGCTAAAAACCCTGTCAATGTTGGGAATGCGGTTGCGATCGGTTCTGGTGTGCAGGCATTGGGAGAAGATTCTGTTGCTATTGGTGTGTCTGCAGGTGCTAACTTGACAACAGCAACTACAAAACAGAGCCTTGCCATTGGTTGGACAGCGAAGGCGACAGGTACAGCTCAGGCGGTTGCCATCGGTCCTGATGCCATTGCTTCGGGAGCGCAATCAACTTCCATTGGTAACAATACCCGTGCAACAGGGGATTCATCCATTGCCATCGGTGGTGATGATTGGAATATCGTACGTGAAAAAACTGTTGCGGCAGCGGGAAATAAACAGGTACATCAGATATACCAAGATTTGACCGGTGTGGAAATGAAGCGACAAGGTGTTGCGTATAATAATCCATTTAAAGGTACGACTGCCGGAGATGCCGCCGTCGCTGTTGGTGTAACTGCACTTGCTGAGGGTGTATTGTCCACTGCCTTTGGTTCGGGTACATCTGCATCGGGCATAGGTGCAGCAGCGTTTGGTGTCGGTGCGAGTGCTAGCCAAGACAAATCTGTCGCTATCGGTGCAGGATCACGTACCAATACCGATGCAACCGCTGTAACAACTGCAACAGTCAATGGTATTACTTATAGCGGTTTTGCGGGGACGGATCATATTACCCCGGGTTCTCAAGTTTCTTTCGGTTCGGCAGGCTATGAACGCCAGTTGAAACATGTAGCCCCAGGTGCGATTACTGCAACTTCTACTGATGCGGTAAACGGCAGCCAACTTTACGCTCTTCATGTAGGGGCGGGTAATATTGCCAAATCGGTCGCCGATGCATTGGGCGGTGGTGCGACTGTCGGCAATGATCCGACAAATAATCAGGGTTCTTTCGTAACCTTACCGTCTTATGACGTGCTCAAAGGCAATGCTGAGCCGAATACGGCAGGTAATGGTACCGCCAAATTCAATACAACTCCTGCTAGGAACATCGCTGATGCGCTGACCAATCTCAATACTTACGTCAACCAAGGCTTTACCGTCAAAGATAATGCGGGCGATGCGAAGGGCATTGTTACGCCCGGAGAAAGCGTACAGTTTGCCGACGGCAATGCAACTACTGTTACCGTCGATACTGAAGCAAATGGCAATACTAAAATCAAATACGACGTTAAGGTGGACGACAAAACCATCAAGGTTGTTGACGGTAAGCTGACTGGTGCGTCGCAAACCCATTTTTACAGCGTCAAAAACGAAGATCAAACTAAAGGCAACTACAACAACGACGGTGCGACAGGCGACAACGCGCTTGCTGCAGGCGTAGATGCTTCTGCGACTGCCAATGGTACAACTGCGGTAGGTCTGAAGGCGCAGGCATCGGCTGAATCTGCCATCGCAGTCGGTAGCGAAACCAAAGCGGCGGCGAAAAATGCGGTGGTAATCGGTAACAAGGCTTCCGTCGAAGCAGCCACAGACTCTGTTATCAATGTCAACGGTACGACTACGGGTGAAGGCTCGGTCGCCGTGGGTGCGGCAAGTAAAGCCAGCGGTACGAACGCGACCGCCGTCGGTCAGGCTGCAAATGCTTACGGTCAAAACTCGTTTGCAGGTGGTCAGGTTTCCAATGCAAAAGGTAAATCCAGCGTGGCGGTAGGCGATGGTGCAAATGCACTTAATGATTCTGCTGTGGCTTTGGGTGCCTATACCACCGCAAGTAATGTTGGGTCAACTGCAGTCGGTTTCGGCTCCAATGCTTTGGGCTGGGCATCATTTGCAGGCGGTCATTCCGCTAAAGCTGAAGCAAGCAGCGCGGTTGCTCTCGGTCATGAGGCGCAGGCAGTAGGCGGCAAGGCAGTCGCCATTGGTAAGTCTAGCCATGCTGCCAAGGATAGTGGCATTGCGTTGGGTGATGGCGCGAAGGCTGCCGAAGTGAATGCTATCGCTATTGGTTCAACCAACAATGCTTGGAAAGAAGATTCTATCGCGTTAGGACGTGCTGCCAATGCAGACGGTGCGGCTTCTTTGGCGCTTGGTTTGAACAGCCATACACGTTTGGACAACGCTATTGCTTTAGGTAATGGTGCAAATGCCGATCATAGTAATAGCATCGCCATCGGCAAATCCAGTCATGCAGCTGAATCCGCGGGAGTTGCTATCGGTAATGACGCACGGGCTTTGAAATTTAGCTCCGTTGTTATCGGTGATCAGGCTCAATCCAATAACTCGCGCTCTGTCGTCATCGGCTATCACGCTTCTGCAACCAATCCTGCAAAACCAGCCTCGGCTGAAGAGGATTACAATCAAACCGTTGCTATCGGTGCATACGCCAATGCATGGGGCGATCAATCTACTGCCATCGGTAACAATGTAGACGCAAAAGGCAATTCTTCTATCGCCATCGGTGCGGACGACTGGGATACCGTTGCAGTGAAAACTGTAGAAGGTACGGGTAAAACGGTTAAAGAGGTTTATCAAGACTATACCGGCGATGTGATGGAAACCGGCAGTTATACTCATACGACTTCAAGCGAAGCTGCAGTAGCCATTGGTACTAAATCACAGGCAATAGGTCAATTATCCACAGCCTTTGGTACGGGTACGATCGCTGAAGGCGTCGCCTCTGCCGCATTCGGTATGGGTGCGAAAGCCACTCAAGGCAACTCTGTGGCAATCGGTGCGGGCAGTACGACTACAACCGGTGCAACTAGTGTCAACGAAGCTACTGTCAATAATCTGAAATACTCAGGTTTTGCAGGTGGCAACAGTGTTAATCCAGGCGACCAAGTATCCTTTGGTTCTAAAAACTACGAACGCCAATTGAAAAACGTTGCTCCGGGTGAAATCTCTAACACTTCTACCGATGCCATCAACGGCAGCCAGCTGTACGCGGTACAAAACGTTTTGGGTAATACTGCCCAAACCGTTAAAAATGTATTGGGCGGAGATGCCGCAGTTGACGAAAACGGCAGTATTACTATGAGCAACATTGGTAATACCGGTGCAGGCAACATCCACGACGCGATCAAGTCAGTAAAAGAGACTGCCGAGAAAGGTTGGAAGCTGAAAGCGAACGACGAAGCCGACAGCGAAAGCGAAAAAATCGCTGCGGGCGACACCGTGACCGTGAAACAAGGTAAGAATATCCGTGTGAAACGCAGCAGCAAAGAGCTGACTATTGAGACTGCGGACGATGTGGCGTTCAACAAAGTGACAGTCGGCAACAGCGTACTGACTACAGACGGACTAACCACACCGCAAGTTACTGCGGGTGACAGCGTATTGGGCAACAACGGTCTGAATATTGCCAACGGTGCCAATCCCGTATCCCTGACCAAGTCTGGACTGGACAACGGCGGCAACAAAGTTACCAACATTGCCGACGGTGTGGCTGATACTGACGCAGCGAGCTACAAACAAGTTAAAGCTGCGAAAACCGAGGTTCAAAAAGGTACAAATGTCGTCAGTGTCGACAAAACTGAAGGCACGGATGGTCATGCGATTTACACCGTCAATGCCAAAGGTACGGCTGTCTCTGCGGAAGGTACAGAAAACGGTCTGAAACTGACGTCGTCTGAAGATTCAACTACCAACGTAACTACTTACAATTTGGATTTGTCAGACAAAACCAAAGACTCCTTGAAAAAAGCCGACAGTGCATTACAAGGCATTGATGTAAAAGTCAATGATGAAAATGTCAAAACGTTGACTAAAGATGATTCCACGCTGAAATTTGTTAACGGCACAGGTACGACTGCCGAAAACAAAGGGGGCACTGTCACGTTCAACGTAAACAAATCTACGCTGACCACGGGTGCCGGCGGCGTAGTCAGCGCGGATACGGCAGGCGATGCATTTGCTACTGCAGCTGACGTTGCCAAAGCCATCAATAAAGCCGTTGTCGACAGTGAAAAAACCAGCGTTGTAGCAGCCGGCGACAATACTCATGTCGCTGCTGTGGAAGCAGGTAATCAAACAACTTACACTGTTCATGCTGACAATACCACCGTCAGCGTGAAAGATGGCGGTAAATTGGCACTGAAGTCGTCTGAAGCGACAAACAGTAACCACACCAAAACCACCAACTACGAACTCGACCTTTCAGACGACACCAAAGCTGAGATTCAAAAAGGCGTGGATGCGAAAAATATCGTCGATACCAAAGGTATTACCTTCAGTGGCAACAGCGGCTCTCCTGTAACCAAAAAACTGGACGAAACGCTGGCAATTAAAGGCGACGATACAAATGTGGTTACCGAATCAGGTACAGACGGCATTACAGTCAAACTGAAAGACGAAATCACCGTTCAAACCGTCAATGCAGATAAACTCAAAGCGGGTGACAGTGTTCTGACCAATGATGGTTTGAACATTGCCAACGGTAACAATCCTGTATCCCTGACCAAGTCCGGTTTGAACAATGGCGGCAACAAGATCACCAAAGTTGCCAAAGGTGAAAATGAAGATGATGCTGTGAATTATGCACAGCTTAAAGAGCTGGCGGAAAAAGGTCTAACCTTTGATGCAGACGGCAACACTTCAACTTCAAGCAAAAAACTGGGTGAGCGAGTCGGCATTAAAGGCGGCAACAACATTACCACTTCTGCAGACAGCGACAATGTTACCGTCAAGCTGAATGATGACATTACGTTGAATAGTGTAACTGCCACCACCTTGAAAGCAGGCAACAGCGAACTGACCACTACCGGACTGACCACACCGCAAGTTACTGCGGGTGACAGCGTATTGGGCAACAACGGTCTGACGATTGCCAACGGTGCAGCAAATGCTCCGGTATCCCTGACCAAAGACGGACTGAACAACGGCGGCAACAAAGTTACCGACGTAGCCAAAGGTACGGCGGATACCGACGCAGTGAACTTCAGCCAGCTGAACCCGATTGCCAAAGCATTGAATACGACTGTCAATCCAGACGGCTCTATCGCAGCGCCTAACTTTACCGTCAAACATGCCGACGGTACGGAAGGTACACCTGTACATACTGTTCAAGACGCTTTGGACAAAGTAGGTGAAGAAGTAACCAAAGGCATCAACGTTGGCGGTACCACCGGCAGCAACAAATACGCGTTGGGCGGCACGATCAACATCAAAGGCGACAGCAACATTGTCAGCGACACCGTTGAAGGCGGCGTACAACTGAAACTTGCCGACACCGTTAAAATCGGACAAGACAGTGGCAAACCTGTCAGCATTGACGGTACGACCGGCACAGTGAGCGGACTGAGCAACACCACATTGGGTGCCGCTCCATTGGCCGACTCAAACAAAGCCGCGACCGAAGCCCAGCTGGACGCTACCCAAGTGAACCTGAAAAACATCTTGGGTGGAGAAGCCAAGAACGAGAACGGCAATGTATCCACAGAAGATATCGGCGGAACAGGTGAAAACACCATCCACGACGCGATCAAGTCAGTGAAAGCGACAGCCGACAAAGGTTGGAAGCTGAAAGCGAACGAAGAAGCCGACAGCGAAAGCGAAAAAATCGCAGCTGGCGACACCGTGACCGTGAAACAAGGTAAGAACATCCGAGTGAAACGCAGCGGCAAAGAGCTGACGATTGAAACTGCGGACGACGTAGCGTTCAACAAAGTGACAGTCGGCAACAGCGTACTGACCACAGACGGACTGACCACACCGCAAGTTACTGCGGGTGACAGCGTATTGGGCAACAACGGTCTGACGATTGCCAACGGTGCAGCAAATGCTCCGGTATCCCTGACCAAAGACGGACTGAACAACGGCGGCAACAAAGTTACCGACGTAGCCAAAGGTACGGCGGATACCGACGCAGTGAACTTCAGCCAGCTGAACCCGATTGCCAAAGCATTGAATACGACTGTCAATCCAGACGGCTCTATCGCAGCGCCTAACTTTACCGTCAAACATGCCGACGGTACGGAAGGTACACCTGTACATACTGTTCAAGACGCTTTGGACAAAGTAGGTGAAGAAGTAACCAAAGGCATCAACGTTGGCGGTACCACCGGCAGCAACAAATACGCGTTGGGCGGCACGATCAACATCAAAGGCGACAGCAACATTGTCAGCGACACCGTTGAAGGCGGCGTACAACTGAAACTTGCCGACACCGTTAAAATCGGACAAGACAGTGGCAAACCTGTCAGCATTGACGGTACGACCGGCACAGTGAGCGGACTGAGCAACACCACATTGGGTGCCGCTCCATTGGCCGACTCAAACAAAGCCGCGACCGAAGCCCAGCTGGACGCTACCCAAGTGAACCTGAAAAACATCTTGGGTGGAGAAGCCAAGAACGAGAACGGCAATGTATCCACAGAAGATATCGGCGGAACAGGTGAAAACACCATCCACGACGCGATCAAGTCAGTGAAAGCGACAGCCGACAAAGGTTGGAAGCTGAAAGCGAACGAAGAAGCCGACAGCGAAAGCGAAAAAATCGCAGCTGGCGACACCGTGACCGTGAAACAAGGTAAGAACATCCGAGTGAAACGCAGCGGCAAAGAGCTGACGATTGAAACTGCGGACGACGTAGCGTTCAACAAAGTGACAGTCGGCAACAGCGTACTGACCACAGACGGACTGACCACACCGCAAGTTACTGCGGGTGACAGCGTATTGGGCAACAACGGTCTGACGATTGCCAACGGTGCAGCAAATGCTCCGGTATCCCTGACCAAAGACGGACTGAACAACGGCGGCAACAAAGTTACCGACGTAGCCAAAGGTACGGCGGATACCGACGCAGTGAACTTCAGCCAGCTGAACCCGATTGCCAAAGCATTGAATACGACTGTCAATCCAGACGGCTCTATCGCAGCGCCTAACTTTACCGTCAAACATGCCGACGGTACGGAAGGTACACCTGTACATACTGTTCAAGACGCTTTGGACAAAGTAGGTGAAGAAGTAACCAAAGGCATCAACGTTGGCGGTACCACCGGCAGCAACAAATACGCGTTGGGCGGCACGATCAACATCAAAGGCGACAGCAACATTGTCAGCGACACCGTTGAAGGCGGCGTACAACTGAAACTTGCCGACACCGTTAAAATCGGACAAGACAGTGGCAAACCTGTCAGCATTGACGGTACGACCGGCACAGTGAGCGGACTGAGCAACACCACATTGGGTGCCGCTCCATTGGCCGACTCAAACAAAGCCGCGACCGAAGCCCAGCTGGACGCTACCCAAGTGAACCTGAAAAACATCTTGGGTGGAGAAGCCAAGAACGAGAACGGCAATGTATCCACAGAAGATATCGGCGGAACAGGTGAAAACACCATCCACGACGCGATCAAGTCAGTGAAAGCGACAGCCGACAAAGGTTGGAAGCTGAAAGCGAACGAAGAAGCCGACAGCGAAAGCGAAAAAATCGCAGCTGGCGACACCGTGACCGTGAAACAAGGTAAGAACATCCGAGTGAAACGCAGCGGCAAAGAGCTGACGATTGAAACTGCGGACGACGTAGCGTTCAACAAAGTGACAGTCGGCAACAGCGTACTGACCACAGACGGACTGACCACACCGCAAGTTACTGCGGGTGACAGCGTATTGGGCAACAACGGTCTGACGATTGCCAACGGTGCAGCAAATGCTCCGGTATCCCTGACCAAAGACGGACTGAACAACGGCGGCAACAAAGTTACCGACGTAGCCAAAGGTACGGCGGATACCGACGCAGTGAACTTCAGCCAGCTGAACCCGATTGCCAAAGCATTGAATACGACTGTCAATCCAGACGGCTCTATCGCAGCGCCTAACTTTACCGTCAAACATGCCGACGGTACGGAAGGTACACCTGTACATACTGTTCAAGACGCTTTGGACAAAGTAGGTGAAGAAGTAACCAAAGGCATCAACGTTGGCGGTACCACCGGCAGCAACAAATACGCGTTGGGCGGCACGATCAACATCAAAGGCGACAGCAACATTGTCAGCGACACCGTTGAAGGCGGCGTACAACTGAAACTTGCCGACACCGTTAAAATCGGACAAGACAGTGGCAAACCTGTCAGCATTGACGGTACGACCGGCACAGTGAGCGGACTGAGCAACACCACATTGGGTGCCGCTCCATTGGCCGACTCAAACAAAGCCGCGACCGAAGCCCAGCTGGACGCTACCCAAGTGAACCTGAAAAACATCTTGGGTGGAGAAGCCAAGAACGAGAACGGCAATGTATCCACAGAAGATATCGGCGGAACAGGTGAAAACACCATCCACGACGCGATCAAGTCAGTGAAAGCGACAGCCGACAAAGGTTGGAAGCTGAAAGCGAACGAAGAAGCCGACAGCGAAAGCGAAAAAATCGCAGCTGGCGACACCGTGACCGTGAAACAAGGTAAGAACATCCGAGTGAAACGCAGCGGCAAAGAGCTGACGATTGAAACTGCGGACGACGTAGCGTTCAACAAAGTGACAGTCGGCAACAGCGTACTGACCACAGACGGACTGACCACACCGCAAGTTACTGCGGGTGACAGCGTATTGGGCAACAACGGTCTGACGATTGCCAACGGTACGGCCGGCTCACCGGTATCGCTGACCAAAGGCGGACTGAACAACGGCGGCAACAAAGTTACCAACGTAGCCAAAGGTACGGCGGATACTGACGGAGTGAACGTCAGCCAGTTGAACCCAGTAGCCAAAGCGTTGAATACCAACATTGATCCGACAACTGGAGAGGTTGCAGCGCCTAGCTTTACCGTTACCAAAGCGGACGGCACGAAACATCCTGCCGTAGGCACCGTTCAAGACGCATTGGACAAAGTGGGAGAGGAAGTGACCAAAGGTCTGAACATTGTTGCGGACAACGGGTCGTCTGAAAAAGTGAACTTGGGCGATACAGTCAAGTACACAAGCAAAGACAAGAACATCGTTACCACAAGCGGTACAGGCAAAGAAATCGACTTCAGCCTGGCCGAGAAAGTGACCATCGGTAAAGACGCAGCGAACGGCGGCAAACCGGTAGTGATTGACGGTAAAGAAGGTATTGTCAGCGGACTGACCAACACCACATTGGGTGCCGCTCCATTGGCCGACTCAAACAAAGCCGCGACCGAAGCCCAACTGGACGCAACCCAAGTGAATTTGGCAAACGTCTTGGGCGGTAACGCAGCCAACAACAACGGCAACGTTACGACCAGCGACATCGGCGGAACAGGTGAAAGCAACGTCCACGACGCGATCAAGTCAGTGAAAGCGACAGCCGACAAAGGTTGGAAGCTGAAAGCGAACGAAGAAGCCGACAGCGAAAGCGAAAAAATCGCAGCTGGCGACACCGTGACCGTGAAACAAGGTAAGAACATCCGAGTGAAACGCAGCGGCAAAGAGTTGACGATTGAGACTGCGGACGATGTTGCATTCAACAAAGTGACAGTCGGCAACAGCGTATTGACCACAGACGGACTGACCACACCGCAAGTTACCGCGGGTGACAGCGTATTGGGCAACAACGGACTGACGATTGCCAACGGTACGGCCGGCTCACCGGTATCGCTGACCAAAGACGGACTGAACAACGGCGGCAACAAAGTTACCAACGTAGCCAAAGGTACGGCGGATACTGACGGAGTGAACGTCAGCCAGTTGAACCCAGTAGCCAAAGCGTTGAATACCAACATTGATCCGACAACTGGAGAGGTTGCAGCGCCTAGCTTTACCGTTACCAAAGCGGACGGCACGAAACATCCTGCCGTAGGCACCGTTCAAGACGCATTGGACAAAGTGGGAGAGGAAGTGACCAAAGGTCTGAACATTGTTGCGGACAACGGGTCGTCTGAAAAAGTGAACTTGGGCGATACAGTCAAGTACACAAGCAAAGACAAGAACATCGTTACCACAAGCGGTACAGGCAAAGAAATCGACTTCAGCCTGGCCGAGAAAGTGACCATCGGTAAAGACGCAGCGAACGGCGGCAAACCGGTAGTGATTGACGGTAAAGAAGGTATTGTCAGCGGACTGACCAACACCACATTGGGTGCTGCCCCATTGGCCGGATCGAACAAAGCCGCGACCGAAGCCCAGCTGGACGCAACCCAAGTGAATTTGGCAAACGTCTTGGGCGGTAACGCAGCCAACAACAACGGCAACGTTACGACCAGCGACATCGGCGGTACAGGTGAAAACAACGTCCACGACGCGATCAAGTCAGTGAAAGCGACAGCCGACAAAGGTTGGAACCTGAATGCCAACGATGAGACCTCGTCTGAAAAAATCGGCGCAGGTGATACCGTGACCTTCAAAGAAGGCAAAAACGTCAAAGTCAGCCGCAACGGTAAGAGCATTACCATAGCAACTTCAGACGACGTATCCTTCAAGACAGTAACTGTCGGCGACAGTGTATTGACGGATAACGGTCTGACCGTGGGCAACGGCAAAGCAGGCAAACCTGTCAGTCTGACCAAAGACGGACTGAACAACGGCGGCAACAAGATTGCCAACGTAGCCGCAGGTGAAGCCGACACCGACGCAGTGAATGTTGCACAGCTCAAAGCAGCCGCAGCGAAAGCGACATCCAAAGTGGACAGCGGCAACGACAACATCGTCGTCACACCTGAGCAAAATGCCGACGGCAGCACCACTTACAAAGTGGCGACCGCACCCAACCTCAAAGCCGACAGCTTCACCGCAGGCGATACCGTTGTGAACAACGACGGCGTCAAAGTTGGCGACAAAGTGGCACTGGGCAAAGACGGTCTGAAAGCAGGCGATGTGAACATCACTACCGACGGCATCAACGCAGGCAACAAAGCCATCAGTAACGTTGCCGAAGGTAAGAAAGACACCGACGCAGTGAACGTTGCACAGCTCAAAGCAGCTGCAGCGAAAGCCACATCCAAAGTGGAAAGCGGCAACGACAACATCGTTGTCACGCCTGAGCAAAATGCCGACGGTAGCATCACCTATAAGGTGGCTACTGCCCCCGACCTTAAAGCTGACAGCCTGACCACAGGCGATACCGTTGTGAACAACGACGGCGTTAAAGTCGGCGATAAAGTGGCGTTGACTAAAGACGGACTGGACAACGGCGGTAACAAGGTTGCTAACGTAGCTGCAGGCGAAGCCGACACCGACGCAGTGAACGTTGCGCAGCTCAAAGCAGCCGCAGCGAAAGCTACGTCGAAAGTGGAAAGTGGCAACGACAACATTGTCGTCACACCTGAGCAAAATGCCGACGGCAGCACCACTTACAAAGTGGCAACTGCCCCCGACCTTAAAGCTGACAGTCTGACCACAGGTGATACCGTTGTGAACAACGACGGCGTCAAAGTCGGCGATAAAGTGGCTCTGGGCAAAGACGGTCTGAAAGCAGGCGATGTCAACATCACTGCCGACGGTATCAATGCAGGCAACAAAGCCATCAGTAACGTTGCTGAAGGCAAGAAAGATACTGATGCAGTAAATGTTGGACAGTTGAATCGTCTGACCGCTGCTGCTAAGACAGAAGTCGAAGCCGGTACCAACATTGCCAGCGTCAGCAGCAAACAAGGTGCGAACAAACAAACTGTTTACACCATTAATGCTGATGGTGCGAGCGTCTCCGCTGGTTCCGACAAAATTGTCGTGACTAAAGGCAAAAAAGACGCCAACAATGTGACCGACTACGCGGTTGACCTGTCTAAAGCCGTCAAAGACGACATCGCCAAAGGCGTAGCGGCGAAAGACGCAGTAGACAACAAAGGCATCAGCTTCGCAGGTGACAGCGGTACGACCGTTGCCAACAAACTGGGCGATACCGTAGCCGTCAAAGGCGATGCCAACATTACCACCACCGCAGGCGCAAACGGCATTCAGGTCGGCCTCAACAAAGACCTGAAAGTCGACAGCGTCACGACAGGCGGCGTAACCGTTAACGCTCAAGGCATTAGTATTGGTGCGCCGACTGCGTACAATCCGGCAAATACCGTCAGCCTCAGTCCGAATGGTCTAAACAACGGTGGACAACGCATCACCAACGTCGCTCCGGCGAAAGAAGGTACTGATGCAGTCAACCTGAACCAGCTTGTTGGTATGGGTAACGCTCTGCAAAACAACATTGCAAACGTCGGCAAAAAAGCCTACGCAGGTGTAGCGGGTGCGATTGCACAAGGCTCGATTCCGCAAGTAACCCGTCCGGGTGCGACCGGTATCGGCGTGGGTAGCGGCTACTACGGTGGTCAATCCGCCATGGCAATCGGCGTGTCTGCGATGAGCGACGGCGGTAACTGGATTGTTAAAGGCAACTTCTCTGCCAACACAGACGGTCACGTCGGTGTCGGAGCAGGTGCGTTGTACCAGTGGTAAGCTAACGGCTCTTAGCTAAAGCAAAGCAAAGGTCGTCTGAAATCCAAAACAGGGTTTCAGACGACCTTTTTTATATCTTGTATGAAGGGTAAATTAGTTTTATTTGAAATTCATGGCTGGAAGGATGATGGAAGTTGTTTCTTCTGAAATCTAAATAAAGCAACATCACGACTTTTTCAGACGACCTTTGGTGATTCAATTTACCAAATCCCTGTAAACGTTTTTTCTGCCCGCCAAAATTTCCAACGTGATTTGGGTGTGAGTGTTAATACGCCGCCGTTTTCCCCATCAGTCGTCAAGGTCAGGTTTTTGAGACGACCTGTGTGCAACGCCTGCCAAATCGGGTGAAACCAGCGTTGTTCCCAATCCTGCAAAATATCTTGATAGGCCAGTACGTCCGCCGTCGATCCGGTAACGGCTAAATCATCCATAAAAATGACAGCTGTGTCTGTTCCTGTTTCTTGCATCCAAGAGGCAAAAGCGCGAAAGTCGTATGGTGCATCTATGCGGCCGGAGGCAAATTGCGCCCACGGGCTGTCGGAGAATAGGGGGGATGATTGCTGCATCCCTTGAATATCATGCCACAGCCACAGACCGTTTATCGGCGGTGTTCCGAGTTGGTTGCGAATGTTGTTGATCGGGTGTTGGTGCAGCCACATTTGGATTTCTGTCTGCTTGGCCAGCCATTGTCCGCTATCTTTGCCTGATGCTTGTTCAGACGACCCCATTTGTCCGTAAATATCCAATGCAGGCTTAATTTGCCAGTCTTGCGGATTGGGTAATAAGACAAGCCACAAATCGGGGCGAATGGGGACGAACCGCCAACCCTCGTCCTGATAAAAATCAGATAGTTCGCGACATAATTCATCTGCCTCGTCAGTAGCAATACCGATATATTCGCCGCCAACGACGCTGACTTGGTGCAAACCCATCTGCTGCCATAGCGGGGAAGCCAATGCGGCAGGTTGTTGCTGTGGAACGTTTGCAGCAGTTTTTGCGTGTTCGAGCAGACTGCCGTCCCATAAATAACGCCCGTAAAATTTTGATGTTTCAACTGCTTGTTTGTGTAAATGTCCGAAGCGCAGCAGACGGTTGAAGGCGGGCAGGGTAAGAGATGGGACGGATTCGTCGCTTTGGCGGTTCAGCGACGGAACGGCAAGGGTCAGGTTCATGGCGGGCGGCAGGTTGGGAAAAAGCATCATTTTAAGGGAGAATGCCGACCATTCCCAAATGTCTATGGGATGCGACGTTTGAAGCAATATACGCGATTGTGATATAATTACGGACGTAAATTTCAGAAAAAACGGGTGTAAATCAAAACAATAGCCTTGATAATACGCCCTTGGTTCCCCATTGTGCTGTTTGCCGGACTATGAAAAAGGTCGTCTGAAAGACGGATAAATAGCAGACAGTCTTCTTTTAAATAAAAATCACATTGCCCGTGCGGATTGATAAAACAGCCGCACCGCCGCATTAAAAGGATAATTCGTGATCGAAACAACCCGATTTCCCTTATTGCGCCGATTTTGGCACAACAAACCTATCCGCTGGTCTCTGTTGGGCATCCTTTTGCCTGTTTCCGGCGCGATGACTGCCTATGCAGTAACCGAACCTGTTCCCGAGTATCAAGGATTCAAAGTCGAGCGCGTTTCTGAAGAACTGCCGGCGGTTTATGTTGAAACCGGTAATTTTCAGTCCAGTTACTGGGCGCAAGAGGTTGTTCAGCAGGGCGACTCTCTCGCCGATGTGCTTACCCGCATGGGGGTCCCCCAAACCGACATCAAGCAAATCATGGCGAAAAACAGTGCGGAACGCGATATGCAACATTTGCGCGCCAACCAGTCTGTCAATATCCGCATCGATGCTTCGGGACAAGTTACCGACGTACAGTTTTTCACGGATGAAGAGCTTGAACGCAACCTTGTCGCTTTGGAAAAAGTCAAAGGCAAATGGCAGGCTTCTACATCGGAAGTGGATATGAAGACCATGCCGACCCTGCGTTCCGTCGTTGTCCGCACTTCTGCGCGCGGTGCAATGGCGCAGGCGGAAATTCCTGTCGAAATCCGCGAGTCGCTGAGCGAAATTTTCTCCGACGTACTGAGCTTGGAGGATTTGAAAGAAGGCGATGTGATACGATTGCTGTATGACAGCATGTATTTCCGCGGACAACAAATGGGTACGGGCAATATCCTGGCAGCCGAAATTGTCAAAGGCGGTAAAAGCTATCAAGCCTATTATTACAGCCAGGGTAAAGGCGACGAAGAGAGCGGCAGCTATTATGATCAAAGCGGCAAATCGCTCCAGCAAAAAGCGGGCTTCAACATCGAGCCTGTTGTCTATACGCGCATTTCATCCCCGTTCGGTTACCGGGTCCACCCCGTTTTACATACCGTCCGTATGCATACCGGTATTGACTACGCAGCCCCTTCCGGTACGCCGATTAAAGCGACCGCTGACGGCGTGATTACCTTCAAAGGCTGGAAGGGCGGCTACGGTAATACCGTTATGATCCGCCATTCTAACGGCGTTGAAACCTTATACGGGCATATGAGCGCGTTTACGCCTGTCCAAGGTGTGGTGCGTGCAGGCGAAGTGATCGGATTCGTCGGTACGACGGGACGTTCTACCGGTCCGCACCTGCACTATGAAGCACGCGTGAACAGTCAACCTGTCAACCCGACTACGGTTGCCCTGCCGACACCCAAGCTGACGCCAACCAATATGGCTGCATTCCGTCAGCAGCAGAAATCGGCAAATACCATACTTGCCTCTATCCGCGGGTTGCCTGTTTCTGTAGCGCAGTTGGATTAATCAAGCTGCCCTATTGGGGTATGCTTTAAAAGGTCGTCTGAAAACCAGGTTTAAGGTTTCAGACGGCCTTTTACATTGGGATGGATACGAAAACTTTTTCCAGTTCATACGGCTTGAGACAAGTTGTTTGGGAGTGGCTTTCAAATATAGTGGATTAAATTTAAACCAGTACGGCGTTGCCTCGCCTTGCCGTACTATTTGTACTGTCTGCGGCTTCGTCGCCTTGTCCTGATTTAAATTTAATCCACTATAACAGTATGAGCCAGAATCTCAATGATAAATTGATAGGAAATTTAAACGGAAATATCAGGGCGGTTATTTCTGCGAGAGAAATTCAGAGATACGTATTTGTTGTCATTTTGAAACATATCTTCATGGCGGGGAGTGCATTCGTTTTTGAGCAAGAGCGGCAGGTAACGTTTTTATTTCATGTGTTGTGTGATTGCCATAAGAGACTTGTTAGCAAAAAAGGTCGTCTGAAACCGAATTTGAGGTTCAGATGACCTTTTCGTTTTTGATAAGGGTCTGCGGTTTTTAGCGTTTCTTTCAGTTTTCTTGTAAAGAAACCGTCTGTTTGGCAGGGGGAGCAGGATGCAGTGCAGTCAGCTTCTTCGTCAAGATATTCAAAATCACGCCGTAGGCAGGCAGGAAGAAGAGGGTGCAGATGGTGAGTTTGAACAGGTAATCGACAAAAGCGATGCCCTGCCAGTTTGCCGCCATAAATTCATCGCTGCTTGCGTAGAAGGCAATGGCGAAAAATACCAACGTATCCAAGGCGTTGCCGATGACGGTTGATGCGGTCGGGGCAATCCACCACGCTTTCAGACGACGTAGTTTGTTGAACACAAAAATATCAAGGACTTGTCCGAGCGCATAGGCGGCAAAGCTGGCTAAGGCGATGCGTCCGACAAAGGTGTTGAATTCGGACAGCGCGCCTAAGTCTGTCCAACTGCCGTCGTGGAACAAAACGGAAAAGATGTAGGAAAGCAAAAGGGCGGGGAACATGACCCAAAAGATAATCCGCCGTGCCAAGTGCGAACCAAAAATGCGGACGGTCAGGTCGGTGGCAAGGAAGATGAAGGGGAAGGAAAACGCGCCCCAAGTGGTGTGGATGCCGAAAATTTGGAAGGGAAACTGCACCAGATAGTTGCTGGCGGCGATGATGAGGATATGGAAAAGCACCAGCCAGAAGAGTGCCTTCTGTTGTTGCGCTGTTGTAAATTCGTACATGGAAATCTTTCGGAAAGGCTTTCAGACGACCTTCTCATGAAAAAGGTCGTCTGAAAATGCGTAAAAGGGGATGGATTATTGGCTGTCGTGTTCGAACAGGCGTTTGCGTGCCAGTGTTTCAAACTCGGTACCTGCTTTGCCGTAATTGGCAAAGGGATGAATGGCGATGCCGCCGCGCGGTGTAAATTCGCCGAAAACTTCGATGTATTTCGGATCCATCAGGGCAATCAGGTCTTTCATGATGATGTTGACGCAGTCTTCATGGAAATCGCCGTGGTTGCGGAAGCTGAATAGGTAGAGTTTCAGGGATTTGCTTTCCACCATTTTGATGTGCGGGATGTAGCGGATGTAGATGGTGGCGAAGTCAGGCTGCCCGGTCATGGGGCAGAGGCTGGTGAATTCGGGGCAGACGAACTTGACGAAATAGTCGTTGTCGGGATGTTTGTTGTCGAATGCTTCAAGAATTTCGGGAGCGTAGCCGGTCGGGTATTGGGTTTTTTGATTGCCCAAAAGAGAGATGCCTTGCAGCTCTTCGGTATTGCGGGACATGAGGGTTTCCTTAGTTTTTTAATGTGGGAGGTTTTCGAACCACGAAGGGCGGATTGTAATATAAGGCAGGGGTGATGTGTAACCTTTATGCAGCATCGGAGGTCGTCTGAAGATATTCGCAATTAAACGATTTGAATTGTAAACGCAATTTTAAAAAATGATTAAAAATGTAATTTTTCAAATGATTGCTTTATTTTCAGCTTATTTCTGTCAATTGCGGGTAAATGAGGCTATGTGGTAAGAACTAAGCAGGTATCTGAAAGTTCTAAGAGTCGGTTTGATGGAAGACAAAAATTGGTAGTTCGCCCGAATGCAAATAATGTTTTATGCATAAAAAGTACCACTCGTTATTAACTTTAACCGATTGTCAGATTTTCATCAGAAGAATAGTCAATTAGATTAGTATGTTCACATAAAATAAATATTTGGTATTTTGATTCAATGATTTTTTCATCGTTGCTTCCGTCGGAAGGGCGCAGCGATTGAAGTTGGTAATTAAGAGGAATAAACCATGAGTTTTTCACAAACCGATTTGACCACGGCATTAAAAACCCTATCTGACCGCCTGCCTCATTTTTCCGAGCAGCAGACTAGGGCAGGGCGGATGTTGCGAGTCGTAACCGAACGCCTCAGTTCGCATCTGAATGACAATCTGAAAGTATATGGTATCAATGAAAACCTCTGGTTTGCCTTGATGGCGGTTTACGTCAGCCCGAACAGTGAAATTTTGCCATCACGCTTGAGTGATTTGATGGATCTGACCCGTACCAGTGCAACCCGATTGTCGGACGAAATGGTTAGCCGAGGCTGGGTTGCACGCTATATCAACCAGCAGGACCGCCGTCAGATTGTGCTAAAATTGACCCCCGAAGGTGAGGTTTTTATCCAAAAAGTATGGCCGCAGGTTTCCAGTACGAGCCAAGAGGCTTGGAAAGATTTCACCAATGAAGATTACAACCAGTTGCAATATTTGTTGGGTAAGCTGCTGCGCCGGCTGGAGGGCTGATAAAGCGGATGCAGGATGTGGCGGATACCGATGATAAAACGGAGTATTCCATGAAAGCCAATCCCTATAAACAGGGAATCTGTATCGCTACCGTCATTCTACTTTCCGCCTGTGCTCAATTCGGTAAACAGGCTCCTTTGGAAGAACCTACCAATTACGGGCTATCTGAAGGTAAATCTGCAGCCATGGTTCAAGATGCGTGGTGGATGCAACTGAACGACCAAAAACTTAACCAATTAGTTGCACTCTCTATCCGTAATGCTCCCGATTTGCGTATTGCTAAGGCGCGCTTCGAACAAGCACAAGCGCAGCTGGGAATAACTGAAGCCGCAAACAAAATGCAAATCGGGTTGTCCGCGCGAGGGGCAGGAGCATATGTTGCTCCTAAGCCTTCATCCGGTCATATTGATACTGACCATACCTTATTATTGGCAAATACTGCTTTACAGGGTACTTGGTCGTTTGATTTTTGGGATAAGAACCGGAAGCAGGCTGCGTCAATATTAGGAAAGCGCAAGGCCATTCTGTACGAGGCTCATCAAACGCGCATTGATATCGCTAATGCGGTTGCATCACAATATTTCACATGGCAGATGTTGTTAATACAACAAAATCTATTATCCGAGCGTATCGAAACCATAGACAAGATGCATCAACTGATGCGCAGAAGGATTAATGCCCGCCTGGCTTCTGCAGAATCGCTTTATCCGGTTGAAATGCAACAGCAAAGTATGCAGTTGGAAAAACTGGAGTTAGAGCGCCGAATTGCTAAAGTGCGTCATGCTTTAGCAATATTAAGCGGGACAACCCCTGATGGTTTATCTTTGTATATGCCTGAAAAAATGGCAGCAGTTCCCGTTGTTCCAGTCAATAAAATTCATGCAGATTTATTGGGTGCCCGCCCGGATATTGCTGCACAAAAAGCTATGTTGGAATCTCGGTTCAATACGGTCAAAGCAACAGAAGCTGAGTTTTACCCAAATATAGAACTCAAAGTTTTGGCAGGTCTGGCACATATTGATGCTTTTAATGTTGTACGAGGACGCACATCGGGTATGATCGGCGTACTTCCTGCCTTAAATCTACCAATTTTTACTTCAGGAGCATTACAATCTAAGTTGGCAGGGCGGCGTGCTGAATATAACGAACAGGTAGCCCTTTATGACCGTACTGTTTTAAATGTTATGCGTGCTGCTGCTGATGCAGTTGTTGACTATCAAAATATGCAGAAACGACAAAGCGTTTGGGAAAAAATGCAGGAAACTGCTGAAAAAACAGTCCGTAACGCGAATAGCCGTGTCAATGCGGGATTAGATAATGGTCTATCTGCTCTACAAAAACAGAACGAACTTCTGCAATTAAAAATGCAGAAAGCACAATATCAAGCCGAGTCATTGATTGCATGGAGCAATTTAAATACCCAACTGGGCGGAGGATTTAAGCTTGAGCCTTTGGGACGAAATGTCTCAAAAAAAAGTACAGGTAAAAAGGTACGCTGAGGAAAACAATGGCGGCTTGTTAATCAAGCTGCCATTTTGCTCTCTGTGGATTGCTGATAGGGTATAAGTGGACTAGTAACAATTAGGGAGTGTAAAGAAAGTTTTATAGAAATGCCAATATGATCCTCAATCAACTTACTATTTTAGTTTTCCCTTTGGTGTATTTGAATAATAGGGGCTGGCTGTTTAGGAGGGATGACTAGGCTTCAAATGATGTTTTGCTTGAGAAAAACACAAAACCCGTTACTTAAAAAGCAGCGGGTTTTGTGTTTTTCGGTTTTGAGTATCTGATATAAGGGGAACAGTATGTCTCGTATATGCGCACTCCGATAAGATAAGAAAATGAAGAGGGGGGATCGTTGTTTAATGACTCGAAGCAGGACGGCATCCGAGTGATTACTATTATATAATAATAGTAATTATTATCAATAACAAATTTTTAAATTCAAGATAACTTTCTGAAAGATATGAAAATTATTTTTTAGATTCGAGTGAAGGCTAAAGTAAAAGATGAAAATATTAAGTATCTAATTGATTTTATTAGTGTTTGAATAAGATATTCTGAACAGCCATTGGTTTATTGGCGTAGTGTACGGTATGTATTAATTAGAAGGTTGGTTAAAATAAAGTGGTCTTGCTACTTTAATAGCAAGACCACTTTATTTTCAATAACTTAAAATTTTGATTTTAGAATAAAGAGTCTAACTGTCTATTATTGCCGGTATTGCTTGGCAAAACCGGTTCCTCTTGTAACTCTTGGCGTCCAGGGCGATTAGAGTTTTGGGCATCAGACACATTGTCGTCAGAAGGTTGACGAGTACGTCTAGATGATTGAGGGATCGGGCGTGGTGCTACTCCACCGTTTTCCAAGGCTAAGTCAGAACTGGTAGTTAGTCGTTCCTTCATATAATACTCGCCACCATTAGCAACTATTCCTTCAGGTGCTTTCATTCCCTTGATCTCAGTGCCTTTGAGAGCGTAACGCATATAATCTACCCATACCGGAACTGCAATCGTTCCACCATAACCTGCACGCCCCATACTGCGAGGTTTGTCAAAACCAACATAAACAGCCGTTACCACTTTGGGATTAAAACCGACAAACCATGCATCCTTGTTGTCATTGGTCGTTCCGGTTTTACCGGCAATGTCGCTTCGACCTAATGCTGTTGCACCTCGAGCAGTACCAGCACGGACTACATCTTGCATAATTTTATACATGATATATGCGTTTCGAGGATCAATCGCCTGAGGAGCATTTTCTCCGGCAATTAAGGGTTGCATCTGTGCTTTCAGACGACCTTGGCTATCGTAGATTTTGTCAATCACATAAGCTGAGATTTTATATCCGCCATTAGCAAAAACACTATATGCTTCTGCAATACGGAGTGGAGTGGTTTCTCCAGTACCTAAAGCCATTGATAAACTTGAGGGAAGTTCAGACGGTTTGAAACCAAAACGTTGGGCATATTGCTGGGTATATCCAATTCCGATAGACATCAGGATGCGGATAGAAACCATATTTTTCGATGCGGTTAATGCTTGGCGCAATGTAATATAACCAGAATAACGCCCATCTGAATTTTTGGGTGACCACACGCTACCATTTGCTCCTTTTCCTGGTAGGGATATTGGGGCATCATTGATCATGGTTGAGGCTGTCATGCCTTTAGCTAATGCAGCGGAATATACAAAAGGCTTGAATGTTGAACCAGGTTGGCGCATGGCCTGAGTTGCTCGGTTAAAAGTTTTGCTATGATAGTCATAGCCACCAACTAATGCTTGAACAGCCCCAGTTTTGGCATCTAAAGATACTAATGCACCTTGCAATAAAGGTTCTTGTACAACAGTCCAGCCATTACCAATATTTTTCACTCTGATGACAGAGCCGCGTCGAATACGGTCTTCTCCCATTTTTTCATTATTAACCGCTTTGGCTGCAAAACCTAACGATTTAGCGTCAAGAGTCATTTTACGGCCATTGGGTAGTTGGATTTGTACTGCTTTCCGGGAAGCTTCCAATACAACCGCAGGAACCATTTTATCCACAGTATATAAAGTAGATAAATATTGGCTGACTGTTTCTTCAACATCATCTGTTTTGCTGAGGTCAATATAATTTTCCGCTCCTCTGTAACTGCTGCCTCGGTCAAAGTTTCTTAAGACTTTGCGCAATGCTTCGGTAGCAACACGCTGATTTGCGGTATTTACGGTTGTATAAACGTGAAAACCTTGAGTGTAGGCTTCTTCGCCATATTTTTCATATAGTTCTTGACGAACCATTTCTGCTACATACAACGCGTTTTGATCAATTTTTTGTACAAATCGCTCATAATGTAATTCTTCTTTTAATGCGTCGTCACGTTGCTGAGACGTAATCATCCCTTCTTCCAGCATATTATTCAGGATATAAGTTTGCCGCAGTTTGGCGCGTTCAGGATTCACAATGGGATTATATGCAGAAGGAGCCTTAGGTAGGCCAGCCAGCATGGCAGCCTCGGCCAAAGTCAAATCCTTAACATTTTTGTTGAAATAAATCTGCGCTGCCGAAGCAAACCCGTAAGCACGCTGCCCCAAGTAAATTTGGTTGAAGTAAAGCTCTAAAATCTTATCCTTGCTCAAGGATTGTTCAATTTTATAGGCTAAAAGTGCTTCATTAAATTTTCGGGTAAATGTACGTTCACTGCTTAAATAGAAGTTTTTGGCAACCTGTTGCGTAATAGTGCTTGCACCAGATTGAACGCCTCCCGCAACGATATTACTAATCGCTGCTCGGGCAATGCCCCAAACATCTACGCCCCAATGTTCGTAAAAGCGTTTGTCTTCTGCGGCAATAACCGCGTTCTTGAGAATATCGGGGAAGTCGTTGATTTTGGTAAATTCACGCCGTTGCTCACCATAGACGCCAATAATTTGCCCGTCTGCCGAGTAAATGGTCAATGGCATTTTGGGTTGGTAGTGTTGTAAGGAGTCTAAGGGGGGGAGTTTGGGGTAGGTTACTAAAATTGCTATAGCAATCAATCCAGTAGTAAAAATTGCTAGGCCTAACATCAAACCGATACAGGTTGTTATAATCTTTTTAATCATGACTAGGTAATAATTTTGCCATTATTGGTATTAAATAAAGTAAAATAGATATCGATTTCTATAAAACACGGCATTTCTCGTGTAAAGAGGAAGTCCTTTACGGATATCGAAACAGTTACTCACTCCTAATAATACAGGGAAATCTTATGATTGGCTTATCAAAAAACCCTAAAAATACAACTGGTAAGGCTGGAAAGTCCTCTTCAGGGTTAAGCAACCGTTCTTCCATCGGCATCGATATTAGTCAGCATGCCATCAAGATGGTTCAGCTGTCAGGGCGTAGTTTAAACCAAATTCAGTTGGAAAAATACGTTATTACTAAATTACCTAAAAATATTGTAAAAGGTAACAAAATTCAAGATTACGACCAGCTTGTTACTTATTTGCAACATGCATATTCGCAATTACGCAGTTCTTGCAAGAATATTATTGCAGCTATCCCTCAAGGATTGGCGACGATTGAGCAAGTGGTTTATTCACAAAAAGATACTGAGTTGGATTTGGATGAATTTGCAGAATCTGAAATCTCCTCGATCGGGCCTATCGATGAAATAAACTATGATTATCAGGTCGTAGGTGCGTCTGTTATTCCGGCAGGGCAGCAGATTTTGACGGTTGCAGCGCGTAAGGATGATGTTGAGCCTATGATCGAAATGTTTGAGGGGGCGGGATTGTCCTTATCGGCGTTAGATTTGGATTTATTGGCGCAGCATAATGCCTTCGTATTTTGGATTAACCAGTACGCTCCTGAATTAACAAATGAAAAAGTTGCTATATTTGGGATTTATGCAACACAGATGTATGCGCTGATTATTCAGAATGGGCAAATCCTATACAAGCAGGAAATGCCTGTAAGTACTGAGCAATTGAACCAATTGATTCAACGTACATATCAGGTTACAGAAGAAAAAGCTGCTCAAATGATGGTATCTACGAGCAAGCCAACTGATTATCAAACACAAATCGCAGACCGCTTCAATGTTCAAGTGGCTCAGGAAGTGCAAAGAGTACTACAGTTTTATTACACCACACAGCCGACAGATGCTTTTTCGAATGTAAAGCATATTTTATTAACTGGTTCTGCATCACAACAGACTGGTTTGGCTGAAAGCATTTTTTCGCAGACAAATACAGCGACACAATGTATTCAACCAGTTACATATGTGGAGCGAGGTGGTAAGGTCGATTTGTCACAGTTACAAGTTGATGCTTCTGCTTTGACACTTGCATTTGGATTAGCATTAAGGGGATTGTAATATGACTGAATTAATTAAAATTAATCTTCTTCCATATAGAGAAGAAATTAAGCAACGTAAAAGACAGCAATTTAAAATTTTGATGCTTTCTTCGTTATTAATAGGAGTTGGTTTATCTGCAATAGCTTATTTAGCGATCAATAATGCTATTAGTGATCAAGAAAGTAGGAATGCATTTTTGGAAGCAGAAATTACCAAGTTAGATAATGATTTAGGAGAAATAAAAAAATTACAGCAGGAAAAAGAAAACTTCTTAGCTAAAAAGCAAAAAGTCGAGGAGTTGCAAGAAAAACGCTCCCAAGCTGCATATATCATCGATAGTTTGAATGTGGTTATTCCAGATAATACTTATATCACTTCTCTTGATGCAGAAAATCCGACTTCTTATAAGATTACAGGTCGAGCGATTAGCGATAATAAAATTGCCATGTTTATGCGGTCTTTGCCAAGTACAGGTATTTTTACGCAGCCAGAACTTTTGGAAATTAAGAAAATTGATAATTATCAAGAGTTTAATATTAAATCTATGATTGGTTCTGCGAGTATTCCAGTCAAGTCGGAGAGAGAAACAATTAATGATGATCCGACGAAAGAACAGAATGGGGAGGAAAAATAAATGGCCTCAGCAAAAGTAAAAAATTTGGATATTCAGAATTTATATTTGTTGAATCCTGCTGCAAAGTTTGTATTAGCTGCATTAGCAGTTGTAGGAGTATTGGCAGTTGGCTATGGAATAGTATTTCGTGATCAGCTGGAAACACTTTCAACCCAAGAGGCAAAGGAGGCGGAGTTAAAGGAAACATATACGAAAAAGAGTATTGAGGCTGCAAGTTTGGATAACTTGAAAGCTGAATTAACATCTATTCGTTCTTCATTTGACATCTTGTTAAAACAGCTACCGACTGATGCTGAAATTCCTACTTTGATTCAAGAACTGCACCAGGCAGGTTCAGCAAACGGTCTTCGCTTAGATAGCGTAGTTCCACAGGTTCCGGTCAATGATGGGCCGATACAGAAGTTACCGTATGAAATATCGATTACGGGCAAATATAATCAGATTAACCAATTTGCTAGAGATGTTGGTGGTTTATCGCGGATAATTACATTGGAGTCGTTAAAAATATCTCATGTTTCAGATAGTAAAAATAGCAAAGATAGTAAAAATGATATTTTAACGCTCAGAGCAATTGCGACGACGTATAAAGCTCGCCCAGCAGATGAAGTAGCAGCGGAACTTGCCGCTCAGCAGAGTCAGGCACAGGGGGATTCAGAAAATGGCCAAGCCAATTCTGAACAAAAACAATAAATGATAGGAAAATCATGAAAAATAAAATTTTCTTACTTACAAGTATCCTGTCATTGACGGGGTGTACACCGGCATATGACGATTTGAATGAGTGGATGACTAAGACACGTCAGGATGCTAAGTCTCATATCATTCCGTTTGAGGCTCCGGTAGTGAACCCTCCGGCTGTTTATAATCCACCGGCTTACAGTGGTTTAAATGCATTCGATTTTCGACGGTTGGATAATGCCCCTAAAGGTAATAACGCCCCAAATCCTAATCGTCCAAAAGAAACATTGGAAGCATTCAGTTTAGAAAATATGCGGTACGTAGGGATGCTGAGTAATGGCAGTAAAACTGCCGGTTTTATTGATGTAAATGGACATGTCTATACAGTTTATCCGGGGAATTACATCGGACAAAATTATGGAAAAATCCAAAGCATTACTGAAGATTTGATTGTTTTGACAGAATTGGTTGAGGATAGTTCGGGCAATTGGATTTATCGAAAGGCCGAATTGTCATTAAGCAATAATGCTGAAAATAGTTCAAATGACATCGGTAATGCTTCAGCAACGAATTCAAACTAATTTAAGGGGTCTCACTTCATGAAAACTAAAAATATGACGAAATTATTTGCCGGCATCAGTGTGATTGCGGCAGCACAAATTGCGTTGGCAGGTAATATTACTGATATTAATGTATCAACTTTGCCGGATAGTCAAAAAATTATCAAAATTCGTTTTGACCGGGATGTGATTAGTCCGAGCGGCTTTGTTACATCTACTCCGTCCCGAATTGCCTTAGATTTTGCTAAAACAAATATTCAATTGGCTCAACCTGTATTGGAATATGCGGATCCTTTGTTAAATCAAATTACTGCGGCTCAGAATAATGACCGATCTCGTATTGTTTTGGGATTGAATAAAGCAGCGCAATATAATACTGAAGTCCATGGTAATGAAGTATGGGTATTTGTTACAGAATCATCTGATCGAACCATAACTTCTGCAGCTATTTCAAATAATGGAAATGCACATCAGAAAGTAAGCTCGTCTGAAACAGTCAAACAAACGGTAAATTCAGCTAATATTGACTTCAGAAGAGGTGCACATAACTCAGGTATTGTGGAATTGAATGCGCCTGATTTCACAGGCAAACCTGAAGTGAAGCAACAACGTGATCGGGTTATTATTACTCTGAAAAATTATCCGTTGCCGACACAAGCGCAACGCAGTTTGGATGTTGCCGATTTCAGTACACCGGTTAAAAATATTACGTTAAAACGTATTGGAAATGATGCTCAACTCATTATTCGCAATAATGGCAATTGGGATTTCAATACCAAAGCTGCAAATGGTCAATTTGCTTTTGAAGTAATGCCTAAGTCCGCAAGTACGGAATCAAGTGGGCTGAATGCAAATCCAAACAAATCTTTCCGCGGCCGTAAAATTTCCCTGGACTTCCAAGATGTTGAAGTACGTACCATTTTGCAAATCCTTGCGAAGGAGTCAGGGGTCAATATCGTGGCCAGTGATTCCGTGAATGGCAAAATGACACTTTCTTTAAAAGATGTGCCTTGGGATCAGGCTTTGGATTTGGTTATGCAGGCGCGTAATTTGGATATGCGCCGACAAGGCAATATTATCAATATCGCACCTCGTGATGAATTGTTAGCTAAAGATAAGGCTTTCTTGCAGGCGGAGAAAGAGATTGCCGAACTGGGGCCTTTATATTCCCAAACTTTCCAATTGAAGTATAAGAATGTAGAAGAGTTCCGGAAAATTTTGCGTTTGGACGACAACAATAGTGGAAACTCCAATGGTAGAAATACCTTGTTGAGCGGCCGTGGCAGTGCGCTGATTGATCCTGCAACGAATACTTTGATTATTACGGATAATCGAAATGTTGTAGAAAAATTCCGTAAGTTGATTGAGGAATTGGATGTACCGACTCGTCAAGTTATGGTTGAAGCCCGTATCGTTGAAGCAAAAGACGGTTTTTCGCGTGATTTGGGCGTGAAATTCGGTGTCGCAGGTTCCAAAGGACGCAACGCTTGGGGTAACTCTTGGAGTAATGCGCAAGATAACCATAATACTAATTCGGCTGTTTTGCGAGGTGATGCAAATTACCGTACATGGTCTTTGCAACCGAATATTAGCCTGCCTGCGGCAGCGGCGACTAATAATATTGCTTTGGTGCGAGCTTTGTCATCGGGTGCATTAGGTTTGGAAATTTCTGCTTCGGAAGCTACCGGTAAAAGTAAGACCATTTCTAATCCGCGTGTCCTGACACAAGACCGTAGAGAAGCTACTATTGAGTCTGGTACTGAAATTCCGTATCAGGAGGCATCTTCCAGTGGTGCAACCTCGGTATCGTTCAAAAAAGCCGTGCTGGGCTTAACGGTAACGCCGAATGTAACGCCTGATGGTCAAGTTATCATGACTGTAAAAATTACCAAGGATACACCGCAAGACTGTACAGTGGACTCTTTGATTACGAAATGTATTCAGACTAAAAACTTGAATACTCAGGCAATGGTGGAAGATGGTGGTACGTTGATCGTTGGTGGCATCTACGAAGAAGATAATAGCGATACGATTAACAAAGTACCATTATTGGGCGATTTGCCAGTGGTGGGTAATTTGTTCAAGTCCCGTGCGAAAAAAGAAGAGCGTCGCGAATTGCTGGTTTTCATCACTCCGCGAATTATGGATGGTGTAGGCAGCAATCTCCGCTACTAAAATTGGAAAAGGCGTATGCTCGGAAGGGTATATGCCTTTTTTAATTGATACGAAGTAGATAGGGAGTTTTAGGGTTTTTTGTTTATTTTGGAAGGAATATGGTGAAATATCCATAAATGGTGATAGCTATATTCGATGATGTATTTCTATTCCCTGATGAGTTCAATCTAGACTTGCAGAGCGAGAGATTGGGTTTTTATACACTGAGGCTACTTTCATTCTAAATTGTTTGTGACAAATGAGTGGGGCAAAGCTGCTATTACTATAAATAGGTCGTCTGAAAACATCACGTAATCTTTAATACCATCCATGGTCTTAGAACGTGTTCATTGTCTCAGCCTCTGCTGTAAACTATCGGCATGAACAGAAAAACCTACCCAAGCGATATCAGTCGCGAGCAATTTGCGCCTCTCCTTCCCCTGCTGGAAAGTGCCCGTAAACGCACAGCGCCACGCCAGGTGGACTTGTACGATGTCTTTTGTGCCATTCTCTACCTGCAACGCACTGGCTGCTCCTGGCGCGCTTTGCCGGGCGACTTCCCCAAATGGCGCACCGTGCATTCCTACTTCCAGAGATGGACCGAACCACGCGAGAGTGGCATCAGCATCCTTGAGGAAGCATTAAAAAAATCAGGTAGTTGCGGAGCGCCGCAAGCAGGGGCGCCATGAAGCAACTACTTTCCTGATTATTGATGCGCAGAGTGTGAAGAACACGGATACCGCCATGGAAAAAGGCTACGATGCGGGCAAGAAGGTTAGCGGTATCAAGCGACATATAGCGGTTGACACGCAAGGTTTGCCGCATGCCCTTGCGGTAACGACGGCGGATGTTACGGATAGAAAAGGCTGCCTGGTGGCATTGGAACGTGGGCGGGATAATCTTGGTGCGATACAAAAAATCCTTGCTGACGGTGGTTACACGGGTAAGGCATTTGCTTCGTCGGTACAGGAGTTGATTGGTGCGGAGGTAGAGATTGCCAAACGAAACGAATTGCACCGTTTTGCAGTATTGCCGAAGCGATGGGTAGTAGAGCGCAGCTTTTCCTGGTTGGAAAAGAACAGGCGGCTTTGGAAAAACTGCGAGCGTAAGTTGAGTACCAGTCTGCAAATGGTAGCTTTGGCTTTCTTGGGAGTCCTGCTACGAAGACTATGAACACGCTCTTAGGTAAGCAGGGTTAAACACGATATAATCGGTATTGTCGGAAAACTAAGTATAAATAAGCGCCAACGCATGCCTGGCAGTATTCATAAATCTTGTATCGGATGAACACCTTCATGGAAAAGCTCAATGGTAATTTAATTCTTATCGGATTGATGGGGGCAGGAAAAACAACGCTGGGAAGGCAGTTTGCTCAAATGTATGATTGCCCGTTTTATGATAGTGATTTGGAAATTTGCTCAGCATCAGGTGTTTCTATTTCCACTATTTTCGAGATGGAGGGAGAGGAAGGGTTCCGACACCGTGAGACTTTGATGCTGAAAAAGCTGTCGGCATTAAACGGCATTGTGTTATCGACGGGAGGGGGTTCGGTTTTGCGTGAAGAAAACCGATGTTGCCTGCGTGAGCATGGTACGGTGGTTTATTTGCATGCATTACCTGAGGTGCTGTTGGAGCGTACACGTTATGATAGCAGCCGCCCGCTTTTAAAAACGGACGATCCTTTAAAAAAATTACGCGAATTGTATATGGTTCGGGATCCGATTTATCGTGAGACCGCGCATATCGTTATAGAGTCGGAGAGCTGTGCTAAAACCCTTCGAAAATTGGTTGAATGTTTGGATGGGCAGAAATTCATTGAATATGATGATTGAAGGTGTTGCCTTTGTTGATTAGGTCGTCTGAAATGTAAAAACGGTTTCAGACGACCTTTAGTTATATGTTTGCCCCCCCCCCCTATTGGTTTTGCTTGATAAAATGTTCTTTATCTAGCTAGTCAGTTTTCAATAGAGCGGTAAGCGTATATTATTTTGCGTTGTTACTACATGATTTATTTTGACAAGGAGTCTTCTCCTATGCGTACTTTGACTGTTCAAACTCCGTCTCACCAATATCCTATTTTTATCGGGTATGACCTTATCGGGCAGGCTGATAGTTTACTTAAGCCTTATTTGAATAAAACAGCCGCAATAATAACCAACGAGACTGTTGCGCCTTTATATCTGAAAAATCTTCAAATGAGTTTGGACAGAATCGGTATCAGGCATTTCAGCATTATCTTGCCGGATGGCGAAAAATATAAAAACTGGCAGACATTGAACCTTATTTTTGACGGATTGATGGAAAACAGAGCCGAACGGAAAACTACACTAATTGCATTGGGTGGCGGGGTAATCGGCGATATGGTCGGCTTTGCCGCTGCAACGTACCAACGAGGTGCGCCGTTTATCCAAATTCCGACAACTTTGTTGAGTCAGGTGGATTCATCCGTTGGTGGGAAGACGGGTATCAACCATCCGCTTGGAAAAAATATGATTGGTGCGTTTTACCAACCGCAGGCGGTCTTAGCTGATTTGGAAACATTGAAGACCTTGCCGCGCCGAGAATTATCGGCAGGTATGGCGGAAGTTATTAAATATGGTGCACTTGGCGATGTTGATTTCTTTGAGTGGTTGGAACAAAACATTGAGGATTTGATGGTACAAAACCAAGAGAAATTGACGCAGGCGGTATATCACTGCTGCAAAATGAAAGCCGATATTGTTGCCAAAGACGAAACCGAACAAGGTATCCGCGCGTGGCTTAATCTTGGCCATACTTTCGGACACGCCATCGAGGCGGAAATGGGTTACGGAGTATGGTTGCATGGTGAGGCAGTGGCAGCGGGTTGCGTGCTGGCAGGTAGATTATCCGAAGAATTGGGTAAAATTTCCGATGCGGACACACGTCGAATCGCTGTTTTAATGGAGGCCGCAGGATTGTCGTCATTGCCGCCTAAATTCCCGTTTGAAAAATGGATCAGCCATATGAGCCATGACAAAAAGGTCAGTAGCGGCGTGATGCGTTTTATCGGGCTGAACCGTTTGGGGGAAGCCAATATTACTGAAGTTAGCGATATTGATATTTTAAAGCGGACTTTGCAGCCGTATTTGTAATGCGTATTCCAGTAAATGTTCTGTGCATATTCATTGTCGCATGAGTCAAAATAGAGAAGGTCGTCTGAAAAGTTTTCAGACGACCTTTTCATATGATTAAGGTAGGAGTGGAGTTTGTATCAAACCGAGTTTTTCATCAAAGCCGAACATGATATTCATATTCTGAACAGCTTGTCCTGCTGCCCCTTTAACTAAGTTGTCGATGACGGACAGAGCGATCCATACATTGTCAGAGGAAGATTTTTGGATGCTGATACGGCAAAGGTTTGCACCGCGCACGCTGCGTGTTTCTGGTGTTGAACCGGCCGGCATGATGTCCACAAAAGGACTGTCCCTTGGATTCGGATTTCAAGTGCAACACTAGGGTACCAGTGGTTGGAACAGATTTAAGAATAAAACACTTGGCGTTTCGTAGCCAAGTGTTTTTCTCGGCCGGTGGTTCAACTCATCTTGAACCCTGCGTATCTCCCGATCGCTGATGTTTCGGAAATCGGTTTGTTTGGGGAAATATTGCCGGATGAGTCCATTGGTGTTCTCATTCAGCCCTTTCTCCCAAGAATGGTAAGGGCGGCAAAAATAGGTTTTCGCCTTCAAGGCTTTGGCTATTTTGGTGTGTTGGTAGAACTCTTTGCCGTTATCCATGGTGATGGTGTGGACTCTGGCTTTATATGCCTTTAATACCCTAATGGCCGCCCGGGCAGTGTCTTCGGCTTTTAAGTTCTTTAATTTGCAGATGATGGTGTAGCGGGTAGTGCGTTCGACCAAGGTCAATAACGCGCTTTTCTGATTTTTGCCGACGATGGTGTCGGCCTCCCAATCGCCGATGCGGGTTTTCTGGTCGACGATAGCAGGTCGGTTCTCTATGCCGACGCGGTCGGGCACTTTGCCTCTGGTCCATGTGCTGCCGTAGCGTTTGCGGTAGGGTTTGCTGCATATTCTGAGGTGTTGCCACAAAGTGCCGCCGTTGCTTTTGTCTTGGCGAAGGTAGCGGTAAATGGTGCTGTGATGGAGTGTGATCCCGTGGTGTTTATGCAGGTAGGCACATACTTGTTCGGGACTGAGTTTGCGGCGGATAAGGGTGTCGATGTGTTGAACCAGCTGCGAATCGAGCTTATAGGGTTTTCGCCGGTGCTGTTTGGTCAGCCGGCTTTGCTTCTGTGCTTTTTCGGCGCTGTATTGCTGTCCTTGGATGCAGTGCCGCTTGATTTCTCGGCTGATGGTGCTTTTGTGGCGGTTGAGCTGTTTGGCGATTTCGGCGATGGTGCAGTGGCGGGACAGGTATTGGATATGGTATCGTTCGTCTTGGGTCAGTTGTGTGTAGCTCATGGCAATCTTTCTTGCAGGAAAGGCCGTATGCTACCGCATACTGGCCTTTTTCTGTTATGGAAAGTTGCACTTCAAATGCGAATCCGCCTCCCGATAAAATTCACGTAAAACAGCTTCCGGATTGCAACCGTCCTCAAGATGCAGGTATAAAGTGGCGTGCATACCCCGGATCATGGGTGTCAGATGGGGAACGAAAATGAAATGTTCGGCAATTCCTGGTTGCAATGTGGCGATGGTTTGCCGAATTTCGGGCTGGTGTCGGTGTCCCGTAATGCCGTAGGCTTTAAAATTATCCCCTGCCTCGCAAAGCAGCGAGCCGGTATTGGCTTTCCGACCTGCGCCGGATACGCCTGATTTACAGTCCGCAATCAGCGGCATATGTGGTTTCAGACGACCTTCTTTCAGCAGGGGGAGTAAAGGCAGTGAAACGCAGGTCGGATAACAACCGGGGTTGGCAACGATTTGTGCAGATGCGATGGTATCGCGGTTTAACTCACTTAATCCGTACACCGCTTGAGGAACAATATCGGGGTTGGCGTGCTTCATTTTGTACCAATGTTCCCATGTGGAAATATCCTGTATACGAAAGTCAGCGGATAAGTCGACGATGCGGATACCTTTTTCCAAAAGACGGGGAGCATCGTTCATGGCGATTCCATTTGGGGTGGCGAAAAAGACAATATCGCATTTTTCTAAACCGGCGTGTTCGGGGGATTGAAAGGTCAGATCGTAGACTCCCCTCAGACTGGGAAAGTAATCAGAAACTGCTTTACCTGACTCGCTGCGGCTGGTTACCGTTGTAATTTCGATATTCGGATGACTGCTGAGAAGCCGTAAAAGCTCTACGCCGGTGTAGCCTGTTGCACCGACGATGCCGACTTTGATTTTCGAATTCATAGATTTCTCCAAGAGTAATTTTTAGATGTAGGCAGATTTGCCGGTATCGACTTCGTTCGAATACTGTTGTCCATTATAGAGGAACGGTGATGTATAGTGGAAACAGCCGCTATGAGTAATACGAAACGGTACTGACATATATAAAAGAAAAGTCGTCTGAAAACATGGAAGACAAGTTTTCAGACGACCTTATAAAGGCAAATTACCTAACGGTTATTCCTGTTCATACAGAATAAATGGTGCGCAACCTATTCTATTTTAAACAGTTATAGGGCAATCTCTACTTAAAACAGCAATGAAGTAGGATCTCCGTCTGCCGGCAGATCATATTTTGGATAGGAAGGTGTAGAAGCTGCCGGTGGAGGGGTGTATTCGGCAGCTTGGGGTTTTCTCGGTGAGTATTCCGAAGCTGCTTTCGGAGTCGGAGTATCTTCGGCATCTATTTCGATTTCAGAACCGGCGGGTAATACTTCATCTTTCACAGGGGCGGGTTTCGGCATGACTTTCGGTTTGCTGAAGGCACTTGAGCCGCTCATCCATGCCAAGGATTTCAGCGGAGTTTTCAATTTGACGCCTTTAGCGCAGGTCAAACAGTTTGCCGCTCCGGTACGCGCCTTCAAAATTGCATCGATACGGGCGGCATTAATCGTTTTGCCGTGCGCCTTAGCCCAGGCGGCAATACTTTTTTTCAGAGCATCGGTATCGAGGTTCTTTTTATTGTAAGGATCGCGATACGCAGCCAGCCAAAGATTTTTATTGGCATCTTCGTTGAGGCTGGCAAGTTGGTAAATGACGGAAGCAGGGGCGCCGGTTGCGATGGTTTTTGCAAATTCAAGCGCATCCGGAGACTTCATGCGCACACAACCGTGGCTGCGGACGCCCGGTACGCTGGCAGGCGCGTTCGTGCCGTGAATGCCCAAACTGAATTTCGGATCGCCCAAGCGGACAAAGACAGGACCCAGAGGATTATTGGGGCCGGGCGGTACGGATTTGACGCCGTCTCCGCGTTCTTTTTGAATAGATTTCGGAATGTGCCAAGTAGGATTAAAAGCTTTGGCTCCGATTTTGTGTTCCCCAAGGTTGGTTTGGGTCATGGCTTTGCCGACAGCAACGGGATAAATTTTTGTTAATTGTCCGTCGGTATAGAGGAACAGACGCTGTTGCGGAATGTTGATGACAACATGTTGACCTTGTGAGACGGGGGAAACATCAGGAACGGGTGTGTTGGCAGTTGCGTAGGCGGTCAAAGCTGCAAGGCTTGTACTGAAGAGAATTTTTTTCATGTTTTAAAATTTAAAAAGGGGGGGAGGAAATATTTCGGGCAATCATACCTGAATCTTTTTGGTTTTGTGCGAGAATATGCGTTTTTGCAAACAAAATGTGCCCTGTCGGGCAAAATGGATTTTCTTGATGAAGATGCGGACAGATAACAGGCAATATGAGGGCGAGGCGGATATTTTTTCTTTGGATTATGAAGGAAGAGGTGTCGCGCGCGTTAATGGTAAGGCATTGTTTATTGAGGGAGCGATGCCGGGAGAGCGGGTGCGGTTTGAAATCATCCGTTCGAAAAAACAATTTGATGAAGCACGGGTCATTGACATCATCCGATATTCGGAAAATCGAGTTGAGCCGAAGTGTAGGTATTTTGATACATGCGGTGGTTGTTTAATACAGCACATTGATTCGACAGCCCAAATTGCATTTAAACAACGCATTATGGAAGAGCAGTTGGAACGCATCGGCAAAATCCGACCCAAGCAGATTCTCCCAGCTATATATGGAACACCATGGCATTATCGGGAGCGTGCCAGACTGAGTATTTCAAAGGATGCAGGTGGTCGTCTGAAAATCGGTTTTAAGGCAAAAAAGAGTCATGAAGTGATTGATGTCGATTCATGTATGGTGTTGCCGGCTCATATTTCTGAGAAGTTGCCAAAAATAAAGCAAATGTTGCAAAGTTTGATAGATTTGGATTTGCTATTCATCGAGTTTTTTAATAGCGAAAAACTAACGGTTTTGAACATTTGTTCCGGAAAAAAACCGCCTAGTCAAAAATTGAGACAACTTGAAAAATGGTTTGATACGATATTCGGTCATGAGAAAAAACAGTGGCAGATTTGGCTGCAAGCTCGAAGACAGGGGGCCCAGCCATTCTATCCGAAAGATTGTCAGCCTTTGGGATATGCTTTACCTGAGTTTGAGGTTGAAATGCCGTACAAACCTGGGGATTTTACCCAGATTAATGCAGGCTTAAATGGAGTGATGGTTGGCAGGGCTTTGAAACTTCTAGATATTCAGAAAAACGAGCGTATTGCAGATTTGTTTTGCGGGCTTGGAAACTTCAGTATTCCTATGGCAAAAAGTGGGGCTGAAGTGGTTGGAATCGAAGGTGAAGGTTCGTTGGTTAAGCGAGCACGAAACAATGCTTCGGCTAACGGTTGTTCCGATAGGGTATCCTTCTTTGAAGCGGATTTGTTTGAAACAGATGAGGTTGTGGTAGCGTCATGGGGTCAATTCGACAAGATGTTGCTTGATCCCCCGAGAGGCGGTGCCTATGCTGTTGTCAAATCACTACATGCTCCGTATTTGCCGGTAAGGATAGTATATGTTTCTTGCAATCCGGCAACCTTTGCCAGAGATGCGGAAGTGCTGGTAAATAAGGGCTATAAGCTGAAATTGGCAGGGGTAATGAATATGTTTGCACAGACTTCGCATGTCGAATCTATAGGTGTCTTCGATTTGGAAAATAGTATATAGGTATTTGCAAAATGGTTTTTTATGTAATTATCGGTTGAATCATGTTATCATAATTCACTCAGAAAATAAGATGATTCGGCAATTTTGATGGTTGCTGGATATGAATATAAAATATAGTTTGTTTGCTGCTCCACAGTAACGGGAGGTGTTCTTGGATTATTCACTTTTAATCGTATTGTTGGCGCTTTTGTTGGTTGTATTGCTGTTTATCCGCTTCAAACAAAGCGGAACGACACATAAAAAAACAACTAAGGTTGCCAAATCATCAATACATCATAACAAATCAAATCAAAAAGATGAGGATGCTCTCACTCCTGATTGGATGGATCAGGTCAATCAATCCGTTTCTAATACTGAACAGCAAGATTGGGAATGGGGTGGTGGAGAGACCTCTGGCTCAACAGCATCAGTATCTGCCCAGGAAGTTGATCCTCTGACTGAATATCAGGTGTACAAACAGTTCGGTTATGAAAGCAAGGCTGCGGAGTCTTTAGCCGGGTATCTGAACGGATTAGGTGATGGAGCTCCCGAAAAGCTGGTTCATGAATTAATCGGGCTGAGTCTCCGTGTCGGTAATATCGATATGTTGGCTGATGCTTTGGAAAAACACGGATTGGTTTTGCCTGAAGAGAGCTTGGCTGAATACGTTAAGATCGGTTTAATGACTGAGCCGACGCACTTGCGCCTGCGGGTTTTGGCGGAGGAACGTTTGGGATGGAGCTTGCAGGAAATTGAGCGCAGAATTGGTGAACCTTCAGGAATTGAAGATTCTTCAGAATCGGATTCAACTTCTTCAGATGATGTGCAGCACACTTCTCCAACTTCTCAAGCTTCAAAACGTTCTTTAATCGTGTTGGGAAAAAAAGAATTTAATGACATCACCCCTGAGGAAATGGGTGCAGTTATTGGGTTTGTTAAGCCTGAGCATGGTGCGAAAATTTTGAAGGATAAGGTTGATTATAAAACGGCCGTACAACAATACAACCGTGCTATTCAAACCTCTTCTAAACCTGCCAGCTTAATTATTGATGCTTTGAAGTTGGACTACCAAAATGAAGAAATTGGTCAGTTTGCGCAACATTTGTGGAAGCTTTATCACTCACTCGGCCAATATGGCCGCCAAGTGAAAGAACGTATGCTCGGCTGGGGATATAGTCTAGGCTATCATGAAGTTTTTGATGATTTGGAAAAGGGACCAAATGAGAACCGCGTAAAAGAAATCGGTTTGGCCAGAGGTTATTTGCAACCTACTTCTTTGCAAATGAAGGCAAAATACCGAGATTTGGTACAAAAAGACTCGTCCGTTATCAGCATGAATTCTTCACCTGCTGATGAGGCTCTAAAAGAAGTCGAGTCGCTATTGATGTATGGTCAGTTAGATTTGGCTGTTGATACTTTGGAGCAGGCTGTACTGCAATATCCGCAAGAGTCTCAGCTATATATCATGTTGTTTGATCTTTACGAAAGAGTTGAAGACTGGGCACGTTTGGAACATTTCTTACGCATCTTGCGTGAACGCGTTGTCAGTTTGCCGGAAGAGGTTATTTTGGCTATGAGCCGTTTGCTTCAACGTGTAAATCAATATTCAAAAAAATAAAATAACATTTAGAGAGTACCATCTATGGACAATCTGTTACCTAAAATTAAAACCATACGGGTTATGCTTCGTGATATGAATGAGCAGCAGGAAGCTGTATTCCGTATGGCTTTCAAAATGCACAATACGACGAATTATCAAATTATCGGTACGGATTCTGCTGAAAAGCCGGATTTGGTTCTGGTAGATACAGATACGGCTGACGGTATTGAGACTTGGAAAACGTTAAAAACCGAATATTCCGATATTCCAGTTGCGATGTTTTGCTCACAAGAACCTTCCGTGGAAACGCCATATCTCCCTAAACCGGTCAAATTTGATACCTTGTTTCCTGTATTGAGAAGTTTGGCTCAAGGTGGCAATGTTTTTAATCCTGCTGATAGTGAGGCAGCAAAACAAAATACTCAGGGTAATGGTAGTACAGAAGGGCGAAAAGCAACAATCAAACGGTTTAATCCGAATAAAGGATTGTTGGGAGCATTGAAGTTCGCTAGTCAAGGCCATCAGGATATTGCCGTTTTACATGAGGGTAAGCCGGTATTGATAGTTTTCCCAAGTATTCAGCGTGTTTTGTTGACTGTTAATGCGCATGATTTGGAGGGGCTTTGTAAAGATGATAATCTTTCTGTGGTATGCAAAGTAGTACCTGATAATCCTCAATGGAAGGAGAAAGCCAAAGTTACCATTATGTCTTGTCTGTGGCAGATGGCGATTTGGACTGCACAAGGTCGTCTGATTTATCCGATGACCCCTCAAACTATTTTTACATTGAAACGCTGGCCCAATCTGACCAGGCTGGCTCCAGTCCCTGAATCTATGAGGTTATCTGCCTTTCTAACTAAAACATCGGTTAATCTGAATATCCTCTATAAGGTTATGCCGTTGGAGATGCCTGATATATTGAATTATCTTGCAGCTACCTCCGTAACCGGTTTCTTGGCAACGGACACTGAATACGCACACAATCAGACTAATGTTTCCGAACAAGTTGATGTAAATAGCAATGTGCCTGATAGTCAGATGGTAAAAGATGCTGAGAAGATTGCAGGACCGTCGCAAGAACAGCCACGCGGACTGCTGCAACGATTGATGCGTAAGTTATTGGGAAAACGATAAGAAGGACATGTAATGAAGGAAAATAAGATTATCTTTACCGGTCCGGTCGGAGTGGGTAAAACAACAGCTATTTCAGCTTTGTCGGATGAACCTCCTGTGCAAACGGACGCATCAGCTTCCGATATGACATTGGTGCGAAAAGGTTATACTACTGTAGCAATGGATTATGGAGTTATTCATTTGGATGAAGAGGTGAAGGTCCACCTTTATGGTACACCGGGGCAGGAACGCTTTAATTTTATGTGGGAGATTTTAAGTCAAGGTAGTATGGGTTTGGTTCTACTTTTGGATAATACCCGTACTAACCCACTAAAAGACCTGCAATTTTTCTTAGAGGCTTTCCGTGAATTATTGAAAAAAGCCCCGCTGGTTGTCGGTGTCACCAAGATGGATATTCGATCACTGCCAAGCGTTGACGTTTATCAGAAATACTTGGCTCAAAACAATTTTAATGTGCCGGTATTTGAGATTGATGCTCGAAGAGAAGATGATGTAAAACAATTGGTAAGTGCAATGTTGTTCTCAATCGACCCGGGTTTAGAGGTATAAAATAAATGGAATCGACTCTTTCTTTACAATCAAATTTATATCCTAAAGTTACACCGGCAGGGGCATATTATGCGGTGACGAGTGATACTCCCAGTGCCAGCCGCACTTTGTTATATAGTTTGCTGAAAGCAAGCCCGACAGAGGTTATCAGCAGTGAGAAAATTTTGGCATGGGCAGATACCAGTGATATCAATACCGCTTTGAATTTACTGTACCGCCTACAACGCCTTGAGTTTTTGTATGGTGATGAAAATGCCAGTAATGAGGATATGCATCTTACTGATGAGCAATTGCCTTCTGTATTGGAGCAACTTTCAAGCTCAGGTAAGGCATTATTGGCAGACGAGAACGGATTGTATTTTGCAAATGCGAATTTTCATCACGAGGCTGCCGAAGAGTTGGGGCTTTTGGCCAGTGAAGTGACAAAGATGGACAGCAGCCATCGCCTATTAATCCGTAATAATCTGCATATTAATAATAATGCATGGGGTATTTGCGATCCTTCAGGACAAAGTGAGTTGACTTTCTTCCCTTTATATATCGGTAATACCAAGTTAATTTTGGTTATCGGCGGTATGCCTGATTTGAACAAGGAGGCATTTGTAACCTTGGTCAAAGTTTTATACCACCGCTATGGAAGCCGTTAACACACTAGATACCGATTATTATTTTAGAATGGAATATGTATGCAACAATTATTGATTTCTGTATTGAGCGATTTGAATAATACCTCTCCTGATATTACTGCTTCAGCCGTTATTTCTACTGACGGTTTGCCTATTGCAACCATGTTGCCGTCGCATTTAAATGCAGACCGTGTTGGTGCAATGTCAGCAACATTGCTGGCATTGGGTAACCGTTCCGTTCATGAGTTGGCTTGCGGTGAGCTTGATCAGGTTATGGTGAAAGGGAAGACCGGTTATATTTTGCTGAGTCAGGCAGGAGAAAACGCTGTTTTGGCTTTGATGGCAAGAGAGAGCGGTAAGCTGGGCTTGATTTTGTTGGATGCCAAGCGTGCTGCGAAGCATATTGCTGAAATTCTATAAATTCCGGTATTTATCTGTATTTTGGGAACTTACACCATTGTATTTTTAAAATAGTGTTGACGTAAGTTACTTCTTTCTCTATAATCCGGAATCTTTCCCCGATAGCTCAGTCGGTAGAGCGACGGACTGTTAATCCGCAGGTCCCTGGTTCGAGCCCAGGTCGGGGAGCCAAATATAAAAGCCTGATTATTTCAGGCTTTTGCCGTATTCACTGAGAGGTCGTCTGAAATATTTCAGACGACCTCTCAGCTTTTATGATGTTTTAAATACGACGCATCCTTATTTATAGAAAACTTTCCAATCAGGAATACACAGCCTAATCCTTGCTTACTTAAGGAAAATGGTGGTTTAAGAACGTTTAGCGTTTAATTATGATGCTTGTACTGTTCTTACCTGGTTGCTTTTTATTAGATGTGTTCATTTATTAAATACAAGAAAATATATAGGGTGAGACCTTTGCAAAATTCCCCAAAATCCCCTAAATTCACACCAAGACATTTAGGGGATTTTCCATGAGCACCTTCTTCCGGCAAACCGCACAAGCCATGATCGCCAAACACATCGACCGCTTCCCATTATTGAAGTTGGATCAGGTGATTGATTGGCAACCGATCGAACAATACCTGAATCGTCAAAGAACCCGTTACCTTAGAGACCACCGCGGCCGTCCCGCCTATCCCTTGTTGTCCATGTTCAAAGCCGTCCTGCTCGGACAATGGCACAGCCTCTCCGATCCCGAACTCGAACACAGCCTCATCACCCGCATTGATTTCAACCTGTTTTGCCGTTTTGACGAACTGAGCATCCCCGATTACAGCACCTTATGCCGCTACCGTAACTGGCTGGCGCAAGACGACACCCTGTCCGAATTGCTCAAACTGATTAACTGCCAACTGACCGAAAAAAACCTAAAAGTAGAGAAGGCATCCGCCGCCGTCATTGATGCCACCATTATTCAGACCGCCGGCAGCAAACAGCGTCAGGCCATAGAAGTCGATGAAGAAGAACAAGTCAGCGGCCAAACCACACCGAGTAAAGACAAAGATGCCCGCTGGACAAAGAAAAACGGCCTCTACAAACTCGGTTACAAACAACATACCCGTACCGATGAGGAAGGCTATATCGAGAAACTGCACATCACCCCCGCCAATACCCATGAGTGCAACCACCTGTTGCCTTTGTTGGAGGGTATTGCCGAAGGTACGACCGTCTATGCCGACAAAGGCTACGACAGTGCGGAAAACCGACAACATCTGAAAGAACATCGGTTGCTGGACGGCATTATGCGCAAAGCCCACCGCAACCGTCCGCTGACGGAAGCGCAAACCAAACGCAACCGATATTTGTCGAAGACCCGTTATGTGGTCGAGCAAAGCTTTGGTACGCTGCACCGTAAATTCCGCTACGCCCGGGCAGCCTATTTTGGTCTGCTCAAAGTGAGTGCGCAAAGCCATCTGAAGGCGATGTGTTTAAACCTGTTGAAAGCGGCTAACAGGCTAAGTGTGCCTGTTGCCGCCTAAAAGGCGGCCCGGATGCCTGATTATCGGGTATTCGGGGAGGATTAAGGGGGTATTTGGGTAAAATCAGGAGCAATTAGGAGCGGAAATAGACGAAAACCTGTGTTTGGGTTTCGGCTGTTGGGGGAAAAGGAATTTTGCAAAGGTCTCAGGGTATAGGATAAATGTGTAGTAGTTTTAAAGCGGTATTAAGGGATACGACCTTAAATAGTTTTTGTGTTTTTTCATCAAACGACATTTTCTATAGGGAAATCCTCACAAAGCCTCCAGTATTGTTATGTTTCCCGTCTTGATCCTGTTGCTTGATGCGCAAAAAAATCTACTTGGAAAATTAAATGTCGGCAAATCCAAGGAAATCTTGGAAGTATTTTATGTTTTAGCAGGCAGAGCTGATGGATAATGAGATGGAAATGAATGAAAGAAGAGTGATGACATTAGATGACTGGATACTGCAGTCTCCGCTACCGCGCATAGAGGCACGTATGCTTTTGCAAAAGGCGGGAGGTTACAGCCGTGTTCAATTAATAACGCAGGGAGCAGAAGCGATTCCGGCAGATATTTTCGCTTGGCTGGATAGTTTGGCGGAGCGTCGTCTGAACGGTGAGCCAATGGCTTATATCATGGGTGGCCGAGAGTTTTATGGTCGTTGGTTTGAAGTCTGCCCTGATGTTTTGATTCCCCGTCCGGAAACCGAGCATTTGGTTGAAGCGGTTATCGAACATCTCCCAAAAAACGGACGGGTTTGGGATTTGGGTACCGGTAGCGGGGCGGTTGCTGTTACGGTGGCATTGGAACGGAAGGACGCAGAAGTACGCGCGTCTGATATTAGCAGGCAGGCTTTGGTTGTTGCCCGTCGAAACGCAGAAAATTTGGGTGCAGCAGTTGAGTTTGCATCAGGATCATGGTTCGATACAGATAAAACGTCGTCTGAAGACAAATATCGTTTTGATGTTATTGTTTCCAACCCTCCTTATATTGAGGCAGATGACAGCCATTTGAATCAAGGAGATTTGCGTTTTGAGCCTCAAACGGCATTGACCGATTTTGCCGACGGCTTGACCTGTATTCGGGAGCTGGCACAGCGTGCGCCTGAATTTTTGAAAGAGGGCGGATGGTTGCTGTTGGAACATGGATATAACCAAGGTGGGGCAGTACGGCAGATTTTGTCGGAAAATGGTTTTACAGAGATTGAAACCCGGCAGGATTTGGCCTGTTTAGACAGGCTGACTTTGGGTGTCAGGCGGCATATTGAATAAGAGTTTTGGTGGTTTGAATAATAAAAAACTAAACGTCAAACCCGTACACACCAATACAGCCAGGAATTTAAAAAGGTCGTCTGAAAACCCAATTTTTGGTTTTCAGACGACTTTTTTAAAGATTGCGCCTTACAAATCAAATTCAGCCACAACCGGCGCATGGTCGCTCGGGCGTTCTTGCGCGCGCGCGTCCAAATCGACATAAACGTCTTTCAACACGGCAGACAGGGCGGGGCTGATGAGCTGGTGGTCGATGCGCAGTCCGAGTTTGCGTTGAAACATTGCGCCGCGATAGTCAAACCAAGTGTAAAACGCGCCTTCGGGGTGGATTTGGCGCAGGCTGTCGGTCAAGCCCAGATCCAACAGATTTTTGAACCACTGTCTCTCGATGGATGAGCAGTGGATTTTTTCATGCCATTTTTCGGGGTCGTAGCAGTCGGCATCGGCTGGCGCGATATTGAAGTCGCCGAGCAAGACCAGTTTTTCGTGGCGCGTCATTTCGTCGCGGACAAATTCAGTCAATGCGGCAAACCATTGTTCTTTATATTGGAATTTCGGGCTGTCGAGGGCTTCGCCGTTGACGCAATAGACATTGATGACGCGCACGCCGTTGACGGTTGCGGCGATGATGCGGCGTTGCGGGTCGTCGGGCAGGGTAGGCAGGCCGACGTGTACGTCTTGCGGTTCGCTGCGGCTGATGATGGCGACGCCGTTGTAGGTTTTTTGTCCGCTCCAAACGCTGTGCCAGCCCATCATTTGCAGGGCGGCAGCGGGAAATTTGTCTTGGTCTAGCTTAAGCTCTTGCAAAACAAGGACATCAGGCTGATGGTCGGCAAGCCAGTTTTGCACCTGCGGCAGGCGCACGTTGAGGGAATTGACGTTCCAAGTGGTGATTTTCATGCGGATTCCGTGTGTGAGGGTCGTCTGAAAAGCGTTTCGGGCTTTTCGGGCAAAATAAGGACAAAACAAAAGCGGTTCATGAAAACCGCTTTTGTTGGGTAAACGGGACGCTATTGTAACATTAGGGGATTTCGGCGGCTGCCGGTTTTGAAACAAAAATCCGTTTGAGAAAACAAGGCTCAACAGCCTTTAGGCGGCTTTACGGTTTTCCAAATGGCGCAGCGTATCGAGGATGGCGGCGGCTTCTTCGGATACCAGCCTGTATTCGATGATGCGGTGGTAGCGGGTGAAATCGATCAGACCTTCGGAGCGCAGGCGTGCGAGGTGGTTGGAAACGGCGGTCGCAGGCTGTCCGAGCGCTTCGGATAATTCGGCAATGCTGCGTTCGCTGTCCATCAGCATGAACAAAATGGTCATGCGTTCGGGGTTGGCGATGAGTTTGAGAAGGGAAGAGAGACGTTTGGTTTCCATGATGTATGCCTTTCTATTCGTTAGCTTGATTTGAGGAGTATTACAAAAAGAAGATGATTGTGATTCTTTTTATATTTCTAAGAAATTTCAAATGCTTATGTTTGTAAGTGTACCGCATTCAGGTGCAAAAGAGAGCATATGCGTTTAAATTTGCCGTAAATAATTGTTGTTTGGGCAAATCCCGAAGTATTTTAAAATGGGTAAAAGGGACGATTTTTTAGAAATGAAAAACAGGCTTAATCTATATGAAAATAAAAACAGCAGAAGTATAGAATTAGGGTTTTATAAAAAATATTTATAAAACAATTAAATATAAAAATAAAACTGTTCTTCGGTATTTGTATTGATAGTGGTTAGCTGTTTTGGAATATTAACGAAGTTTTAGGGAAAGTCTTATCGGTACGTTTTTAGTCTGTAAAAATTTTACAACAGTTACTATCAATTTTGTTATTTGATTTGAAGGTGCATCTTGATGGCAACGGCGTGCAGGCAGTCAACGAGGTATCGACTGCCTGCGTATTCGGCTATACAATCCGACCACCTTTCTTTGGTATACCTTTATGTATATTCTGATTACCTTTTTCTTCAAACTCTTCGCCGCCATGCCGCTGCGCCTGCTGCACGCATTGGCGGGCGTGTTGGGCTGCGCGGTTTATTATCTGCGCCGTGAGGATCGCGAACGCGTATTTGACAATATGCGGACAGCCGGTTTGCAGCCCGATGAAGCGGCGGTCAAGGCTGTGTTCCGCGAAACGGTCAAAGGCGGGTTGGAATTGCCCGTGGCTTTTTTCAGACGACCTGAAAGCATAGAAAAATTGTTTGTAGAAGTACGCGGATGGGAACATGTACAGGCTGCGTTGGATGCGGGCGAAGGATTGTTGTTTATTACCCCGCACATCGGCAGCTACGACCTTGCCGGACGATATATCAGCCAACGGCTTCCGTTTCCACTTACGGCGATGTACAAACCGCCGAAGCTCAAAGCGATGGATGAAGTCATGCAGGCGGGGCGCGTACGCGGTAAAGGTAAAACCGCACCGACCAGTATTCAAGGCGTTAAGCAGGTCATCAAAGCCTTGCGTGCGGGCGAAGCCACCATCATTTTGCCCGACCATGTCCCCGCGCCCGAAGAAGGTGGAGACGGTATGTGGGCGGAGTTCTTCGGTAAACCGGCTTTTACCATGACGCTGGCAGGCAAGCTCGCACAGGTAAAAGGGGTCAAGGCATTGTTTTTCTGCGGAGAACGCCTGCCGCAAGGACGCGGGTTTGTCCTACATATCGAACCCTTACGCGGCGAACTGAACGGCAATAAAGAACACGATGCGCGGGTAATCAATGAAAATACGGAATATTGGATACGCCGGTTCCCGACGCAATATCTGTTTATGTACAACCGCTACAAACAGCCCGCAGGTGCGCCGGAGCCTCCCGGGCATGGGTGAAAAAATGTGAAAGGTCGTCTGAAAACCTGGGGTTTGAGTTTTCAGATGACCTTTTTTAATCATTTTTGTGGACGGATTCCACGCGACGGTGCTTGTGTTGTCGGCAGACACCGTAGTGAGGGCTTTGTCCGCGAGCCACTCAAAATTTCAAACATCTGTCCGTCAATTATCTTCGTGGGTAGAACCCACGCTACGGATACCGAGTCAGCCAAAACCGATAGAAAGTTCAAATATGAAAGGTCGTCTGAAACCTACATCGGGTTTTCAGACGACCTTTTTGTGTCAATCATTTTCGTGGACAGAGTCCACGCTACGGCACTTGTGTTGCCAACAAACTTTGTAGCGTGGGCTTCGCCCACGAATCGCTAAACATTTCAGACGACCTTTCCTACACCTTCCCACATCGGCAATATCAGGCTTCACTTCTGTCCGCTTTGTTCCACCTGTCGTTTGAAGCGTGTGCCTGCGGCGTGGTAGAAGGGGCGGGGGGAGAATTGGCGGGAGACTTGTGAGGCGAAGATGCAGGCGATGAGCAGCCAAAAGAGGAGGTTTTGTCCGCCGGTCATTTCCATCACGACGACGGCGGAGGTGAGTGGCGATTGGGTGGCACCGGCGAGGAAGGCTGCCATGCAGATGAGGACGAGGACGTGGGTGCCTTGGGCGAGTCCGGTGAGGATGGCGATGTGTTCGCCCAAGACTGCGCCTATGGTCAGGGAGGGGGTGAAGATGCCGCCGGGCGTACCTGTCCAGTAGGTCAGGACGGTGGAGAACCATTTGGCGACGGCGAGTCCGGCGGGGGCTTCGTGGATGCCGCGCAGGGCTTGGGCGGCTTCGTGGTAACCTGTGCCGTAGGTTTTGCCTTGGTAAAGTGTGCCGATGGCGGCGAGCAGGATGCCGATGAGGGCGGCGGTAATCAGGGGATGGCGGCGGATGTGTTCGCGCCATTTGGCGGGGGTGAATGCGGTGGCGCCGAGATACAGGGTGCGTCCGAACAGTCCGCCTGCGATGCCGCACGCGAGTCCGCAGCCCAATACCCAGCCGAGCATATTGTCGAGCGCGCCGCCGCTGAAGCCTGAAAAATAGGGATTGTTGCCTTGGATGGCGACTTGGATGAAACCGGCGGCGAGGACGCCGAGCAGGATTTGCCGCTCCCAACGCAGCATGACTTCGCGCCCGAGTTCTTCGATGGCGAAAATCACGCCTGCCAGCGGGGCGTTGAACGCGGCGGCAAGCCCGCCTGCCGCGCCTGCGGCGATGAGGTCGTTTTCCTGCATGCCGCGAAAGGCGAAGCCGTGTTTTTTGCACCATGCGCCCCACGCGCTCATGACTGCCGCGCCGACTTGGACGGACGGTCCTTCACGCCCGACGGACGCGCCTGCAAACATGGCGAGGAAGGTCAGCGGGATTTTGAGGAGGGTTTCGCGGAGGCGGATCAGGCGGGTTTTGTTGGCGCCGTAGGGCAGGGCGAGGCTGGCGAGCACTTGCGGGATGCCGCTGCCGGAGGTGTAGGGGGCGAAACGGCGGGTGATCCAGACGATGAGCGGCAGCCCGAAGGGTAGGGCGACCCAGGCAAACCAAGGATATTTTTGCACCAGCTCCGCATTCATTTCTAACGCGAAATCTGCCATCCAGGCAAACAGGAGGGCGGTCAGCGCGACCAATGCCGAACCTGCCAGCAGGAACAGAAAAGCAATGCTTTTACGCGAGATGCGGCGGGTTTGGCGGATTTTGTGCGTGATGCGGTAGGCGGGCGGTTTGGTCGGCATGGTATGCGGAAGTGTCGAAAAGGTCGTCTGAAAAGGGTTATTGCGGAAGGGGCACCAATGCGTTAAGAAAGCCTAGAGCGAAGGGTAGTAAAAATGCCGAAGCGATGCCGACACCCCAGTAAATAGATCGGTGCTGCGTAGGTTTGTCAGTGGTGGCGCGCAGCAGTTTGAAATAGAGTGCGAACCAGGCAGATGACACGGCGGCAGTCAGTAACAAGCTGAAGGGAGAGAAGAATGAGTAAAAAACGTAGCTTATCAGTGTCATTATCACGGCATAAAGTACACCCGCGCCTACCGCCCATTTCCAGATGGGATAGAGCTTGTCGGGAAAGTCTAGTGTTCCTGAGGCTTGAAGTCTGCCGAATGTTAATATGAATATAATGTCTAACATGATTATTGCCTTGTGAGTAAGATTTTTTTGTTTTTCAGACGACCTCGAGGTCGTCTGAAAAAAGAGGGGGCGGCATTCAGCCTATTTCCCCGTTGGTGAATGCATAATAAATAAGTTCGCCAAATAAAACAATTTTTCGGTCAGTGGGGTTAAGGCTATACCTGAAAGAATGCCCAGTCCCCAATAGATAAACCGGCGGCGTTTCGGGTCGGACGTGGTACGCAACATTTTGAAATACAAAAGCAAGCAGCCGAACATGCAGATAGTTTGAAACAGAATGAGGGGGAGGCTGTCAAAGGCTTTGGAAATCGAATCAGAAAGGCTGCTTGTCACTGTGCGTATACATAAATAAATCAAAGCCGAGCCTGCCGCCGAATGCCAAAAAGGGACGGATGTGTCGGATGAGTCGGTTGTCCTGTGGGGTTGAAGCCTGCCGAATAACAATATAAAGACAATGTCAGACATAATGAGTCGCCTTAACGTAAGCTGTTTTTGTTTTTCAGACGACCTCGGGGTCGTCTGAAAGTTTATGGTGCGGCGATATGGGGCAGTACCGCGCTAAGGTGTGTCAGTACGTCGATCATCCGCAACGCCGAAGCGGCTGCCATATCCCGGTAAACACAGTGATGCAGCAGAACAGTATGGGCTTTCGCAAATAAAGCACGCGCTATGGTTTTGCACTTGGTCTAAAGGTCGTCTGAAACGGTTTTCAGACGACCTTTTTCGTGCTGCCTTAACCTGTATTGCGCAAACCTTGTGCCACGCCGTTGATGGTCAGGTGCACCATCAGGAGGGTGTGCGGGTCGTGCGGGTCTTTGCGCAGGCGTTTGAGCATAGCGACTTGCAGGCCGTTGAGCGCGTTCAGGTACGGAATCCGCAGGGCGAGCGAACGTGCGAGGCTGCGGTTGTCGCGCAAGAGTTCGTCGGTTTGCAAAAGGTCGAGCAGGGCTTTGCGGCTGCGTTGGTATTCTTCCTTAATCATGCCGAAGATGACGGCGGCTTTTTCGGGCGATTCGCTCAAGCCGGCGTAGTTTTCGGCGAGGATGATGTCGGTTTTCGCCATGACTTGTTCCATATTGGAGAGCATGGCTTGGAAGAAGGGGTTGTGCTGCGCGTGTTCCCGCAGGGCGGCGAGGGTTTCGGGTTTGCCTTCGCACAGGCTTTCCACTGCGCTGCCGAAGCCGTACCACGCGGGCAGCATCAGGCGGTTTTGCATCCATGAGAACACCCACGGTATCGCGCGCAAATCCTGTATCCGCGCCAAAGTTTTGCGGCTGGCGGGGCGGCTGCCGAGGTTGAGGGTGGCGATTTCCTGTATGGGGCTGGTTTGCAGGAAATAGTCGATGAAGTCGGGGTGGGTAATCAGCTCGCGGTAGTATTTGAACGATACGTCCGACAATGCCTGCATGAGTGCGGGTTCGGGGTCTTTTTGATCGGGCAGCAGGCTGGCTTCGAGCGTCGCGGCGACGAGGGTTTCGAGGTTGCGCACGGCGTTGCCGGGGTCGGCGTATTTGGCGGTGATGACTTCGCCTTGCTCGGTGATGCGGATTTGTCCGGCCACGCTGCCTGCGGGTTGGGCGAGGATGGCTTGGTAAGACGGGCCGCCGCCGCGTCCGACGCTGCCGCCGCGGCCGTGGAAGAGGCGCATACGGACATCATATTTTTTGAAGAGTTCGACCAAGCCCAATTCCGCCTGATAGAGGCACCAAGAGCTGGTAACGTAGCCGCCGTCTTTGTTGGAATCGGAATAGCCGAGCATGATTTCCTGAATGTTGTCGCGGCTTTGAAGCAGGTCGCGGTACCATTCGTTGCTGAACATGGTTTCCATGACGGGGCAGGCGTTTTCGAGGGCTTCGATGGTTTCGAAGAGGGGGACGATGTTGATGCGGCTTTGCGGTTTGCCGTTTTCAACCGTCAACAGACCACTTTCTTTGAGCAGCAGCGCGAGGGCGAGCAGGTCGCTGGGCTGTTCGCAGTTGGAGATGATGCTTTGGGTAACGGCGTTCTCGCCGAATTCGTCTTTGATGTTGCGCGCTTCGTTGAAAATCGCCATTTCGCGGCGGGTGTGTTCGCTGTAAGTGATGAACGGGCTGGACAGCGGTCGCTGGTGTTTCAGCTCGCGCAGCAGGACGGTTTGTTTTTCCGTTTCGGAAAGGCTGCCATAGTCTTCCAAACCGGCGTGTTTGAAGAGTTCGGCGACGACATCGGCGTGTTTTTCCGCGTGTTGGCGCAAGTCGAGCGGCATCATGTGGAAGCCGAACACGGACACGGAGCGGATCAGGTCGGCGAGCCTGCCTTCGCCCAAAAGCGCGCTGCCGTTGTCGCGCAGGGAGCGTTGCAGCTTGTGGAGGTCGTCTGAAAATTCTTGCGCGGAGGCATAAGGCATCATGAAGCCGAATTTGCAGCCCATGCCCAAACCGAGCGAGCGGGCTTTGCCCATGACGCGCGCCATGATGTAGGCGATGGCGCGGCGGTACGGCTCTTCGGTGCGGGCGATTTCTCCGTCGGGCGATTCGTCGGACAACGCCATCACGTCATCGTTGACTTTGACGCGGCGGACGGAAAGCGGCAGCTCGCGGTAGAGTTTGTCGAGTTCGCCGCGGTAAAAGCGGAACACCGCGTCGGCATGGCGGCGGAAAGCGAAACGCAGGGTCTCGGCGGAGACAAACGGATTGCCGTCGCGGTCGCCGCCTATCCAGCCGCCGATTTTTAAGATGTCGGGCACGTCAACGTCAGGATAGGTCGTCTGAAACTCGCGTTCCATGCTGCGGTAGAGTTTGGGCAGCGCTTCGAAGAAACTCATCGGGAAGATGGATACGCCGTTGTTGATTTCGTCGTTGACGCTGAGTTTGTGGTGGCGCGTTTCGCTGGTTTGCCACAAGCCCAATAAGATAGTGTCGATTTCGCGGCGCAGCTCCGCCAGCGCGTCGGCATGGGTGCAGCGTTCGCGGCGGGGCAGGAGGGCGCGGATGCGGCGGTTGAAGTTCAACACGGTTTGGCGTTGCACTTCGGTCGGGTGCGCGGTCAGAACGGCGGTAACATTGGTCGTATTTAATTGTTTTTGAACCGCCTTACCGCCGATTTTCGCCGCTTTGAGTTTGCGTACCGTTTCCGCCAGGCTGCCTTCCGCGCCGCCGTGTCCCGCCTCTTCGTGGATTTGGCGGCGGCGTTCGTGGTGTACGTCTTCGGCGATGTTCAGAATCTGCGCAAATAGACCGCAGGCAAGCGTCAGGTCGTGGGTTTGCTGTTCGTCCAGTTGCGGCAAAACCTTCTCAATCAAAGCCGCGCTGTCGTCCGAAGTGGACAACAGTTTGACCGTTTCCACTACCAAAGGTGAGGCTTCTTCGTGCAGAAGTTTGTACAAAGACTGTTTCAAAAATTCCGCGTCTGCCGCTAGAGCCGCGTCTTTGGGATTGTTCAGGATATGCAGTTGCATGATTTTCTCTCTTTATTTATCTTAAAAACAAACGTAAAACATTGTATAGCAGGTCGTCTGAAACCGCCATCGGAAAAGGTATTGCAAAACACCGAAACTTGATGTAACCCGCGTCCGCACAAGTCAAGCCGTTAATTCCTTAACAAAGCCGTCCGTGCATTTCAGTCCGATTATTCTGCCGTTCGTATCCGCAGCATAGTCCGAAGTGTAGAAATCCCGTAAAATATAGTGGATTAACTTTAAACCAGTACGGCGTTACCTCGCCTTAGCTCAAAGAGAACGATTCTCTAAGGTGCTGAAGCACCAAGTGAATCGGTTCCGTACTATCTGTACTGTCTGCGACCTCGTCGCCTTGTCCTGATTTAAATTTAATCCACTATACTACGACATAAAATCCTATTTTCACGCAGGCACAGTATGTTCAACTTCAATTCCGTACGCGAAAACGACAAACGCCAACCCACCGTCCGCACCGCCGTGGCAAGCGGCTCCATCAACATGAGTACCTCCGCCATCAAAGTTTTGGCGGAAAACGCCACCCAAAACGCAGGCATCCTCAACGTCGCCCGTGTTGCCGCCGTCCAAGGCATCAAGCAGGTCGGACTGATTGTCCCACTTTACCAGCCCGCCGTCTTGCAACACGTCCGCGTCGATTTCGATGTCGATATCGAACTTGCCTACGTCAAAGCCACCGTAACCGTTTCCTCGGAAGTCGGCAAAAGCATCACGACCGAAGCCGTTACCGGCGTCAACGTCGCCCTCATGTCCATCTACGACATGATGAAAGAAGTCGACCAGTCCATGATGATGACCCGCATCCACCTCGAATCCGAAAGCGGCGGCGAACGCGGCCCGTTCGTATTCGACGATGCCTACGAAAACATCGAATTCTGATTGAACAAAAAAAGGTCGTCTGAAAACCCGGTTTGAGGTTTCAGACGACCTTGTTTTTCAGCAAAGCTTTATGATGAAACGCTTTCGGACAGGGAGCTGTTTTTGTTTGATACGGTTTTTTGTTGGTGCTGTCTTATGATGAGGCAGTATTATCAGAAATTGTTCATGTTTTAAAATTCGATTATACTTATAAAGTATTAGTTTTTTAGTTATTTTGTATAGTATTGCAACAAATTCAAATAGGGAATACCTATGTCGTCATTCCCGCGCGGGCAGGCGTTTTTCTTTTTTAACCCACGATAAAACAACAGAGAGAATTTATGGACACATCCCAACCTGCGCCCCGTTCCGACCAACAAGCCAACCGCCGCTATCTGACTGTGTGGCGGTGGCATTTTTATTTCGGGCTATTGGTCGCGCCCTTTCTGACCCTGCTTGCCGTAACGGGTCTGGGCATGCTCCTATTCGCCAACATCACCGGCAAAGAGGGCGAGCGCATACACGTTACCCCGCAGGCGCAGGTGCAGCCTTTGTCGGCGCAGGCGGAAGCGGCGCGGCAGTCTGTGAACCCTGAAACCGCTTCGGTGGTGCAATATATCGCGCCGCGCGCCGACGATATGGTTGCCGTGTTCCGCGTGAACAACGACGACAAAGCGACCATGGTCGCCGTCGATCCTTACACGGCGAAAGTCGTCAGTTCCATGCCGCGCAATGAGGGCTGGTATCACACGATGGACGGAATCCACGGCGATATGATGCTCGGCACGGCGGGCGATTATCTGATAGAAACCGCCGCATCACTGACTATCCTGATGATGATTACGGGGATTTATCTTTGGTGGGCGAAACAGCGCAGCCTGAAATCCATGCTTGTGCCGCAAGCGGGCAAAGGACGCTCGTGGTGGCGCAGCATGCACGGCGCATTCGGTACTTGGGTTTCTTTGATTTTATTGTTGTTCTGCCTGTCGGGTGTTGCTTGGGCGGGCATTTGGGGCGGTAAGTTCGTTCAATCTTGGAGCCAGTTCCCCGCCGGCAAATGGGGCGTCGAACCGAACCCCGTATCCGTCGTGCCGACCCACGGCGATGTGCTGAACGACGGCAAAACCAAAGAAGTACCGTGGATTCTGGAACTCACGCCCATGCCTGTTTCCGGTACGACGAAGGGCGAAAACGGCATCAATCCGAGCGAACCGATGACTTTGGAAACAGTTGACCGCTTCGCCCGCGAAATCGGTTTCAAAGGCCGCTACCAGCTCAACCTGCCCAAAGGCGAAACGGGCGTGTGGACGCTGTCGCAGGATTCGATGAGCTACGACATGGTCAGCCCGACCGCCGACCGCACGGTGCACATCGACCAATACAGCGGCAAAATCCTGGCCGACATCCGTTTCGACGATTACAACTTCTTCGGCAAATTCATGGCGGCCAGCATCGCGCTGCACATGGGGACGCTGGGCTGGTGGAGCGTGCTGGCGAACGTCTTGTTCTGCCTGGCGGTTATCTTCATCTGTGTCAGCGGCTGCGTGATGTGGTGGAAACGCCGCCCGTCCAAAGCGAGCGGGCTGGTTCCTCCGGCGCAGAAAATCGAGCTGCCGGTATGGTGGGCAATGGCTGTGCCGCTTCTGATTGTGGCGGTATTGTTCCCGACCGCCATCGCCGCCATCGCCGTGATTTGGCTGTTGGATACGGCTTTGCTATCACGGATTCCGGCGCTGTCGCGGTGGTTCAAATAACGGTTTGAGCCGTTTCCCGCAAACCGATGTGCAGCGTGGGCAATGCCCACAAATAGGATGGGTTTGAAGGTCCTTGGATTCGGATTTCAAGTGCAACACTAGGGTACCAGTGGTTGGAACAGATTTAAGAATAAAACACTTGGCGTTTCGTAGCCAAGTGTTTTTCTTGGCCGGTGGTTCAACTCATCTTGAACCCTGCGTATCTCCCGATCACTGATGTTTCGGAAATCGGTTTGTTTGGGGAAATATTGCCGGATGAGTCCGTTGGTGTTCTCACTCAGCGCTTTCTCCCAAGAATGGTAAGGGCGGCAAAAATAGGTTCTCGCCTTCAATGCTTTGGCTATTTTGGTGTGTTGGTAGAACTCTTTGCCGTTATCCATGGTAATGGTGTGGACTCTGGCTTTATATGCCTTTAATACCCTAATGGCCGCCCGGGCAGTGTCTTCGGCTTTTAAGTTCTTTAATTTGCAGATGATGGTGTAGCGGGTAGTGCGTTCGACCAAGGTCAATAACGCGCTTTTCTGATTTTTGCCGACGATGGTGTCGGCCTCCCAATCGCCGATGCGGGTTTTCCGGTCGACGATAGCAGGTCGGTTCTCTATGCCGACGCGGTCGGGCACTTTGCCTCTGGTCCATGTGCTGCCGTAGCGTTTGCGGTAGGGTTTGCTGCATATTCTGAGGTGTTGCCACAAAGTGCCGCCGTTGCTTTTGTCTTGGCGGAGGTAGCGGTAAATAGTGCTGTGATGGAGTGTGATCCCGTGGTGTTTATGCAGGTAGGCACATACTTGTTCGGGACTGAGTTTGCGGCGGATAAGGGTGTCGATGTGTTGAACCAGCTGCGAATCGAGCTTATAGGGTTTTCGCCGGTGCTGTTTGGTCAGCCGGCTTTGCTTCTGTGCTTTTTCGGCGCTGTATTGCTGTCCTTGGATGCAGTGCCGCTTGATTTCGCGGCTGATGGTGCTTTTGTGGCGGTTGAGCTGTTTGGCGATTTCGGCGATGGTGCAGTAGCGGGACAGGTATTGGATATGGTATCGTTCGTCTTGGGTCAGTTGTGTGTAGCCCATGGCAATCTTTCTTGCAGGAAAGGCCGTATGCTACCGCATACTGGCCTTTTTCTGTTATGGAAAGTTGCACTTCAAATGCGAATCCGCCGTCGTCTGAAAATCCGATTTTGGTTTTCAGACGACCTTTCCTTATTTTTATCCCGCGGTTTTCCTTTTCCGCCCGCTTCGGTATCATACCGCCTGTCTGTTTATCCCTGACGGAATCCCGATTATGTCTGACTGGTCCCTCCCCGATTTCGAACGCAAAATCTGCCCGCCCAAAGAATTGGCGCAACGTCTGCACACGCTTCCCCGCCCGCTGGTGTTTACCAACGGCTGTTTCGATATTCTGCACAGGGGGCATGTTACCTATCTGGCGCAGGCTCGGTCGGCGGGGGCGGCGTTGGTGCTGGCTTTGAACACGGATGCGTCCGTTCGCCGTTTGGGCAAGGGGGACGACCGTCCCGTCAACCCGCTGGAGAACCGCGCGGCGGTGGCGGCGGCATTGGCAAGCGTGGACTTGGTCACTTGGTTTGACGAAGACACGCCCGCCGAGTTGATCGAGCAAATCAAACCCGACATCCTGATTAAAGGCGGCGACTGGCCGGTCGAAAAAATCGTCGGCGCGCAAGAAACGCTGGCGCGCGGCGGCAAAGTGTTTTCCATTCCGTTCCTGCACCAGACTTCCACCACGAAAACGCTGGAGAAAATCCGCGCAGCCGAGGGCGGCAAATGACCGCGCTGAAACTGCCGCACAGTCGGGTTTTGGCGGAACTCGCCGACGGTCTGCCGCAACACGTTTCCCATCTCGCGCGTATCGCGGGCGTGAAGCCGCACCAGCTCAACGGCTTTTGGCAACAGATGCCCGCGCACATCCGCGGACTGCTGCGCCAGCACGACGGGCAATGGCGGCTCGTGCGCCCGCTTGCCTTGTTTGACGAAGAAGCCTTGCAGCGTTTGGGCGCGGAACGCGGTTTTCAGACGACCTTAAAACATGAATGCACGTCCAGCAACGACGAAATCCTGAATCTGGCGCGCATTTCTCCCGAACAAGCCCATAAATCGCTCTGCGTCGCACATCTGCAAACCAAAGGCCGCGGGCGGCAGGGACGCAAGTGGACACACCGGCTGGGCGAATGCCTGATGTTCAGCTTCGGCTGGGTATTCGACAAACCGCAGCACGAACTCGGCTCGCTCGCCCCCGCCGTCGCGCTCGCCTGCCGCCGCGCCTTGGCAGCATCAGGTTTGGACATACAAATCAAGTGGCCGAACGATTTGGTCGCCGGCAGGGACAAACTCGGCGGCATCCTGATCGAAACCGTCCGCAACGAGGGCAAAACCGCCGCCGTCATCGGCATAGGCATCAATTTCGTCCTGCCAAAAGAAGTCGAAAACGCCGCCTCCGTCCAAGCCCTTTTCCACAACGCGCAGCTTGTCCGCGGCGCAACCGCCGTACACTGCATTCCCGCTTCAACGCTGTTGGACAAATTATTGGGCGAACTCAATGCCGTGCTGACGCAATACGCGCAAAACGGGTTCGCCCCCTTCCTCGAAGAATACCAAACCGCCCACCGCGACCACGGCAAACCTGTCCTGCTCCTGCGCGACGGGCAAACCGTAAGCGAAGGCACCGTACTCAATGTTGATGCGCAAGGCGCGTTGCACCTGATGACAACCACGGGCGAACAAACCGTCGTCAGCGGCGAAATCAGCCTGCGCCCCGACGACACGCCCCGCACCGCCGCGCCGCGCCCGCCCGAACGCCTCCTCCTGCTCGACGGCGGCAACAGCCAGCTCAAATGGGCATGGGTGGAAAACGGCGTGTTCAACGAAGTTACCCGCGCGCCGTACCGCGATTTGAGCAAACTCGGCGAAGAATGGGCAGCGCGTTCAGACGACCGCACCCGCATCGTCGGCTGCGCCGTGTGCGGAGACCTCAAAAAAGCCCTGGTCGAAGCCCACCTGACCGCGCCCGTCCGCTGGCTGCCCTCCATGCCGCAGGCGCTCGGCATCCGCAACCACTACCGCAACCCCGCCGAACACGGCTCCGACCGCTGGTTCAACGCCTTGGGCAGCCGCCGTTTCAGCCAAAACGCCTGCGTCGTCGTCAGCTGCGGCACCGCCGTAACCACCGACGCCCTCACCGAAGACAACCATTACCTCGGCGGCACCATCATGCCCGGCTTCCACCTCATGAAAGAAGCCCTCGCCGCCAAAACCGCCAACCTCGACCGCCCCGCCGGCAAAGTGTACCCCTTCCCCACCACCACGCCCAACGCCATCACCAGCGGCATGATGGATGCCGTTTGCGGAGCCGTCATCATGATGCACGGGCGGCTGCAACAAAAAACGGGCGAAGGCAAACCCGTCGACGTCATCATCACCGGCGGCGGCGCAAGCAAAGTCGTCAACGCCCTGCCCAAGCAGTTTGTTTTGGACAATACAGTAAAAATTGTAGATAATCTCGTCATTTACGGCTTATTGAACTGGGTCGCGCAAGAGCAGGAACAGCCTGATAAATTGCCCGAATAAGCAGCCATACCGTAGCGCAGATTCAAAAAGGTCGTCTGAAACGCAACACCGCTTTTCAGACGACCTTCAGACGCAGCAAACTTCAGCCGGTTGGCTTTGACGCCGATCCGCCACAACCAATAACAACACAAAACCGCCTGCACACCGCAACGGCAACCGAACACAAAAAAGGAAAACAACTCATGAAATGGCTTTTCGCCGCCCTCGTGGCACTCAACATCATCGTCTTCGGCGGCATGATTACGCACCGCCTCAACAACGCCAAATCCCCCAACACCGCCGCGCCCGTAGAAGGCGGTGCCCACGAACTCGCACAACCTGAATCCCTGCGCCCGCAGCAAGCCCCCGCGCCTGCCGACAACGCGCAACCCGACTGGCTGCAAACCGACGAAACACAAGCCGACCTGCCCGAACCCGAATCCGAAGAAGCCATAGCCGAACGCAAGAAAAAAGAAGAAGAGGAACAGGCGCGCCGCGAAAAAGAAAAAAAAGAACGAGAAGAAAAAGCCCGCCGCGAAAAAGAAAAAGCCGCCGCCGAAAACACCAATCCGAATGCTGCCGCCAACGAAAATCCCGCCGCCAAAAACGCATCCGCCGCCCGCCAATGTACGTCCAACGCCAGCGTTACCCTGGATGAAGACGACTACCACCGCATCAAAGGCCTGCTGACCCGTTGGCCGCACGCCGCCAGCCGCACCGTAGAAAAACGCGGCGCATCGAAAGACCACGCCGCCAAAACCTTCCGCGTCGTGCTGCCCGCCGACAGCGAAGCCATGAACCGCCTCGAAGCGCTCGGCAACAAAGGCTTCAACGGCACGCTTCACAACGGCGAAATCAGCCTCGGCGTCATGAAAAGCCGCTCCTCCGCCCAAGTCCTCATCTCGCGCCTGTCCGCAGCAGGTTTCGGCGGCGCACGCATCGTCGAACAAGACGACAAAGGCAACGCCGCCGACAGCACCCTCAGCGTCTCCCGCATGACCGTCATCTTCATGTCGGTCGATGAAAAGGACGCACAGGAAATCCGCAACATCGTCGGCCGCTACGGCAGCCTGAATATGAAAACCTGCAAATAAAACCCAAAGGTCGTCTGAACGTTTTCAGACGACCTTTTTACAGAAATATAGCCCATTCAAACCATAGAAGCTCCTGCCGTCCTTCCTGTTTGGGTAGAAAGGGAAGTGAGGGTATTTTCTTAATCAATCCATTTCGGGCGTGAAAGCTTTGCCAAGTGCCTGAGACCGTCAATTCTGAGGAGTGTCCGTATTGATGAAACCCTTAATCTTCTTGCTTCCCGCCGTGTTATCCCTGCATGCTGCCGCACAGAACTACGTCATTGCCGACGATCGTCTCAGTAGTGGGGTGCTGACGCTTGAGGGCAGCAATTTTTCCGTCAGTACAGTCAATCCAAACGGCAATGTGTGCGATTACGAAGGCATCGTTCGCAACCGTATTGCCAGCGATGGGGAGGGCTGTGTCGTGCATTTCAGTTTCAAGCGCGACAGTGTGCGTTTGGACATCCCCGAAACCGCCCGAGAAGCCTGTCAAAACTATTGCGGGCATAATGCTTTTTTCGACAGGGTTTATTATAAAATGCCGACGGCCTGCGCCCCGAAATATGCAGAAGCGGCAGAGCGGCGTTTCCGGGCTGCCTATCGGGAAAAACGTTTCCGAGAGGCGGAAAACCTCAAGCGGCAATATCTAAACCAATGCGGCAGATTCCTCTATCTGACCGACTGGATGCGGGTTTTGAATGACTTGGCAGTCAGCTTTAAAAATGCCGGAGATAAAGCGGCCTGCCGCAAAACGCTTGCCCCATTGTCCGAATGGCTGCGGGATTATCGGCCAAATTACATCAACGAAACAGATTACAAACGCGAAGCGTCTGCGGCAAGGTTTAACTTGAAACAGTGTGAAGCGGAATAAAACGAAATTAGCCCAGTATTTTCATATGATGGCCGATATGGTTATCTGAGGTATAAAAAGCCATAATATTTCTTAAATACTAAAAAATAGATATTTTCTTCTAAAAAATCCAATTTAAAATTATATTATTTTAATAAAAATCTATTGCTACATTCATAAAAAATCACGGGGTCGTCTGAAAAGCGGTTTTTCAGACGACCCCGTGTGCTAAACTTCGTTAAATACACACAAAACAGGCAAAGCAATATGTTTACATTCAAATCACTGCTCGATATGCCGCGCGGAGAAGCTCTTGCCGTCGTCGTGGCGTTAATCGGGGCGATGGGTTACACCATCATTTCGCTGGGCTGGCTGCCCCATATGTCCATCATTGCCGCCATTACCGTCCTCATCCTCTACGGTCTCGTGCGCGGGTTGAAATATAACGACATGCAAAAAGGCATGGTCGGCGCGGTGGGGCAGGGCATGGGCGCGATTTACCTGTTTTTTTTCATCGGGTTGATGGTCAGCGCGCTGATGATGAGCGGCGCGATTCCGACGCTGATGTATTACGGTTTCGGGCTGATTTCCCCCACTTATTTCTATTTCTCCGCCTTTGCGCTCTGTTCCGTCATTGGCGTGTCCATCGGCAGCAGTTTGACCACTTGCGCCACCGTCGGCGTTGCCTTTATGGGCATGGCGGCGGCGTTTCATGCCGATTTGGCGATGACGGCGGGCGCGATTGTTTCCGGTGCGTTCTTCGGCGACAAAATGTCCCCGCTATCCGATACCACGGGCATTTCCGCCTCCATCGTCGGCATTGATTTGTTCGAACACATCAAAAACATGATGTACACCACCATTCCCGCGTGGCTCATCAGCGCGGCATTGATGCTGTGGCTCTTGCCCAATGTTGCCGCCCACGATTTGAACAGCGTCGAATCCTTCCGCAGCCAGCTTGAAGCGACGGGCTTGGTACACGGCTATTCGCTGGTTCCGTTTGCGCTGTTGGTCGTGCTGGCGCTGTTGCGCATCAACGCCGTCGTCGCCATGCTCTTCACCATCCTTGCCGCGCTTGCGGTAACTTATTTCCACAGCACGCCCGACTTGAACCAGCTCGGCACATGGTTTTACGGCGGCTACAAACTCGAAGGCGAAGCGTTTCAAGACATCGCCAAACTCATTTCGCGCGGCGGTTTGGAAAGCATGTTCTTCACGCAAACCATCGTGATTCTCGGCATGAGTTTGGGCGGATTATTGTTTACGCTCGGCGTGATTCCGTCGCTGCTGGACGCCATCCGCGCGTTCCTGACTACCGCCGGACGCGCTACATTCAGCGTTGCCGCCACGTCGGTCGGCGTCAATTTCCTCATCGGCGAACAATATTTGAGTATTTTGCTTTCCGGCGAAACCTTCAAACCCGTGTACGACAAGCTCGGACTGCATTCGCGCAACCTTTCGCGCACGCTGGAAGACGCGGGTACGGTCATCAATCCGCTTGTGCCGTGGAGCGTGTGCGGCGTGTTCATCAGCCACGCCCTCGGCGTACCCGTTTGGGAATACCTGCCTTATGCCTTCTTCTGCTATTTGAGCCTGATTTTGACGCTGCTGTTCGGTTGGACAGGTCTGACGTTGAGCAAGAAAGAAACTGCGTAAAGCAGGGGATACAAAGGTCGTCTGAAAACCTTCGGCATAGGTTTTCAGACGACCTTTTTTATGGAAATGCTTTGACGGAATAGATGACGGCTTATTTGGGATTTTTCTCGATCAGGGCGACGAGTTGATCGATATAGCCTTGGACGAAGCTGCGTGCCGATTCGATGAGTTTGCCGTTATCGTCAAACAGAGTAGGGGAGTTGCCGAGGAAGACTTCGGGCTGTCCGGTCAGCGGCATATTGAAGTAGGACAAGGCGAGGCGCAGGTTTTTTTGCGAGCTGTAACCGCCCATTTTGCCGACGGAATGGCTGATGATGCCTGCGGGCGTGTTTTTCCATGCGACGTCGGCGTTGGGTTTGGAGCCGATGTCTACCGCGTTTTTCAGACAGGCGGGGACAGTGCGGTTGTTTTCGGAGGTAACGAACAATACGCCGGCGGAGGCTTTGATGGTTTCGCGGAAGGCAGTGTAGCTTTCGGGCGTGGGGAAGTCGGTTTCGGCGGGGTCGTCGTAGTCGAAATTGTAGAGCGGCAAGCCGCCGATTTCGACGATTTGGGCTTCGTAGCCTTCGGGGAACATGGGGATGACGTTTTGCGCCACTTTGCGGGCAAACGAGCCTTTACGCAGGCTGCCTACTAAAATGCTGACTTTTTTTGCCATGAATTTTCTCCTGATTGTGTGAAAATAAAAACGATTCGTAAATTCATTTTAAAATGGGCGCGGATAACGGTCAAGATTAGGGCATCGCGTTAAGGCGGCTTTATCTACGGGCAGGTCGTACACGCTGAGATTTCGTTTCTTTGCGGTTGTTATGGGAATTTTGATGAAAATTCAGTTGCTTGAAGACATATCGACAGATGGAAAGCCTTGTTTTTTTCGGATTCACTGTATTCCTTGGGCAACAGTTTTAATTAGATATATAACTTTAGTAATTGTTTTATTGCGTGCGAATTGAAACTTACGCATAATGTAAAACATATGCAATATGGGATGGATTTTTGGGTTTGAGAGGCATCCCACATCGAGCATCAATAAAGAAAAAAGAGGGAAAAATCATGTCATTAGACTGGTGGAAACGCGAATTGTTCGGCGGTTGGACGCATTTCGAAGCGGTGTGGCTGCTGATGTTTTTGGGGATACAGGCGGTCGTGTTCGTCTTCAATCCCGACTCATGGCTGGCGAGCATTGCGGCGGTAACGGGCATTTTGTGCGTCGTCTTCGTCGGTAAAGGGAAAATCAGCAATTATTTGTTTGGGCTGATTTCCGTATCGCTGTATGCTTATGTTTCCTATACGTTTAAGCTCTACGGCGAGATGATGCTGAATTTATTGGTGTATGTGCCTGTCCAGTTTGTCGGTTTCGCTATGTGGCGCAGACATATGGCTCTGGGCGAAACGGCGGAAACGGAGGAAGTGAAGGCGAAGGCGTTGACGGTCAGGCAGTGGTTGCTGGTGGTTGCCGTGTCCGTTGTGGGGACTTCGGCATATATCGAATGGCTGCACCACTTAGGCAGCGCGTTGCCGACCCTTGACGGCGTAACGGTCGTCGTGTCGATTGTGGCTCAGGTGTTGATGATTCTGCGCTACCGCGAGCAATGGGCATTGTGGATTGTGGTCAATATCCTGACGATTTCGCTGTGGGCTGCGGCATGGTTGAAAAACGGAGAAACGAGCCTGCCGCTTTTGCTGATGTACGTCATGTATTTGTGCAATTCGGTTTACGGCTATATCAACTGGACGAAGCTGGTAAAACGGCATTCGGGAAAATAATTATCAAGCTTCAAAGGTCGTCTGAAAATCCGGTATCGGGTTTCAGACGACCTTTTGTATCCATGCTAAAATCCGCGTTTCTCAAATATTTCAATATGATGCTATGCATACTTCCGATATTGACACAGACGATACGGCTCACGAATACCACGCCGACAATCCCGATTTTCCTGCCAAGACCGTTGTGGCGACGCTGTTTATCGGCGCGTTTTTCGGCTATCTCAACGACACGCTTTTAAATGTTGCGCTCACGCCGATTATGAAGGACTTCGGGGTCGATAAGACCACCGTCCAATGGCTGACGACGGGCTTTTTGCTGGTGATGGGTGCGTTCACGCCGATTACGGCGGGCGTGATTCAATGGTTTGAAACGCGCAAGATGGTGTTGTTTACGCAGGCGACGTTTCTGGCGGGTTCGCTGATTTGCGCGTTTGCGCCGACTTTCGGGATTCTGGTCGTGGGGCGGATGGTGCAGGCGGTGTCTGCCGCGTTTTTCGTGCCGCTCCTGTTTAACGGCGTTTTGTCGATTTACCCGCCGAACAAACGCGGAACGGCGATGGGCGTGATTACCATGATGTTCACCGCCGCGCCCGCGATAGGGCCGACGCTGTCGGGCATCATCATCGACCACACGCATTGGCGCGTGCTGTTCGGCTTTACCGCGCCGTTTATGCTGGCGGCGATGGCGTTGGTGGGCAAGTATCTGACGGTTAATTTGAGCACCATCAGCCGTCCGAAGATTGATATTTTGTCTGCCGTACTGTCGATTGTTGGCTTCGGCGGGCTGGTGTATGCGAGCAGTAATTTCGCCAGTCTGCCGCTGGCGGAATTTATCCTGCTGTTTGCCGCCTCCGTCGCGCTGGTGGGCTGGTTTGCATACCGCCAGTCCCGCTTGGCGACGCCGCTGCTGAACCTTCGGGCGTTTGAGTATAAGCAGTTCCGCTACTGCGTCGTGATTCTGGCGGGCGCGGTATTCCTGTTTTTAGGTTTGGAACTGCTGATGCCGATGTACACGCAGCAGGTGCTGATGCTGACGGGTACGGCGACGGGGCTGATTCTGATGCCTGCGAGCATCGCTCAAGCGGTTGCCGCGCCTTTGTTCGGCAAACTGCTGGACAAGAAAGGCGGACGGTTTGTCGTGTTGCCCGCCACGGTGATGCTGACGGTGTCGCTGGCGGTGTTGTGGCTGTTTTTGCGGATTGACACGCAAGTCATGATGCTGACCGCCATGTTCACGCTGATGGCGGTGTCTGTATCCGCCTGCGTAACGGGCGAAACCCACGGCTTGAACGCGCTGCCGAAAAAACTCAATCCCCACGGCGCGGCGATTCTGACCACCATCAACCCGCTTGCCGGCGCGATTGGCGCGGCATTTTTCGTCGGCGCGACCAATATCGGCGAGAAACTGTCCTCCGCCGCCTCGCCGCAACAGGCCATGCTCGACGGCATCCATCTGGCGATGGGCAGCGCGCTAGTGTTGGGCGCGGTGATGGTGTTTTTCGCCATGCGCCTGAAACGGCATCAGACAGCGTCGTAACGCGTACTGGGAATGTGTGAAAAGGTCGTCTGAAACCATGTGATTATAGGTTTCAGACGACCTTTTTGTGTTTTATGGTGGATGAACGTGAGTCCGAGATAAGCAAACAATTTCCCTTTAAATACAAAAAATTTTCTTGATAAGTAAATTCAACGGGCGACAGGTAGGGCGCGGCAATACCTGCCGCGGATCGTAGCGTGGGCTTTGCCCACGGGATTGATGGCTTGGTTTCCGAGTCGGGCGATAAATAGTGTTATTTTTTTCGTGGGCGGAGCCCACGCTACGGCTGGGGTGAGGTCGTCTGAAATCATAGGGTTACGATTTTCAGACGACCTTTTTATATTTAAAACTACACATGACTACATTTTTAAATATTGTTATTGTTGTTTTTAAATGAGAGTGTTGTTCTGGTTCTGGTCGTCTGAAAAGGGAGTAGGTGGAAAATAGGGCGGTTTGGGCGATTTGGATGCCTATTTTCTTGTTTGAATAAAAATTCCTGATAAATGAATTAATTATATTTGTTTTTAAGATGGATTGTTTAAAAACGTTCTGATTGGTTGATGGCGATGTAGGCTTTTTCAGCTAAGGATTTGGGGCGTTTTGAGGCGGGAGTTTGGGGTTTTGTTTCTGAAGTATTGTTTATTAATGATTGAATTTTTTAAAAATATTTTAGAAAAAGTATTTGACAGCCTGAAAATTATTTTTTAAATTTGTCCATACTTATAAAAACTACATAGCACTACAAAGGAACCCTATCATGAATCTGTACCAAACTTCTCCGTCTTGTTATAGATCGTCTTCTATCTCTGCCGCATCCGTCGTCGTCTGCTTTTGGGCAGTCGCGGCGGTCTGACGGCTCTTCGCCCGAATCGGGGTTTCCGCATTTCTGCGGACGGTTTGGGTTTTGAAAATTCTGTCTTTCCAGCTTTATTTCCTTTCCGAATTTAAAAATTATTAAAAATTTCTTATACCTCCACCTTAACCGAATTGTTTGTATTGAATTTTTTAACTGATTGTTTTTATTGATTTTGATTTTTTAGACGGCCTGATGGATTTGGGTTTTGAAAGGTCGTCTGAAAACGGTTTTACAAGCATTGTTTCTTTTTGAACGGTTCGTTTCAGGTTTTGCGGAAACCGGGCCGCTGAGTCGATACTGAAAAAAATCTAATCTACAAAGGAGAAATATCATGAGCCAACTTTCTGCCGGCACCCGTTTCCGCCAAGCTGTGAAGGAGTCGAATCCCCTAGCCGTGGTCGGTTGTGTAAACGCTTATTTTGCGCGGCTGGCGACGCAGAGCGGGTTTAAGGCGGTGTATCTATCGGGCGGCGGCGTGGCGGCCTGTTCGTGCGGGATTCCGGATTTGGGCATCACCACGATGGAGGATGTGCTGATTGATGCGCGGCGGATTACGGACAATGTGGATACGCCTTTGCTGGTGGACATCGATGTCGGCTGGGGCGGGGCGTTCAATATCGCGCGCACGATTCGCAACTTCGAGCGTGCGGGCGTGGCGGCGGTGCATATCGAAGACCAGGTGGCGCAGAAGCGTTGCGGGCATCGTCCGAACAAGGCCATTGTTTCTAAGGATGAAATGGTTGACCGCATTAAAGCCGCCGTGGATGCGCGCGTGGATGAGAATTTTGTGATTATGGCGCGGACGGACGCGCTGGCGGTGGAAGGTTTGGATGCCGCCATCGAGCGGGCGCAGGCTTGCGTGGAAGCGGGCGCGGACATGATTTTCCCCGAAGCGATGACGGATTTGGCGATGTACCGGCAATTTGCGGACGCGGTGAAAGTGCCCGTGTTGGCGAACATTACCGAATTTGGCGCGACGCCGCTTTATACGCAGCGCGAGCTGGCGGACAACGGCGTGTCGCTGGTGCTGTATCCGCTGTCGTCGTTCCGCGCCGCGAGCAAGGCCGCGCTGAATGTTTATGAGGCGATTATGCGCGACGGCACGCAGGCGGCGGTGGTCAATACCATGCAGACCCGCGCCGAGCTTTACGAGCATTTGAATTATCACGACTTCGAACAGAAGCTGGATAAATTGTTTCAGAAGTAAAAAACCGTTTTCAGACGACCCCCAACCTTGAATAGGTCGTCTGAAAACACAAAACCCATAAAAACACAAAGGAGAAATACCATGACTGCAACCACCGAAACCCCGACCTTCAAACCGAAAAAATCCGTAGCACTTTCCGGCGTGGCGGCGGGCAATACCGCGCTGTGTACGGTCGGCCGCACGGGCAACGATTTGAGCTACCGCGGTTACGACATTCTCGATCTGGCGCAGAAATGCGAGTTCGAAGAAGTCGCCTACCTGCTGATTCACGGTCATCTGCCCAACAAATTCGAACTCGCCGCCTACAAAGCCAAACTCAAATCCATGCGCGGCCTGCCTATCCGCGTGATTAAAGTGTTGGAAAGCTTGCCCGCGCACACGCATCCGATGGACGTCATGCGTACCGGCGTGTCCATGCTCGGCTGCGTTCATCCCGAACGCGAAAGCCACCCCGAAAGCGAAGCGCGCGACATTGCGGACAAACTCATCGCCAGCCTCGGCAGCATCCTGCTCTACTGGTATCAATATTCGCACAACGGCAAACGCATCGACGTTGAAAGCAAAGAAGACACCATCGGCGGCCACTTCCTGCACCTGTTGCACGGCAAACGCCCGACCGAATCGCAGGTGAAAGCCATGCACGTTTCGCTGATTCTGTATGCGGAACACGAGTTCAACGCCTCCACCTTCACCGCCCGCGTGATTGCCGGTACGGGTTCGGACATGTATTCCTGCATCACCGGCGCCATCGGCGCGCTTAAAGGTCCGAAACACGGCGGCGCGAACGAAGTTGCCTACGACATCCAAAAACGCTACCGCAACGCCGACGAAGCCGAAGCCGACATCCGCGAACGCATCGCCCGCAAGGAAATCGTTATCGGGTTCGGCCATCCGGTTTACACCATTTCCGACCCGCGCAACGTCGTGATTAAAGAAGTGGCGCGCGGTTTGAGCCGGGAAGCGGGCGACATGCGCCTCTTCGACATCGCCGAGCGCTTGGAGAGCGTGATGTGGGAAGAGAAAAAAATGTTTCCGAACTTGGACTGGTTCTCCGCCGTGTCCTACCAAAAACTCGGCGTACCGACCGCCATGTTCACGCCGCTGTTCGTGATTTCGCGCTCCACCGGCTGGGCGGCACACGTCCTCGAACAGCGCAAAGACGGCAAAATCATCCGTCCGAGCGCGAACTACACCGGCCCTGAAGATTTGGCGTTTGTGGAGATTGAAGAACGCTGAGACGGACTACAACCGTAGGAAATACCAATCGGATTTCAGACGACGTGTAGCGTGGGTTTTACCCGCGGAAAACTGAGATTCGCCTACGGTTCAGCTTTTCAGACGGCCTGTTGAAATATGCGAGAGAGAGAAGGTCGTCTGAAAAACCAGCCGCAACGTCTGCCGTCATTCCCGCCCCCGCCTAAGCGAGGACAGGCCGCGGCGGGAATGACGGAGGCAGCGCGGCAACTTTTTTCACGGCTTCGCCAAAACTGCGAGCCGAACGGATTTCAGACGACGTGCAATCGTTGTTATCCATTAAAAACTGAATATTAAAGTTTCAGACGACCCCTTCAAAAACGTCGTCTGAAACCCCAAACCACAAGAAAAATAGATCCACAGGAGAACTGAACATGGCTGCCAACCAACGTTACCGCAAACCGCTGCCCGGTACGGATTTGGAATACTACGACGCGCGTGCGGCGTGTGAGGACATTCAAGCCGGCTCTTACGACAAGCTGCCTTACACGAGCCGTATTTTGGCGGAGAACTTGGTCAACCGCGCGGACAAAGTCGATTTGCCGACGCTGCAAAGCTGGCTGGGCCAGTTGATAGAAGGCAAGCAGGAAATCGATTTTCCGTGGTATCCCGCGCGGGTGGTGTGCCACGATATTCTGGGGCAGACCGCGCTGGTGGATTTGGCGGGTTTGCGCGATGCGATTGCAGAGAAGGGCGGCGATCCTGCCAAAGTGAATCCGGTGGTGCAGACGCAGCTTATCGTCGACCACTCGCTGGCGGTGGAATGCGGCGGCTACGACCCCGATGCGTTCCGCAAAAACCGCGAAATCGAAGACCGCCGCAACGAAGACCGTTTCCACTTTATCAACTGGACGAAAACCGCTTTTGAAAATGTGGACGTGATTCCGGCGGGCAACGGCATCATGCACCAAATCAATCTGGAAAAAATGTCGCCCGTCGTCCAAGTCAAAAACGGCGTGGCGTTCCCCGATACCTGCGTCGGCACGGACTCGCACACGCCGCATGTTGACGCGCTGGGCGTGATTTCCGTGGGCGTGGGCGGTTTGGAGGCGGAAACCGTGATGCTGGGGCGCGCGTCCATGATGCGCCTGCCCGATATTGTCGGCGTGGAGCTGACGGGCAAACGGCAGGCGGGCATTACGGCGACGGATATTGTGTTGGCGCTGACCGAGTTTCTGCGCAAAGAGCGCGTGGTCGGGGCGTTTGTCGAATTTTTCGGCGAGGGCGCGAGAAGCCTGTCCATCGGCGACCGCGCGACCATTTCCAACATGACGCCGGAGTTTGGCGCGACTGCCGCCATGTTCGCCATCGACGAGCAAACCATCGATTATTTGAAATTGACCGGACGCGACGACGCGCAGGTGAGATTGGTGGAAACCTACGCCAAAACCGCCGGGCTGTGGGCGGACGACCTGAAAACCGCCGTTTATCCGCGCGTGTTGAAGTTTGATTTGAGCAGCGTAACGCGCAATATGGCAGGCCCGAGCAACCCGCACGCGCGTTTTGCCACCGTCGATTTGGCGGCGAAAGGGCTGGCGAAGCCTTACGAAGAGCCTTCAGACGGCCTCATGCCCGACGGCGCGGTTATTATCGCTGCGATTACCAGTTGCACCAACACTTCCAATCCGCGCAACGTCGTTGCCGCCGCGCTCTTGGCGCGCAACGCCAACCGCTTCGGGCTGAAACGCAAACCGTGGGTTAAAACTTCGTTCGCCCCCGGCTCGAAAGTGGCGGAAATCTATTTGAAAGAAGCAGGCCTGCTGCCCGAAATGGAAAAACTCGGCTTCGGCATCGTCGCCTTCGCCTGCACTACCTGCAACGGCATGAGCGGCGCGCTCGACCCGAAAATCCAGCAGGAAATCATAGACCGCGATTTGTACGCCACCGCCGTACTGTCGGGCAACCGCAACTTCGACGGCCGCATCCACCCGTATGCGAAACAGGCTTTCCTCGCTTCGCCCCCGCTGGTGGTGGCATACGCCGTCGCAGGCAGCATCCGTTTCGATATTGAAAACGACGTACTCGGCGTTTCAGACGACGGCAAGGAAATCCGCCTGAAAGACATTTGGCCGACCGACGAAGAAATCGATGCCGTCGTTGCCGAATATGTGAAACCGCAGCAGTTCCGCGACGTGTATGTACCGATGTTCGACACCGGCAAAGCGCAGAAAGCCCCGAGTCCGCTGTACGACTGGCGTCCGATGTCCACCTACATCCGCCGTCCGCCCTATTGGGAAGGTGCGCTGGCGGGCGAACGCAGCCTGACGGGAATGCGCCCCTTGGCAATTCTGCCCGACAACATCACCACCGACCACATTTCGCCTTCCAACGCGATTCTGGCGGCGAGTGCGGCAGGCGAATATCTGGCGAAAATGGGTTTGCCCGAAGAAGACTTCAATTCCTACGCCACCCACCGCGGCGACCACCTCACCGCCCAACGCGCCACCTTCGCCAATCCCAAATTGTTTAACGAAATGGTGAAAAACGAAGACGGTAGCGTGCGCCAAGGCTCGCTCGCCCGCGTCGAACCCGAAGGCGAAACCATGCGCATGTGGGAAGCCATCGAAACCTATATGAACCGCAAACAGCCGCTCATCATCATCGCCGGCGCGGACTACGGACAAGGCTCCAGCCGCGACTGGGCGGCGAAAGGCGTGCGGCTGGCGGGCGTGGAAGCCATCGCCGCCGAAGGCTTCGAGCGCATCCACCGCACCAACCTCATCGGCATGGGCGTCTTGCCGCTGCAATTCAAACCCGGCACCAACCGCCACACCCTGCAACTCGACGGCACGGAAACCTACGACGTGGTCGGCGAACGCAAACCGCGCGGCGACCTGACCCTCGTCATCCACCGCAAAAACGGCGAAACCGTCGAAGTCCCTGTTACCTGCCGCCTCGATACCGCCGAGGAAGTGCTGGTGTACGAAGCCGGCGGCGTGCTGCAACGGTTTGCACAGGATTTTTTGGAAGGGAACGCGGCGTAGAGGTCGTCTGAAAAGCAGACGTAGCGTGGGTCGGGTTCAACATTTTGCTCATTCACGTAATTCCCGATATGGCAGGCATCTACTGTAAATCGTCATTCCCGCGCAGGCGGGAATCCAGAAAGTGGAATTGAGGAAACCTTTTTATCCGATGAGTTTCTGTGCGGATAAGTCTGGATTCCCGCCTACGCGGGAATGACGGGGTTTAATAATCTGCCGTATCACAACACAGCAGCCATAGATTGGGGCGAACCCCGACATTTTGCGGAAGCAGACGGCTTTGTCGGAGTGGCAGCCTAATGTATTTTTGGAAAGTGGGTGTAGCGTGGGCTTTGCCCACGAGATAAAGGCTAAATTGACACGGTAAAAATCGTGGGCAGAGCCCACGCTACATAAGGAGAATCCAAAAATGCCGCAAATCAAAATCCCCGCCGTTTACTACCGCGGCGGTACATCAAAAGGCGTGTTTTTCAAACGATCCGACCTGCCCGAGGCGGCGCGGGAAGCGGGCAGCGCGCGCGACAAAATCCTGTTGCGCGTACTCGGCAGCCCCGACCCCTACGGCAAGCAGATAGACGGTTTGGGTAACGCCAGCTCGTCGACCAGCAAGGCGGTGATTTTGGACAAGTCCGAACGCGCCGGCCACGATGTCGATTACCTTTTCGGACAAGTTTCCATCAACAAGCCTTTCGTCGATTGGAGCGGCAACTGCGGCAACCTCACCGCCGCCGTGGGTGCGTTCGCCATCGAACAGGGCTTGGTCGATAAAGCCAAAATCCCTTCAGACGGCATTTGCACGGTGAAAATCTGGCAGAAAAACATCGGCAAAACCATCATCGCCCATGTTCCGATGCAAAACGGCGAAGTCTTGGAAACGGGTGATTTCGAGCTGGACGGCGTTACCTTTCCCGCCGCCGAAGTGCAAATCGAATTCCTCGACCCCGCCGACGGCGAAGGCAGTATGTTCCCGACCGGCAACCTGGTGGACGAGCTGGACGTTCCGGGCATAGGTCGTCTGAAAGCCACGCTCATCAACGCGGGCATTCCGACCGTTTTCCTGAACGCCGCCGACTTGGGCTACACAGGCAAAGAGTTGCAGGACGACATCAACAACGATGCCGCCGCGCTGGAAAAATTCGAAAAAATCCGCGCTTACGGTGCGCTGAAAATGGGCTTGATTAACGACGTATCCGAAGCCGCCGCCCGCGCGCACACGCCGAAAGTCGCCTTCGTCGCGCCCGCCGCCGATTACACCGCCTCCAGCGGCAAAACCGTAAACGCCGCCGACATCGATTTGCTGGTACGCGCCCTGAGCATGGGCAAACTGCACCACGCCATGATGGGCACCGCCTCGGTCGCCATCGCCGCCGCCGCCGCCGTGCCCGGCACGCTGGTCAATCTCGCCGCAGGTGGCGGAACGCGCAACGAAGTGCGCTTCGGCCATCCTTCCGGCACATTGCGCGTCGGCGCGGCGGCAGAGTGTTCGGACGGCATCTGGGCGGTGAAAAAAGCCGTCATGAGTCGCAGCGCGCGTGTGATTATGGAAGGGCGGGTGCGCGTTCCCGATGATTGTTTTTAAAATCATGTAGGACGGACATCAACTGTCCACTGTTTCAGACGACATTTGATAAAGGATTGCAATAAAGCCGAATGGCCTAACCGCCGTCATTCCCGCGCAGGCGGGAATCCACAGTCGATATTCTGTTTCCTGATTTTTATCAGAGCTTGCTTGTGAGCAAATATGGATTTCCGCCTGCGCGGGAATGACGATAGAAAATGCGGCATAAGCTTTGCCCAAAGAGGCCGTCTGAAACACACCCCGCCCAACGCCCATCCTTTTTCAGACGACCCCACCAAAAAAACAACCACAAACTACAAGGAGAAACATCATGTCCGACCAACTCATCCTCGTCCTGAACTGCGGCAGTTCCTCGCTCAAAGGTGCCGTTATCGACCGCAAAAGCGGCAGCGTCGTCCTAAGCTGCCTCGGCGAACGCCTGACCACGCCCGAAGCCGTCATCACCTTCAACAAAGACGGCAACAAACGCCAAGTTCCCCTGACCGGCCGCAACTGCCACGCCGGCGCGGTGGGTATGCTGTTGAACGAACTGGAAAAACACGGCCTGCACGACCGCATCAAAGCCATCGGCCACCGCATCGCCCACGGCGGCGAAAAATATCACGAGTCCGTCCTCATCGACCAAGACGTCCTCGACGAACTGAAAGCCTGCATCCCGCTCGCCCCGCTGCACAACCCCGCCAACATCAGCGGCATCCTCGCCGCGCAGGAACACTTCCCCGGCGTGCCCAACGTCGGCGTGATGGACACCTCGTTCCACCAAACCATGCCCGAACGCGCCTACACCTACGCCGTGCCGCGCGAATTGCGCAAAAAATACGCCTTCCGCCGCTACGGCTTCCACGGCACCAGTATGCGCTACGTCGCCCCCGAAGCCGCGCGGATTCTGGGCAAACCGCTGGAAGATTTGCGCATGATCGTCGCCCACCTCGGCAACGGCGCGTCCATCACCGCCATCCGAAACGGCAAATCCGTCGATACCAGCATGGGCTTCACCCCCATCGAAGGCCTCGTCATGGGCACCCGTTGCGGCGACATCGACCCCGGCGTGTACAGCTACCTGACCGCCCACGCCGGCATGAACATCGAGCAAGTCGATGAAATGTTGAACAAAAAATCAGGATTGCTCGGCATCTCCGAACTCTCCAACGACTGCCGTACCCTCGAAATCGCCGCCGACGAAGGCCACGAAGGCGCACGCCTCGCACTCGAAGTCATGACCTACCGCCTCGCCAAATACATCGCCTCGATGTCGGTCGCCTGCGGCGGCATAGACGCCCTCGTCTTCACCGGCGGCATCGGCGAAAACTCCCGCAACATCCGCGCCAAAACCGTCGCCTACCTCGACTATTTGGGTCTGCACATCGACACCAAAGCCAATATGGAAAAACGCTACGGTAACTCAGGCATCATTAGCCCGACAGGTTCCAACCCCGCCGTTTTGGTCGTGCCGACCAACGAAGAACTGATGATCGCACTCGACACCGCTGCACTGGCAGGCTTCTTACAAGAAGCAGGCTAGGGGCTGAGGCAGCACGTTTTTGAAATAACAATGAAATAGAAAAGAGGTCGTCTGAAAGATAGGTTTCAGACGACCTCTTTGTTTGGAAAAACGATCTTATACTTTTCTTTGTTATTTGGAAGAGAGCTAAGAGGGTAGGGGATGTTTTTCAGCTTAAAAGCAAGATTATGAAACAGATACTTTCCCGACTCAGGAAAAAGTTAAATTTTAGGAATAAATGTTTATTATGTTAATTTGAAATATTGAAATAGTTTCATAAGAAATTAAAAGAGGTAAGTAAGCAACAATGAAACGTAATTCAGATATGTTTTACATTCCGTATGGGATTAGAATGCCTGCAAATTATTCTCTAAATAATCATTATATTGAGTAAAGAAAAATGACAATAAATTATTAAAGGGATGGTTTGTCATATTTCATTTAAAATAGTTACTTGATTGAGTAATGGTGCGGATATAGAATGCCCGTTTCCCTATATCTTATTTGACGTTTAAATTAAATCAATAAGATATTATTATTTAATAAACATAAAATAATATTCGATATTAGGTTTTTTGCGAATCCTTAGATTGATCTTGTTTTTGAAATCAAGGTAAATCGGAGCGGCTACGGATTTATCCAAGATTCGGATGTTAGTTTTGTAGAAAGCCTATTAGTTTAATACTCGGGTAAATTAAATCATGGAAACAAAGTCAGCAAACGGCGGGCAAACTCCCAGCACATCGGGCAAACCGGTCAAAATGCCGAACAGGCGCAAGCGGAATATGGCAGTGGTTACGCTGCTATTTGTTTTGGCGGCTATTGGCGTTGCTTTTGCTTATGTTTTGTTTTGGCAGCACGAAGAAACAACTGAAGACGCATATGTTGCGGGATATTTGGTTCAGATTACGCCGCAAGTCGGCGGGACAGTGCGCAAAGTCATGTTTGACGACACGGATGTTGTGAAAAAAGGCGATGTTTTGGTTACTCTGGACGACAGTGATTTTCAGCTGGCGTATGACAGGGCGCAAAACGAGCTGATTCAGGCAATCCGTCAAAACAAGCAGCAGACGGCAGTCAATTCTCAGGCGAAAGCGCAAGTGTTGCTGCGTAAAGCCGATTTGGCACGCGCTCAGGCAGATTTGCGGCGCCGGGAGGCCCTGTCCGGTACGGATGCCATTTCCGGTGAGGAGTTGAGTCATGCCCGGGCGGCGGTCGTTCAGGCGCAAGCAGCATTGAAAGCAGTGGAAGCGGAAGAGGCTTCGGCTCAGGCTGCGTTGGGTAACAATATTCCAGTGCGTGAGCAACCTGCCGTTCAAACAGCAGTGAGCAAGATTAAAGATGCCTGGCTGAATTTGCAGCGTACACAAATCCGCGCGCCTATGGGCGGGCAGATTGCCAAACGCAATGTCCAAGTCGGACAAAGAATTTCGCAAGGCGCGGCATTGATGGCAGTTGTTCCCCTGACGGATTTGTGGGTGGATGCCAATTTTAAAGAATCGCAATTACGAAAAATGAAAATCGGACAGCCTGTGGAAATGACTGCCGATTTGTACGGCAAAAAAGTGGTTTACCACGGTAAAGTCATGGGCTTGTCCGCAGGTACGGGCAGCGCGTTTTCACTTTTGCCGCCGCAAAACGCAACGGGCAACTGGATTAAAGTCGTTCAGCGTGTACCGGTCAGAATCAGCCTGGATCCTAACGAATTGAAAGCAAACCCCTTGCGCGTCGGTCTTTCTATGACAGTCAAAGTCGATATTGCCGAAGCGGGTTCGGGCAAGCCGATGACGGCGGCCGCCGTGAAAAATTCGGCAGCCCCGGAAACGGACAGCGTAGATTGGGCGGCGGCTAATGCATTAATCGATAAGATTTTTGAAAAATACGCCAAATAACCTGTTTCAGACGACCTTCGGTATCCCGACAGGTCGTCTGAAACGTTCATATCCGGCAAAAAATTAGTGAAATAAGTAGTGCGATCAGGATGAGGGACTTGCTCATTCTGTTTCAAGAGAAAGTCGATACGGCAAACCCCGCCTAGGTTAAAAGCGGGAGTGGCAATGTCGGCAGTGAAGGAAGATTTTGATGAATTATCCGCCGTTGACAGGCATCAGGTTGGTCTTGGTTACATTGTCGCTGAGCCTTGCCGTCTTTATGGAAGTATTGGATACGACGATTGCCAATGTTGCCGTCCCCGTTATTGCCGGTGATTTGGGTGCGGCAACGACTCAGGGAACGTGGGTGATTACATCATTTGCCGTGGCAAATGCCATTTCCGTACCGCTGACAGGGTTTCTTGCGAAGCGGGTGGGTGAAGTGCGGCTGTTTGTCGGATCGGTCATCGGCTTCGTGATTACATCTTGGCTGTGCGGTATTTCACCGAATTTGCAAACCTTGGTGTTCTTCCGTATTTTGCAGGGTTTTGTCGCAGGACCGCTGATTCCTTTGTCCCAAAGCCTCCTGATGGCATCTTACCCGCCGGAGAAGCGGACTTTGGCATTGGCACTTTGGGCGATGACAGTCGTGGTCGCCCCTGTTTTAGGGCCGATTTTCGGTGGCTGGATTTCGGACAACTGGCATTGGGGGTGGATATTTTTCATCAATATCCCCATCGGTATTTTGTCTGCGGTAATTGCCTGGCAGCAACTGCGCGACCGTGAAACCGATACGGTTAAAACGCCTATTGATTACACGGGGCTGATTTTGATGATCGTCGGTATCGGCTCGTTGCAAATGATGTTGGACAGGGGGAAAGAGCTCGATTGGTTCGCATCGGGTGAAATTATCGTATTGGCAGTCGTTGCAACGGTATGTCTGACTTATTTCATTGTTTGGGAATTAGGTGAAAAATATCCGATTGTCGATTTGTCTTTGTTTAAAAACCGCAACTTTACCATCGGCGTCTTGACGACTTCGCTCGGGTTTATGGTGTATATGGGCACGTTGACGCTTTTGCCGCTGGTGTTGCAGTCCAACCTCGGTTATACCGCCACATGGGCGGGATTGGCGGCTGCGCCTATCGGATTTCTGCCGATTTTCCTCTCTCCTTTGATAGGGCGGTTCGGCAATAAAATCGATATGCGCCTGTTGGTTACCGGTAGTTTTTTGATGTTTGCCTTTACTTTTCATTGGCGGACAGATTTTTATGCGGGAATGGACATGAGCAACGTTGTCTGGCCGCAGTTTTGGCAGGGTTTGGGTGTGGCCATGTTCTTCCTGCCGCTGACTACCATTACTCTGTCGCACATGAAAGGTCCGCAAATCGCATCGGCAAGCAGTTTGTCGAATTTTCTGCGTGTCTTTATGGGTGGTGTCGGTGTGTCTGTCGTCAGTACCATGTGGGAGCGGAGGGAGGCTTTACATCATACGCAACTGACTGAACATATCACGCCGTATTCTCCGGATACCGCCGAAGCAGTCCGTCAGATGGCGGAAGCGGGTTTGAACGGAGGGCAGGCAGTCGGTCTGATAAACAGTACCATTACCCAACAGGGTTTTATCGTTGGCTCGAATGAGATATTTTTGGCGGGCAGTATCTTGTTCATTATCATGATTCCCATTATTTGGCTGGCGAAGCCGCCTTTCCATCACGACGGAGGCGGAGGAGGGCATTGATGAGTGTTGCTGCGGAAGGAACTGGAATCGCTAATTCGAGGAGAAAAGGTCGTCTTAAAACGGTAACGACAGTTTCAGACGACCTTTTCATATGCAGAAGCTTTGGAAATCCGCTATAATTTCGCCTCATTCGTTTCGCGGTCAAAGCGTTTCGCGAAAACAACATTTGGAAGATTTATCCCGACAGGCGGTCGGTTTTTTGTCAAAATGCTTGAACTAACGCTGTTTTTTATGGTATAAATCGCGTTTTACTATTTTAGAAGTTTGGAGACTAACCATGGCACGAGTTTGCAAAGTGACCGGTAAGCGCCCGATGTCTGGCAACAACGTATCACACGCCAACAACAAAACCAAACGTCGTTTTTTGCCTAACTTGCAATCACGTCGTTTTTGGGTTGAAAGTGAAAACCGCTGGGTTCGCCTGCGCGTTTCTAACGCTGCATTGCGTACCATCGACAAAGTAGGCATTGATGTCGTATTGGCTGATTTGCGTGCTCGCGGCGAAGCTTAATTTAAACCGTTAATTAAGGATTACTGCAATGCGCGATAAAATCAAACTGGAATCCAGTGCTGGTACTGGTCATTTCTACACCACTACCAAAAACAAACGCACTATGCCCGGCAAATTGGAAATCAAAAAATTTGATCCGGTTGCCCGTAAACATGTTATTTACAAAGAAACCAAATTGAAATAATCCGGTTTCTGGAAAATGGAAAAGCCTCTGTCGGACAGGGGCTTTTTTATTTGGAACCTTATATGTTCAAAGTTGCTGTGGAAAATATATAAAAGGTCGTCTGAAAAGCATTTCAGACGACCTTTTGATGTGTTTAAACGGATTAGCCGGTCAGTTGTTTGGTAATCAGTTTTTTCAGCGGCGGGAAGTTGTTGCTGGCGCGCAATACCAAGCCGCGCAGGATTTTGGCAGGCGCGGTTTCATTGGTAAAGAGTTTGAGCAGCATATTGGTGCCGTGGTAAATCGGCTGGGCATGGAGCATATGCTTGGTGCTGTATTTTTCCAGCAGGCTGGTGGCGCCGATGTCTTGACCGCGTTGTTCTGCTTCGAGAACCAGTTTTGCCAAGAGGTCCGCGCTGGATAGACCTAAGTTGAAACCGTGTGCGGTAACAGGGTGCATACCTACGGCGGCGTCGCCGATTAAGGCGCTGCGTTTGCCATAGAAGCGTTGGGCAATCATGCCGACCAAGGGGTAGTTGTGAATGGTGCTGACCAATTCCATGTCGCCCAAACGGCCTTTGAGTTGCTCTTTGACGCTGGCTGCCAATTCTTCGGGAGACATTTTTTTGATGGTGTCTGCCTTGTCGCTATCGACGGTAATGACTGTGTTGGTCAGATGTTCTTCCAAGGGCAGCAGGGCGATGGTGCGGCCGTAGTGGAAGCATTCGTAAGCGGTATGCTGGTTGGACAGGGTATGCTTCATGCGGCAGACAAACATGGTGCGACTGTAATCGTGCATATCGGAGGAAATGCCCAGTTGTCGGCGGGTTTGGGAAAAGCGACTGTCTGCTGCCAAGAGTAGGCGGCCGCTCAAAACTTCGCCGTTTTCCAAGATGACTTGGGCTTCATCTTCGGAAGTTTTGACTTCTTTGACGCCCGTACCGGTCAGAATGGTAACGTTTTCCAGTTTGGATACGACTTCATAAGCGGCTTTGCGGATATTGTGGTTTGAAATCAGATAACCTAAGCAGTCGGCAGGTTCACCGCGCGCTTGGGTCGGTTGCGGGAAGTGGAGTTGGTAATCGGACTGCCCGTTCAAGACTTTTGCATCGCGTAAGGGGTAAATATCGTCTTTCGGAATCAAATCCCACATGCCCAAGCGTTGCATAATTTCGCGGGACAGGTGGGTTAGCGCGATTTCCCTGCCGTCGTAAGGCGGATTTTGCAAAACCTCCAGGGGGCTTTTTTCAATCAGGGTAACTTTTAAACCGCTTCCGGCCAGTTCGGCTGCAAAGCTGAGTCCTGCCGGTCCCGCACCTACGACGAGAATATCGCTGTGTAAGCTCATAAGGCATCCTTTTTATTTAATGGAATGGAGGTTTCAGGGGATCTTGGAGTAAGGTCGTCTGAAAAAAAGAACTGGGTGTGATTATAGCAAAATAGATGGAGAAAAAAGAAGGATGTAAATGACTAGAGGAAATTTTACTTTGGCCTTAATGTAAATCAAGAATTGGGTAATGCCGGATTGCAGATGGTGGGTATTCAATACGACATGTTTTGCAGTGATGGCCTCGCCAACAGGAATCGAACCTGTATTTTACGCTTAGGAGGCATACGTTCTATCCGTTGAACTATGGCGAGCGTGTTAAACTTTTCCTGCAATAAACGATAATAATCCCGCGGCAATCAGCGGGCCGACCGGAATGCCGCCCATAAACGCCACACCGATAACCGTACCAATCAAAAGACCTGTTACCAAAACAGGTTGTTCGCTCATCAGCGGTACGCCGCGTCCTGCCAGCCAGGCGACAAGGATGCCGATTAATACGGCGGCAATCATTTTAAAATTGACAAACTCCGACAGCGGCGGAATTTGAACCTTCCCTGAAACTAGCGGACTTAAAACCCCGATTGTCAGCAAAATAATCCCAAAATGCAAGCCGTGTTTTTCCATGAAAGGAATATATTGCGACAAAGCAGTCTGTTGCATTAAAAGCAAAATTGCTGCAGAAATCGTAATGGAGTTGTTGTTACTGACGACACCGAGAAAAATCAGTGTCACCAAAAACATCGGGACGAAATTGAAATTCATCGGATTTAAGAAACCCGTGCCAATGATTCCTCAGCCAACTGAATCATCGCCTGCTTGACTTCGCTGTCGGGCAATACTGCCAAAGAAGCCACGGCTTGCTCAACGGCTTTTTGTGCTTCGGAAATCGAATAAGTCAGCGCATCGGAATGGACAACATAATCATGGATTTTTTGGAAACTGCTACGGTCCGCATTTTCCAAAGCATGGCGCACATCGTCCGCCACTTGTTTCGAACCGTTGCGCATCAGATAAATCAGCGGCAGAGTCGGTTTGCCTTCTGCCAAATCGTCGCCGACGTTTTTACCGATTTCTTCGGTTTCGCCCGAATAATCCAAAACATCATCAATAATTTGGAACGCTGTACCGACATACATGCCGTAGTCTTTCAACGCCTGCTCATGCTCGGGGGCGGCATTGCCCAAAATCGCGCCAACCTGCGCGGCCGCTTCAAACAATTTGGCCGTTTTATATTGAATCACTTGAACATATTGCGCTTCAGTAATATCGGTATTGCCGATGTTCATCAGCTGCATGACCTCGCCTTCAGCAATAATATTGGTTGCATCCGCCATGACTTCCAAAATGCGCATACTGCCGGAATCAACCATCAATTGGAAAGCGCGCGTATATAAAAAGTCGCCGACCAACACCGCCGCCGCGTTGCCGAACAGATTATTCGCCGTTTCGCGTCCGCGGCGCAAATCGCTTTCATCGACAACATCGTCATGCAATAAGGTCGAAGTGTGGATAAATTCCACCATTGCCGCCAAAGCATACAGCTTATCTCCATCATAGCCGACCGACTTACCTGCCAAAATCGTCATAATCGGACGCAGACGCTTACCGCCGGCACTAATAATATAAGTACCGATTTGCGAAATCAGCGCAACATCAGACTGAACCGCTTGGTTGATCACCTCATTGACTCGTGAAAGGTCTTCAGGCAGATGGCGTTGGAAATAAGGCAGGTTTTCGAGCATAACACATTCTCAGTCGGCAAAATGAAGCAGGCTTGCCGTATAAATAAATGGGTTGGGTATAAGGCGGAAATAATATTGCCGCATAAAAAATATCGGCAATCCAACGCGCGATTATAGCAGCAAAGCCCGTTTGACACATCTTTCAGACGACCCTGACCCCACAAACGAAATAAACTTTGACAAAACAGGCAAATAGCAATAGAATGCCACGTTTCGCACAATGGTGTGCGGGATATTAACCATAATTCTCATGGAGTTGAGTATGTACGCGGTCGTAAAAACCGGCGGCAAACAATATAAAGTTGCCGTTGGCGAAAAATTGAAAGTAGAACAGATACCAGCCGAACTCGACAGCCAAATCGAACTGACCGAAGTTTTGATGATTGCTGACGGCGAATCTGTAAAAGTTGGCGCTCCTTTTATCGAAGGCGCAAAAGTAACAGCTAAAGTAGTAGCCCATGGTCGCAGCGAGAAAGTACGCATTTTCAAAATGCGCCGCCGTAAACACTACCAAAAACGCCAAGGCCATCGCCAAAATTTCACCCAAATCGAAATCGTGGCAATCGCCTAATTTTTGAAACTTAGGAGTATTACAAATGGCAAGTAAAAAAGCAGGCGGTAGCACCCGCAACGGTCGCGATTCAGAAGCCAAACGCTTGGGCGTAAAAGCCTACGGCAACGAGCTGATTCCGGCAGGTTCCATCATCGTCCGCCAACGCGGTACCAAATTCCACGCCGGCGACAACGTAGGCATGGGCAAAGACCATACTTTGTTCGCCAAAGTTGACGGTTATGTTGAATTCAAAACCAAAGGCGCGCTGAACCGTAAAACGGTCAGCATCCGTCCTTACACCGGTTCTGAAGAATAATCCGAGTTTATCGTGATATTGAGAAAGCCGTATTTCTTAGGGAATACGGCTTTTTTGTTTGTGTCAGGTTGAGTGGTTTTACAGGTCGGCATTAGCCGGGCCATTTGTTTTTTGATACGACATCTGTCATAAGTCGTCATTCAGTCTCTTTCTGCATGAGGACAAATTGTGGCGAGAATTTGCTTTTGAATTCCGGAAACCTTTTTCAAATACCTGTTTCTTGGAATTTTGATGAATTCCTGCCTGTCTGAGAATAGCTGCGGAGGATAGGTGCTCCGTCAAAAATGAAGCAGATCGGTTTATATACCCAAAATTTCAGGTTTCCAATAAAACCAAAAGGTCGGCGGATTCGCATTTGAAGTGCAACTTTCCATAACAGAAAAAGGCCAGTATGCGGTAGCATACGGCCTTTCCTGCAAGAAAGATTGCCATGAGCTACACACAATTGACCCAAGACGAACGATACCATATCCAATACCTGTCCCGCCACTGCACCATCGCCGAAATCGCCAAACAGCTCAACCGCCACAAAAGCACCATCAGCCGAGAAATCAAGCGGCACTGCATCCAAGGACAGCAATACAGCGCCGAAAAAGCACAGAAGCAAAGCCGGCTGACCAAACAGCACCGGCGAAAACCCTATAAGCTCGATTCGCAGCTGGTTCAACACATCGACACCCTTATCCGCCGCAAACTCAGTCCCGAACAAGTATGTGCCTACCTGCATAAACACCACGGGATCACACTCCATCACAGCACCGTTTACCGCTACCTTCGCCAAGACAAAAGCAACGGCGGCACTTTGTGGCAACATCTCAGAATATGCAGCAAACCCTACCGCAAACGCTACGGCAGCACATGGACCAGAGGCAAAGTGCCCAACCGCGTCGGCATAGAGAACCGACCTGCTATCGTCGACCAGAAAACCCGCATCGGCGATTGGGAGGCCGACACCATCGTCGGCAAAAATCAGAAAAGCGCGTTATTGACCTTGGTCGAACGCGTTACCCGCTACACCATCATCTGCAAATTAAAGAACTTAAAAGCCGAAGACACTGCCCGGGCGGCCATTAGGGTATTAAAGGCATATAAAGCCAGAGTCCACACCATCACCATGGATAACGGCAAAGAGTTCTACCAACACACCAAAATAGCCAAAGCATTGAAGGCGAAAACCTATTTTTGCCGCCCTTACCATTCTTGGGAGAAAGGGCTGAATGAGAACACCAATGGACTCATCCGGCAATATTTCCCCAAACAAACCGATTTCCGAAACATCAGCGATCGGGAGATACGCAGGGTTCAAGATGAGTTGAACCACCGGCCGAGAAAAACACTTGGCTACGAAACGCCAAGTGTTTTATTCTTAAATCTGTTCCAACCACTGGTACCCTAGTGTTGCACTTGAAATCCGAATCCAAGGTCGTCTGAAAACTTTTCAGACGACCTTTTTATCAACTGTAAATCTCAGCCCCTTTCTTCACAAACTCAACCGCTTTTTCCTCCATGCCCTGCCGCTGGGCTTTTTGCTTGTCGGCGTAATCGCGCACTTCCTGCGTGATTTTCATCGAGCAGAATTTGGGGCCGCACATTGAGCAGAAGTGGGCGATTTTCGCGCCTTCGGCGGGCAGGGTTTCGTCGTGGAAGCTCTCGGCGCGTTCGGGGTCGAGGCTGAGGCGGAATTGGTCGCGCCAGCGGAATTCGAAACGCGCTTTGCTCAGGGCGTTGTCGCGCAACTGTGCGCCCGGCCAGCCTTTGGCGAGGTCGGCGGCGTGGGCGGCGAGTTTGTAGGTGATGATACCGGTGCGCACGTCTTCTTTGTCGGGCAGGCCGAGATGCTCTTTCGGGGTAACGTAGCAGAGCATGGCTGTGCCGTACCAGCCGATATTGGTCGCGCCTATGCCCGAGGTGATGTGGTCGTAGCCGGGGGCGATGTCGGTAACGAGCGGGCCGAGTGTGTAGAAAGGTGCTTCAAAGCAGTGTTGCAACTCTTCGGTCATGTTTTCTTTGACGCGTTGCAACGGCACATGGCCGGGGCCTTCGATCATGACTTGTACGTCGTGTTCCCACGCTTTGGCGGTCAATTCGCCCAAGGTGTGCAGCTCGGCAAATTGGGATTCGTCGTTGGCATCGGCAATGCAGCCGGGGCGCAGGCCGTCGCCGAGGCTGAACGACACGTCGTAGGCTTTCATGATTTCGCAGATTTCGTCGAAATGCGTGTAGAGGAAGTTTTCCCGATGGTGGGCGAGGCACCATTTCGCCATGATGGAGCCGCCGCGCGATACGATGCCGGTGAGGCGGTTGGCGGTCATCGGCACATAGCGCAGCAACACGCCTGCGTGTATGGTGAAATAGTCCACGCCTTGTTCCGCCTGTTCGATTAAGGTGTCGCGGAACAAATCCCAAGTCAAATCTTCGGCAATGCCGCCGGTTTTTTCCAAAGCCTGATAGATGGGCACCGTACCGATGGGGACGGGCGCGTTGCGGATAATCCATTCGCGCGTCTCGTGGATATGCGCGCCGGTGGACAAATCCATAATCGTGTCCGCGCCCCAACGCAGCGACCACACCATTTTTTCGACTTCTTCGGTCAGGCTGGAGGTTACGGCGGAGTTGCCCAAGTTGCCGTTGATTTTGACGCGGAAGTTGCGGCCGATAATCATCGGTTCGAGTTCGGGGTGGTTGATGTTGGCGGGGATAATCGCACGTCCGGCGGCGATTTCTTGGCGCACGAATTCGGGCGTGATTTGGTCGGGGTGGGTCGGGATGTTCGCGCCGAAACTTTGCCCTGCGTGCTGTTTCAAGAGCTTGGCGTATTCGGGTCGTCTGAAAAGTTCGTCCAGCTTCATGCGTTCGCGTATGGCGGCAAACTCCATTTCGGGCGTGATGATGCCGCGGCGCGCATAGTGAAGCTGGGTTACGTTGCTGCCGCTTTTCGCGCGGCGCGGGCGGGTGATTTGGTTGAAGCGCAGATGGGCGGTTTGCGGGGCGTGCGCGCGTTCGATGCCGTATTCGCTGGAGAGTGTGGGCAGGATTTCGGTATCGCCGCGTTCGTCCAGCCATGCGGTGCGGACGTGCGGCAGGCCTTGTTTCAGGTCGATGTGCGCCGCCGGATCGCCGTACACGCCGCTGGTGTCATAGACGGGAATCGGCGGGTTGGCTTCCGTGCCTTGCGCCGTGTATGTGTCGTCCTGACGGATTTCGCGCAAAGGCACGCGGATGTCGTCGCGGCTGCCTTGCAGATACACGCGCTCCGAGTTCGGATATTTGAAGCGGATGCCGATGTCTTCGCTCAAGTCGGCAAGCTCGCGTGCTTCGTTGCCGGAAGTTTTGGCGGTTTTCTTTGGCGTAGTCATAAAAAATGCTCCTGTTTTCTCGTTTGAAAAGAAGAAACAGGAGCGTTTTGCTTTTTCAGACGGCCTCAATATCAAAAAAAGCCGTCTGAAAGACAGAATCCGTGAAAACTCCCCACGCAGGTATTATCCCGATCGGGTGTAAAGGGTATTTCTCAGCCGCCAGAACATCAGGCAGCACCCCTGTTTCGTACAAGGAAGGATTATAAACCACGATTGGGGTTTATTGGAAATCTTAACAGGGCTGACATCGGTATTTTAAGGAATGAATGGCTTGAATATCGAGGGGATAGCTATATTGCATTTCCATAAATCGAAACTTCGTCTGAAAAGCAGGACAACTTTTTCAGACGACGTTTGGTATGCACAAATTTAGGATAACGGGTTCCGTTACCCTAAATCTACGGCTTATTTATTGTTCGGATGGGATTCCATTGGTGCTGATAAAGGCAGTTCGGGCATGGTGCGGGCGGAGTCGGAAACATTGCCGGACAGGGTTTTCAGGAAGGCAACGATGTTGTCGGTGTCTTCTTTAGATAAGTCTTTGCCCAGTTGCGCTTTACCCATGATGGTAACGGCTTTGTCCAATTCCCAAACGCTGCCGTTGTGGAAATATGGATAAGTTTTTGCGACGTTACGCAAGCCTGGGACGCGGAAGAAGAATTCGTCTTCGGCTTTTTTGGTTACGTCGGCACGGCCTTTGTCGTGTTTCGGATCTTCGATGAATTTCCAGTACGGGCCTTCAACCAAACCGAATTTTTGGAAGGTTGCGCCGCCAAGGTTGACGCCGCTGTGGCAGGCGATACAGCCGTTGTCCATAAAGGCGCGCACGCCTTTGCGCTCTTGTTCGTTCAGGGCGTTGACATTGCCTTTGAGGTAGTCGTCCCATTTGGTCGGCGTCAACAGGGTGCGTTCGAATGCGCCCAGTGCGGTGGTGATATTTTTGAAGGAAACTGCGCCGTCTTCGGGGAAGGCGGTTTTAAACAGTTCTTGATATTCGGGGATTTTGGCAATTTTGGCAGCGGCTGCTTCTTGCGAGTCGTTTGCCATTTCCACAGGGTTCACCAACGGTCCACCGGCTTGTTCTTCAACGTCAGCCGCGCGTCCGTCCCAGAACTGCATACCGAGCAGGGCGGCGTTTAAAGCGGTCGGGGAGTTGCGTCCGCCGAACTGTCCTTTATGGCCTTGGCTGGTCGGCAGGTTGTCCACGCCTGCGGTGGCAAGGTTGTGGCAGGAGTTGCAGCTTACGGTGTTGCCTTTGGAGAGGCGCGGCTCATACCATAATTGATGGCCGAGTTTGACCTGTTCTTCGGTAAACGGGCGCAGTTTCTGCATTTCTTCGGCACTCGGCAGCGGTTTGAAGATGCCTTGCGCGCGTTTGAGCAGCTCTTGGTCTTCAGGAGAGGCATTGCTATCAACGGCTGCTTGGGACGCTGCTGAGGCAGTTGAAGCAGCGTCAGGGGTCGTCTGAACGGCAGAGGCCTCGGTCGGTGCGGAAGCAGGTTTTTGTTCCTTGCTTTCCTGTCCGCCACAGGCGGCTAATGCGGATAAAACAGCAAGCGACAGGAGCAGTCGGGTGTTGCGGTGGTTCATGGCGTGTTCCTTTTTGTAGTGGATATTATTATGAGTAAGCACCGTTTCCGTTGATTGCCGTGATGAATGGCGGGCGAAAATAGGGAATGGCATTCCGCTTTGTTTGCGCCCGTTTGATATGTCCGGCTTTTTTTGTCCGCGAAGTATAAACAGCGGGCGTGGTTTGCCCTTTGCGGTAAATCAATATTGGATTTTCAATAGAGATAAGCAATATATGCGATAGCTTCTGTATTTTCATGCGGTTTTCATGTTGAATAGACCTCTATCGCTTGCACTGCCAAGCCGATTGGTTTAAATTAAACGACAATTTACCGTTGGAAGACACACAATGAAAATTACCGTCATCGGCGCAGGTTCTTGGGGTACAGCCCTTGCCCTGCACTTTGCCAGCCACGGCAACGAAGTCGCCCTTTGGACACGCAATCCCGAACAAGTCCGTACATTGCAGGCAGAACGTGAAAACAAACGCGGCCTGCCCGGTTTCCCTTTCCCTGAATCCTTAACCGTTTATGCCGATTTGGGTGATGCGCTCAAAGACAGCGGGCTCATTCTTGTCGTAACTTCTGTCGCAGGTTTGAGAAGCAGCGCAGAACTCCTCAAACAACACAATGCCGACCATATTCCCGTCCTTGCTGCCTGCAAAGGCTTTGAACAAGACACAGGGCTGTTGACCTTCCAAGTATTGAAAGAAGTATTGCCTGAGAACAAAAAAATCGGCGTGCTGTCAGGTCCGAGCTTTGCCCAAGAACTCGCCAAACAACTGCCTTGCGCCGTGGTTGTTGCTTCAGAAAATCAGGAATGGATTGAGGAATTGGTACCGCAACTCAACACCAACGTAATGCGCCTTTACGGCAGCACGGACGTGATCGGTGTGGCTGTCGGCGGTGCCGTCAAAAACGTTATGGCAATCGCTACCGGCCTTTCCGATGGTCTCGAATACGGGCTCAATGCGCGTGCGGCGCTGGTGACGCGCGGTCTCGCCGAAATTACCCGTCTTGCCATGGCTATGGGTGCGCAGCCCAAAACCATGATGGGGCTTGCCGGCATCGGCGACCTTATCCTGACCTGTACCGGCGCGCTTTCGCGCAACCGCCGTGTCGGTTTGGGTTTGGCAGAAGGAAAAGAACTGCATCAAGTGTTGGTGGAAATCGGCCATGTTTCCGAGGGTGTCAGCACCATCGAAGAAGTGTTTAATACCGCTGTGAAATACCAAATCGATATGCCCATTACCCAAACCCTGCTGCAACTCATCCGCAAGGAAATGACCCCGCAGCAAGTGGCAGAAAGGCTCATGGAGCGCAGCGCGCGCTTTGAATAAGACCAAACGGCAAAGGTCGTCTGAAAACATCAAGCCAAAAAGTTTCAGACGACCTCAACATTCGGCAGCGATTGACATCCCTGCATCATCATCCTAATATCCTGACCGCCTGCCACCATGCGGCAATACGGAAGCCTATACATGAATCAATCACTCGACACATTGGAAGTCAGCGTTTACCAGCTGGCCCAAAAATTTGAAACCCTTGTTGGTGAAAACCGCCGCCTTAACGAAGAAATCGACCGCCTCAAGCTCGAGCATGAGCAACAAAAGCGCGAACACGAAGCCGCCGTTGACGAATTGAGCGAAGCGCTGCTCGTACAAGTCGGCAAACTCAAAGAAGACCTACAAGGCAAAATCGACAACCTTGCCGCCGAAAAAGAACAATACCGCAGCGCATTGGAGCAGACTGCAGAAAAAATCCGCCGGCTCATTTCCCGCCTGCCGCAAGAAACGCAATCATAAGGACACGCCATGAGTATCGAACAAGTCAGCCTCGACATCATGAATGTCAATTTCACCATCAACACGCCGAGTGAAGAAAAAGATACCCTGCTCCAAGCCGTTGATATGCTCAACAAAAAAAGTGCCGCCATCAAAGAGAGCGGACGCATTGTCGGCAGCGATAAAATCGCCATTATGACCGCGCTCAACGTCGTCCACGACCTCCTTAAAATCACACTCAAAGACGATTTGGCAATAGGTGAATTTGAGCGTAAAATAACCGACATGAACAACGCTTGCCAAAAAGCTTTGGCGCGGTTGGAACAAAACTGATTTTTCTTTTTCCCTGCGGTGTCCGCGAAGGCATATATTCCTTTGAACCAATAAGTTCGCTTAAGGTTGCCGGGAGTTGCAGTGGGCGCGAGCGTCTATCCTTAGATGCACCCGAAACTGCCCGAGGTGACCGCCTTGTCAACAAGGTTCAAGCGGATTCAGCCAAAACGGCTCTCGCGGGGATTCCCATATCAAGCCATGCCCGATTGCGGCATGGCTTTCATTTATCATCGGCTTCGACGTCGTCTGAAAAACCAAACTTAAAATCAAAAAACATATCCCGATATTTTGAATCAACAGCAATGTTTTCCAACCTAAAAACAACATTTCCCAATGCATAAAAACGCCATCATAGAAAAAACACTTTCAGACGACCCCAATCCGATTGACAAAAGCCAATCCCATCTTTAAAATTCACAACTTTCTATATCTATCTGGATTTCCACTATGAAAACCTTTTCAGCGAAACCCCACGAGGTGAAGCGCGAATGGTTCGTTATCGACGCCCAAGACAAAGTCTTGGGTCGCGTTGCAGCCGAAGTCGCACACCGTCTGCGTGGCAAGCACAAACCTGAATACACCCCCCACGTTGACACCGGCGACTACATCATCGTCATCAACGCGGACAAACTGCGTGTAACCGGTGCCAAATTCGAAGACAAAAAATACTTCCGTCACTCCGGCTTCCCCGGCGGTATCTACGAGCGTACTTTCCGTGAAATGCAAGAGCAATTCCCGGGTCGCGCTTTGGAACAAGCCGTAAAAGGCATGTTGCCTAAAGGCCCATTGGGTTACGCCATGATCAAAAAACTGAAAGTGTACGCTGGTGCAGAACACACCCATGCCGCACAACAACCCAAAGTTTTGGAATTGAAATAAGGACACGACATGAACGGTAAATACTACTACGGCACAGGCCGCCGCAAAAGTTCAGTGGCTCGTGTATTCCTGACTAAAGGTACCGGCCAAATCATCGTAAACGGTCGTCCCGTTGACGAATTCTTCGCCCGCGAAACCAGCCGCATGGTTGTTCGCCAACCTTTGGTTCTGACTGAAAACGCTGAAGCGTTCGACATCAAAGTCAACGTTATCGGCGGCGGTGAAACCGGTCAATCCGGCGCTATCCGCCACGGCATTACCCGCGCCCTGATCGACTTCGACGCTGCGCTGAAACCTGCCTTGTCTCAAGCCGGTTTCGTGACTCGCGATGCCCGTGAAGTTGAACGTAAAAAACCGGGTCTGCGCAAAGCACGCCGCGCAAAACAATTCTCCAAACGTTAATTCGTTTTTGGAATCTCAAAAAGCCCTGCAATGCAGGGCTTTTTTGTGTGAAGCTCGTGACATCTAAGTATTGAAACTATTAAAAGAATAATGAAACCCTCTCCAAAAAATGGATTTCAATAAGTAGGAGATGCCTGTTTTTAAGATGCAGGTATGTAATAGGAATGTTTGGGATGCTGCTGTGAATTTTAATTTCATGAAGCTACATTTAATGAAGTGTTGTAAATTAACTAATATGAATAATAGAAAATGTACCGTTTATCCAAATAAACTAACGCTTATCTTATATTCTGAGCAATTTATTCAAAAAATTTCACTTCTTAACAGCATTTAATACTAATGCTTGTATAATGCAAAGTGCTGACACACACCGCTCTTTTATCCCTTTTGGGCGGTGCAGCAAGTAAGACGTTTTCCCGCAATGTATTGGCCATTCATACTTCTCCCTTGGTATGAATGGTTTTTTTTTATCTAAGTTTTTTATGTTGCCTTATGAAGATGAAAAGTCATCTGAAGAGACCTTTGCAAAAATAGTCTGTTAACGAAATTTGATGCATAAAAATGTGCTAAAAAATTTTCAATCGACTAAAACATTTCTGATATTGAGAAAAAAGTGGGAGAAATCAGGGAGGTTCTTCATTTTGAAAATGGTATTGAGCATAAAATTTTAATAACTTATGTTATTGAAAAGGTCTCCTGAAATATATTTTTCAGACGACCTTTGTGATTTTGTATCCTGCCTTATTTGAAAAATTGTCCACAGCATGCCTTGAATTTTTTTCCTGAACCGCAGATGCAGGCTTGCTTCATTGTCGGGAGCGGAACAGTTGGATCAATAAAGTACCAGTATCCATCAATATTGACGAATGTAGATAGTTCATGATGACATGCCGTTTCAGCTCCATCTTGAAAATGGGCATTAAATTCAACTTGGGCGTGGCGTTTGCCGATGAGGGTATGGTGGATTACTTCTAATCCCAGCCAAAGGGTTCCTTGGCTCCATTGCTGCATTTCTTCTTGATTCAGCAGATTTTGCTGGGAGGGAACTGTGGTGGCAACGATATAACCAATATTATGTAATACATAGGCACTGTATCTTGAGTGCATCAGTTTTTCGGCAGTTTGCGGATGAGTTTGATGAGTATGGAAGGGGTGACAGCATTTAGAGTAGGGGAGAGAAGGGGAACATGGACAAAGGGTAGGGGGCATAGGGGATGTCCTATTAATGTTTATTTTATTGAGAGAATAAAAGTTTATTTGGTAAGTCGTCTGAAACAGAAATATCCGAAATGTTCATTTATTCGGTATTATTTATTGCGTAGGAACATTATTTTACAGGGTTTTTTGATACAATATCTCTACTCCGTCCCGACAATGCCGGAATGTTATTCCGCGTCCGCTCGGACGGCCTGTCATAAATAAAACAGTCATTTCCCAACAAACATCAAGGCCGCCCGCTCTATGCACGAAACTTTTTCCCTCGCACCCATCGTTATCGTCCTCCTCGTTTCCGTCATTACGGTAATTTATTGCCGTAAATTCAATATCCCTTCCATGCTCGGTTATCTTTTGGTCGGCTTTATCGCCGGTCCGGGTATGTTGAAGCTGATTCCGCAAGGTCATGCCACTGATTATTTGGGAGAAATCGGTATCGTATTCCTGATGTTCAGTATCGGTCTCGAATTTTCCCTGCCCAAGCTCAAAGCCATGCGCCGTTTGGTGTTCGGGCTGGGCGGTTTGCAGGTCATTGTGACCATGCTGTCGATTATCGGCATTTTGATGCTGATGGGCATCAGCTTTAATTGGGCGTTTGCCGCAGCAGGGGCGATGACCATGTCGTCCACGGCAATCGTCAGCCGCATCCTGTCCGAAAAAACCGAATTGGGACAGCCGCACGGTCAAATGGCGATGGGCGTCTTGTTAATGCAGGATATTGCCGTCGTGCCGCTGATGATCCTGATTCCTGCGTTGTCGGGCAATGGCGAAGAAGGCAGCCTGTGGGTTGCGCTCGGTCTTGCCGGATTGAAAATGCTGGTCACGCTGGGCGTATTATTCGTCGTCGGTAGCAAGGTGATGTCGCGCTGGTTCAGAATGGTCGCCAAACGCAAGTCGTCTGAATTGTTTATGATCAACGTCCTGCTGGTAACCTTGGGCGTAGCTTATCTGACCGAACTGGAAGGCTTGTCGATGGCATTGGGCGCATTCGTCGCAGGTATGCTGCTTTCGGAAACGGAATACCGTTTTCAGGTGGAAGACGACATCCGCCCGTTCCGCGATATTCTGCTTGGTTTCTTCTTTATCACGGTCGGCATGAAACTGGATATCCAGGCTTTAATCGGCGGCTGGCAGCAGATTCTGATTTTGCTGGCAATCCTGCTGGTATTGAAAGCATTGGTCGTCTTTTTCATCGCTTTGCATATGAAGCATCCGATTGCGGACAGCTTGAAAACAGCCCTCTATTTAGCACAAGGCGGCGAATTTGGTTTTGTGATGTTAAACATCTCCAGCAAAATCAATATGGTGTCGCCAGAGCTGGAACAGGCGGCTACGGCAGCGATTCTGTTGTCCATGATTATCGCCCCATTCATCTTGGGCAGCAGCGATGCCATCGTCAGCCGTTTTGTCAAATCAAGCTGGGATATGAAGGCATTGGATTTGCACAGCATGTTGGTAGAAACCATGAGCAAATCCGACCACGTCCTGATTATCGGTTTCGGACGCGGCGGTCAGACCGTCGGACGCGTCTTGGCTCAGGAAAACATCCCCTACTTCGCCCTCGACCTTGATATCGGCAGGGTTCAGGTGGCGCGCAATGCGGGCGAGCCAGTTTCGTTCGGCGATGCCAAGCGGCGGGAAGTCTTGGAAGCCGCAGGTTTGGAACGCGCCAAAATGGTGGTTATTACCCTGAACAATATGCACGAAACTCAGCATGTTCTCGACAATATCATGTCCTTGCATCCGAGTATGCCTGTGTATGTTCGGGCGACCAATGACGATTACGTTAAAATCTTCACAGATATGGGCGCAGAAGAAGCAGTATCCGATACCAAAGAAACTAGCTTAGTGCTGGCAAGCTACGCCATGTTGGGCAATGGCGCGACATACAGCCACGTTTATCAAACCATTACCAACATCCGACACAGCCGCTACGCCTCTCTGGAAGGCTTGTTTGTCGGCAGCGATGATGAAAACGGATTCGGTGAAGAAGGCAAATCCATATGCCGCCACGCCTTCCCCCTGACCGGCGAAGCCTACGCCATAGGCAAGACCATCCGTGATTTGCCTTTGGATAACGCCGGCATCAAACTTCTATTTATCCGCCGAAACACAAGCAGGATAGAAAACCCCGACTTGGATTTCCAGCTTCAACCAAATGATATTTTGGTCGTCGCAGGCCGACAAGAGGAAATTATTTCTTTTGAAAACTGGAGTTTGCAAGGAAATACCTGATACACTGAAAAATAAAGCTTGCGTGGCGGATGCTTTTTTGATTTAATAGCGTCTTCGCAAATGCAGCGACAAGGGTGATTAGCTCAGTTGGTAGAGCGTCTGCCTTACAAGCAGAATGTCGGCGGTTCGACTCCGTCATCACCCACCAAGTTTCCTTTCATTGTTGCAAAACAATGATGCGCGGTGGTAGCTCAGTTGGTTAGAGTACCGGCCTGTCACGCCGGGGGTCGCGGGTTCGAGCCCCGTCCGCCGCGCCAAATTTCAAAAATACTGACATCGTCGGTATTTTTTATTTTCGGGTGATTAGCTCAGTTGGTAGAGCGTCTGCCTTACAAGCAGAATGTCGGCGGTTCGACTCCGTCATCACCCACCAAGTTTCCTTTCATTGTTGCAAAACAATGATGCGCGGTGGTAGCTCAGTTGGTTAGAGTACCGGCCTGTCACGCCGGGGGTCGCGGGTTCGAGCCCCGTCCGCCGCGCCAAATTTTAAAAATACCGGCTTTTGCCGGTATTTTTTATGTGTAAGAAACGAACGTGGAGAGGGCTGCTATTGGGCCTCAGGCGACATCTTATAGAGATTTCACTTTAAAGCAGGATAGGGTAGAGAAGTGGTCGGCTGTATAGAGAGTCTGCAGTTGATTACCTTGTGCTTTCGAACCTTAGTAAATCGTGTTCTCTTTGAGTTAAGGTGAGGTAACGTTGTTTTGGTTTGAAGTTAAACCATTGTAGGTTCTAATTTTGTTTAAGGTCGTCTGAAAAACAGAAATCCATACCGGATTATGCTTTTCAGACGACCTTTATGATTGGTAGGAACGATAGACTTTCCAAGCCTGACGTTTAACGCCACGCGGCGACAAACTCGTTCCAATGCTGCTTGTCCTGAGCCTGTCCGGTCAGGTAATGCTTCAGCCGTTTGACTTCCACTTCATACTCGTCCGCGTCCAAAGCGCCGCTCATCAGGCGGAAGCGCAAGAACATTAAATAAGTGTTTGCCGCATCGGTTTCGCAATAATCGCGGATGTCTTTCAGACGACCTGCGTGGAACGCCTCCCAAACTTTGCTGCCGTCCATGCCCAGTTTGCCAGGGAAGCCGCAAAGTTTCGCCATATCGTCCAGCGGCACATTGGCACGCGGTTGGTACAGGGCGAGCAGATCCATCAGGTCGCAATGGCGGTTGTGGTAGCGGCTGATGTAGTTGTTCCACTTGAAATCACGGCTGTCGCCGAAATCGCCCTCGCCCATATCCCAATAACGTGCCGCCGCAATGCCGTGTATCAGCGCGCGGTAATGCAGGACGGGCAGGTCGAAGCCGCCGCCGTTCCAACTGACCAATTGCGGCGTATGGCTTTCGATAAGGTCGAAAAACTTGGCGATCATTTCCTCTTCGCTGTCGTGCATTTCGCCTATGGTGCCGACATGGATTTTGTCCTGCCCCCAACGCATACAGCAGGAAATGGCGACCACTTGGTGCAGGTGGTGCTGCATAAAGTCAGAGCCGTTTTGGGCGCGGCGTTTCTGCTGGGCGAACAAGACCACCTCGTCGTCCGGCAAAGAAGCAGGCAGGTCGTACAACAGGCGGATGCCGTTCACATCAGGTACGGTTTCAATATCGAAAGCCAAAATCGGGGTCATGGGCGACTCCTCAAATTCAATCAAAACAGATTAAAACAGACAACAGGATAACGGCATTGTGGCATGTTTCCGCATTTATTGACAGTCAAATCACACCGCCGCCCCACCATTCCATCTGCCTGTACACCTACCCAAAACACCGTCAAAACAGTAAAATCCCCCTTTTATCCCAATTCGAACCATAAGCCATGCTCACCTTCCAACAAATCATCTTCAAACTGCAAACATTCTGGGCAGACAAAGGCTGCACCGTTATCCAACCTTTCGACATGGAAGTCGGCGCCGGTACTTCCCACCCCGCCACCTGCCTGCGCGCGCTCGGCCCCGAGCCTTGGTTTGCCGCCTACGTCCAACCCAGCCGCCGCCCCAAAGACGGTCGCTACGGCGACAACCCCAACCGCCTGCAACACTATTACCAATTCCAAGTCGCGCTCAAACCCGCGCCCGCCAATATCCAAGACCTTTATCTCGATTCCCTGCGCGAATTGGGCATCGACCCCAAAATCCACGACATCCGCTTCGTCGAAGACGACTGGGAAAACCCCACCCTCGGTGCATGGGGCTTGGGCTGGGAAGTCTGGCTCAACGGCATGGAAGTGACCCAGTTCACCTACTTCCAACAAGTTGGCGGCATTGACTGCACCCCCGTACTCGGCGAAATCACCTACGGCATCGAACGCTTGGCGATGTATCTGCAAGGCGTGGAAAACGTCTATGACCTCGTTTGGGCAAAAACGCTCGACGGCAACACCGTCACCTACGGCGACGTGTATCACCAAAACGAAGTCGAACAATCCACCTACAACTTCGAATACAGCGATGCCGACTGGCTGCTGCGTCAGTTCAACGACTACGAAGCGCAAGCCAAACGCCTGCTCGCCGAAGAAAACGCCAGCCTCGCCCTGCCCGCCTACGAGCTGGTCCTCAAAGCCGGACACACCTTCAACCTCTTAGACGCACGCGGCGCCATTTCCGTTACCGAACGCGCCACCTACATCGGCCGCATCCGCGCGCTGAGCCGCACCGTAGCGCAGAAATACGTTGAAAGCCGCGAGAAACTGGGCTTCCCGTTGATTAAAAAATAACGATACATCGTCTGAAACAGGTTTTCAGACGACCTTTATTGCGTATCCATTAATACAGGCCGTACGGCATATGCAGGATTTATAAGCAGGGCCTACGGACAAACAGAAAGTCTCACATGACAACCCAAACCCTTTTAATCGAACTCCTTACCGAAGAACTCCCCCCTAAAGCCCTGAATAATCTAGGCAACCACTTCGCCGCTTCTGTTGCCGAAGGCTTGGAAAAAGCGCAACTGATTGACGGCGCAGCCGAATATACCGCCTACGCCTCGCCGCGCCGTTTGGCCGTTCAAGTTAAAAACGTGAAAGCCGTTCAAGCCGATCAGAAAATCGTGAAAAAAGGCCCTGCCGTAGCGAATGCCATGAAAGACGGTGCGCCGACCAAGGCTTTGGAAGGTTTTGCACGCGGTGCGGGGGCGAAAATCGAAGACTTGATCATCATCCACGACGGCAAGCAGGATGCGTACGCCTACGAATACGTCCAAACCGGCAAACCGTTGGGAGAACTTTTGGAAGACATTATCAATCAAGCGGTTAAGAAACTGCCGATTCCCAAAGTGATGCGTTGGGGCAGCAGCACGTTTACCTTCGTGCGTCCCGTTCACGGGCTGATTGTGCTGCACGGCGGCGACATCGTGGACGTCAGCGTCTTGGGCCTGCAAAGCGGCAATCAAACCTTGGGACACCGCTTCCTGTCCAACGGCGAAATCACTATTACAAACGCCGACAGCTACGCCACACAAATGCGCGAGCAAGGCAAAGTCGTCGCTTCGTTTGCCGAGCGCAAAGCCGCGATTCAGACGGCCTTGAACGAACAGGCAGGTCGTCTGAAAGCCACCGTAGCCGCCGATGAAGCATTGTTGGACGAAGTTACCGCGCTGGTCGAATACCCCGTTGTTTTGGAAGCCGGTTTTGAAGAACATTTCCTCGCCGTGCCACAGGAATGCCTGATTCTGACCATGCAGCAAAACCAAAAATACTTCCCGCTGCTCGACCAAAACGGCAAATTGATGAACCGCTTCCTGCTGGTCTCCAACCTGCAAACCGAAGACCCGTCGCACATCATCCAAGGCAACGAACGCGTCTTGCGCGCGCGCCTGTCTGATGCCGAGTTCTTCTACAAGCAAGACCAAAAAGCGACTTTGGAAAGCCGCCTGCCCAAGTTGGCAAACGTGGTTTATCACAACAAAATCGGCTCGCAAGCCGAGCGCATCGAACGCCTGCAAAGTATTGCCGCCCACATCGCCAAGGCTTTAGGCGCGGATGCTGCCGCAGCCGAACGCGCCGCACGTCTGGCAAAAGCCGACTTGGTGACCGAAATGGTCGGCGAGTTCCCCGAACTGCAAGGCACGATGGGCAAATACTACGCCCGCTTGGACGGCGAAACCGAAGAAATCGCCGAAGCCGTCGAGCAGCACTATCAGCCGCGTTTTGCCGGCGACAACCTGCCGAACGGCAAAGTCGCCACTGCCGTTGCACTGGCCGACAAGCTGGAAACCCTGGTCGGCATTTGGGGCATCGGCCTGATTCCGACCGGCGACAAAGACCCCTACGCCCTGCGCCGCGCCGCCTTGGGTATTTTGCGGATGCTGATGCAGTATGGTTTGGACGTAAACGAGCTGATTCAGACGACCTTCGACAGCTTCCCCAAAGGTTTGCTCAACGAGAAAACGCCGTCTGAAACCGCCGACTTCATGCAGGCGCGCCTTGCCGTGTTGTTGCAAAACGACTATCCACAAGACATTGTTGCCGCCGTACTTGCCAAACAGCCGCGCCGCTTAGACGATTTGACCGCCAAACTGCAAGCCGTTGCCGCTTTCAAACAACTGCCCGAAGCCGCCGCGCTCGCTGCCGCCAACAAACGCGTGCAAAACCTGCTGAAAAAAGCCGATGCCGAGTTGGGCGAAGTCGATGAAAGCCTGCTGCAACAAGACGAAGAAAAAGCCCTGTATGCTGCCGCACAAGACTTGCAGCCGAAAATCGCCGCCGCCGTTGCCGAAGGCAATTTTCAGACGGCCTTGTCCGAACTGGCTTCCGTCAAACCGCAAGTCGATGCCTTCTTCGACGGCGTAATGGTGATGGCGGAAGACCCCGCCGTAAAACAAAACCGCCTGAATTTGCTGAACCGTTTGGCAGAACAGATGAACGCGGTAGCGGATATTGCGCTCTTGGGTGAATAATATATAGCCGTAAACAAAGGTCGTCTGAAAACGGACAAGCAGCTTTGCCCAACGTTTTCAGACGACCTTTTTGATTGTTTCAGGTTTGCGGTTGCGGGGTGGGGGAGCTAGGTAACCGATTTATATAGCGAACTTATTTCGTTTTCGAGATTGGCTCTACTATTTTCGTGCAAGTGGAAACCTAAAGATTAGAAATCTTGGAAATATTTAAATATTCTTGAAAGACTGAAATATAGACTTTTGTCTGTGTGGAAATGACGAAGGTGATGCAGCATGGACTTTGCTTTCAAATGTTATGGAAAAAGCTTTTAAAGTTTTCGGCATAATTTGCCGATAAAGCTTGTGCCACAAGTTTTGGTTTGCTGGACAGCATATAGTTTGGCAAGTTTGTTCTAAAAATCATCAACTCAATGCCGGCATATGATTTTTCAAAAAAACGTCGTCTGAAAATTTTTCAGACGACGTTTTTATATTTTGTCGTTCAATGGCGTTATTCTGCCGTATCAGAAGCAGCCTCTTCTTGTCCTTTGATTGCCTCCAATGCGGCAAGTTGTGCCGCGACACCTTGTTCGATTTTCGACAGGCTGGCAGATTTTGCTTCGTGGTAGGCTTCTTCTAAGGCGTAGCTGAAGCCGACATCGTCTGTACCGCCGTGGCTTTTGATGACGATACCGCGCAGACCGAGCAGGATGGCGCCGTTGAATTTGCGGGGGTCCAGTTTGCTTTTCAAGCCTTTCAGGGCGGGGAGGGCGGCGACGGCGGCCATTTTGTTGAACAGGTTGCGTTGGAATTCCTGACGGATGGCTCCGCTCATGAATTTGACCGCGCCTTCGATGGTTTTGAGCATGATGTTGCCGACGAAGCCGTCTGCGACGATAACGTCGGCTTCGCCATATAGAACGCCGTTGCTTTCGATGTTGCCGATGAAATTCAGTTTGCTGCTTTTGAGCAGTTTGAAGGTTTGTTTGACGGTGTCCGTGCCCTTGATGTCTTCGGTGCCGACGTTAAGCAGACCGACACGCGGGCTGCCTTTTTGCGGGTAGAGGGCTTGGAAGAGTTCATTACCGATGATGGCGAACTGTACGAGCTGCTCGGGCGAGCAGTCGACGTTTGCGCCCAAATCGAGGGCGAGGGTCAGGTGTTCGCTGTCTGAGGGCAGGAACTTGGCGATGGCGGGGCGGTCGATGCCGGGAATGGTTTTGAGGACGAAGCGGGCGGTCGCCATGAGCGCGCCGGTGTTGCCGGCGGATACGGCGGCTTGCGCGTTGCCTTCTTTGACTTGGTTGATGGCAATGCGCATGGAGGAGTCTTTTTTATTTTTCAGGGCAAGCTGAGGGGCTTCATCCATGCCGACGACTTCGGAGGCGTGGAGCACGGTAATGCGCTCCATCGGTGCGTTGGCTGCGGAGAGGGCTTGGCGGACGGCGGATTCGTCGCCGACCATAATGAGGTGTACGTCTTGCTGCTGTTTCAAAAAGGCAAGGGCACCGGGGACGGTAACTGGGAGACCTGAGTCGCCGCCCATGGCATCTACGGCCAATGTAATCATGTTGTTCTCCGGTTTGTGCTGTGAAGCGGAAGAGGGGCGGTGTCGGCTGCCTCTGTGGGTTTGTTCGGCTTCACAGTCGGTTTCAGACGACCTTTTTGCGATACGCAGCACGGGGTCGTCTGAAAAGGGGTGTATGTGTGGTCGGGGGCTTCGGATTGAAGGGTTGCGTTCCACATTCTAATGCGTTTTATGAAGATACGCTGAAAAGAGGCAAAATCTCGTTTTGTCGGTGTTCTACGGATTTTGCTTTTGCCGTTTCGGGAGAAGGCGGGCTTCTCCGTCGCGGGCTTATTTTTTGCCTTCGGCGGCAAGGTGGTTGTGTTCGTCGATGTCGAGTGCGTCCCAAGGGTAGTTGATCCACCAGTCTTCTACGGTAAGGCCGCTGAAGTAGGGGATGCCTTCGGGGATTTTGCCGACTTTGGCTTTGATTTTTTCGTGCAGGACGGCAACACCGATGGTGCCGAAATCTTCTTTTTGCAACTCGGTCAGGCAGAATTCCATGGTCACGCGGCTGTCGTCGACTTCATCGACTACGAGCACATTCTTGCCTTTCAACGCGTCAGGCACGGGGTCGAGCCATTGGACTTTTTTGACTTCTTCCGTCACCTGTCCTTCGTTGTCGCTGTCGTAATAGGCGGTGGTTACGGCGTAAATCGGGATTTCCAGAAAGCAGCGCAGCATACGGGCGGGGATGAAGCCGCCGCCGCCGATGGCGATCATGGCATCGTATTTGACGCCGGAGTTTTGGATTTTTTCCGCCAACGCTTTGATCACGCGGTGGATGTCGTCGTAGGTGTACCAGATTTTCTGTTTCATGGCGATTCCCGATTCAATGGGGTGTATCAGTTTGAACTGCAAGGATTTTGTGCTGCATTTTGAAGTATGGGCAGGCATGGAGTCGGGCAGTTCGGATGTAATGTAAAAAAGCCAGCATTGCATGGCAATATTCTGGCTTTTTCAGTCAGTCGAATAAGATTATTCGCCTTTGGCTTTCACTACTTTACGGCCGCGGTACATACCGTTGGGGGAAATGTGGTGCGGGCGGTGTACTTCGCCGGTTACGCTGTCAACAGACAGAGAAGGCGCGGTCAAAGCGTCGTGAGAGCGGTGCATACCGCGTTTGGAAGGGGATTTTTTGTTTTGTTGAACGGCCATTTCAAGCTCCTAGATAAATAAAACTGTGTCCTGATTAACTGCTTTTCAAACCTGCTAAAACAGCAAAAGGGTTGGGTTTGTCCTGATTGACTTGTTCCAGCGCGGCATTGTCGCAGTTTTCGTGGCGCGGGGAGAAGGGGAGCGACATTAGGATTTGGTCTTCCACCAACCCGCGTACGTCGAGTTCTTTCTCAATCGGCATGCCTTCCAACTCTTCGTCGGCAAGCATTGCTTCATCCAAGTCCTCTTCATTGGCGAACAAAACGATACGGCTGGTTTCGTCGAGCGTAAACGGCATGGGGCGGATACATCGTTGGCAAATCAGCGGCATATCGGCTTTGACGTTCAAATCGAGAAACAAACGCTGCAGTCGGTCGCGTCCGCCGCTCAGCGTAAACGACACTTTGGTCTGTTTGTCGGCCGGATAATCGTGCGAACGGACTCGTTCGTCCAATTCCTCAAGCAGGAAGCTGCCTTGCAGGGTCTGCTTTTCGGAGGCGAAAACTTCTGGGTCAATCAAATTAGGGTCTGACATAAACGGGGTATGATATAATTTCGACAGTCTAACGTCAATATTTTTAAGCAAAATATGAGTGCAAAACTGCCTTTGATATTGGGTTCGGGTTCGGTGTTCCGCCGCGCGCAGCTCGAACGTTTGGGCGTTGATTTTCAAACTGCCGCGCCTGATTTCGACGAAACGCCTGCTGCGGGTGAAAACGCGGCGGATACTGCCTTGCGTTTGGCGGAAGGGAAGGCGCGTTCGCTGGCGGGTCGATTTCCTGCCGCGTTGGTGATCGGCGCGGACCAAGTGGTGTGGTGCAATGACCGCCAGTTGGGCAAACCGATGAACGTCGCAAATGCACAACAAATGCTCAGGGGTTTGAGCGGCAGAAAGATTGAATTTTACAGCGCAATCGTGCTTTTGAATACTGCTTCGGGACGTATTCAGCGCCATGTCGATAACACATCGGTCGTGATGCGCGCGCTGACAGACGGGCAGATTAAGCGTTATCTGGCGCGCGAGCCGGACGCGGTTTACTGCGCGGGTGCGGCGAAGAGCGAGGGCTTGGGCGCGGCGTTGCTGGAGCGAATAGACAGCAGTGACCCGAACGCGCTTATCGGTTTGCCCATCTTCAAACTGGTCGAGTTTTTAAAAAACGAAGGCGTAGAAATCATTTAGGTCGTCTGAAAACAGCCGTTTGACGGTTTCAGACGACCTTCCGTATAGGAAACACCATCATGTCCCCGATTCTTTACCTGATTCCCACTCCTTTGGGCGCACCCGATACACCCTGCCTGCTGCCGCACGAACAGGCGCAGATTACCGGCTTGACCGATTTCGTGGTTGAGGCCGAAAAAACCGCCCGCGCCCATTTGAAACATTTGGGTATCACGACCCCTATCCGCGAGCTGAACCTGCAAACCCTCAATGAACACACCGACTTGAAAACCCTGCCCGAACTTCTGAAACCTTTGCAGGAAGGGCGCAGCATGGGCATCCTCAGTGAAGCAGGCTGTCCTGCGGTTGCCGATCCCGGCGCGAATTTGGTGGCATTGGCGCACCGACACGGCTATGAAGTCCGTCCGCTGATCGGCCCGTCCAGCCTGTTGCTCGCGCTGATGGCGTCGGGGGCGAACGGGCAGAATTTCGCGTTCAAAGGCTATCTGCCGTCCGAGAAAAGCGAGCGTATCGCCGCTTTGAAGAGCTTGGAACAGCGTTCGCGCCAGCAAAACGAAACCCAGCTTTTCATCGAAACGCCTTACCGCAACGACGTGTTGCTCGCCGACGCGCTGGAAACGCTGTATCCCGAAACCCGCCTCTGCACTGCAACCGACCTGACTTTGCCGACGCAGGAAATCATCAGCCAAACCGTTGCCGCTTGGCGGAAATCGAAAACGCTGCCGAATTTGAAAAAACGCCCGACGATATTTGTGTTGCACGCGGGTTAGGAAAGTAGGGGTGGGCGGTTGGACGGATTAGAGCCCGCCATACTGAAAAAGGTCGTCTGAAACCTTCCAGATAAGGTTTTCAGACGACCTTTGTTTTATCTAAAGCTTATCCCTGCTTCGACATCATGCTGCCCATTTGACCCAGCCCATCGCCCAAGTCAGCAGAATCAATCCGCCGAAGACGATGCGGTAATAGGCAAACGGAACATAGTTTTTGCTGGACACGAATTTCAGCAGCGATTTAATCGCCAAGAGGCCTGCCAAGAAAGCGGCGATGAAACCGACGGCAATCAGGCCGACATCTTGCAACGTGAAGAGTTTGTAGTGTTTCAATACGTCATAGCCGGTAGCGGCAATCATCATCGGTACGGCGAGGAAGAAAGAAAATTCGGTCGCAGCTTTGCGCTCGATGCCCCACAGCATACCGCCCATAATCGTACTGCCCGAACGCGAAGTCCCCGGCACCAGCGCGCAGATTTGGGCGCAGCCGACCACAAGCGCGTCAATCGGACGCATTTCATCCACGCTTTTGACTTTCGGTTTGATTGTGCTTTGGCGTTTTTCGACCCATAAAATAAAGAATCCGCCCAATACCAACATGGTGGCGACGGTAATCGGGTTAAACAGATATAATTTAATTTGTTTGCTAAACAGCAAACCTACGACTGCCGCTGGCACGAACGCGACGGCAAGGTTCAACACGAAGCGGTTGGCGGTGCGGTCTTTGCCCAGTCCGGATAAAACGGAGGTAAAACGCTGACGGTATTCAAAAATCACGGCAAGCACCGCGCCCAGTTGGATGGCAATTTCAAATACTTTGCCGTTGCTGTGGAAATTGAGCAAGTCGCCCAATACAATCAAGTGGCCGGTACTTGAAATCGGCAGAAATTCCGTTAAGCCTTCCACAATGCCCATAATCAGGGCTTTTAATAAAGTCAAAATGTCCATATTGCTTTCTTTTTTGGTTTTCAGACGACGTTTGCCCGTCTGGATTTCAGGATGAAGCGGTATCGGAATCGGAAAAATGCTGCGGTATGACGGTATTTGCCCCATCCCTTAGCAGTATCGTTTTTATGGATTTTACGCCACCCAAAACAAACAGACAGTTCGGAAACCGCCTGTTTTTTTGCGGTCATTCCGAAACTGCCTGGCTAAATTCCGTCAGCGCGCGGCTTTGCCGGAACGCTCTTGGCGGACTTTGTTAATCAGCTCGCCTATGATTTTCTGCCCATTCGCCCAATCGCTGCTGAATATGACCCGATATTTGCCGCCGACGATGACGTCCGGCGTGCCGTCGATACGGTAAGTCTCGGTCAGGCTTTGCATTTTTTTAGCGGCTGCGAGGCTGGCGGGTGCGTCGTATGCGGCAATCAGTTTTTTGCTGTCAAAGCTTTTTTGTGCCGCCGCCCAGCTTTTGAAAGTGGCGGTATCCGCCAAATTGATTTTCTGCTCGTGTACGGCTTTGAAAATAGCGGGGTTTGCCTGATACTTCAAACCCGAAGCGTTAACCGCCGCGGCAACCCGCGCCAAGCCCAGCATTTCAGGCATCCAGACGACGTGTTCGGTACGCAGGTAAACGTCTTTCGGGAAAGTTTTGCTGTATGACAGCAAGACGGGATCAAAGTTTTGGCAATGTATGCAGAAATAGCCGAAAAATTCCAAAACTTCGATTTTGGATGCGTCTCGTTGCGGAATCGGTTTGTTCAAAACCGTGTAATCCACACCTTCGACCGCAGCCTGCGCGCTTGCGGAAAAGGCAAGCGCAAGGCTGAAGAGGACGGCTGCCGGTTTGGTTGTCCATTTCATTGCTGCCTCCTTATTGAGCCGAACGCATCAGGCTGTTGATATTGTGTTTTTGCAAGTCTTTCTGAACGTTTTTTGCGGCTTCAGACGACATGCTGTTGCTCTGTACGCGGTAAACGGTTTTGTCGCCGTTGGTGCGTTCGACCACTTTAGACGAAATGCCCAGCATGGCGAGTTTGGCACGTTGCGCGTCGGCGCTGTTGCGGTCGGCGTACGAACCCATTTGCAAGATGACTTTCTTACCGCCTTCCGCAGTTTTGGCTTCGGCTTTGGCATTGTCGGCTTTAGCGGTTTGTTTTTCTGCTTCGGCTTTTTTCACTTCTTTCGCCGCGCCTTTATTTGCTTCCTGACGGGCTTTTTCGATGCTGCCGCTGTTCAGGATTTGCTCGGGGGTCGGTTTGTTGGTTTTGGCCGTTTCGGTTTTCTTGGCTTCGGCGGCTTTCTTCTCTGCCGCTTTTTTCTCGGCAAGTTTGCGCTCGGCGCGCGCTTTTTGTTTATCCGTCAACTCGGCTGCCTTTTTGGTTTTATCGGCGGCTTCTTTGTCGGCTTTTTCTTTTTCTGCACGTTTTTTCGCAAGCTCTGCCTTTTTCTCGGCGAGTTTTTGTCTCAACTCGCGTTCGGCAGGTTCTTTGTCTTCTTTTTCAGCTTCACGCAGGGCTTTTTCTGCTTCGCGGGCTTCGTCTTCCGCTTCATGGACGGCACGCTCTTTTTCCGCTTTTTCTTTGTCCGCGCGTTCTTTCTCAGCTTTGGCTTTATCTGCCTTTTCTTTCGCTTCTTTGTCTGCGCGTTCTTTTTCTTTGGCTGCCGCATCGTCGTCGGCTTCGCTGCGTTTCTGTTCGGGCTTGGCTTCTTCTGCCGGACGCTCTTTCTCTACGGGAACGACGACAGGCTGTTCTTCCGTCTCAGGCTTGGATTCAGGTTTAGATTTTTCCTGCGGCTTGAGGATTTCAGGCTCGGTTTGCTGTTTTTGCGGCTCGGTCGCGCCTTTGAAGGCGTTCGGGGTGTCTTGATTCAGAAAATACAGGATGCCCCCGATCACGCCGGTGGCGAGGATGAGGCCGAAGAAAAAGCCGAAAAGGCCTTTGCCGTATTGAGTGTTCTTATTCATGAGATACCTATATTGATGATGCCGTTCAGACGACCTTTTGGCGGCAGAGGAATCTGCTGCTGCCATCGGCAGGGACGGGTCATTTTATCAATATCCTTTATATTGGGCAAAAATGCGCCGTTTGTTTACATGGTTTTTACGAAAACCGCCGTGATGTTAGGACGCGCTGACAATTTACCGACGACGGGCTTCTTTTGCCCGAACAGAATACTCCGCATTGGACACACCAGCAAGATACCCGACCCGTCTAAACTTTTATAGTGGATTAAATTTAAATCAGGACAAGGCGACGAAGCCGCAGACAGTACAGATAGTACGGAACCGATTCACTTGGTGCTTCAGCACCTTAGAAAATCGTTCTCTTTGAGCTAAGGCGAGGCAACGCCGTACTGGTTTAAAGTCAATCCACTATACTTTGAATCTTCCGTTTTCAGTACCCAAGGTCGTCTGAAAAACCTTACAACGCGCGGCGGAAGCTGACGGCTTTCAAAACATGGCTTCTGCCGACTTCTTCATCGCCCGCCAAATCCGCCAGCGTGCGCGCCACGCGCATGATGCGGTGGAAGCTGCGTGCGGAGAGGGAGAGTTTTTCCAACAGGCTGCCCAAGGCTTCCTGCGCTTCTTTTTGGATGCGGGCGGACTTGTCGAGTTCACTGACGCTCAAGGCGGCGTTGACTTTGCCCTGCCGCGCGTATTGCTTGTCGCGGGCGGCGATCACGCGCGCCAACACGACGGCGCTGCTTTCCCCCGCTTCCTGCTGCATCAGTTCGGCAGCGGACAGGCTGGGGACTTCGATGGTCAAATCGATACGGTCGAGCAGCGGGCCGGAAATTTTACTGCGGTAACGCGCGACGCTTTCAGGCGTGCAGCGGCAGGGTTTGACGGGATGCCCGAGATAACCGCACGGACAAGGGTTCATGGCGGCGACGAGCTGGAATTTGGCGGGATAGATGGCTTGGCGCGCCGCACGGGAAATGTGGATTTCGCCGTTTTCCAACGGTTCGCGCAAAACTTCCAAAACTTTGCGGTCAAACTCGGGCAGCTCGTCCAAAAATAAAACGCCGTGATGCGCCAATGAAATTTCGCCCGGACGCGGATCGGAACCGCCGCCGACCATGGCTGCCGAGCTGGCGCTATGGTGCGGGCTGCGGAAAGGACGGTGGCTGTCGAGTTGTTGCTGATGATTGGGCAGAAGCGAACGCAATGCCCATACCTCGACCAATTCGTCTTCGGTCAAAGGCGGCAGAATGCCGGGCAGCCGTTGGGAAAGCATGGACTTGCCCGTTCCCGGCGGACCCATCATCAAGAGGCTGTGCCCGCCCGCGGCGGCGATTTCCAAAGCAAGGCGGGCGGTGTGTTGACCTTTGACATCGATGAGGTCGGGCAGTTTGGCGTTTTCAGACGACCTCTGCGGGACTTGGCAGGCGGTTTGCGCCAAGGGTTCGATGCCGTTCAAATGGGCGGCGACTTCACCCAACGAACGCGCGCCGTAAACGGTAATGCCGCGCATCACGGCGGCTTGTTCTGCGTTTTCCTGCGGCAAGACGAAAGAACGTCCCGCCTGCATACCCTGCCATGCCATCGCCAACGCGCCGCGCACGGGGCGCAACATGCCGGAAAGCGCCAGTTCGCCGGCAAACTCGTATTGCGCGAGCTTTTCGGGTGCGATTTGCCCGGATGCGGCGAGGATGCCCAGCGCAATCGGCAGGTCGAAACGACCCGATTCTTTGGGCAGGTCGGCGGGGGCGAGGTTGACGGTGATTTTTTTGGCGGGGAAGTCGAAACCGCTTTGGATGATGGCGGCGCGCACGCGGTCGCGGCTTTCTTTGACTTCGGTGTCGGGCAATCCGACGATATTGAAATGAGGCAGGCCGTTGGCAAGGTGAGCTTCCACTTCGACCAACGGCGCATTCATGCCGCTCAAGGCGCGGCTGTAAACCAAGGCAAGCGACATGTTTCAGACGACCTTATTCGCCGGCTTCGGTTTGCTGTTTGATTTCTTCGACGGCTTCTTCGGCTGCGGCTTCGGCAGCTTCCAAGGCAGACTGCTCAGGCTCTTGCGCGGCTTCGAGTTTTGCCAGACGCTCCTCCAGCTCGACCAATTTGGTGCGGGTTTTAATCAAAACCTGCTGCTGGATGTCGAATTCTTCGCGCGTAACCAAATCCATACGGTTGAACGCGCTGCCGAGCATGGCTTTGACGTTTTTCTCCATGTCTTTGGCGGGGCTGTTGGCGATGGTTTCGCTGATTTTTGCGCTGACTTCTTCAAAGAGTTGTTTGCCGAACATAATCCGTATCCTTTATATCAGAATATATAAAATCCAAGCGTATTGTATAAGGAAAAAGGTCGTCTGAAAACGGGCATTCTGCTGCCGCGCCTTTTCCCTTCCAAACATCGCCCGCGTGTAGCAAATGCCCGCAAAATTGCTCAATCTTGCGGGCATTTTTGAAACGGCTTTTGCCGTCTGTTTCGATATTCGGCGTATTTTAACGCTCGACGCGGGCATCAAAAATCGGCATCACCCACGCACCGCCGGTAAAGCCTTTGCACGAGCCGGTAGTGTATTCGCCGCTGCGGACGAATGCCTTGCCGTCCCACGCTGCCGTATTGCTTGTCCAACAGTCGCCTATGCCGCGGCCTTTGAAGCTGCCGCTGAGGGTGGCTGTTTTCTCGTCGAATCCGCCGTGCCCGCCGTATACCATCGGCGGCAGCACTTGTTCGATTTTGGTCAACTCTTTATCGGCAATGGCATAGTAGCCGCTGGTTTGATAAGCACCGCCGATACAGATGGCCGAAATCAACACCTGACGTTCGTTGAGCGGATGGACATACAGGCTGCGGTTCCAATTCATTTGCTCTTTATTGTGCAGGGCGTAACAGTAATTATCGTCGCCTTCGGAAACGCGGTTGCTGTTGCGCAGCAGCTTCATGACGGCGCTGTGGCGCGGTGTGTCTTGTTCCAGTATATCGCCTGCTGTTTTCGGCACGGCAACGGCGCGGATGACGGGCTTAGGCTGCGGGCTGAGGACTGCCTGACTGCTGTTGCCTTTGCGTATCAGCGCGGAAGGCGTATTCAGACGACCTTGGAATTCGTCTGCTTTCAACATTGCCGCCGCCGCGCCTTTGTCGGACAAATGCCATTCATATTTTCCGGCGCGGATGCTGATTTTGCTTTCTTTTTTCAATGCTTCGAGCAAGGCGTTGGTTTGCGCGCTGCTCAATTTGCCTGTGCCTTTTTTATTCAACGCCAATTTGCCCAGCGATTTGCCGTTCAGCATCAATTCGCTGCGTGCTGCCACACGGGCGAGTTGACGCTCATCGTCGTTAAACGGCAGCAGGGAAACTTCGCCGGCTACGGCGGCGCTCGCCCCCGCTTTTCGGGTAAACAAGATGGAAACCGGCGTTTCTGTTTCGTCCGCCTGATATCCGGCAAGACGGCATGTGCCGGTATTGTCGCAAGCGATGTCCCAGTCTTAGTAATTTTGATAAAAGCCTTGAGGCGGAGCGGCCAGTGCGGTGGCGGGCAAAACAGCCAGCAGCCATTTTTTCATGATGTATTCCTTCAGTTTTATTTTATTAGTGGATGTGCAAAAAAACAGCGCGGCAATGTAAAACAGCGCCACACTGTTCTTGTGTAAAACAAACGTATGATACGTCGTTTGCCAAAAAGTTTTTGAACAGACGAAAAAAGGTCGTCTGAAACTCCTTTTCAGACGACCTTTTTTAAGATATACAGGCTGCGTGTTTAATCATCGTTGTAATCGTAGTAATCATTGTACCAGTCGCGGTATTTACGATAGTGGTGTTTATGTCTTTTGTAGCGTGCCTCACGGTAGTAAGGATCGTCATAGTCGTAATCATCACGATCGTAGCGGTAGTCGCGGTAACGGCGGTCGTACCAATAGCTGTCGTTGTCTTTCTGGTTCATTTTTTTATTTCGATAGGCGTATGCATTACCTGCCAAACCACCTGCTACCGCGCCGATGAACGCGCTTTGTTCATCGTTACCCAATAGTCCGCCTAAAGCTGCGCCTGCTGCTGCACCGATAAGGGTAGCTTTTCTTTGGTTGTCAGTGCCCCTAGCTTCCGCATTGATGGAGGGGAGGCTGAGGCTGGCGGCGAGTAATACCGCCATAAGCGGTTTCATAGTCATTGTTTCGTCCTTTCGTGAAACACGGCAGGTGCCGGAGAATGGTCAGCATTATAGTCATTCTTTTGTTCGCCGTTCATTTTTCTGTAGAAAATTAGCGTAAACAAATGTTGTTTGTTGAGGCGCGATTGCTTGGTTGATGGATTGGAAGTCTTAACTATATTGGATTTGACGGTAACAAAACGCCCCGAAGCCGGAATGCGGTTTCGGGGCGTTTGGGTTTCAGACGACCTATGCGGTGTCTGCAACACTTATTTGAAAAAGCCTATTCTTCAGGCAGCCGCCATACGGACAGAATGAATCCGCCCCAGATGACGACGAGTGCGATAATCATCATGATGATGGCTGAAGTACTCATTCTTTGTCTCCTTGTTCATGTTCGTGTTCGTCTTTGACGTTGAAGTTTTGACCATGTTTCCAAGGCAGAAGCGACAGCAACACGGCAATGACAATCAGACCGATCGACATGCCCCAGCCGAAGATATTGAGGAAATCGTCGGGATATTTCGAGTAGTTTTCTTTAAGCAGGCCGATTGTGTCTTGGTACAACATATAGCCGAGCATGGCAACGGTAAAGATGACGCTGGCAGTCCAAATCGCACCGACGCGGACGGAGGAGAGCGCGTTCAGGTGGTTGCGCAGCTCGGGCAGTTTGCGCAGGACGATGATGGCCAAAACATAAACGAAGCCGGCGGCGACGATGCCGTAGGTGTTGACGAATTTGTCCAATACGTCCAAAACGGGCAGGCCGGTGGTCGTACCGAAGAGCAGGGTGGAGATAATGCCCATCGGGATGCAGACGAGCAGGGTAGCGTTGACGCGGCCGATGTTCAATTTGTCCTGAATGGCGGCAACGATGACTTCGACGATGGAAATCATCGAGGTAATGCCTGCGAATACCAGCGAACCGAAGAACAATACGCCGATCAGCGCACCCATCGGAGCTTGGTTGATGATGGTCGGGAAGGCGATGAAAGCCAAACCGATGCCGCTGGAAGCAACTTGACTGACGGCTTGTCCATTGGCTTGTGCTATAAAGCCCAGCGCGGCGAATACACCGATACCGGCGAGCAATTCAAAGCTGCTGTTGGCAAAGCCGACAACCAAGCCGGTACCGCCCAAGTCGGTTTTTTTCTTCAGGTAGGAAGAGTAAGTCACCATGATGCCGAAGCAGATGGAGAGCGAGAAGAAAATCTGACCGTATGCGGCAACCCAGACTCTAGGATCGGAAAGTTTCGACCAGTCGGGCGTAAACAGCGCGTCCAAGCCCTTAGCCGCGCCCGGCAGCGTCAGCGAGATGCCGACCATGATGATGAACATAATCAACAGCAGCGGCATGAAAAACGAAGATGCGCCTGCCACGCCTTTTTGTACGCCCAAAGCCATGATGATGCAGGTAAACAGCCATACGCCGATCAGCGGGCCGACGACTTTGCCGACAAAATCCAAGCCCAAAGCTTCAGGACCTGCCATGTTCAAAAAGTCTTTAAAGAAAAACGCCTGCGGATCTGCGCCCCATGCCGCGTTCAGCGAGTAATACGCATAGCTTGCCGACCAGCCGATGATGACCGCGTAGTAGATACAGATGATGACGTTGGTCATGACGTTCCACCAGCCCACAGGCTCGAACCAGCGGCCGAGGCGGCGGAAAGCCAGCGGAGCAGAGCCGCGGTAGCGGTGGCCGATGGCGTAATCGAGCAGCAGCAGCGGGATGCCCGCAGTCAAGAGCGCGACCAGATAAGGGAGGAGAAATGCGCCGCCGCCGTTTTCGAAGGCGATGTAGGGGAAACGCCAGATATTGCCCAAGCCGACGGCAGAGCCGATGGCGGCAACCATAAACGCGCGGCGGTTGTTAAACGTCGCGCGTTCGTTTGTTTTGGAACCAGACACGATGATACCTCTTGCTTTGATGTGGTATGAGAACAGCCGCTTGGCGGCTTACGGTTATAGAAATGAAGTCTGACAGGGGTAATGTCGTCTGAAAAAAACAATCGGCTTGTGGCCTTTGTTTACAATCTATGGCTGTATCGTAAAAAAATTTAACAGGATTGGCAAGCGGAAAACAGATTTAAGTTGCGTTTCAGGCAGTTCTGGGAATTTCAGACAGCCTTGCATTGCCCAAGGGCAGGGTGAGTTGCCGGATGTGGACGTTATTGTTTTTTGCGTTTAGGGCTTGTTGTGCAATTTGGTATGAATTCGAATGCACATTATTTTTTAAGGAATGACGTAAAAAATAAAAGGTCGTCTGAAAACCGATTTCAAAGTTTCAGACGATCTTTTATCTTTTCCGGAAAACCTAGCTTATCCTCTGCGCAATACGGCGTTGTTGACGTATTTTTGGATGCCGGTGGCAATAGCGTCGGCGCATTGACGGCGGAAGGAGTCGCTGCCGAGCAGCCGCTCTTCGGTCGGGTTGGACAGGAAGGCGGTTTCGACAAGGATAGACGGAATATCAGGCGCGCGCAGGACGGCGAAATTGGCTTCGTCAACGCGGCCTTTGTGGAGCTGGTTGAGTTTGCCCAATTCGGTTAGGACGGAATGTCCGAGTATGCGGCTGTCGCGCATGGTGGCGGTTTGGGTCATGTCGAGAATGGCGTTATCGACGCTGCGGTTGCCGCTTTTAAGGACGCCGCCGATGGCGTCGGCGTTGTTTTGGGTTTGGGCGAGGAATTTGGCGGCGGAGCTGGTCGCGCCTTTGGTGTTGAGCATATACACGCCGGTACCGCGCGCAGACGGGCTGGTGAAGGCGTCGGCGTGGATGGAGACGAACACGTCGGCATTGCGGGCGCGGGCTTTGGCGACGCGTACGGCCAACGGGATGAAGATGTCTTCGTTGCGGGTCATGTAAACGGTGTAGCCTATGCCTTCGAGGCGTTTTTTGGCTTCGCGGGCGATGGAGAGGACGACGTTTTTCTCTTTCAAGCCGCTGGGACCGATCGCGCCGGGGTCTATCATGACGACAGGACGGCGGCCTCCGCGGTTGGAACGCGGAGGTGCGTCTTGGGCAATGTTCGTGCGCTCGGCAGGACGTTGCGTTTGCATGCGTTTCGGCGGATTGCCGTTGAGCAGCGCCATCATCGGGTCGTTGGCATCGACGCCGTGCGGATAAAGATCTATCACGAGACGGTTTTTGAAGCCGCCGACTGGAGCAAGCGAGAAGACTTGCGGATGGGCGTTTTGCTTGAGGTCGATGACGACGCGCACGGTCGTAGGGGTGTTTTGTCCGGCACGGATGCTGCGGATATAGGGGTCGTCGGGCAGGACTTTGCCGGAAATGCCTTGCAGGACGCTGTTGATATTGGCGTTTTGGATGTCGATGACGAGCCTGCCGGGGTTTTCCAAGGCGAAATGCTGATATTGCAGGGCGCGCGAGCTTTCGATGGTGATACGGGTATAGGCGTGCGAAGGCCAAATACGGGCGGCGACGAATTGGGCGGGCGGCGCGGCTTTGGCGAGAGCAGAGGCGATCGGCGTGAGGGTGAACAACAGTCCGGCGGCTTGGCGGACGACTTGTCTTCGTGTCAGTTTGAATTTAACCATGCTTCTAAACTTTTTTGTCCGTTGGCAGTGTGTGCGGTAGCGGTGCAGGCCCTGCCCTGCGCGGCGTGATTCAGGGATACGGTGATGTCTGCGGGCGGAGTGAACGCGCCGCCCTGTTGCGGCCATTCGATGATGCAGACGCTGTCAGGGGAGAACAGGTCGTCCAAACCCGCATCTTCCCATTCTTCGGGCGAGGCAAAGCGGTAAAGGTCGAAATGATGGAGCGTGAACGCTTCCAGCGGGTAGGATTCGACGATGGCGTAGGTCGGGCTTTTGACCGCGCCGGTGTGTCCGAGTCCGCGCAGGATGCCGCGCGTGAACGTGGTTTTCCCCGCGCCCAAATCGCCTTGCAGATGGATGACCAATGGCGCGCGCAGCGATTTTGCCCAACTTTCACCCAGCTCGAGTGTGGACTCTTCGTCGGGAAGCCGGCGGGAAAAGGTTGCGCCCTCGCTCATGAAATCAGCCTTGTCGTGTTCTAAAAACCTTAATTATGCTGGATTTACGGGCATTTGCAAACATAAGGGAGGATAAAGTTAGATAAAGATGTTCAATCGGCATCTTTGCCGTCTGCCGTCCAAACGCCGTAAAGGTCGTCTGAAAACGCCGTTTCCACACAACCCAAGCCCTTTCAGACGACCTCCGTCCCTGTTAAGCCTTGCGCCGAACGTGTACAATCCGCCCCATCATACCTAATCCGTACAAACCGCATCATGACTATCAGCAAACAACGCCCCATCGGCGTTTTCGATTCCGGCGTCGGCGGCCTGACCAACGTCCGCGCCCTGATGGAACGCCTGCCGATGGAAAACATCATCTACTTCGGCGACACCGCCCGCGTTCCCTACGGCACCAAATCCCGCGCCACCATCGAAACCTTCGCCATGCAGATTGTCGATTTCCTGCTGGAAAACGATGTTAAGGCGCTCGTCATCGCGTGCAACACCATCGCCGCCGTTGCCGGACAAAAAATCCGTCAAAAAGCAGGCAATATGCCCGTATTGGACGTGATTTCCGCCGGCGCGCAGGCCGCTCTGAACACCACGCGCAACAACAAAATCGGCATCATCGCCACCAACACCACCGTCAACAGCAACGCCTACGCCCGCGCCATCCACGCCCAAAACCCCGACACGCTCGTGCGCACGCAGGCGACGCCGCTGCTCGTGCCGCTGGTGGAAGAAGGCTGGCTTGACCATGAAGTGACCCGCCTGACCGTGCGCGAATACCTCAAACCGCTCTTGGTGGACGACATCGATACGCTCGTCCTCGGCTGCACCCACTTCCCGCTGCTCAAGCCCCTAATCGGCAAAGAAGCGCAAAACGTCGCCCTGGTCGATTCCGCCATCACTACCGCCGAAGCGACCGCCCAAGCACTCGCCCAAGCAGGGCTGTTCAACACTGAAAACGACAGCCCCGACTACCGCTTCTACGTCAGCGACATCCCCCTGCGTTTCCGCACCATAGGCGAACGCTTCCTCGGACGCAGCATGGAACAAATCGAAATGGTCTCGCTGGGATAAGGCATATCCCGCATACCAAAACGAGAGGTCGGCGGATTCGCATTTGAAGTGCAACTTTCCATAACAGAAAAAGGCCAGTATGCGGTAGCATACGGCCTTTCCTGCAAGAAAGATTGCCATGAGCTACACACAACTGACCCAAGACGAACGATACCATATCCAATACCTGTCCCGCCACTGCACCATCGCCGAAATCGCCAAACAGCTCAACCGCCACAAAAGCACCATCAGCCGAGAAATCAAGCGGCACTGCATCCAAGGACAGCAATACAGCGCCGATAAAGCCCAACGGCAAAACCGGCTGACCAAACAGCACCGGCGAAAACCCTATAAGCTCGATTCGCAGCTGATTCAGCACATCGACACCCTTATCCGCCGCAAACTCAGTCCCGAACAAGTATGTGCCTACCTGCATAAACACCACGGGATCACACTCCATCACAGCACCGTTTACCGCTACCTTCGCCAAGACAAAAGCAACGGCGGCACTTTGTGGCAACATCTCAGAATATGCAGCAAACCCTACCGCAAACGCTACGGCAGCACATGGACCAGAGGCAAAGTGCCCAACCGCGTCGGCATAGAAAACCGATCCGCCATCGTCGACCGGAAAACCCGCATCGGCGATTGGGAGGCCGACACCATCGTCGGCAAAAATCAGAAAAGCGCGTTATTGACCTTGGTCGAACGCGTTACCCGCTACACCATCATCTGCAAATTAAAGAACTTAAAAGCCGAAGACACTGCCCGGGCGGCCATTAGGGTATTAAAGGCATATAAAGCCAGAGTCCACACCATTACCATGGATAACGGCAAAGAGTTCTACCAACACACCAAAATAGCCAAAGCATTGAAGGCGAGAACCTATTTTTGCCGCCCTTACCATTCTTGGGAGAAAGCGCTGAGTGAGAACACCAACGGACTCATCCGGCAATATTTCCCCAAACAAACCGATTTCCGAAACATCAGTGATCGGGAGATACGCAGGGTTCAAGATGAGTTGAACCACCGGCCAAGAAAAACACTTGGCTACGAAACGCCAAGTGTTTTATTCTTAAATCTGTTCCAACCACTGGTACCCTAGTGTTGCACTTGAAATCCGAATCCAAGGTCGTCTGAAAAATCGAAACACGGGTTTTCAGACGACCTTTTTGAATGAGGCGAATCAAAGCTATTGCCAATCCTGATCCGCTTGTCTCATCGTTCAAGCATTTCTCGGGTAACTAAGGGAATAAAGTCCAAATTGCTGTCCACAGAGGCGGATAGCTTTTCGGGCAGACTGGGAGCTGCATCGCGGTGAAAACAGGCAAGATTGAGATCTACGCCCGATAGGCTTTCGGGGCGGCGGAAGAAGTTGTCTTCCTGATAGCGGTGGGAAGCAAACCAATAGCAACGATAATCCATACGCTCAAAATGGCGGATTAAATCGAGGCAGTTGTCAGGCTGAGCCTCTGCAAAAATGATTGGTTTATGCTGTTCAATCAGGCGTTTTGCGCCGTTGAGTACATGGCTTTCAAAGCCTTTCGCATCGATTTTCAGCAAATCCAGCGCATTGAGTTTTTGAAGCTCGGGATGTCGGTCTAATGCAGTAAGGCGTATGGTTTCGTTTTAGCGGATACCGTCAAAGCTGGATTCGGTGTCAAAACCCTTGTCCAAAGAAAAACTACCGTAATTCCACTCTGTTTCATAATCTGAAGAGGGAATCTCCAGCCAAGCGTTTTCATCGCCAACGCCTTCTTGATAGGCGTAAACATTGGTCAGGCTGTTGAGTGATATATTGGCACACAGAGTTTGGAAAATCACCCGCTGCGGCTCGAAACAGAATAGTTTGCCGCGCTCGATATGTCGGGCGATGGGAATTGCGTGCATACCGATATTTGAGCCGACTTCAACGACATTGCTGTCGGCACAAAGATTGTTCAGAAGAAAACGGACTTCCAAATCCGACCATTCTCCATAAGCCTGTGCGTATCGGCTGATGAAGTCGCCTTCGATTAAGTTAAACATGCCTCTTTTGAGCATATGTAAAGACGTCCGCATGATGATGCCCTTTAAAAAATAATGGATTGATTTAATTTGATTCGATACTTTGAAAATTATAGTGGATTAACTTTAAACCAGTACGGCGTTGCCTCGCCTTGCCGTACTATCTGTACTGTCTGCGGCTTCGTTGCCTTGTCCTGATTTAAATTTAATCCACTATATTTTCTTGATGCGTGTATCAGGCTGCTCCGCCGGGACTTAAATTTTGCCTATCGAATCAAGCCCGACAGTGTAGTCGAGTTAAGTCGAAGCCGACAAACCATCGGTATTCTAATAGAAAAGGTCGTCTGAAATTAAGTTTTCAGACGACCTTTTTAGTGTGTCAAACCGCTGTTAGGAAACCACTTCGCCTTGGGCGCGTTGTTTGTCGATGCTGCGGTTGATGTGCCATTGTTGGGCGATGGTCAGGAGGTTGTTGATTACCCAGTACAATACCAGACCGGCAGGGAAGAAGAAGAACATGGCTGAGAAAATCAGCGGCATGACTTTCATCATTTTTGCCTGCATCGGGTCGGTCGGCGGCGGGTTGAGGAATGTTTGGGCAAACATGGTTACCGCCATAATTACGGGCAGGATGTAGTAAGGGTCGGAGCGGCTAAGGTCGGTAATCCAGCCCAGCCAAGGTGCCTGACGCAATTCTACGGAGGCAAACAACGCCCAGTACAAGCCGATGAAGACGGGGATTTGCAACAGCATGGGCAGGCAGCCGCCCAGCGGGTTGATTTTTTCGTCTTTGTAAAGCTGCATCATGGCTTGCTGTTGCGCCATACGGTCGTCGCCGTATTTTTCTTTGATGGCTTGCAGTTTGGGCGCGGCGGCGCGCATTTTTGCCATCGAGCGGTAAGAGGCGTTGGTCAGCGGGTAGAGTACGGCTTTGACGATAATGGTCAAAACGATGATTGCCCAGCCCCAGTTGCCGATAATGTTGTGCAGTTGGTTCAAGAGCCAGAAGAGGGGGGAGGCGAACCAGTGTACTTTGCCGTAGTCTTTTGCCAGTTGCAGGTTGTCGGCGATGTTTGCGATGACGGATGTGGTCTGCGGGCCGGCGTAGAGGTTGATGGAGGCTTCGGATTTCGCGCCGTTTTGGATGGCGGCAAGAGGAACGCTGACGCTGGTGCTGTACAGGTTGTCGTTGCGACGTTTGATGTCGATACGGCAGTCGCCGGCGGCGCAAACGCTTTGTCCGCCTTTGGGCTGGAGGATCCAAGTGGACATGAAGTGGTGTTCAATCATACCGAGCCAGCCGGTTTGGGTTTTGCGGGCGTATTCGGCTTCGTTTTTGCCTGATTTTGCATCGTCGTCCAAGTCGGAGAAGCTGACTTTTTGGAATTTGCCTTCAGGGGTGTAAACGACGGGGCCGAGGTAGGAATGGGTAAAGTAGCCTTGACCTTCAGGTTCGCTGCGGTCACGCACGATGCGGTAGTCCGCGCTCAGGTTGGCGGGCTTGCCGCTGGTGTTGGTGATGTCGAAACGGACGTTGACGAGGTAGCTGTCTTTGGTAAAGGTATAGACTTTGTCGATTTTCAGTCCGTTTGTTTCCGGCGCGCTCAGGCGGACTTCGACTTTGTCGCCGTTGAGGCTGTATTGTTTTTGCGCTGCGGTAAAGTTGATGTCTTTCAGGATGTTGTTGCCTTGTGCATCCAAAAGCTCGGACTGGGCAACGTAGGTGTATTCTTTGCTGTCGTTAAACAGGGTGAAGGGTTTGTTTTCGTCACCATTTGCTTTGTATTTGAGCAGGGTCATTTGACGCAGGTCGCCGCTTTTTTCGTCGATGACGGCTTTGACCGTGTCGGTTGTTACGGTAATCGGCGTTGCGGGGGCGAGTGAGGCTTCAGCGGCAGCGGTTGCGGCGGTTTGCTGCTGTTGCTGCGCAGCTTGTTGTGCCGGATTGGGTTTGGGGCTGGGGAAGAAATGTTCCCAGCCGGCATAGATTGCCAGCGAAATGGCAAAAAATGCTATAAATCTTTTAAAATCCATAAGAGATTCCTGGAATTGACGGGTATGTAATGGAGATGAAAACTGCTTCAGACGGCATTATATAGAAACCGACGGGAAATTAAAGGAAATCAAGTTATCCGAATGATTCGGATTACGGGACAGGGTCGTGTCCGTGTCCGCCGAAGGGGTGGCAGCGGGCGATGCGTTTGAGGGCGAGCCAGCCGCCTTTGAATGCGCCGTATTTTTTGACTGCTTCGACCGCATATTGCGAACAGGTCGGGGTATAGCGGCAGCGCGGCGGTATCAGTGGGCTGATGGCGTATTGGTAAAAACGGATCAGCGCGAGGATGAATTTGGACAACAGGGTGTTCATCAGCGTTTGCGCATGAGTTGCGTCAATTGGTTTCGGGCTTCGGCAGCGTTTTGCCGATTGAATGCCAGACGGACGCGTACGACGAAATCATGTGGCGGCAGGCTGTTTTTGTTCAGTCTGAACCAATCGCGGATGACGCGCTTCATATAGTTGCGGTCATGCGCGCGTTTCGCTGTTTTTTTGCTGACGACCAAGCCGAGTCGCGGATGGTTCAATCCGTTGTCGGCAGATTGGGAAACTTGCAGCAAATCGCGGCTGCGCCGGTTTTTGAACGCAAAAACGGATGAAAAATCATCCGTTTTTAATAAGCGGTACTGCTTTCCGAAGCGGTAGTCCAAAATTACACTGCCAAGCGTTTGCGGCCTTTGGCGCGACGGGCTGCCAATACTGCGCGGCCACCGCGGGTTTTGGAGCGGACCAGGAAGCCGTGGGTACGTTTGCGTTTGGTAACGGAAGGTTGATAAGTGCGTTTCATGATGTTTCCTAAAAAAACAGTAGATAAATAAACCGTGAATTACACTCTAATTTTCATCTTTTGTCAATCTCGGTTAAGTAAATGGATATGGCGCGCGGGATGGTTTGGTTTGCGGATTTGCGCGGCGCTTTGTGGATAAAATTTCCGGCGGGTTGTGGATAAAGTTTGGCGGAGTGGGTATAATCGGCAATTCCTGTCCCTTTGTCGGGCGATAGGTCGTCTGAAAATGGTGGTGCGAATTTATCGTGATGATTTTCCGAAAATAATTTCATTGTATTTTCAGACGGCGTCCGGTTTGGCGGATAGGGTTTGTGCGGTATTTGCGACACTTTTTCCGTCGGGCTGAAACCGCATTTTCAAAGGCTGCAATTTCCGACGGTTTCTCCCCGTTTCTTTCCAACGATTTCCACGACTCGAGCTTATTCATGACGCTAGCAGAATTTTGGCCGCAGTGCCTCCGCCGACTTCACGATATTTTGCCTGCCGGGCAGTTCGCGCAATGGATTGCGCCCTTGACCGTGGGCGAGGAAAACGGCGTGTGGGTGATTTACGGTAAAAACCAGTTTGCCTGCAATATGCTCAAAAGCCAGTTTGCCGCCAAAATCGAAGTGGTGCGTGCGGAATTGGCTCCGCAACAGGCGGCTTTTGCGTTTAAGGCGGGCGCGGGGCAGCATTATGAAATGGCGGAAAATGCGGGGACGGTTGCACCTGAACAAGCCGTGTTGACCGAAGAAATGCCGAAAGCAGACGCGCAAGAATCTTTTTCGGACGGGACGTCGTCTGAAAACTCAGACAAGCCCTCCGTTGCGAAAACAGCGGCGGATATTTTGGCGCAGCGCATGAAAAACCTGCCGCACGAAAACAAGCAGCCTGCCGCCGCGCCCGCAGAATCCAAAGCCGTTGCCAAAGCCAAAACGGAAGCGCAGCGCGATGCGGAAGAAGCGCGTTATGAACAGACCAATCTGTCGCGCGACTATACATTCGATACCTTGGTGGAAGGTAAGGGCAACCGCCTTGCCGCCGCCGCCGCCCAAGCCATTGCCGAGAATCCGGGGCAGGGCTACAACCCGTTTTTCCTGTACGGCAGCACGGGTTTGGGTAAAACCCACTTGGTGCAGGCCATCGGCAACGAACTGCTGAAAAACCGTCCTGACGCCAAAGTGCGCTATATGCATTCAGACGACTATATCCGCAGCTTTATGAAGGCGGTGCGCAACAATACTTATGATGTATTCAAGCAGCAATACAAACAATACGATCTGCTGATTATCGACGACATCCAGTTCATCAAAGGCAAAGACCGTACGATGGAAGAATTCTTCTATCTGTACAACCATTTCCATAACGAGAAAAAACAGCTCATCCTCACTTGCGACGTGTTGCCTGCCAAAATCGAAGGTATGGACGACCGCCTCAAATCGCGTTTTTCATGGGGTTTGACTTTGGAACTCGAGCCGCCCGAGCTGGAAATGCGCGTGGCGATTTTGCAGAAAAAGGCAGAAGCAGCAGGCATCAGCATTGAAGACGAAGCCGCATTGTTTGTCGCCAACCTGATTCGTTCCAACGTGCGCGAACTGGAAGGCGCGTTCAACCGCGTCAGCGCCAGCAGCCGCTTCATGAATCGTCCTGTTATCGACATGGATTTGGCGCGTACGGCTTTGCAGGACATCATTGCCGAAAAACACAAAATCATTACCGCCGACACCATTATCGACGCGACTGCCAAATATTACCGCATTAAAATCAGCGATATACTCGGTAAAAAACGCACGCGTAACATTGCCCGTCCGCGTCAGGTCGCCATGAGCCTGACCAAAGAACTGACCACCCTCAGCCTGCCGTCTATCGGCGACGCGTTCGGCGGACGCGACCACACAACCGTCATGCACGGCGTGAAAGCCGTAGCAAAACTGCGCGAAGAAGATCCCGAGTTGGCGCAAGATTACGAAAAACTCCTGATTCTGATTCAAAACTGAGCCAGAACCGGTTTTCAGACGACCCCTCTCTTAAAAGGTCGTCTGAAAACACAAATACACTTTGATTTTAACGGCGGCGAATCAACCATCGCGTCCGCCGAACCCGATTCAAAAACACCCGAAATAACCAATTCAAAAGGAATTGACCATGCTGATTTTACAAGCCGACCGCGACAGTCTGCTCAAGCCGCTGCAAGCCGTTACCGGTATCGTCGAACGCCGCCATACCCTGCCCATCCTCTCCAACGTCCTGCTCGAAAGCAAAGACGGTCAAACCAAACTCCTGGCGACCGACTTGGAAATCCAAATCAACACAGCCGGCCCGGAAAGTCAGGCGGGCGATTTCCGCATCACCACCAACGCCAAAAAATTCCAAGACATCCTGCGCGCTTTGCCCGACAGCGCCATCGTTTCGCTCGACTGGGCGGACAACCGTCTGACCCTGCGTGCAGGCAAATCACGCTTCGCCCTGCAAACCCTGCCTGCCGAAGACTTCCCGCTGATGAGCATCGGCGAAGACATCAGCGCAGCGTTTTCCCTGTCGCAAGAAACCTTCAAAACCATGCTGTCTCAAGTCCAATACAGCATGGCGGTGCAAGACATCCGCTACTACCTCAACGGCTTACTGATGCAGGTTGAAGGCAACCAACTGCGCCTCGTCGCCACCGACGGCCACCGCCTTGCCTACGCCGCCAGCCAAATCGAAGCCGAATTGCCCAAAACCGAAGTCATCCTGCCGCGCAAAACCGTTTTGGAACTCTTCAAACTGCTGAACAACCCGTCCGAACCCATCAGCGTCGAGCTGCTCAACAACCAAGTACGCTTCCAATGCAACGGCACGACCATCGTCAGCAAAGTCATCGACGGCAAATTCCCCGACTTCAACCGCGTCATCCCGCTGGACAACGACAAAATCTTCCTCGTTTCCCGTACCCAACTTTTGGGCGCGCTTGAACGTGCCGCCATCCTTGCCAACGAAAAATTCCGCGGCGCGCGCCTGTTCCTGCAACCCGGCCTCTTGAGCGTCGTGTGCAGCAACAACGAGCAGGAAGAAGCACGCGAAGAACTCGAAATCGCCTACCAAGGTGGCGAACTCGAAGTCGGCTTTAACATCGGCTATCTGATGGACGTATTGCGCAACATCCATTCCGACGATATGCAGCTTGCCTTCGGCGATGCCAACCGCTCGACCTTGTTTACCGTACCGAACAACCCGAACTTCAAATACATCGTTATGCCGATGCGCATCTGATGCGGCGGTTGTTTTGAAATGAATAAAAAGGTCGTCTGAAAATCTGTTTGGTTTTCAGACGACCTTTTTATGTAGTTGCACGGCAGTGAAACCATCAGTTTTCGGATGCTTCCTGTTTCAAATCGACCAATCGCGTTCCCGCCAAGAAATCGTATAAAAACTGCCGGTCGGGGTTCAGCAGGGCAAAGCCCCACGGCAGGATGAGCCAGATAAGGGCGGCGCCGAAGGCTGGCACGGGCGGGATGGCGAGCAGGTGGCGCAGGCCTGCGTAAGCGAGCAGGGGGATGAAGACGACGAAGATGCATGCCCAAATGAAGCGGATGCGCAGTTGCGACAATGGCGGCAGCGTGCCGTTTCTGCCGTGCAGCCCTATTTTCCACGTCTGCATGGCGAGGGTGCGGCCGGTTTTCGTCCAGTTGGTTTTGAAGTAGAGCCACCAGCTGCCTACAAAGATAACGCAGGTCGCCAAGCTGGAAAGAAGCTGGGAAACAGGGTTGAGGAAAATGGCGGCGATGCCGGCAAGGATGGCGGCGATGGCGGTTACGGCACCGGTCAGCAGCAACTCGTACATCAGTGCGGCAAGGCGGCGTTTGATGGGGGCGGGGGGAAAGGCGGTCATGACGGTCTGCTCGGTAAAAAGGTCGTCTGAAAAACGGAATGTTTTGTTTCGGCAAATCCGCCGCATTCGTTTTCAGACGACCTTTGTGTGGGAGGAATCAGCGGTGGGGACGTTTTTGTCCGCGCGCCTGCTGGGCTGCCATCTGGTTCATTTCCTGACGGGTCGGGCGTTTTTTGAACATGGCGTGCGCTTCATCGGCCGAACATTTTTGCGACAGGCAGACCAACGTTATCGCGTCTTTTTGGTGCTGGCCGCCGCTGTGGTACATACGGCGCAGGTTGGCTTCGTTGATGCGGCCTTTTTCGGGGTCGATGTCGAATTTTTTCAGGCGTTCGAGAAACTGGCGCTGCTGGCGGCGCGAAGTCCAGACAAAGCCACCGGCGGCTGCGGCGACGATGATGACGGCAAGCAGGATGGCAAGCGGCCACGAATCGACGATTAAGACGATGATCAGGCTTAAAACGGCGGTGGTCAGCACGAGCAGGCCGCCGATGCGGAGTTTGGTTTGGTTGTCCATGAAGTTGTGGTTCCTTATTAAGGGTGGGAGGTCGTCTGAAAAACGGAGGCTGGTTTCGGAGAACCTGCCGCGTCGGTTTTCAGACGACCTTGAATCTCGTAATTAACGCTATTTTACAGTATTTTCGGAATGTGGTGGGAAGGTGGCGGCAGGTGGAGTTTCCTGCCGCAAAGTCAAAGAAAACGATATTGTTTGTTTGCCGTTATTCCCATTCGCACAGAAATAACGGCAAACCATGCTTTTATGATTTCAATTCCTTATTATTACCACGCCGCGCGTTCCCTCATATCTTCCACCGCCTCCACCAACGCCGCCGCCAATGGCGGATCAAACGACGAGTGTCCCGCCTGAATCACGCGCAGTTCGGCTTCGGGGAGCGCCTGCGAAAGTTCCCACGCGCTTTGCATGGGGGTGCATAAGTCGTAGCGGCCTTGTACGATGATGGTCGGGATATGGCGGATTTTGTCCGTGTTCGCCAAAATCGCTTTGTCGCCTTTCAGCCAGCCTTCGTTGACGAAATAATGGTTTTCCAAACGGGCGATGGCGAGCGATTGGTAGGCGTCTTCATCGACGTCTTGCGGCTCGAAGCGGATCAGGTAGCTTTCCCAGTCCGCCCAGGCTTTGGCGGCTTTCAGACGACCTGCTTCGTCTTCGCCGAACAGCATTTCGTGATACGCCGCAATCAGGCCGCCGCGTTTTTCTTCGGCGACGGGCGCGAGGAATTTCTGCCATTGCGCGGGATAAATCTGACTGACGCCGCCCGCTTCGTCCAGCCACGCCATTTCGGACGGGCGGCACAGGAATATCCCGCGCAACACCAGTCCGGCAACGCGTTCGGGATGGGTTTCGGCATACGCCAGCGACAAGGTGCTGCCCCATGAGCCGCCGAACACCAGCCATTTTTGGATGCCCAGCATTTCGCGGACTTTTTCGATGTCGGCAACCAAGTCCCAAGTCGTGTTGTCATCGGTGCAGGCGTAAGGCAGCGAATGACCGCAGCCGCGCTGGTCGATGATGACGATGCGGAACACGTCGGGATTGAAAAAGCCGCGGCAGGCAGGCGATGCGCCCGCGCCCGGGCCGCCGTGCAGGAAGATGACGGGCAGGCCGTCGGGATTGCCGGATTCTTCCCAGTAGATTTGATGGATGTCCGATACTTGCAGCAGGCCGCTGCGGATGGGTTCGCGGATGGGGTGCATGATGTTTCTCCTGTTGTCTGACGTTTGGATTGTACCCATCGGGCAGGCAAACGACAAACGGCAAGGGGTCGTCTGAAATCCGCTTGCGCCGCTGCGTTTCCCGACCGCCCGACTATCCGCTATAATTCCCCGATACCCGCGCAACCGAAAGAATGAAATGAACAAAATCCTGATGACCGCCGCCGTGCTGCTTCTGTCCGCCTGCGGCTTCCACCTCAAAGGCATGGGCGGCACCGCACGCACGCTGCCGTATCCCGCTTGGCACATCCAAAACGCCTCCGTGATGCAGAAGGCTTTGGAAAATGCCCTGCGCCGCGTCGACGGCAAACCCGTTTCCGCCGCCGAAGCGCAAATGACGTTGAACATCAAGGGCATCGAAACCCGTCAGGACATCTACACCATCACCCGCGCCGCGTTGGTCAACGAATACCTGCTGACGCTGCGCGTCGAAGCACAAGCCATGCGCAACGGCGAGCCAGTGGGCGAACCGATTACCGTCCTCGTCAACCGCACGATGGACTACAACGACAGCGAAGTGTTGGGCAAACAGGAAGAAAGCGAAACCATCTGGGCGGAAATGCGCGCCGACGCCGCCGACCAAATCGTCCGCCGCCTGACGTTCCTGAAAGCGTATTGATGGCGGTCATGAATATCGAACAGGTCAGCGCGGATATGCCGCTTTCGCCGCTGTACATCATTCACGGCGAAGAAGACCTGTTGCGCATCGAAGCCCTCGATACCCTGCGCGCCGCCGCCAAAAAACAAGGCTACCTCAACCGTGAAGTCTTTACAGCGGACAACGGCGCCGACTGGGACGAACTCCTGCAAAGCGCAGGCAGCGCGGGGCTTTTCGCCGATTTGAAACTTTTGGAAATCCACATTCCGAACGGCAAGCCCGGCAAAACCGGCGGCGACGCGCTGCAAACCTTCGCCGAACGCCTGCCCGAAGACACCGTTACCCTGATTCTGCTGCCCAAGCTCGAAAAAGCCCAAACGCAGGCAAAATGGTTCACCGCGCTCGCCGCCAAAGGCACCGTACTCGAAGCCAAAGCCATTACCGCGCAAGCCCTGCCGCAGTGGATAAAAGGTCGTCTGAACAAGGTCGGACTCAATATCGAACCCGACGCGCTCGCCCTGTTTGCCGAACGCGTCGAAGGCAACCTGCTCGCCGCCCGCCAAGAAATCGACAAACTCGCGCTGCTGCACCCGCAAAACCATACCGTCAACATCGCCGATGCCGAAGCCGCCGTCGCCAACGTCGCCCGTTTCGACGTGTTCCAGCTCTCCGGCGCATGGATGAAAGGCGATGCCCTGCGCGTCGCCCGCCTTCTGTACGGACTCGAAGAAGAAGGCGAAGAGCCTGTCTTGCTGCTGTGGGCGGTTGCCGAAGACATCCGCACCCTCATCCGCCTGACCGCCGCGCTCAAACAAGGGCAGAGCGTACAATCCGTCCGCAACAGCCTGCGCCTGTGGGGCGACAAACAAACCCTCGCACCGATTGCCGTCAAACGCATTCCCGCCGTCCGCCTGATCGAAGCGCTGAAAACCTGCGCCAAAATCGACCGCATCATCAAAGGCGCGGAAGACGGCGATGCTTGGACGGAATTTAAGCAGTTGGTAACGGGGCTGGCGGTGTGAAGGTGTGTATAGCCGGGTCGCTTGCGGCGAGACACATCCCGTTATTTAAAGCCTGCCCGGGCATGATGAAGACTGGGGAGGGGTTGAAAACCCGACAAAAAAGAACATATTGAATGAGGCAGAAATCTTCCTGTTTCCGATAAATCGGCCATCCGCACATACACCGTCGTTTTCAGACGACCTTTCAAAGGAAAACCATGTTTCAAAAATTTGACTTGGGCACTGTCCTGCTCGCGATTCCGCCCGTCCTCCTTGCCCTGACCATACGCGAAGTCGCGCGTGGTTATACCGCCCTCCGTTGGGGCGACAGTACCGCCCAACAATACGGGCGGCTGACGCTCAACCCCCTGCCGCATATCGATCCGGTAGGTACGATCGTCGTCCCCATAATCAGCCTGCTGCTGACCCCGTTCGTCTTCGGTTGGGCGCGCCCGATGCCCATCGACCCGCGCAATTTCCGCGATCCGCGCCGCGCTTGGCGTTGGGTTTCTATTTCCGGTCCGATTGCCAATCTGATTTTGGCGTTCTTTTGGGGCTTTGTTGCCGCCTTTGCCGTTTACGCGCCCGAATCCTATCAGGAACCGTTGGTCCGAATGGCGCAATACGGCGTTATCGTGAACGCGATTTGGGTCGCTTTCAGCCTGATTCCCATCCTGCCTTGGGACGGCGGCATCTTTATCGATACTTTCCTGTCTGCCAAACAGTCCATGCAGTTTCGCAAAATCGAACCTTACGGAATGTGGATTGTCCTAATATTGATGTTCACAGGGCTGTTGGCAAAAATCATCCTGCCTATCGTTGCACTGATACAGACGGCTGTGTACCTCTTTATGACCTTGTTAATCTGAATCGTCTGCAAGACAGTAAAGAGGTTGTCTGAAACCTTAAACACACCCGCAGGGCGCATGATTGCGCCCTTTGTTTTACCTGTTTCCAAAGTAAATCTCATTGGAAACCCTGCTTAAAAATTGTACAATGGCAGCCCTTTCCATACGGCGGTTTGACCATGCGCATCGGCGGCTACATTATCGACAATCCCATTGCACTCGCCCCGATGGCGGGCATTACGGACAAACCGTTCCGCCGACTTTGCCGAGATTTTGGCGCAGGTTGGGCGGTGTGCGAAATGCTGACCAGCGACCCGACGCTTAGAAATACCAAAAAGACCCTGCGCCGCAGCGATTTTGCCGATGAAGGCGGCATCGTTGCCGTCCAGATTGCCGGCAGCGATCCGCAGCAGATGGCGGATGCCGCGCGTTACAACGTCAGCCTCGGGGCGCAGGTTATCGACATCAACATGGGCTGTCCCGCCAAAAAAGTCTGCAATGTTCAAGCCGGCAGCGCGCTGATGCAAAACGAGCCGCTGGTTGCTGCCATTCTCGAAGCCGTCGTCCGCGCGGTGGACGTTCCCGTTACCCTCAAAACCCGTTTGGGCTGGCACGACGACCACAAGAACCTGCCTGCCATCGCCCGTATCGCCGAAGATTGCGGCATCGCCGCCCTTGCCGTCCACGGACGCACACGCACGCAAATGTATAAAGGCGAAGCGGCTTATGATCTGATTGCCGAGACCAAAGGTCGTCTGAAAATCCCCGTCTGGGTCAACGGCGACATCACTTCGCCGCAAAAAGCCGCCGCCGTCCTCAAACAAACCGCCGCCGACGGTATCATGATAGGGCGCGGCGCACAAGGCAGGCCGTGGCTCTTCCGCGATTTGAAACATTACGCCGAACACGGCGTTTTGCCGCCTGCCTTGAGCTTGGCAGAGTGCAACGTCACCATTTTGAACCACATCCGCGCCATGCACGTGTTTTATGGCGAAATCGCCGGCGTACGCATCGCCCGCAAACACATAGGCTGGTACATCGAAGAAATGCCCGACGGCGAGCAGACACGCCGGGACATCAACCGCTTGGACAGCGCAGCGGCACAATACGATACCCTTGCCGCCTATCTTGAGACGCTTTCAGAGAAAACCGACCGCTGGGTGTGTGATTATCGTGAAGGTTAGGGCGTTTCAGACGACCTTTTGTTTTTGGAAAGCGGATAAGCCATCGTGAATTATTAAGCAAACCCCGTACCGTCATTCCCGCGCAGGCGGGAATCCAGGCTTTGATTTTTCCGAAATGTTCAGAAATTGACGCAGCTTCAAATTACCGGGTTTCGCCTGCACGGGAATGGCGGCAATATCAGGTCGTCTGAAAACACAGTTTCATCGAAATAAAAAACAATTTATCTATATATAGTGGATTAACTTTAAATCAGGACAAGGCGACGAAGCCGCAGACAGTACAGATAGTACGGCAAGGCGAGGCAACGCCGTACTGGTTTAAAGTTAATCCACTATAAACTCAACAAACGTCGTCTGAAACCTATTTCAGACGACCTGTCATCTTTAAAAACAACGAAGGAGGATATGTTATGAAACAGCCCATCCCCGATATTGCGCAATGCGTTGAACAGAATTTGCAACAATATTTCAAAGATTTGAACGGTACGGAGCCTTGCGGCGTGTACGACATGGTGTTGCACCAAGTGGAAAAGCCGATGCTTACGTGCGTGATGGAACAATGCGGCGGCAATCAGTCCAAAGCGGCGGTGATTTTGGGATTGAACCGCAATACGCTGCGTAAGAAGCTGTTGCAGCACGGTTTGCTGTAAATATCGGTCTTGTTGCAAAGGGAGAAAACTGATGAAGCAGGAACTTCGCCATGACGGCGGTACGCGGGGAAAAACGTTGAACGTCCATTTCATCCTGCACGAGGATTTTGAAGTGCCGGGCGCGTATTGGGATTGGGCGCGGTCGCGCGGGCATCGTACGGCGTTGACTAAGGTTTATGAGTCGGAAGCGTTGCCCGAAAACGCGGACGGTATCGATTTTCTGATTGTCATGGGCGGGCCGCAGTCGCCCGATGAAGACAGGCAGGCTTTTCCGTATTACGACCCTGAAGCCGAGCTGCGCCTGATGCGTCAGGCGGTGGCGGCGGACAAGTACATTGTCGGCGTGTGCTTGGGCGCGCAGCTTTTATCCGTCGCCTACGGCGCACGGCACGGGCGTAGCCCGCACCGCGAAATCGGCGTGTATCCGGTCGAGTTGACGCAGGAAGGTTTGAACGACCCGCATACCGCCTTGTTGGGCGCGTCTTTCCTTGCGGGGCATTGGCACGGGGATATGCCCGGACTGACGGATGGGGCGGCAGTATTGGCGGCGAGCAAAGGTTGTCCGCGCCAGATTGTCCGCTTCTCACCCAAGCATTATGCGTTTCAGGCGCATTTGGAATTTGACCGCACCGCCGTCGGTCTCTTGATTGCCGCCGACGGGCGCGAAAACTTGGCGGCGCAAAGCAGGACGCAGGCTTATGTACAGCATCCCGATGAAATCGAGCGTTTCGATTTTACGCAGATGAACGCGAAACTCTTTGCCTTTTTGGATTCGCTGACCGAATCGGGGCAGGGTGGGGCGTGATGTCCCGCCTTTCATCAGTGCATCCTTTTATCCGACGACTTGAGCCATGATTTACCAAATACTCTCCTTATTGATTTGGGGCAGCTCGTTTATCGCCGCCAAATATACTTACGAGATGCTTGATGCCGCGCTGATGGTCGAGGCGCGGCTGTTGATTGCCGCGTTGATGGTGCTGCCTTCCTGTTACCGCCATTTCGGCAAGATTCCGCGCCGCGAGTGGAAGCCGTTGTTGTGTATCGCCTTTATCAACTACGTCGTGGTGTTGCTGCTTCAGTTTATCGGTTTGAAATACACGTCCGCCGCCAGCGCGATTACCATGGTCGGGCTGGAACCCTTGTTAGTAGTGTTTGTCGGTCATTTCGTTTTTAACGATAAAGCCAAGATTTACCACTGGATTTGCGGGGCGGCGGCGTTTTCCGGCATCGGGATGATGGTGCTGGGCGGTGCGGAAGAGGGCGGCGCGGTCGATTGGTTCGGCTGTTTGCTGATTCTGCTTGCGGGATTCGGTTTCGCCGGCGTGATACGGCCGAGCCAGCAGATGATTGCCCGCATCGGTGCGCCCGCATTTACTTCTGCTTCCATGGCGGCGGCGGCGGTGTTGTGCCTGCCGTTTTCACTGGTGTTGGCTCAGAGCTATGAAGTCCACTGGTCGTGGGGCGGCGTGCTGTCGGTTTTGTATTTGGGGGTGGGATGCAGTTGGCTTGCCTATCTCTTATGGAACAAGGGCATGAACAAAGTCCCTGCCAATGTCTCCGGCCTCTTGATTTCGCTCGAACCCGTCGTCGGCGTCATCATGGCGGTATGGATTCTGGGCGAACATTTGTCCGCCGTGTCCGCTTTGGGCGTGTTCATCGTCATCGCCGCGACGTTTGTCGCAGGATGGCTGTCGAACAGAGGAAAGAATGCGTAAGGGGTCGTCTGAAAACGTGTGAATCGGGTTTCAGACGACCTGAGAAGGTACGCGAGTATCTTGTTTTAATGTGGTTTTAAAAATATCAGGAAATTTTCGATGAAATATATGATTGCCCTGCTGCTTGCCGCTAGCCCCGTTTTGGCATCGGCTGCGCCCAATAACGACAAAGCTGCCGTCCAAGCAGCTATTGCCCAGTATTACAACCGACCGCTTGCGGCGCACAACTGTCAGCTTACTGAGCCGCCGAAAGACAGTGAGACAGCATCTGACAATATTATGTATTGTATGAAACCCGTTGCCGACCATAGCGTAACGCGCAACGGTAAAGCCACGCGCTATGTGTTGTACACGGGTTTTGCCTATGATATGAAGTACAAATTAAAACAGAACGCGCATGCCTCTTCGGGCTTGGCAGAATTGTTTGTTTTGGAAAAAACAGACGGCAAGTGGACAATCAAACAACATGGAAGCGATGAACTCGGCGCATGGGGGGATGTGCCGGAGAATAAGGATTGGCAGTTTGTTCAGATGGGCGAGCAAAACTGGGGCTACGCCGTCGAATCAGGCTATACGGGTCAAGGCGAAACGACAATTGGAAAAAACTTTCTGTTTACCGATAATAGCAACCGTATCCGCCGCAGCTTCATTGTGAATGGTAAAGATAATGGCGCATATTATGGCAATTGCGATGTATACAAAGGGCGGGAAAAACGCGATTGTGAAGACCGCTATACCAGCATCGATGCGAAAATTGCTTTTGACAAAAACCGTCCTTCAGTCTCGGGCGTATGGGCATTAAACGCAACGGTAAAGGGGGTGGATGGCAAAAAACGTTATAAAAATCAGAAATATGCGATTCCTTACAACGGCAAGACACACGTTGCGCCGAAAAGCTATCCGCTCAATGTTAATTGAGGCCGTTTGATTTTTTAACGAAACCGCCGAACCCTGTCTCAAAAACAAAATCCCCATGAAACATACGCACAAACTTTGGATAGCCCTCATCCTCACCGGCATCGTCGGCGGCATGGTCGGCATTGCCTTGACGGAGCTTATGCACTTTATCCAGCACACGGCTTACAGTTACGGCACGGGCGGCGGGCATGTTTCCTTTCGGGAGGGCGTGGTTCAAACGTCGTCTGAACGCCGCATCCTCGTATTGATTTTGTGCGGCGTCGCGGTAGGGTTCGGCTGGTGGTCGATCAAACGTTTCGGTAGGCCGCAAATCGAAATCAAGGCAGCCTTGAAGCAGCCCTTGCAGGTGCTGCCGTTTTTGACCACCGTTTCCCATGCGCTGCTGCAAATCATCACCGTCGGACTCGGTTCCCCGCTCGGACGCGAAGTCGCCCCGCGTGAAATGACCGCCGCGTTTGCATCCGTCGGTGGCAGGCGTTTGGGTTTGGACGAAGACGACACGCGCCTGCTGCTCGCCTGCGCGTCGGGTGCAGGTTTGGCGGCGGTCTATAACGTCCCGCTCGTCTCCACACTTTTCATCCTCGAAGCCATGTTGGGCATTTGGACGCAACAGGCAGCGGCCGCCGCACTGCTGACTTCCGTCACCGCCACCGCCGTCGCCCGCATCGGCTTGGGCGACGTGCAGCAATACCATCCCGCCCATCTCGATGTGAACATCCCGCTGCTGTGGTTTGCCGCCGCCATCGGTCCCGTTTTGGGCACAACGGCGGTATGGTTTCAGCGCAGTGCCAAAAAATTTCCCTTCCTCAAGCGCAACGACCCGAAAATCATTCCTTTGGCGATTGCCTTGTTTGCCTTTATCGGCATCGTTTCCGTTTGGTTTCCCGAAATACTGGGCAATGGCAAGGCGGGCAACCAGCTTACGTTCGGCGGCATGACCGACTGGCGGTACAGCTTGGAAATGACCGCCGTTAAATGGTTCGTCGTCCTGCTCGCACTCGCCGCAGGCGCATACGGCGGGCTGATTACCCCGTCCATGATGCTCGGCAGCACCATCGCCTTTGCCGCCGCAGCCGCGTGGAACACCTTCTTCCCCGCCATGTCGTCTGAAAGTGCCGCCGTCATCGGCGCGGCGGCTTTTCTCGGCGTTTCCCTCAAAATGCCCCTAACCGCCATAGTCTTCATCCTCGAACTCACCTACGCCCCCGCCGCTCTGCTGATGCCTTTGTGCATCACGATGGCGGGCGCAGTGGCAACGGCAAGGAAAATGGGGTTTGAATAAGCAGGGCGGGGAAAAGTAGTTGTTTAAAAAGGATATAGTGGATTAACTTTAAATCAGGACAAGGCGACGAAGCCGCAGACAGTACAGACAGTACGGCAAGGCGAGGCAACGCCGTACTGGTTTAAAGTTAATCCACTATAAATGGCGGTAGCTGGCGGGGTGCCATATCGAGAGCAAGGTGAATCGGCTGTAAACGATGGCGGGATCGGAATTGAGAATGTCGCAGCAGAAAAAAAGGTCGTCTGAAAACTTGTTTTCAGACGACCTTTGCTTTGGGGATTATTTACCCGGCTGGGCTTCATAGTGGGGCGAATAAGGGCCGTACATGATGCCGTTCGTCGCGGACGCCGAAAGCAGGCGCGTGCCTGCAACTTGGGCAATATCGAATCCTTTGTCACCGACGGAGCTTGCAATCTGTTGGACGATTGCGCTCAACATTGCGCCGAGCAGGCCTTGTCCGGCAGTATTGTTGTTCTCGGTGCTGGAAGCCGTTGCAGAACCGTGCCACAACTCTTTTCCGGTTTTCGCGTCAACCAGTTTGGCTTCCGCCGTAACCCGGGTATCGCTTTGGATGAGTTGGTAGCTGGTGCCGTATTGGTTGATTTTTATATAGAGTACGGCATCCGCGCCGAAAATCCGATTGAGTTTTTCAAGGCTGACTTGATGGATGTCGTGCGCATTGTCCAGACCGTTTTGCTTGAAGGTTTCGGCCACTGCGGCAACCGGGAACACGTAATAGCCTGATTCTGCCAACGGTTGCGTGGAAGAGGCGAGCATCCCCGCACTTGCCTTGACTTCCGGCGATTCGTTTAAGGGGGGCAATACCAAAATGGAGCGGGGTTTGCTTTCCCTGAATGCGGAATAGTCGAAAGGCTGCGGCGCGGTAGCGGAACAGGCTGACAGTATGATAGCGGTTGCAGAGGCAAAAAGGGCGGTTTTCAGGCTGCTCATTTTCGGGCTCCTTTATTTTTCAACAGGAAGTCCATGAAGGCGGAAGATTCGGGGAACAGGCGTTTTTCGGTTTCGAAGTGTTCCGCTGCCGACTGATCCTGCCCCGCTTCGCTCAACAGCATTCCCAAATGGGCGTGTGTGCCGGGTGCTTCTTTTTTATTTTCGCTCCGGGTTTTCTGGAAATATTTTTCCATTGCGTCGATTTGTTCGCCTAGGGGTTTGCCGTCGCTTTTGAGGCGTTCGTAAACATCGGCATTGTTGTTTCCCCAATAATAAAGGGTCTGCTGAGGGTTGCCGCATGCGGCAAGCAGCAGGCAGAATGCGCCCAGGCAGCCTGTTTTGATGAGTTTGTCCATTTCAGACGACCTTTCAGCGGGCAGGCGTCCAAGCACCGCTTTCGATGCCGGCAACCAAATTATTGACTGCTTCGCGGATGGCCAGGTCCAATACTTTGCCGTTCAGCGTCGCATCGTAGCCCGCAGTGCCGCCAAAGCCGACGACTTCGCGGTTGGACAATGAAAATTCCCCTGCGCCCTGCGCTGAATAAACCACTTCGGAAGTGCGTACATCCACGACGTTCAACGCTACTTTGGCATAGGCGACTTGGGATTTGCCGCGTCCTAAAATCCCGAAAAGCTGATGGTCGCCGACATCTTTGCGGCCAAACTCGGTTACATCGCCGGTAATCACATAATCCGCACCTTTAAGGGCTTGTGTTTTGCCGCCGATGCCTGCTTCCTGCTTCAGCGCGCTCAATTGTGTACGGTTGAGTACGTTGAAACGGTTAGTCTGTTGCAGGTGGGTCAGTAAAATGGTTTTCGCCTGACTGCCCAAACGGTCTTCACCGTCGGAAAATACGCCGCGCTGGTAAGTGGAGCGGTTGTCGAAGCTACCGATGGAAATAGGCGCGCGCGCACCGTGATAAGGGGTATTGTAGCTGCTGACTTTGACGGCTTCGATGGTTTTGGAAGACTCGGTCGCACAGCCGGCTGCCAAGGCCGCGGTTGCGAAAATGCAGAGGAATTTTCTGTACATATTTGATTACTCCTGGGTAACTCGGAATTTGGACTTTGTAGGGTAGATTATGCAATCCGACCGATTTTGCATTCTATGGCTGTTTGTTAATGTATGCAAGATTTAACTGTATGAAATTTTGAAACTATTTAAAAATGTTAAGTAGTTGGATATGCGAAAGTCGTCTGAAAACTTATGAACACGGTTTTCAGACGACCTTTTTTATCGAAAAATTGTCAACAATTTTTCCAGAAAACTGCTGCTAAAAAGCCGAAACTAGGGGATAATACCGCCCCTGAAAGTGTTTGTTTCCAGTTATAAATCTCTGTTTAAAAGGAATCCCCATGCCTTCCATCAAACGCGCCCTGATCAGCCTGTCCGACAAGACAGGCGCAGTCGAATTTGCCCAAACCCTGCACAAACTCGGTGTCGAAATCCTCTCTACCGGCGGCACGGCGAAGCTGCTTGCCGATGCGGGCGTTCCCGTGATTGAAGTCGCCGACTATACCGGTTTCCCCGAAATGCTCGACGGCCGCGTGAAAACGCTGCATCCGAAAATCCACGGCGGTATTTTGGGGCGGCGCGATTTGGGCGAACACGTCGCCAAGATGGAAGAGCACGGCATCGGCAACATCGACCTCGTTTGCGTCAACCTTTACCCCTTCGCCGCCACCATCGCCAAACCAAACTGCACGTTGGAAGACGCGATTGAAAACATCGACATCGGCGGCCCGACCATGGTGCGCTCCGCCGCGAAAAACTGGAAACACGTCGCCATCGTTACCGACACCGCCGACTTCCCCGCCATCGCCGCCGAAATGGAAGCCAATGGCGGCGCGTTGAGCGACAAAACCCGTTTCAACCTGTCGCGCAAAGCGTTCAGCCACACCGCCCAATACGACGGCATGATTTCCAACTATTTAACCTCGCTTTCAGACGACGTCTTGAGCGGCACGCCCGAAATCGGCGAGTTCCCAAGCCAGTTCAACCAAAGCTGGATTAAAGTGCAAGACATGCGCTACGGCGAAAACCCGCATCAGCGCGCCGCGTTCTACCGCGATGTGTACCCCGCCGCAGGCAGCCTCGCCGCCTACAAACAGCTCCAAGGCAAAGAATTGTCGTACAACAACATCGCCGATGCCGATGCCGCTTGGGAAGCCGTCAAGTCCTTCGACGTGCCCGCCTGCGTGATTGTGAAACACGCCAATCCGTGCGGCGTCGCCGTTGCAGCCGATACATTGACCGCCTACAAACTCGCCTACGCCACTGACACCACCAGCGCGTTCGGCGGCATCATCGCCTTCAACCGCGAAGTGGACGGCGAAACCGTGAAACAGATTACCGACAACCAATTTATGGAAGTCTTGATGGCGCCAAAGTTCACCGCTGAAGCCCTCGAAATCGCCGCCGCCAAGAAAAACGTGCGCGTATTGGAAGTGCCTCTAGAAGCAGGCGCGAACCGCTTCGAACTCAAACGCGTCGGTGGCGGACTGTTGGTACAAACGCCCGACATCCACCGCATCAGCCGCGCCGATTTGAAAGTCGTCTCCAAACGCCAACCGACCGAGCAGGAATGGAACGATTTGCTGTTCGTTTGGAACGTCGCCAAATACGTCAAATCCAACGCCATCGTGTTCGGCAAAGGCGGTCAAACCTACGGCATCGGCGCCGGCCAAATGAGCCGCGTGGACAGCACCCGCATCGCCGCCCGCAAAGCGCAGGACGCCAATCTCGATCTCAACGGCGCATGTGCCGCTTCCGATGCCTTCTTCCCGTTCCGCGACGGCGTGGACGTCATCGCCGAACAGGGCATCAAAGCCATCATCCACCCTGCAGGCTCGATGCGCGATCAGGAAGTTTTTGATGCAGCGGACGAACACGGCATCGCCATGGTGGTAACGGGCGTTCGCCATTTCAGGCATTGATTCGGGAAATAAATAATGTGAACAAAGGTCGTCTGAAAACTATTTTCAGACGACCTTTGGTGCAATTGCCATGACTCCTTAACCGCTTGGTGGTAAACGAAATCGAATCGGAACCTTTGCCCATTCAAGCCCGAACCCGCTACTCTTCCGCTTCCCATGACGGCCATGCCTGATGCAACAATGCGTAGGCAATCAGGCTGCCCGGTTATCCGCATATTTCAGAAATCAAACAAACTGCCCACCTTCCTCAAAGGAAATCAAGGAGACCCACCATGCCCAGCCGCACCGACCGCCTGCTCAAACTCTTGCAGCTTCTGCGTGCCAGCCGCCATCCGAAAAGTGCGCGGCTGCTGGCGCAGGAGTTGGGTATCAGCGTGCGTTCGGTGTATCGCGACATCGACACACTGCGCGGGCAGGGCGCGGTGATTGGCGGGGAGGCGGGCGTGGGCTTTGTGTTGCAGCAGGACTGCAATCTGCCGCCGCTGATGTTTAGCGAAAACGAGCTGGAGGCATTGATGTTGGGTATGCGTTGGGCGGCGGCGCATGCCGATGGCGAAATGGCGGAGGCGGCGCGTTCGGTGTTGGGTAAAGTGCACGCAGTGCTGCCCGCGCGCTTGGCGGAGCAGGCAGAAGCCCATGCGGTGTATCCGATTAACTGCGCGACGACGTTCGGACACGACGAAGAACACGTTCTGGCGCAGGTGCGGCAGGCTTTGCGGCAGGAGCAGATACTCAGTTTCAGCTACACCGATGTGCAAGGGCAGGCCAGCCGACGCACGGTGTGGCCGGTGGCGTTGGGCTATTGGGACAACGTGCGGCTTCTGGCGGCTTGGTGCACCTTGCGACAGGCATTCCGCCATTTCCGTTGCGACCGCATCGCGCAGATTCAAACCGGCGCAGCCTATCCCATGCCGCACCGCCTGCTGCTGCAACGCTGGCGGCAGCAGGAAGGGCTGGATTTGAGCGCGTTTGATTTGAGCCGCTAGCGCGATGCGGTTTGACCAAGACCATGCTGCTGACAGAAACTGACACAGCCATGAGGTATCCTTACTGGGTTTCAGACAGCCTGCAAACACCTCACCCACAATTGGACAAGGAAACATCATGAGCAAAATCACCCTCTATACTGCAAATCCTTCACGCGGCACCAATGTACGCTGGATGCTGGCCGAATGCGGCGCGGATTACGACACCGTGGTGCTGGATTACCCGCAGCTCAAAGAGGCGGACTATTTAGCCATCAACCCGATGGGCAAAGTACCCGCTATCAAACATGCTGGGCAAGTGATTACCGAGTTGCCCGCCATCCTCACCTATCTGGCCGAACTTTTCCCCGAAAAACGGCTGATCCCGGCTGCTGGCACGCCGGAGCGCGGGCAATACTACCGCTGGCTGTCGTTTGGTTCTCAGCTCGAATACGCCATTCTCGACCGCTGGCGTCAAGTGCCGCAGAGCGAGGAATGGCGCCGTTCCCTCGGCTACGGCGATTTCGATACCGCGCTGCATACCCTGCAAACCCTGCTGGCCGACGGCCGCGAATACGCCGTGGGACAACATTTCAGCGCGCTCGATATATACCTGACCGCCCTCTTGGCTTGGGGTATGTTCCGCGCCCAAGTGTTGCCAAACGTTGAGCCGTTTGCAAGCTATATGCAGCGCCATCTGCAGCGGCCGGCAGCGCAGGTTCTTAAGAAATAGGGGTGTTGGCACAAAAAAGGCAGCCTGAAAGTTTCAGGCTGCCTGAGGCCTTTGCAAAATCCTCATCTTTGGCACATTTCTTCGCCATGCGCTTCTCGAACGCTTGAAAATATTTCAATATTATCCGTGCTCTCTGTGATGCTCTATGGCTTTGAACTGTATTTAAATCTGAGGTTTTGCAAAGGCCTCAGCCTTTTCGTTTTGTCGAATATTTATAGTGGATTAAAATAAAAATGATACAAGGCGGCAACGCCCGCCGTGTACGGGTAGTACATAAGGGCGTTGGCAACGCCGTATCATTGCAATTTTAATCCACTATACTGTACTGCCTGCGGCTTCGTCTCCTTGTCCTGATTTAAATTTAATCCACTATAAGATGTAAAGCGGGGATGACTGGAAGGGTACTCTTGATTTGAATGTACCGAATGTACGGATAGACGGGTAATGCCCTGTTTATTGGTTCTCCCGTATCCATTTTTCCCAACGTTCGAACAGGGCGGGTTGCAGGGCGGCGATGACGGAGCGTTTGAAAACGTGTTCGCCGCTCCAGAAGTCGTCGCCTTCCAAAGTGGACAGGTTGCCGCCTGCTTCTTCGAAAATCAACGCGCCGGCGGCGTAGTCCCACAGTTTTTGCCCACCGTGGACGTAAACGTCGTAGCGTCCGCTGGCGAGGTAGCACCAGTCGAGCGTGCTGCTGCCCATGCTGCGGATGGTGCCGAAGGGGGCGAGCGTGCTCATGCGGCTGGTGAGTTTGCCGGAGCGCAGGTATTTGATTTCGACGCCTGCGATGGCTTCGCTGAGTTTTTTGTCGACGGTGCGCAGGGGCAGTGGTGTGCCGTTGAGGTATGCGCCTTTGCCGTGTTCGGCGTAGAAACATTCGCCGCTGACGGGGTTGTAGATGATGCCGAGTTCGGCGCGGCCGTTTTTGACGAAGGCGACGGAAACGGCGAAATGGGGCAGTCCGTTGACGAAGTTGTTGGTGCCGTCTATGGGGTCGACGACCCACAGCCCGTCGGTATGCGCGTGTAGTTTCCAGAGGGTGGTTTGTTCTTGTACGCTCATTTCTTCGCCGAGCATGGGGCTGTCGATCAACAAGGGCAGGGCGGCGGCGAAGGCGGTTTGGGCGGCAAGGTCGGCTTCGCTGAGCATGGAGCCGTCTTCTTTGCGGTGCGACGGGGTATTCAGGAAGCGCGGCATGACTTCGGTTTGCGCGATGTGCCGGACGACTTTTTGCAATCGGTGTAACACTTTTTGTCCTTGTTTTTGCGGTTGGGGTGCGAAATCGTATAATCGCGTTATTATATCCGTTTTCACTTGAAGAACCATGTCCAGATTTTATCTGCCTGATGCTTTATATGCGGGGCAAGTCGTTGAACTGCCTGATAATGTTGTGCGTCATTTAAATGTTTTGCGCGTGCGCTGCGGGGAGGAGGTCGTTTTGTTTAACGGCAACGGCAAGGCGTATCCCGCGCGTTTGGATGTTTTGGAGAAACGCCGCGCCTGTGCGGAAGTGTTGCGCGAGGAGGAGGCGGACAACGAATCGCCGCTGAAAATCACGCTGGTGCAGTCGGTATCGAGCGGCGAACGTATGGATTTTACTTTGCAGAAAAGTGTGGAGCTGGGCGTGATAGCAATTCAGCCGGTGATCAGCGAACGCTGCGTCGTGCGCCTGAGCGGCGAGCGGGCGGACAAGCGGGTGGCGCGCTGGCAGGAAATTGTGGTGTCTGCCTGCGAACAAAGCGGCAGGAATATCGTGCCGGAGGTGCGCCCGCTGCTGCCTTACCGCGAGGCTTTGAAACAGATGTCGTCTGAAACGACCAAGCTGTTGATGAGTTTGAACCGCGCCCAGAGTTTGCGTACCGTCAAGCCGTTTTCAGACGACCTGATTTTTATGGTCGGGCCGGAAGGCGGCTGGACGGACGAGGAGGAGCGGTTGGCGTTTGAGGCGGGATTCCAGTCGGTAACGCTGGGCAAGCGGGTGTTGCGGACGGAAACCGCTTCTCTGGCGGCGATTGCGGCGATGCAGACGCTTTGGGGGGATTTTGTGTAACCGAGGTCGTCTGAAAACGGGATGGGAAGCGTAAATCCCTAGATGGTTTGAAAAGTAAATTTTATTGAAATCATATGCTTATATTTGTTTTTCAAGCCATTGCCCGCTTTACCTGTTTTACGCCTTCGCAGCGTTGGGCAATTCATCCGTTTTCGCTTACAATAGCCGACTATCCGAATCAACGCTCAAAGGCCTTCACATGCAATACGCCAAAATTTTAGGTACCGGCAGCTATCTTCCCGCCAACCGCGTCAGCAACGACGATTTGGCGAAAAAAGTCGATACGTCCGACGAGTGGATTACCACCCGTACCGGCATCAAGTTCCGTCATATTGCAGACGAAGGCGAAAAAACCAGCGACCTCGCCGCCGAAGCATCGCGCCGCGCGCTGGTTGCTGCTGGTGTCGCTGCCGATGAAATCGATTTGATTATCGTGGCGACTGCTACCCCAGATATGCAGTTCCCGTCCACCGCGACCATCGTTCAACAAAAACTCGGCATAGCAAACGGCTGCCCCGCATTTGACGTACAGGCAGTCTGCGCGGGCTTTATGTACGCCCTGTCCACCGCCAACGCCTACATCAAAAGCGGCATGGCGAAAAAGGCTTTGGTCATCGGCGCGGAAACGTTCAGCCGCATCGTGGATTGGAACGACCGCACGACCTGCGTTTTGTTTGGCGACGGCGCAGGCGCAGTAGTATTAGGCGCGTCCGACGAAGCGGGCATCATCCACAGCAAACTCAAAGCCGACGGCAACTACCTCGACCTGCTCAACGTACCCGGTCAAATCGCCAACGGACAAGTTTGCGGCTCGCCCTACATTACGATGGACGGGCCGGGCGTGTTCAAATTCGCAGTCAAAATGCTCGCAAAAATCGCCGACGAAGTCATCAGCGAAGCAGGTTATACCCCCGATCAAATCGACTGGCTCGTGCCGCACCAAGCCAATAAACGCATCATCGACTCCACCGCCAAACACTTGGGTCTGGACATGGAAAAAGTCATCCTGACCGTACAGGAACACGGCAACACATCCGCCGCGTCCATCCCGCTCGCGCTGGATGTCGGCATTCAAAACGGTCAAATCAAGCGCGGACAAAACCTGCTGCTCGAAGGCATAGGCGGCGGCTTCGCATGGGGCGCGGTGCTGGTGAAATACTGATTTTTTGTTTGTTTCAAACTTATAGTGGATTAAATTTAAACCAGTACGGCGTTGCCTCGCCTTGCCGTATTATTTGTACTGTCTGCGGCTTCGTCGCCTTGTCCTGATTTAAATTTAATCCACTATAGAAGGTCGTCTGAAACTGCGCCGGTGCGGTTTCAGACGACTTTTTTGATGGATGCGTGTCCGTATAGTGAATTCAAGCAGGGGTTATCCATGTCGTTATTTGTAGGAAAACGTTGCGTTGTTTACGCCACAGGTTGAGAAAAATAAGCCTGCAAGACCTCAAACGGCGTATCGCCGTTCAATCTGCGGTGCGGCTTCACAGTGTTATAGAAATTAACAAAGCGGCACAACTCCTTTCGCCGATGTTCCAGACTCTCAAACGACTGTTTCTCATGCCACATCTCCATCAGGGTACGGATAACCCGCTCCGCCTTACCGTTGGTCTGCGGACGGGCAACCCGAGTAAACTTTTGACCAATCCCGTTCTCATAACAGGCTACACCGAAAGCATGGTTGGCCGAGCCTTTGTATTCCGTACCGTTGTCGGAGTAAACGCACTCAATCAGGTATGGGCAGGGATCAATCAGGTGTTCGGTCAGAAACTTGGCGGCACTGTCTGCGGTTTTGTCCGGCAAAATGGCGGCGTATAGCTCCCTAGAGAAATCGTCGATGGCGACAAACAGGTAATCCCGCTTATCGGTGGCTTTCTGCCCTTTGAGCAGCGGCAGCCGTTTGGTGTCGAGATGCACCAGCTCTCCGGGGTAGGATTTATTGTAGCGTTTGGCCTGCTTTTTGAGTTTTTCCTGAATGCTGCGTTCTACCTTGGCCAGGCGTTTCATTCCGTACTTTGCCTGTTTGAAACGGTTGTTGGTACTGGTTTGCGGTTTGAGCAGCTTGGCCCTTGCGGCTTTAAGGGCGCGGTAAATGGTGACGCGGCTGACTTGGTAGCGGCGTGCCAGGGAGGTGACGCTTTCCTTCCCCTGCGTGTAGGCCAGCCAAATGGCTTGTCGGTGGTGCGGGGTGAGGCGGGTGTTTTTGTGCATGTTCATGTTTCAGTATTCTCCTGGAAATACTGTAAACAACGCTACTAGTTTCTACAAATAACTTCTCTGATTTCTTCCACTTTTTTCTCAATATCAAAAAGGTTTTAGTCAATTGAAAATTCTTTAGCACATTTTTATGCGTCAAATTTCATTAACAGACTATTTTTGCAAAGGTCTCAGACTATGAATTAGGTTTTCACTATATGATATAAAGTAGTAATGTGAAAATTGGAGGTCGTCTGAAAAGAGGTAGGGGGCAGTTTGCTTTTTCAGATAACCTTTATGATTTTGGACTTTTAATTTGCTGTTTTTATTCTTCTCTATGTTTATGAAAACGTGAGGCAAATAGTTGCTTTAATTTTATATTGTACTAGGGAGTTAAACTGCCACAATATTTGTGCGGGCATGATTGCAGCAGTCAGGGAACGGAAGTAGCTGTATCTGAGAACGTGTTCATTGTCTCAGCCTCTGCTGTAAACTATCGGCATGAACAGAAAAACCTACCCAAGCGATATCAGTCGCGAGCAATTTGCGCCTCTCCTTCCCCTGCTGGAAAGTGCCCGTAAACGCACAGCGCCACGCCAGGTGGACTTGTACGATGTCTTTTGTGCCATTCTCTACCTGCAACGCACTGGCTGCTCCTGGCGCGCTTTGCCGGGCGACTTCCCCAAATGGCGCACCGTGCATTCCTACTTCCAGAGATGGACCGAACCACGCGAGAGTGGCATCAGCATCCTTGAGGAAGCATTAAAAAAATCAGGTAGTTGCGGAGCACCGCAAGCAGGGGCGCCATGAAGCAACTACTTTCCTGATTATTGATGCGCAGAGTGTGAAGAACACGGATACCGCCATGGAAAAAGGCTACGATGCGGGCAAGAAGGTTAGCGGTATCAAGCGACATATAGCGGTTGACACGCAAGGTTTGCCGCATGCCCTTGCGGTAACGACGGCGGATGTTACGGATAGAAAAGGCTGCCTGGTGGCATTGGAACGTGGGCGGGATAATCTTGGTGCGATACAAAAAATCCTTGCTGACGGTGGTTACACGGGTAAGGCATTTGCTTCGTCGGTACAGGAGTTGATTGGTGCGGAGGTAGAGATTGCCAAACGAAACGAATTGCACCGTTTTGCAGTATTGCCGAAGCGATGGGTAGTAGAGCGCAGCTTTTCCTGGTTGGAAAAGAACAGGCGGCTTTGGAAAAACTGCGAGCGTAAGTTGAGTACCAGTCTGCAAATGGTAGCTTTGGCTTTCTTGGGAGTCCTGCTACGAAGACTATGAACACGCTCTGAGAATAAAAATATGGAAGGAGTTTATTTTTGTTTGGGGCGGAAGGCGGTGCAGATGGCGGTATCGGTTTCAATGAAATCACCACCGATTAAATCCACACAATAAGGAATAGCGCCGAATAGGCCTGGTACGATGATGCTGCCATCTTCCGAGCGTACGCCGCCCAATGTTTCAGCAATGGCTTTCGGTCGGCCGGGGAGATTCACAATCAGGCTGTTGCCACGAACACCTGCTGTTTGGCGTGACAAAATGGCTGTGGGTACATAATGTAGGCTGATACGGCGCATTTGTTCGCCAAAACCGAGCAGTTCCTTGTCTAATACGGCTTGTGTGGCCTCGGGGGTGATGTCGCGTGGGGCAGGCCCTGTGCCGCCGGTGGTAAAAATCACATCGCAATGCTCTTCATCTGCCATATGGATAAGCACGCTTTTGATTTCGTCTTGATCGTCAGGAATAAGGGCTTCTACATAACGGATCGGATTGAGGACGGCTTTGTCAAGCCAGCTTTTGAGTGCGGGAATTCCTTCATCGGCATATACGCCGCTGCTGGCGCGGTCACTGGTGGAAATTAGGCCGATAGTGATGGTAGGGAGTGTGTTCATGATAATAGCAGACTCAAAAGAATAGCAGACTCAAAAGATAGAAAACTGCATTGTACCTGATTAGCTGTATTTGTTGTGGGTGTTGGCAATGTGCAAAATAGCAGGACTTAAAATACAGACCTTCAGGTAAAGGCTAGTTTGAGAAGTTGTCTATAAAAATCATTTCTCTATAAATATACTCAATCTCAAATAGGATGATATTCTGTTTATCACCTCATTATTTTTTGCTCAACAAGTAGTTATCTATGAATGAAATCTTGTGCATAAATTGCCTCAGCCGCTTTATTTCCTATTGACGGAGAATTTGATAATAAAAAATGCCTGTCTGAAGTTTTCTTTCAGACAGGCATTTCTCTTCACTAAGTTTTCAGACGACCTTAACCTGCAGGTTCGTCCATCCAATCCACTTTGCTCATTTTACGCACAATCACCCATTCATCACGGTTAGAGCCTACTGTGCCGTAGTAGTTGAAGCTGTACGCCAGTTGCGCGTAGCCGCCTATCATGTGGGTCGGGTTCAATACCGCCTTGGTTACCGAATTGTGGATGCCGCCGCGTTTTTTGGTGGTTTCCGCCGCAGGCGTGTGCACCAGTTTTTCCTGCGCGTGGTACATCAGAATCATGGTTTCGGGAATGCGCTGGCTCACAATCACGCGGCAGGCAATCGAACCGTTGGTGTTGAACACTTCCACCCAGTCGTTATCCACCAACCCTGCTTTCTTGGCATCGGTTTCGGAAATCCACACGTGCGGGCCGCCGCGCGAAAGCGTGAGCATGCGCAGGTTTTCCGAATAGGTACTGTGGATGCCCCATTTCTGGTGCGGGGTCAGGAAGTTGAGCGTGATTTCGGGATTGCCGTTGGGCATTTTGCCCAGCAGCTTCTTGGTGGTTTTGGTGTCCACCGCCGGACGGTACACGCAGAAAGCAGCACCGAAATCGCGCATCCACTTGTGGTCTTGGTAGAACTGCTGGCGGCCGGTCAGCGTGCGCCACGGAATCAGCTCGTGCACATTGGTATAGCCGGCGGTGTAGCACACTTCTTCGCTCTCCACGCCCGACCAAATCGGCGAGGTAACAATCTTGCGCGGCTGGGCGACGATGTCGTGAAAGCGGATTTGCGTGTGCTCGCTGGCATTAATCAGATGCGTATGGTCGCGGCCTGTAGCTTTGCCTAAGGCCTCCCATGCTTTTTTGGCAACATGGCCGTTGGTTTCCGGAGCGAGGGTTAAGATCATCTCGCAGGCGTCAATGGCAGTTTCGATTTTCGGTTGACCTTTTCCGACCCCTTCGGCTTGTACGCCGTTGAGTTTACGTAGGAATTCAACTTCATGTTTGGTATCCCAAGCCATACCTTTACCGTTATTGTTGACTTTTTCCAGCAGCGGGCCGATAGAAGTGAATTTCTCGTAAATCGCGCCGTAATCACGTTCCACCACGGTCATGGCCGGCATGGTTTTGCCCGGGATGGGTTCGCACTCGCCCAGTTTCCAATCTTTCGGGTCGAACGGCTGACCGAGTTCCTGCGGGCTGTCGTGCATCAGCGGCGTGAGCACGATGTCTTTGCGTACGCCCAAGTAGTCTTTGGCCAGCTCGCTGAATTTTTTGGCCAGGCCTTTGTAGATTTCCCAGTCAGACCTGCTCTGCCACAAAGGCTGTACCGCTTCGGTAAACGGATGGATGAACGGGTGCATGTCGGACGTGTTCAGATCGTATTTCTCGTACCAAGTGGCGGTCGGGAAAATCACGTCGGCGTACAGGCAGGTGGTGTTCATGCGGAAATCCAGGAGCGTGAACAAATCCAGCTTGCCTTCCACGCCTTCCCGCTGCTTCACTTCGGCTGGTTTCAGGCAGTCGTCTTCGTCGCTCATCAAGCCGTTTTGTGTGCCGAGCAGGTATTTCAGGAAATATTCGTGGCCTTTGCCGGAAGAACCCAAAATGTTGGAACGCCAAATAAACATATTGCGCGGCCAGTTTTTCGGGTTTTCCGGATCGTTGCAGGACATGTCCAGCGTGCCTTCTTTCAGGCCTTTGACCACATAGTCGGCGGGCGACATACCCGCCGCCTCGGCTGCATCGGTAACGTCCAGCGGGTTGGTTTTCAACTGCGGCGCACTCGGCGTCCAGCCCATGCGTTCGGCTTTGGCGTTGTAGTCGATCATGGTCAGCCGGCGCATATCGTCGCCGGCATCGGACGTGAGCAGCTCGTCGGCGGATACGGTTTCGTGGCGGTACTGGCCGGTGTGGTTGTAGAAGAAGGACGTGCCGGCCATCTGGCGCGCGGGGCGGTGCCAGTCGAGCGCGAAAGTCAGCGGCGCCCAGCCGGACTGCGGACGCAGTTTTTCCTGGCCTACATAATGGCACCAGCCGCCGCCGGACTTGCCGATGGTGCCGCACATCATCAGCATGTTGATCAGGCCGCGATAGTTCATGTCCAGGTAATACCAGTGGTTCAGGCCGGCGCCGACGATAATCATCGAGCGGCCTTTGGTATCGTGCGCGTTTTTGGCGAACTCGCGGGCTACCTGAATCACGCGTTCGGGCGCAACGCCAGTGTGTTTTTCCTGCCATTTCGGCGTGTAGGGTTTGTCGTCAAAGTAGTCTTTGGCTACGTTCTCGTCGCCCAAGCCGTTGTCCACGCCGTATTGCGCTACCAGGAGGTCGAATACGGTGGCCACCAGCTGGCTGCTGCCGTCGGCCAAGGTGATGCGTTTTACCGGCACTTTGCGGAAGGTTTTTTCTTCGTCGAATTCGCCGCCGAAGTAATCGAAACCAACGCGTACCACGTCATCGGCGCACGCCTTCAGCGACAAGGCTGCCTGAACATCCTGGTCATTCTGAGCCTTGGTTTCCAGATTCCATTTTTGGCTGCCATCCCAACGGAAGCCGATGGAGCCGTTGGGCAGCATCAGGCTGTCGGTTTTCTCGTTCCACGCCAGCACTTTCCAATCGGGATTCTTCTCTTCGCCGAAGTTGTCGCTCAGATGAGAAGCGCGCAGGGTGTATTCGGGGCGGTAGCCTTCGCCGTCTTCCTTCAGGCACACCAGCACCGGCATATCGGTCAGGCGGCGGCAATAGTCTTGGAAATAGTCGGATGGATTGTCGATATGGAATTCTTTGAGGATAACGTGCCCCATCGCCATTGCCAGCGCGGCATCCGTACCTTGGCGCGGTGCCAGCCAGATATCGCTGAACTTGGCCATTTCGCCGAAGTCGGAAGATATGGCAACGGTTTTGGTGCCTTTGTAGCGCACTTCGGTATAGAAGTGGGCATCGGGCGTGCGTGTCATCGGCACGTTGGAACCCCAGACCAGAAGATAATTGGAGTTATACCAATCGGCGGATTCGGCCACGTCGGTTTGCTCACCCCAAGTCTGCGGTGAAGCAGGCGGCAGGTCGCAATACCAATCGTAGAACGACAGCGGTACGCCGCCGATCAAGCCGAGATAGCGTGCGCCGGCGGCATAACTGACCATAGACATGGCGGGAATCGGCGAGAAGCCGATAACACGGTCGGGGCCGTATTTTTTGATGGTGTAGCAGTTGGCTGCGGCCACCATTTCATAAGCTTCGTCCCAGTTGGAACGCACGAAGCCGCCCAAACCGCGCTGGGATTTGTAGGATTTGGAGCGCTCAGGATCTTCCACAATCCATTTCCATGCTTCGATCGGGTCTTTGGTTTTACGCGCTTCGCGCCACAGCTCAGCCAGCGCGCCGCGCATCATCGGATATTTGATGCGCTGGGCAGAGTAAACATACCAACTGTACGACGCGCCGCGTGGGCAGCCACGTGGTTCATGGTTGGGCAAATCCGGACGGGTGCGCGGATAGTCGGTCTGCTGGGTTTCCCAAGTAATCAGGCCGTTTTTCACATAAACTTTCCAGCTGCACGAACCGGTACAGTTCACACCGTGAGTGGAACGTACCACTTTATCGTGTTGCCAGCGGCTACGGTAGGCATTTTCCCATTTGCGGTCTTCTTCGGTCAGTACGCCGTGTCCGTTGGCAAAGGGCTCATGTTTTTGGCTGAAAAATTTCAGTCGGTCTAAAAAGTGGCTCATGGCGGGTTCCTTATGGTTATTATTCCGGTCGGTATGTGTAACCAGAATAGTTTTCTACGTCTGCAATATAAAATAGTTGAAGACTAGATAATATGCTCCGAAAGGGGTTGCCGTAAAGAAAAAAGAAGGAAAAAGATAATACTTTTGATGCTAGTGGTTAGTTATTTTGGCTTATATGCACAGGCTTGGGTAGGGGAATATGTCGAATTGATATTTTCGGCATCGGAGAGCGATGTTTTTGCTTCGAGCACCAAGGCAGGTCGTCTGAAAAGAAAGCCTACATGCTTTTTACTGTGTGTCTATTTAAAATACCTGCTTTTTAACCATTCAGACGACCGTTTTCCATATAAAGCACTTCATCTGCTAATGCGTTTGTATCGGCAGAATCGTGGCTGATGATGAGCATGGGTACTGATAATTCGCTTTGCAGCTCTCCTACCAGTTGGCGCATTTGTTGGCGCAGATCGGCATCTAGGGCAGAGAACGGTTCATCCAATAGCAGCCATTTCGGACGGGTGATACAGGCACGGGCTAGGGCTGTACGCTGTTTCTGACCGCCGGAAATTTGGTGCGGATAATGGCCGGAGATATGTTGCAGCTGCATCCGTTCCAGCCACAGGAGTACCGATTCTGTAAGGTTACGGTTTGAAGGATTGTACCAGCCGTGTTGTAGTCCGAAAGCGATATTTTGTGCCACAGTCAGATGGGGGAATAGGGCGTAGTCTTGAAACATTAGCCCAACTTGCCGTTGTTGCGGCGGCAACCAGATTTTCTGTGCCGTATCGCCATAGATTTGCCCGTTAATGCGGACATATCCTTGTGCAGGAGGCAGAAGGCCGGCCAATAGTTGCAGGGTCAGACTTTTGCCGGAGCCGGATGGGCCGATAATGGCCAGCCGGCGGGCTTTGCTTCGACAGCAAACGTCTAAATTAAAACGTTTTTTGCCTGCAGCCACTTGTGCTTGTAAGGAGAAATCGAATATCCAGTCCGTATGGTTCATGTGCGATCCTTAGGTTTGGCTAAACGGGAAGTCGTCCATAAAACTGTAATGCAGACGGTAGAAATCAGCAGTACCAGTTGGTTGGCCAAGGAGTCGTTCCCTGCCTGAACAGCTTCATATACGGCAATGGAGAGGGTTTGGGTTTGACCAGGAATGCTGCCGGCAATCATTAGTGTGGCACCGAATTCGCCCAATGCTCGGGCAAACGCCAACAGAAGGCCGACCAGCAGGCCTCTCCAGGCCAAAGGTAGGGTAACGCGCAGAAAAACGGCACTTTCCGATAAGCCCAGCACACGGGCCGCTTGTTCCAATTGTGGGTTGACGCTTTCAAAGGCTGCACGGGCCGGTTTAAAAACCAAGGGAAAGGTAACGACCATCGCAGCTAAGACCGCACCCTGCCAAGTGAAAATTAAGCGGATGTCGAAGGTATGGTTTAACCATTGTCCGATGGTGCCGTTACGGCCGAACAAAACCAGCAGATAGTAACCGAGTACAGTAGGCGGTAGCACCATGGGTAGAGTCAGGGCTGTGTCGAGCAGGTCGCGGCCGGGAAAATTCCGCCTGGCAAGCAGAAATCCGACAGCAATACCCAGCAGTAAATTAAGGAAAGTGGCCCAGAAGGCCACTTTTAACGATAGGCCGAGTGCCGGCCAAACATCTTGCCACATATTTCAGACTACATGAAAAAAGGTTTATGGACGGCTAAAACCGTATTTGTTTAATACTTGGCGGCCTTTGGGAGACAGTACGTAGTTGAGGAAGCGTTGAGCTTCGGCTTTATCACTGCTGTCAGTGCTGACCGCAATCGGGTAGGAAACCGGAGTATCGAGCGGAATGGTGGCGGTAATACGCACTTTTTGGGGCATCAACACCGCATCAGTACGATATACAAAGCCTGCATCTACTTCGCCTCGAGCGACATAGTCAAGGGAGTGGCGAACGTTTTGAGTAGTGATGATTTTTGGCTGGAGGGCAGTAAACAGTCCGGCTTTTTCCAGTGCAGCTTTAGCGTAACGTCCCACCGGTACGCTTTCCGGGTTGCTCAACGCGATACGGTTGATGGCGGGACGCTTGAGATCTTGCAGTGAGGACGCAGAAGTACGGCTGTTCTTTGGAACAATCAATACCAGGTCATTGCGCACAAAAGTACGGCGGGTAGAGGTATCCACCGCATTTTTTTCAACAGCCATGTCCATGGTTTTCTGGTCGGCAAAGGCAACCACGTCTACCGGTGCACCTTGCAGCAGTTGTTGCAGTAAGGCACCTGATCCGGCGGTGTTCAGTTTTACATCTACATCGGGATGCTGGTGTTTGTATTGATCAGCAATTTCTTGAAACGCATCTTTTAGGCTGGCAGCGGCGGAAACAGTTATATCTTTAGCTTGCAATGGCAAGGCAGCCAGCATCAAAGTAGCTAGAGCAGTTAAGCGGAACAGGTGGTTCATGTCGTGATCCTTTAATCGAAAAAGAAAAGGTAGATGAAAATAGCAGGAACTGAGATGTGCAGCCATTGGTAGAAGGAATTAAACGGTAATATACTACTAAAGTTGTAGTTATAATGGATGCATTGCTAAATAATTTGGATATTAAAAACCGCCGTAGCCTGTAAGTGGACAGACAAGGGCGGTAAGGATGGTTGGATGTTGATGTTTGGAGGTTGCTATAAATTATTCTGACGGCAACCCTTCAGGATTAGCCAGCCAGACAGATGCCTGACCATCACTATAGAATTCCTGTTTCCAAATCGGCACTTCGGCTTTGATGGTGTCAATAATGAAACGGCAGGCGGCAAAAGCGGCATCGCGATGTCCGGCGGTAACCCCTACCCAGACTGCCATATCGCCTACTTCCAAGCGGCCGTAACGATGGACGCAAACAGCATCTTCGATAGCAAAACGCTGTTTGGCTTGTGCCAATACAGCCTCTCCTTGTTTGCGTGCCAATGCTTCGTAAGTGCTGTATACCAAATAATCCACCCGGCTGCCGTCGTTTTGGCGGCGTACCCAGCCTTCAAAGCAGGTAAAGGCACCACATTGTTCGTTGTCGACCATGCGCAGGCGTAAGGCTGCAGCGTCTATGGCTTGTTCAGTTAGATCAAAAAACATTTTAACCTCCGGCAATAGGGGGGATAAAGGCAACGGTATCGCCGGTTTGCAGGGGTTGCTGCCAAGGGCAAAAGGCGTGGTTGACTGCAGCACGCAAGCAGTTTTGCGGTAAATCCCAACCATACTCGGCAGCCAGCTCGGCATAGAGGGCGGCAACATCGAGGGCATGGGTAAGCCTGATTTCCTGTTCTTTACCGCTTTGTTCGCGTAAGGCGGCAAAGTAGAGGACCGTGATGCGCATCGGCTCAACGGTTGAAGTCATGTTTGCCTCCGGACTTGTGAACCAGGCGGATTTGTTCGATGCGGATATCGTGACTGAGTGCCTTGGTCATATCGTAAACGGTGAGTGCCGCCACAGATACTGCGGTCAGTGCTTCCATTTCCACCCCCGTTTTGTGAGATACCGCTACTTCGGCTTGGATATGCAGGCGGTGTTCATCATCTTCATAGTTCAAGGCGAGCTTGCAGCGTTCCAACATCATTGGGTGACACAACGGAATGAGCTGGGAGGTATTTTTAGCAGCCATGATGCCGGCCAGACGAGCTACTTCGCTCACTGTACCTTTGGCGGTTTGGCCATTGGCTGCTTGGATTTGGGCATACACATCCGGTGGAAAAACCACCCAACCCTCGGCTACGGCTACGCGGCGGGTGGTCACTTTTTCGCCGACATCTACCATACGGCTTCGGCTGTGTTCGTCTAAATGAGTCAGGGACATTAAATACTCCGGTTTTAGATGGCTTTATTCGGTCAGGCAATTTATTTCAGACGACCTCTGGCAGTGCTTTGGCAGCTGCTACGGCGTGTTCGAAGTCAGCAGGTGTGTTGAAATTAGATACTGCTTGCCAGGCATCAGGCATGCCGATGGTTTGGCAAAGCTGTGTATCCAGCCAAGCGGTTACTTTGCGTTTGCCTTGTGTCAGATAAGTTTGCAAATCGTGCCGCAAGGCTACCGGCCAATGCGACATTAAGGGATGGGGGCGGCCGCTGTCGGCATCTGCCAGCAGGGTAATACCCTGTTGCCAAAAAGGTTGATACGAGCCTTCTGACAGCAGTTCGATTACGACTTCGGGCCGTAGAAGGGTGTCGCAGGCCAGGACATAAATTCCGGCTTCACCTTGCCGGTGTGCTTGTTTTAGTGCCGGCAGAATGGCGGCCAGCGGTCCCTGTCGTTCGGGGAGGGCGTCGTTAAGATAATAAGCACGCCCTGTGTCAGGATAAATCTGACCGGCGGCTGCCAGCCAAACAGGACGGTTAGGATGGGTTTGTTTAATCAGCTTATGTATCAGGGAAACGCCATCAAATGGAAGTAAGGCTTTAGGCGTACCCATACGGCTGCTGAGGCCGCCACACAGAATCAGTAACGGCTCATAACGGGCAGCGGTTACACCAGCCATTCTAACCACCAATCATGGATAGGTCACGAATCAGGCCGAATTTGCGGTCATGCAGGAAGTGGTGCTCCGGTTTTTCCGCCATCAGTTCGTACAAGTGCTGCTGCAGGCCGGCTTGGTCGCCGCTGCTAAGCCATGGGCGCAAATCATAAGCAATACCGCCGAATAGGCATAAGTGCATTTTACCTTGCGCAGTGACTCTCAGCCGGTTGCAACTTTGGCAGAAATCTTTGCTGTAAGGTGCGATAAAACCTATGCCGCCGGCGAAATCGCGGTGGCGGTATTCCCGTGCCGGACCGGCATGTGCCGAACGCGGTATCAATTGCCAGCCTTCTGCTTGCAGGCCTGCTTCTATGGTAGCGGCAGAAAAATGTTGTTTGCCGAAAAAGGCAGTGTTGTCGCGCGTTTGCATCAGCTCGATAAAGCGCAGGGTAACCGGACGGTGGCGGACGAAATCCAGTGCATCGGCCAAGGTGCGGGACATATAGCGGCGCAGTAATAAAGTGTTGACTTTGATATCGTAAAAACCCTGCTCTAAGATGCCGTCCAAAGCACGAACAATGTTATTGCATTCGCGCTTTCCGGTAATTTGATAAAACACTTCCGGATCGAAGCTGTCAATGCTGATGTTCAGTTTGTCGATGCCGGCGGCGCGGTATAGCGGAAACAGTTTTGCCAGTTTAAATGCATTGGTGGTAAGGGCTACGCTTTCGATTTGCGGTTGGGCACGGCAAATGGCAATGATATCTGCTAAATCACGCCGCAGTGTCGGCTCGCCTCCGGTTAAGCGGATTTTTCGGGTTCCACTGCGTGCGAAGGTTTGAGCCAGGGTTTCGATTTCAGGTAACGTCAATTCATCGGGTTTGGCTTTGCCGATATAGCCGTCAGGCAGGCAATACGTACAGCGATAGTTGCATAAGTCGGTTACCGACAGACGCAGGTAGGTTAGCCGACGGTTAAAAGAATCGGTTAACGCGCTCATAGAAAAGCCTCTGTAAATGGTTGGACAGTAACGGTAGCGCCGGCAGGTAGGTTACCTGCCTCGGCAGGTAGGATAATGTAGCCGTTGGCACGGCTGACACCCCATACACGGTGAGAATCCTGTTCGCCGGCGGGGGAGGCTTCCCATGTACCGTCGGCAGTTTGTGTCAATACGGCACGCTGGATGTCCATACGACCAGGAGATTTTTTTACTTGCTGAGATAATACGGCCTGCAAACGGAAAGGTTGGGGAATGTCTTGTGCCCCACATAACTGCCAGAGTGCGGCTTTCAAAAATAAGTCGAAACCTACATAGCCGGAAACGGGATTGCCGGGCAGACCGAAATACCAAGTTTTCAACATTTGACCGAATACAAACGGTTTGCCCGGTTTGATGGCGACTTTATAGTGATGGATGGCTCCCAGGCGATTGACTGCTTCACGCATATAGTCATAATCGCCTACCGATACGCCGCCGGAAGTAATCACTACGTCAGCCATACATGAAGCTTCGTTCAATGTATGCAGCACGCTTTCCAAATCGTCGGCAGCTTGTCCCAAATCTAAAACTTCTACCGGCATTGCAGCCAAGCGTGCCATTAAGGTGTGGCGATTGCTGTCGTAAACTTGCCCATTGTCGGTAGCGGGCGTGCCGGGTTCGTTAAGTTCGTCGCCCGTAGACAGCACGGCTACTTTGATTTTGCGGTAAACCGGTACTTGTCCGATACCAATAGCAGCCAACAGCATCACGTCTGCAGGGCGGAGGATACGGCCGGCGGTAAGCACTGTATCGCCGGTTGCCACTTCCTCGCCGCCGTAGCGGATATTGGCACCAACGGCTACGTCTTGGGTAAGGATAATGGCGTTGCCTTCGGTTTTAGTGTTTTCTTGCAATACTACGCAGGTACTGCCGGGTGGAACCACAGCCCCGGTCATGATACGGATGCAGCCGTCTTTGGGCAGGTCGCCGGCGAAAGGTTTACCTGCGGCAGATTCGCCTACTATCTGCCAACAGCTTCCGGCGGCAGCATCAGACGGTAGGGCGTAGCCGTCCATGGCGGAAATGTCGGTAGCGGGAATGTTTAGGGCGGACACCATGTCCTCTGCCAAAACGCGCCCTATGCTTTGGGCAACAGGAATATGCTCGATTTCAGGCAGACGTGGTGTGCGGGTGATGTGTTCATGAATCAGGGTTTGCAGTTCGCTGACGGATGTAAGTGCCATGGTGTGTGTCTCCTGTGCTGCAAGTTGTCTTCCAGTAATTTAACTGTTTGGAAATTTGTGGGATAGGGGATACTGGTTGAATATCCGTCATGGTAAAGCAGTAAAAATCAGATTTGAATGCATACAAAGCATTTGGCAGTGGTCAAAAGACATAGTTGGATTAATACTTTAGAATTAGTAATGATAAAGACAGGTCGTCTGAAAGCTTTCAGACGGCCTGTGTACTTAGTGTTCGGACATCAGCATTTGGCTTCAGCGCCTTTACGGGTGTAATACCACCAGTTAAGTGCCGCACAAATTGCATAGAATATGATAAAGCCAATCAGGGCGGCATTTACACCGCCGGTTAGGTCGATGGATGTGCCGTAGCTTTTCGGAATGAAGAAGCCGCCATAGGCTGCAAAGGCGGCAGTAAAGCCGATTACGGCTGCGCCTTCTTTGGTAGCATCCAAACGGGCTTGCTCTTCACTGACTTTGCCTTCTTCGGCAAATTTTTGGTGCATATTAAGGAAAATTACCGGTACCTGCATAAAGGTAGAACCATTACCAATTCCGGTGAGTGTAAATAGAGCCAAGAAGCAGGCAAAGAAGCCCCAGAAGTTGCCGCCTTCACCATTGTTGGGGAGGAAGAAAATTACGCCGCATACCGCCACAATCATGCCGATGAAAACAAATTGGGTAATCAGTGCGCCGCTTTTGATTTTATCAGAGATCCAGCCGCCGAATGGGCGGGCCAAAGCACCGACCAAAGGGCCGAGGAAGGCATATTTTACAGGATCAATCCCGGTAAACTGACTCTTGATCAGCAAGGGGAAGCCTGCGGCAAAACCGATGAAGGAGCCGAAAGTGCCCAAATAAAGGATGCACATAATCCAGTTATGCTTGCGGCTGAAAATCACGGCCTGGTCTTTGAAGCTGGCTTTGGCGGAAGCCAAATCGTTCATGCCAAACCAAGCGGCTAGGGTAGAAAGAATAATGAAAGGCACCCAGATAAAGCCGGCGTTTTGTAACCAAATTTGTTTGGTTACATCGCCTTTCGTCCAGGTTTGCGGCTCTCCACCAAGGGCTCCGAAGACACCTGCAGTAATAATGAGCGGTACGACAAACTGTACGGCAGATACCCCCAGATTGCCCAAGCCTGCATTCAGGCCGAGAGCAGTGCCTTTTTCGGCTTTGGGGAAAAAGAAACTGATGTTGGACATGCTGGAGGAGAAGTTGCCGCCGCCGAAGCCGCACAGGAGCGCCAGTACCATCATGGTAATGTAGCTGGTGTTAGGATTTTGAACGGCAAAACCCAAGCCGATAGCCGGCAGCAGCAGGCTGGCGGTAGAGATGGCCGTCCATTTGCGGCCGCCGAATATGGGTACCATGAAAGAATAGAAGATACGCAAGGTCGCCCCGGATAAGGCGGGCAGGGCAGCCAGCCAGAAGAGCTGGTTTTCGCTGTATTTGAAGCCGATATTGGGCAGGTTGACTACCGCTACGCTCCATACCTGCCAGATAGCGAAGGCAAGGAGGAGGGCGGGGATAGAAATCCACAAGTTGCGGGTGGCAATTTTTTTACCTGTTTGCTGCCAGAAGGTTTTATCTTCCGGCTGCCAATGTTCGATAAGATGAGACATAAAAAGGGCTCCTTCTGATAGGTGTTGGGTCGTCTGAAAATTTTCAGACGACCTACAAATTTAGGTTTGACGCTCTTTTAAGGCTTTCATATCACTTTCGCGTTTGGCTTTAAACGAAAAGTGCATCCAAATCAGCGAAACGCAGACTGTACCGTAGAGCAGCATGAAAGAAGTAGAGCGAATGCCAGTCCAGTCTTCCAATGCGCCGAACATAATCGGCAGAAGGAAACCGCCCAGGCCACCGGCCAGGCCGACAATACCGGATACGGCACCGATATTATCGGGATAGTCGTCAGCTACAAACTTGAATACGGAAGCTTTGCCTACCGCAGTGGCTACACCCACTGTGAACATTAGTATAGTGAATACGGTTACATTGAGACCGAGGTGCATGGTTAGCGAACCGCCGTCGGTCGTGCGGATGGAAAGATCGGTTTGCGGGTAGGAGAGTATGAAGAAACATATCCAAATCAACCACATTACCGCCCAAGTTACCTTATATGCACCGAATTTATCGGAAAGGTAGCCGCCGAAAGCACGCAGTACACCTCCCGGCAGTGAGAAGCAGGCTGCCAAAAATGCCGCCGTTTGCAGTGGCATACCGTATTCGCCCACATAGTATTTGGTCATCCACAATGCCAGTGCCACATAGCCGCCGAAGACTACGGAGTAATATTGGCTGTATCGCAGCACGCCCGGGTCTTTCAAGAGTGCTAATTGTTCTTTCAACGTAACGTTGGAAGAGACCAAGTGTTTGGGATCGTGATAGCTGGTAAACCAAAAGAGTATCGCGGTAGCCAGCATAATGGCTGAGTATACGGTAGGGACAATCTGCCAAGTTCCAAAGGTAACAATCAGCCAGGCGGCAAGGAATTTATTGATTGCACTACCTGCATTGCCCGCGCCGAATATCCCCATTGCCACGCCTTGTTGGTGTTTGGGGAACCAGCGTGCCACATAGGGAGTACCTACCGAGAACGAACCGCCGGCCAAGCCCATCACCAGACCGATTACCAAGAAATGCCAATATTGATTGGCGTAGCGCATCAGAAAAATGGTTGGTACGGATAGGATCATCAAGGTAAACAGCACGATACGGCCGCCAAATTTATCGGTAAGGATGCCTAACGGTACACGGATCAGCGCACCGGAAAGCACCGGCAGAGCAATCAGAATGCCGTATTGGGTTTGGTTAAACCCCATTTCTTCCTGAACTTTGATGCCGACAACGGCCAGCATCATCCAAATCATAAAACAGACAGTAAAAGATAGAGTGCTGGAGAATAGCACCGAGTAGCGTTTGTAAGTTTCCGAGGCCATCTTGCTGCCCCTTCCTTTCTAGTGGTTTACCATAAGTTAATCGGATTTTTACACAGCTTTAACTTACGCGTTCGCGAGCTATCACGCATTGCTCTGAAGCATGGACATAGCAAAGCATTGGAATAGTAGAAATTAGTCTTAAATAAGCAGGATACTAGTTATTTAGGCGTAGATACATAGGATGGTACGCTTTGGCTTTGTAAAACGTCAAGCATTGTAGAAAAAGGTCGTCTGAAAACCATTTCAGACGACCTTTTTCATGTGTTAGAAATTTTCTGTTTTAAATTAAAACGCCTAACATGACTTGATTGGCATTGAAAACGGCAGTGGCCGGCAGATCCGGTTCTAGGGCAAGCGTTTCGCTGCTGTAGAGTGTAATGGTTGCGCATAAGTTGATTTCATTATTAATATCAAGCGTAACGACATTGTTGACCGCCCCTTGTTCCACACGTTTCACTGTGCCGTTCAGGCAGTTTTCTGCCGATAATGTCATGGGTGCGAGGTCAGTCGCCAGTACGACCGATGCTGCTTTAATCATGGCGATAACCGGGCTGCCGACCGATAGTTTTAAACGTTTCAGGCTGAAACTGCTGATTTGTGCATGAATTTCGATACCGCCTGCGCTGGCAAGGGTAACCAGGCATGAGCCGTTGCTGTGTTCGATGTGGGTTACCGTACCGGCCAGTTGATTGCGGGCACTGCTTTTCATGAGTGTTCCTTATACTGAAAGTGTAATTAAAGAAGAGGCTGATTGATGGTTTACAGTGGCTGCGGGACATTGTGCTGTACGGCATAAACGGCTGCCTGTACGCGGCTGGATAATTCAAGTTTGCGTAAAATGCTCTGTACATGCACTTTGATGGTGGATTCCGCCAGATTGAGTTTGCGTGCAATGATTTTGTTGCTGTGTCCGGCAGCCAAGTGGCCGAGAATTTCCAATTCCCGCGTTGTCAGTGCGTCTAATGCACTGGCCGCCGGAGTGGTATTGGGCTGGATTAACGATTGTACCAAGCGGGCAGTCATCTCGGGTGAAAAAACATTGTCGCCTTCGGCTGCTTTGCGGATGGCATCTACAAGAAAATCTGCATGGATATTTTTTAGCAAAAAGCCGCGCGCCCCGAGACGCATGCACTCAGTTAAATCTTCGCTATCTTCAGAAACGGTCAGCATTACCACTACCTGTTCAGACCGACTGCTAAGGATTTGAGCCAAAGCTTCGCGCCCGTTCATTACAGGCATGTCTAAATCTAGCAGTACAACGTCGGGATCGGTTTGCTCAACTAATTTCACACCGCTGAGGCCGTCAGCTGCTTCACCGACTACTTCGTAGTTATCCTGTCTGGTCAGTAGGGCTTTGATACCGCTACGGAACAGGGTATGGTCGTCTATCAAGGCAATGCGGATAGTTTCATTCGAACTCATATTTTAAAATTCTTTCTGGTTGCGGTAAGGTAAATATGTAGGGGTTTATCGTCTATGCTGTAATCCAATTCGAGGCGGGCATGAATGCGTAATATCCGATTTTTTATAATATTCAGACCGATATGGTTACCGGATTGCTTGGCGAGGGAGGCTAAAGATGCAGCAAAAGTATATGGGGCATTTACTTCCTTTGTCGGGCGGAAAGATTCTTGGGGTCAAAAGAGAGCAAAAATCCGTTGAATGCATACGCCGATGAGCTAAGTCATACATATCGGGTCTGATCCGTCGCATTATGGCGTATCTTAATGAAGATGGGAAATAAGTCGGTGTTAAATGAGTCTAGTACTTTATAACTAACCGTATATTTCATCAAGTAGGTTGGCTTGTGTCGTTTGGTGAATTGGATAGATAGGGTATTTAAAATAGCCAACCTGATCGTAATAATAAAACAGGCTATCCGAAAGTTCTTCGGATAGCCTGTTGAAAGATTGAAAGGAATCAGCGGCGGCGAACCAGTTGCCATGCGCGGCCGAGATAAGCAACGCTGGCAAAGCCGCTCCATACGTGCACCAAGCGGGTGAATGGGAAAATGACAAACAAGCCCATGCCCATTACCATATGCAATTTAAACAGAAAGCTTACATCTTTGATATAGCTGGCAGCTTCACCGCGGAAGGTTACGATATGTTGCGCCCAGTTCATCAGTTTCACCATTTCATGACCATCTGTATGGCCCATGCTCACAAAGATAGTCAACAAACCCAAACCCAAGGTGGCGATGAGCCAAATCAATACCAGTTTGTCACGCCAAGTGGTATTTGCAGCCAAGCGGTCGCATTTCAGACGACGTTGCAGCAAGATGATTAAGCCAACCATTGCGGTTGTGCCGAAGATGCCGCCCATTACCATCGCAAAGATTTGTTTGGCACCGTGGGAAACGCCTATTGCATCCCAAAACCATAAAGGTGTGAGCAGTCCAAACAAGTGTCCGAAGAATACGGCTAAAACACCGACGTGAAATAGGATATTACCTAAGCGCAACTGACCTTCGTAAAGGAGTTGGCTGGATTCACTTTTCCATGAATATTGTTCACGCTCGAAGCGGACGAGGCTGCCGAAGAAGAAGATCGCGAGGGCAATATAGGGAAAAATGCCAAAGAAGAATTGGTGCAGGGTGTTCATGTTCATGCTCCTTTTGAGACCGTCTGAAAAGCGGCTTTAGGATAAAACTGTACGGTTTCGACGCCTGGTTTTAGCAGCGGCTCGGTACCGGAAATATCGGGACCGAATGTTTCCATGGCTTCGTCCATATCGCGCACGGGTGGTTCGATCAAGGGTTGTGGTGCGACCGGGCTGAGCTCGGTAATGCCCTGCAGCAATACGGCGTAAGGCGAGCCGCTTTTCTCAAGCTGGCCTCCGATGTGGGCAATGACATGTACGGCATCACCCAAGAGTTTTTGCGCATGCTCGGACGGCACTTGGCTCAAGTATTCCAGCAGTGCGGGCAGATAGTCGGGCAATTCGTCGTCGCCCAACTCGAAGCCGTGGTTGCGGTATTCTTGCAATAAGTCCACCATTGCGCTGCCGCGGTCTCGGTCTTCGCCGTAAACATGCTCGAAAATATAGAGTGCGTGGTTACGGTTGCGGTCGAAAGTGGCGACGTAGTTTTCCTGCAATTCGCGCAGATTGTGATTGCCTAGATAGTCTAAAAAGTTTTTCAGACGACCTTCCTGCGATTGAAGCTCGGGCCATTCTTTCAAGGCAGCCTGAAATTCAGGTAGGGCTTCAATCAGCTCGGCTTCAGGATAGCACAACAGCGCGGAAAACCATTTGTAAACGGGATTCGCGCCCATCAGCGTACTCCTTCTTCACGATTTTTTTCCGCATCTTTGCGCAGGCCGTGGAAAATAATCGGTGTGCCTTTGCGTTTGCCAAACAGGCTTTCTTCGCTGCTGCCGCCAGAGCAGCCGTTGCCGAAGGTAAAGCCGCAGCTGGCTTTGTCGCCGAAACTGTTTTCAACCATTTCTTTGTGTGAAGACGGGATGACGAAGCGGTCTTCATAATTGGCAATAGCCATGATTTGGTACATGTCTTCAACCATTTCGGGCGTAAGGCCGGTACCTTCCAGTGCTTGAGCCGGTGTTTCACCGTGAACCACTTGTCCGCGTTTGAAGCGGCGCATAGCAATCATGCGCTCCAGCGCTTCTTTGATTGGCTCAATTTTGCCGGCGGTGAGCAGGTTGGCCAGATATTTCAGCGGGATACGCATTTCATCTACGCTTGGGATAATACCGTTTTCACCCACCAGGCCGTTTTCGATGGCAGATTGAATCGGAGAGAGCGGCGGGATGTACCAAACCATTGGCAAGGTGCGGTATTCCGGGTGCAGAGGGAATGCCACTTTCCATTCCATTGCCATTTTGTACACGGGTGATTTTTGGGCGGCATCAAGCCAGCTTTGGCTGATACCTTGTTTTAATGCTTCGCGTTGTACTTCGGGGTCATGCGGGTTGAGGAATACGCCCAGTTGCTGTTCGTACAGGTCTTGCGGATTTTCCACTGACGCAGCTTGTTCGATTTTGTCTGCATCGTACAGCAGTACGCCCAAATAGCGGATGCGGCCTACGCAGGTTTCGGAACACACGGTCGGCTGGCCGCCTTCGATACGCGGATAGCAGAATGTACATTTTTCAGCTTTGCCGGAAGTCCAGTTGTAGTAGATTTTTTTGTAGGGGCAGCCGGATACGCACATACGCCAGCCGCGGCATTTGTCTTGGTCGATCAGTACGATGCCGTCGTCTTCGCGTTTGTAGATGCTGCCTGACGGGCAGGATGCCACACAGGTCGGGTTCAAACAATGCTCGCACAGACGAGGCAGGTACATCATGAAGGTTTGCTCGAACGCAGCGTGCATGTCTTTTTGAATACCTTCAAACAGTACGTCTTTTGCACGTTTTTCAAATTCGCCTGCCAAATCGTCTTCCCAGTTCGGACCCCATTCCACTTTGTCCATTTTTTTGCCGGTGAGCACGGAGACAGGACGGGCGGTCGGCGGCGTTTTCATTTTCGGCGCGTTTTGCAGATGCTCGTAATCGTAGGTGAACGGCTCGTAGTAGTCGTCGATTTGCGGCATGTTTGGGTTGGCAAAAATATTCGCCAAAATCTTCAATTTGCCGCCTTGCTTAGGTACCAGTTTGCCGTTGGGTTTGCGCACCCAGCCGCCATTCCATTTGTTTTGGTCTTCCCAGTTTTTCGGAAAGCCGATGCCCGGCTTGGTTTCGACGTTGTTAAACCACGCATATTCTACGCCGTCACGCGAAGTCCAGACGTTCTTGCAGGTAACGGAGCAGGTGTGGCAGCCGATACATTTGTCTAAGTTCAGAACCATGCCGACTTGTGCTCTGATTTTCATGGTAGTGTTCCTTTCGGTTTGGTTTTCAGATGACCTGTCTAGCAAGCCATTTGAACATAGCCGTTAATTATGGGGTGGTAATGGTAGCTTATTTTAAAAAATTTTGACGCTTAAGAGTTTATAGGAGCGCATACAAGAAAAATATGCATAGAAAGCGTAGCCTGAAACAGCAAAATAAGGGGAAAGGACTAGCTTAAAGATTAAAAGTATATACTACTTTAGTATTATCGAGTAGGGGATGAAAAAAACGTTGCGGCCGGATTACAAAAAATAAGGAAGACGGTGAAAACGGCAGACTTCATAGCCATAAAATGGAAAACACGCGTGTGAATAAGGCAGCCTGCCGTGTGGCGGGTTAATATTTTAAGGTAAGTTTCGTTTGACGGATCGCTTTATCCAGTCAAGAACGGTATCGGTATCTGCGGGCAGTTCCCCACTCACTCCGCCTGAAAAGCTTCGCCAATCAGGCAGGTATTTGCTGTGCAAGGTGGTCAAAACCGGAATGCCTGAGCTGATGGCGGTCAGGTATTCCGACAACAAACCGCGGTTATCGATTTCTGCATGGCCAAATTTGTTAATGACTACCAAATCCGTACCTTCCGCTATGGCTTCGCGAATCACCGAACCCGCCGCCGCCAGTGCGCCGGCGTCTAGTTTGCAGCCGCTGGAATGGTTGCCGAGATTTTGGAAGATGGAAAAGCGCCGATTGTCTGCGACGGAAGCCAGCTCCGAATTGCTGTGCTTACCTTCGTTGTCTATCGGGTTTAATAGTCCGGCCACGCGCCATCCGTCTTGTTGCAATCGGCGTACGGCCTGCCATAATGCAGTTATCGCAGCATCGCCTTCATCAGCATATACTACGGCAGCGATGGCATATTCTGATTGTTGTTCTATCTGATTGGACATAAATTTGCTTTCAAGTGTATTGGAGTTTTGGGCAAAATCTTGCAATGTTGTCGCAAATGTTAAAACGTTTGGATCTCTTGGAACTATTGTCCTTAGGTGTTAGTCGGAAAATTGCAGGGACAGTATAGCCGTCATTAGAGATAAAATGGCCGGCTCATTAAACAAAAGGTCGTCTGAAACCCGCGATACAGGCTTTCAGACGACCTTTCTTATTGCTTAAGAACGTTGAAACAGATTATTTGGCTGCTTCAGGTTGGCTGGCAGCTGCCGCTTTATCGCCTTCTTTGGCGAAGTATTTGGCGTGGATTTTGTCGTATTCGCCGCTGTCGCGTACTTTTTTCAGCGCTTCGTTCAGCATTTTGACGGTCGCTTCGTCGCCTTTGCGTGCGGCTATGCCGTAGTTTTCAATCGTGAAATCAGGCAGGGTGATAAAGTCCATGCTTTTGGTCGGGTTGTTTTTCACATAGTTGGCGATGACCGCGCTGTCGCTGACTACGGCATCGACGCCGCCGTTTTCCAGCTCTTTGATGACCAAAGGAACGCTCTCGAAGCGGGCGATTTTAGGATTGTCGTTGCCCAAGAGTTTGGAAACGGAGAAGTCGCCGGTTTGTCCGGTAACGACGCCGACTTTCGCCATGTTTTTGAGGTCGTCTGAAGAGGCGACTTTTTTACCTTTGGGAACGAGGACGACTTGGGTGATTTCAAAATAAGGGTCGGTGAAATCCATGGACTGCTTGCGCTCGTCGGTAATGGTTACGCCGGAGATGACGATATCCGTATCGCCGTTTTTGAGCGTGGGGAAGAGGCTGTCCCAAGGCTGGTGTTTGAATTCGACTTTGAATCCGCCGGCTTTAGCCATCGCGTTCATCAAATCGACGTCGAAACCTTCAACGTTGCCGGCGGAATCCAATGATTCGAAAGGGGCGAATTCGGCGTTGGCGGCGACGCGGTACACTTTGTCGGCTTTAGGGGCTGACGAGGAAGCGTCTTTGCTTTGGCCGCCGCAGGCGGAGAGTGCCAGCGCGGAGCAGGCGAGGGCGGCTGCAATCCATTTTTTCATGTTCATGGGGAGGTTCCTTCTTTACGGATATTAATAAATAAACGGATAGTTTAACACGGTTTGGTAAAATCGCTACGCGTCAGTGGTCTTTTTCGCGGAAAAAAGCGTAGGTTACGTCATGGAAGAGGTCGGTATGCGGGCTGTCTTCGTAATTCAATTCGGCGAGTGCGTCTTCAAAGGCAAGCTGGATGGACTCGACGGCTTCGTTTGCCATGTCGGACGGCAGCGAACGGATCAGGCCTTTGAGGGCGGTGGCGAGGACGTGGTTCTGCATACGCAAAACGTCGTTGGCTTCTTCCAAATATTCGAGGCGTTGTTCGATGCTGCTCATGATGTGTTCCTGGGAATCTGTTAAAATACCGCATTATAGCAAATCACGGCATTCGCTATGCGCGTGAAATGAAATGACACAACGGAAGAACGAAAGCTAAAAATGGATACGAATCGTCCCGATACGCCACAACAAACGGATGAAAGCCTGGATTGGGAAAGCCGCTTGGAAAAGCTGCGGCAAACCCGCCAATTGAACGCACCTTACACACACGCGCCTTTGGTGCGCGAATCCCAAGAGCCTGCCTTCGAGCAGAAGCCCAAAACCAAGTCGGTCAAGCTCGACGATGCCAACCGCGATGCCGTGTTGACGGAATATCTGCGCAAATGGCAGGAGGAACACAACGCCATGCTGGAGGAAGAAGCCGCTGAAACGGCGGAGACCGATGCGATGGTGATTTTGCAGGAAAACTGGCTGAACGCGCAGTCTTCGCTGCAAATGAGCGCGTCCGACAGGCAAATCGAGTCCACGCGCACGGTTTGGCTGAACCCGAAACGTAAAACAGTCGAATTTGACGCGCCGGCAAAAGCAGAGGCAACGTCGTCTGAAAACGAAAATCCGCAGGCGCAAGAGCAGGTTTCAGACGACCCCAAAGAAGAAACGCCGCCGATTACCGTCCATATCAACGTGTTGAACCCGCAGGTCATCAACCGCAGGGAAGTGTTCTGCATTTCCGAGCAAGACCTGAGCGAGCGTTTGATCAAACGCCTGCGCCCGCACGTCGCCGACGCCGTCAACGGCATGATACGCACCGCCGTGCAGAAACAAATGGCGCTGTTTACCTACCAGCTCCAACAAACCCTCAGCGAACAGGCGCCCGATTTGGTAGAACAGCTTTTGGATTACAACGTGAAAAAAATCCTGAACGACATCAAATACGAAATGAAATACAGTCAGGGAAACAAAAAAGCGTGATCACGCCGCCGCTTCAGGTATCGGACTGAAAATGCTGATTTTTCCGCCGGTTTTGTATATAATAGCGGCTCGCGTTATCGTGATTTAACTCCTTTCAAATAATTTATGCCCGATGAACCGTCGGGCATTTTTTTGGGCGTGGATTTTATGAACAAAAACAAATGGATTTGGATACTGATTGTTGCCGCCGTGGTAGTCGGTTATCAAAAAATGCAGCAGGGGCGGCAAGGTCAGGCAGCGGATGCCGTACCAACCCAAACGCAGCCCCAAACCCAGGCGGAAAAACGCCAATCCGAGCAGCCTCAGTCTGAGCAGTCTGAATCCAAAAAATCGCAACCGAAGCAGCCGAAATCCGACCGCCAAGCAGGGCAGGGCAGTGCGGAACAAATATTGCAGCAAGCCTTTGAAAACCAACAGAGCGATATTCAGGTGAAAGGTGCGGGTGCGGTTCTTAAAACGCTGCCCGACGACAACCAAGGCACGCGCCATCAGCGTTTTATCTTGAAACTGTCCAGCGGGCAAACGCTTTTAGTGGCGCACAACATCGACCTCGCCGACAAAATCAAAGGTTTGAAAAAAGGCGATAAAGTCGGCTTCTACGGCGAATACGAATGGTCGGAACAGGGCGGTGTTCTCCATTGGACGCACCACGACCCCTCAGGCCGCCATACCGACGGCTGGCTGGAACACGATGGACGTGTTTATCAATAAAAGCTTGGAACGATTGCAAAAGGTCGTCTGAAAAACGTTTTCAGACGACCTTTTGCCATTCGCCGCCAAACTTGAAAGACGGCGCAAATAAGCGCAAAATGTTAACAAGTTAACCTATGGCTTCTCTTATTTATAGTGGATTAACTAAATCAGGACAAAGCGACGAAGCCGCAGACAGTACAGATAGTACGGAACCGATTCACTTGGTGCTTCAGCACCTTAGAGAATCGTTCTCTTTGAGCTAAGGCGAGGCAACGCCGTCCTGGTTTAAAGTTAATCCACTATAAGACATCAAACAAACCTGCTGAACAAGATTGGAAAACAAATGAGTAAAAAACTCCACCCACAGACGCTCGCCATACGCGGCGGCAAAGAGCAAACCGAATACCGCGAACACAATCAGGCATTGTTCCTCACCAGCAGCTTCATGTGGGATAACGCCCAACACGCCGCCGATTTGTTTTCCAAAAAAATCAAAGGGTTCACTTATACCCGCACTGCCAATCCGACCACAGCCGCTTTTGAAAAACGCATCGCCGCCTTAGAAGGCGCGGAACGCGCGGTCGCCACTTCGACCGGTATGTCCGCGATTCAGGCGGCGTTTTTCACCTTCCTGCAGGCGGGCGATCATGTGATTTCCAGCCGCAGCCTGTTCGGCACGACCGTCGGCTTTATCAACAACATCGTCACCAAATTCGGCATCGAAGTGAGCCATGTGTCGCCGACCGATGTGGACGAATGGAAAGCCGCCGTCAAAGCCAACACCAAACTGCTGTTTTTGGAAACCCCGTCCAACCCCTTGGGCGAAGTGGCCGACTTGGAAGCCTTGGCAGAATTGGCGCACAGCATCGGCGCGCTTTTGGTGGTGGACAACAGCCTGCTGTCGCCTGTCGGCTCGCAGCCTTTGAAACACGGCGCGGATATTTCCGTTTCCTCCGCAACCAAAGCCATCGACGGACACGGACGCGTGATGGGCGGCGTGTTGGCGGGTTCGGAAGAACTGATGACGCAGGTCGCCGTTTACTGCAACTCTTGCGGGCTGGCGATGTCGCCGTTTAACGCATGGCAGTTGTTGAGCGGCGTGGAAACCCTGTCGCTGCGTATGGAAAAACAGTTCGATAATGCCCTGAAAATCGCCCAATGGCTGCAAGCGCAGCCGCAGGTTCAAGCCGTTTACTACACCGGATTGCCCGACCATCCGCAGGCGGAGCTTATCCGCAAACAGCAAAACGGCGGCGGCATCGTCATCGGCTTTGAAGTCGCCGACACTGACGCCGCGTGGAAAGTCGTGGACGGCGTCGAACTCTTCTCCCGTACCGCCAACCTCGGTGACGTGCGCTCGACCATTACCCACCCGTGGACAACCACACACGGCAGAATGCAGCCCGAAGAAAAACTCGCCGCCAATATCCGCCCCGGACTGGTGCGCCTGTCTGTCGGCTTGGAATACGTCGATGATTTGATTGACGATTTGAAACAGGCGTTGGCGCGTTAAGCCAAACGCCCGACGGACGGCATTTGCTGAACCATTACATTTCAGACGACCTCTTGGCGTTTCAAAGGTCGTCTGAAAACATTAAAATACACACAACATCAAATAAGGAAATCGATTATGAGTGAAGCGGAATTTTCCGATTGGGCGATGAAAATCTGTCTGACCGGACTGGTTATTTTCTTGGGCTTTATCGTCTGGAACTTGGGCAAAGAATCCAAGGCGGGCAAATTCGGCATCGCGATTTTGTTCCTGGTATTGGGCTTGGGTGTGTTCGGCTTTATTTTCAAAGAAGTGCTGATTAAATTCATCGCCCTGCCTTGAGGCGGCAAACTAAGAAGAATAAGGGAAAGGTCGTCTGAAAACCTTGAATCTGGGTTTTCAGACGACCTTTCGTTTGCAAAACCCGTTAACGGATGTCCATAGGCGCGAAGGATTTGACGGTTTCGTCCACGGCTTTGACGCGGGTCAGGAAGTCTTCCAGTTGGGCAAGCGGCAGGGCGCTGGGGCCGTCGCATTTGGCTTGGTCGGGGTTGGGGTGTGATTCGAGGAAGAGGCCTGCGAGGCGGGTTGCCATGCCTGCGAGCGCCAAATCCAGCACTTGCGCGCGCCGTCCGCCGGATGCGGCCGCACCGGATTCGCGGGTTTGCAGGGAGTGGGTGACGTCGAAGATGACGGGCAGGCCGCCGCAGGTTTGCTTCATGACGCCGAAGCCGAGCATATCGACGACGAGGTTGTCGTAGCCGAAATTGGCACCGCGTTCGCACAGTATGATTTGTCCGTTGCCTGCTTCTTGGAATTTTTCAACGATGTTTTTCATCTGCGAGGGGCTGAGGAACTGGGGTTTTTTGATGTTGATGACGTTGCCGGTTTTTGCCATGGCGACGACGAGGTCGGTTTGGCGGGCGAGGAAGGCGGGCAGTTGGATGACGTCGCAGACTTCGGCGACGGGGGCGCATTGGTAGGGTTCGTGGACGTCGGTGATGACGGGCACGTCAAACTCGCGTTTGACGGCTTGGAAGATTTTCATGCCTTCGTCCAAGCCGACGCCGCGGAAGGAGTGGATGGAGGAGCGGTTGGCTTTGTCGAAGGAGGCTTTGAAGACGTAGGGGATGCCGAGTTTGTCGGTCACTTTGACGTATTGTTCGCAGGCTTTGAGGGTGGAATCGAGGTCTTCCAGGACGTTGATGCCGCCGAACAGGGTAAAGGGGAGGTCGTTGCCGACGGTGAGGTTGTTGATGCGGATGTTCATGATGATGGGGCTTTCTCGAAGGTCGTCTGAAAATGGCTGAAAGGTCGTCTGAAAGCGGATTTTGCGGTTTCAGACGACCTTTGTGTTTTATAGGACAGTGTGCGGCGGCTCGTAGGAAAGGATGTCGCGGATTTTGTTTTGTTCGTCCACAAGGACGACTTTGGGTTCGTGCGCGGCGATTTCGGGTTCGGACAGCATGACGTAGGACATGATGATGACGATGTCGCCTTTTTGGACGAGCCGTGCGGCGGCACCGTTGAGGCAGACGACGCCGCTGCCGCGTTCGCCGGGGATGGTGTAGGTTTCGAAGCGTTCGCCGTTGTTGTTGTTGACGATGGCGACTTTTTCGTTAACGAGGATGCCTGCGGCGTCGAGCAGGTCTTGGTCTACGGTGATGCTGCCGACGTAGTTGAGATCGGCTTCGGTAACGGTGGCGCGGTGTATCTTGCCGCCGAGCATGGTGCGGAACATGGGTTTCCTTTTGGTTTGGGATTGCGATGCAGACGTAAGGCCGTCTGAAAATCAAAAGCCGTCATTATAGTGGACTTCCCTGTAAATTCATAATGATGCTTGAGCGTTTTTCAGACGGCGCGGCTGTTTTATCAACCTAAACTCTGCTTCAGCCAGCGCAAATAGGGGGCGTATCCGCGCGATACGTTTTGCATCAGGATTTGCGGGCATTCGTAGCTGTGGTTGGCGATGATGGTTTTTTGGATTTCGCGGTAGCAGTGGCGCGAGGTTTTGATGGTGATGCGGATTTCGTCGTCGCGGCAGATTTCGCCGTTCCAAAGGTATTGGCTGGTGATGGCTTCGTATTGCACGCAGGCGGCAAGTTGCTTTTCCAGCAACAGGCTGCCGATTTTTTCAGCTTCTTCGCGGGTCGGGGCGGTGGTGGTAACGATGACGGGTTTGAATGCGGACATTTCAGACGACCTATTGGTTTTTAAACTCGATGGTTCCTTTATATTTCACCCAGTATCCGGCGGCTTTGTATTTGTCTTTTTTGGCGGTTGCGACGGCTGTTTCGTCGAGTCCTTCATAACCGCTGGATTCGAGGATGCTGACTTCTACGGCTTTTCCTTCTGGGGAAACCAAGATGGACAGTTTGACGGGTTTGATCGGTTGCGCAGTATTTTTGGATGCGGGGGCGTATTCTGCCGGATTGACGGTTTGCGCGGCTGCGGGTAGGACGAAGGCAAGCAGCAGGGCGGGGATGATGGCGCGGATGGACATAAATTTCTCTTATGTTTGTTGGGAAACATTACAAATGATGAAAACAATCCCTAAAATTAACGAAAGGAAGAAAGCAACAGTTTGAAGAAAAACGAAAATCCCTTGATTATGCGCTAGTTTCATTAACACTACATCGTAGTTTTTATTCTTTTCTAAACTTCGTAAAATAAGCCATTTTCCTAATTTGGGGAATAACTCTGTGAAATCTCCAATAATTTTATTAAAATCTAAATCAGTATAGATTTTAATATTTGACTGTGTTGCGTATTGCTGTACAGATTCCTCCTTGGCAGAATAATCTTGAAAAATCGGATTTAATTTTTCTTTTAAATATTGGGCAATGTAAATTTGGCTTTTTATTATTGTCATCAGATACTTACTAATTAATCCACATATAATAGAGACTATGAGGCAAACATTGCACCAAAAGAAACCTCTTAATTGCATATATCCAATAATTTTATCGGCATTTAAGATTTCGAAAGAAAGAGTAACTCCTGATACGGTAAGTAACCATAGATTAAAACTCTCAAAATGTTCATAAGCTGCTTTAGCAGTTCCCTCAACCATAACCGCTAAAACTTGTGTTTTTGCCATGTCTTGATTTATTTGATTCAGTTCATGTAGAGCATTATTTTGCTCATCGTTGTTTTCCATTTTCAGACGACCCTTTGTTTTCGTGGGCGAAGCCCACGCTACGATATTGCACCCGTTTGGCGGCGGATGCGGTGTTGCTTATTTGAAGTTCAATATCGGCCAACCTTTTGCTTTGGCTTCTTGCTCCAGTTCGGCATCGGGGTTGACGGCGACGGGTTCGTTGACGAGGCGCAGCAGCGGCAGGTCGTTTTTGGAATCGCTGTAAAAATAGGTTTTGCCATAGCTTTCGAGCGTTTCGCCGCGTTCGGCGAGCCATTGGTTCAGGCGGGTGATTTTGCCTTCTTTGAGGCTGGGCGTGCCGATGTAGTTGCCGGTGTAGCGGCCGTCGGCACCGGTTTCGAGTTGGGTGCCGATGATGTTGGTGATGCCGAAAAGGTGGCAGATGGGGGTGATGATGAACTCGTTGGTCGAGGAGATGACGAGGGTTTCGTCGCCGGACATTTGGTGGCTCTGCACCAGCATACGCTGCATGTGCGAGATGTGCGGCATGATGAACTCCGCCATAAATTCGCGGTGAAATTCCGCCAGCTCTTCTTTGCTGTAACGGGCGAGCGGGGCGAGGTGGAATTTAAGGAAGGCGTCGATGTCGAGGCAGCCGTTTTGGTAGTCGCGGTAGAATTTTTCGTTTTGCGCTTCGGTTTCGGCAGCGTCAACCAGTCCTTTTTTGATGAGGTATTGCGGCCATGAGTGGTCGGAATCGGTGTTGATGAGGGTGTTGTCGAGGTCGAAGATGGCGAGGTTTTTCATTGGGTTTCCTGTTGTTTCAAAAGCTGGCGAAGAAGCGGCAGGGTGATGCGTTTGCCCATGGTAACGGCGTAGTTGTCCAGCGTGTCGAGCATCTGCATCAGGCTGTCCATGTCGCGCTGCCAGTGGTTGAGCAGGTATTCGAAGATTTCGGGATCTATGGTGACTTGGCGTGCTGCCGCCATGCTGACGAGCACGTCGATTTTTTCTCGGTCGGTCAGGGGTTTGACTTCGTAAACGAGGCAGTACGCCATGCGGGTGCGCAAGTCTTCGCGGATGACGAGCTGTTGGGGCGTGTGTTCGGAGCTTAACAGCAGAAAGCCTTTGCCGCTGTTGCGAAAACGGTTGAATACGGCAAACAGGAGGGCTTGTTCTTCGTTGCCCAGTTTTTCGATTTGGTCGATGGCGAGGTATTCGGCTTCAAAGGCGGCTTCGGTCAGGGGCGTGGCGGCAGCGTCGATATAGACGGCTTTTTTCCCCGCGTCGAGCGCTTGGGCGACCCACGCGCGAAGCAGGTGGCTTTTGCCCGCGCCTTCTTCACCCCAGACGTAGATAAACGGGTCGTGTTTATGCTGTAACACATAGACCAGTTCGGCATTTTCCGTTCCGAGGAATTTGTCGAAACCGGGATAGCCGCGTTCGGCGAAGTCGAAAATAAGCTGGTTCACAAAGGCATACCGGATGGGTTGGAATCGGGTTTATTGTACGTTGTTTTGTCAGCGCGTATCAAGGCGCGGGGTCGTCTGAAAAAGGGGCGCGCGGCATGGGTTTCATATACAATGGCAGACATTTGGCGACGCGTCTGTTTTCAGACGACCCCTGTCTTTTTCATTTCAGGAAGATTTCGTGATTTCGACCCTTATTGATTTTATCCTCCACATCGACCAGCATTTGGTCGAGATTTCCGCGCAATACGGCGTATGGATTTACGCGGTGTTGTTTTTGATTATTTTCTGCGAAACCGGCTTGGTGGTTACGCCGTTTCTACCGGGCGATTCGCTGCTGTTTGCCGCGGGCGGGATTGCCGCGGTCGGCAGCATGAATATTTATGTCATGATTGCGCTGCTTTTGGCTGCCGCGATTTTGGGCGATGCCGCCAATTTCATGATCGGCAAGTTTTTCGGGCGCAAACTCTTTGCCAACCCCGATTCCAAAATCTTCCGCCAGTCGTATCTGGAGAAAACCCATGCTTTCTACGAAAAACACGGCGGCAAAACCATCATCATCGCCCGCTTCGTCCCGATTGTGCGGACGTTCGCCCCGTTTGTCGCAGGCATGGGCAGCATGCACTACGGCACTTTCATCCGCTACAACATCATCGGCGCGGTATTGTGGGTCTTGTCGTTTTCCTATGCCGGTTATTTCTTCGCCAATATTCCGGTTGTCAAAAACAATCTGGCTTTAGTGATGGTCGCGATTATCGTGATTTCCATCCTGCCGGGCGTGGTCGAAGTCATCCGCGCGAGAAGGGCGGCGAAGAAATAAAAATTATTTGAACCATAAGAGAAGGTCGTCTGAAAACCAAATACGTTTTTCAGACGACCTTTTCTTGCTAACCGATTTATTCGGCTTGTTCTTTCAACACGGCTTCAATCAATTCCTGCGCGCCGTCGTCCGCCAGCTTTTTGGCGACCGCGCGTCCGAGCGCGTCGGCGTAGGCGGCGGGGGCTTGCGCGTCTGCCTGCAAGATTACCGAGCCGTCGGGATGTCCGACCAGCCCGCGCAGGGTAAGCAGGCCGTCTTCTTCGGTACAATACGCGGCAAGCGGCACTTGGCAGCTTCCGCCCAAAGCGCGGGCGAGGGCGCGTTCGGCGGTTACGCAGGCGTTTGTGATGTCGTGGTTTAAGGGTTTCAAGACGTCGAGAAGGTCGGTGCGGTGTGCGGCGATTTCGATACCCAACGCGCCTTGTCCGGCAGCGGGCAGGCTGTCGGCTTCGGAGAGAATCAGGCGGATGCGTTCGTCCAGTTCCAAACGCTGCAATCCGGCGGCGGCGAGGATGATGGCATCGTATTCGCCGTTGTCGAGTTTGGACAGGCGGGTTTGCACGTTGCCGCGCAGGGGTTTGATGACTAAGTGCGGATAGCGGGCGCGCAACTGGGCTTCGCGGCGCAGGCTGGATGTGCCGACGACGGCGCCTTTGGGCATTTCTTCCAAACGCGCGTATTGGTTGGATACGAACGCGTCAAACGGATTGGCGCGCTCGCCGATGGCGGCAAGGGCGAAGTCTTCGGGCAAATCCATCGGCACGTCTTTAATCGAATGTACTGCCAAATCGGCGCGACCGTCCTGTAAGGCTTGTTCCAACTCTTTGATAAACAGGCCTTTGCCGCCGATTTTCGACAGGGTTTTGTCCAAAATCTGGTCGCCGCGCGTGGTCATGCCCAAGATTTCGACTTCGCAGTCGGGATACAGGGTTTTCAGACGACCTTGGATATGTTTTGCCTGCCACATGGCAAGCAGGCTTTCGCGGCTGGCGATAACGAGTTTTTTCGGGTTCATTTGCAGTTTCTGATTTTCTAATTCATGAGGCGGGAAGTTCGACAGTCTAACACAAACTTTCTACGCTAACCGCCTGGCTGTACTTGCCCAAAGGACCGAATCCGTTGCCTTGGTTTTGTTCTTTGGTCAGCACTTTTCCCTGAATGCAGACATTGTTCAGGGTAACGTTATATGAGCCGGAACTCAGGCGGTTTTTTTCTACTTGGTCCATCAGGCTTTCGCCTCCGTTGATGAAATAGGTTTTACCATTGGCGGTAAATTCCGCCTGTTCGAGCGAATAATGGACTGTCCCTGTCATTTTGACCGTATCGCCGCTGTTTTTTTCGACCGGAGTTTCCGTCGGTTTGGCAGCAGACGTTTCGATTTTGTTTTGCGGGGAGCAGGCTGTCAGGGCAATCAGTATGGGGAAAAGAAATTTGTTCATTTGCAATTACCGTGGTTGATAAAGGTATTCCGCTGCGAAGCTGTCGGAGAAGCCGTTGCACTATATCTGTTGCAACGAAATAAACTATAATGTGTACCGGCATTGAAATGCCGATTTCGACAGACCGCAAGAAACGGAATATAGGGTCTGTCGGCATGATGTTAGTTCATACTGCCGTAAAATAAAACTTATTCTCTAAAAACATTTTAACCCCAACAGCCTTACAGCATGAAACGCGCCAAAAAATATCCCTTCTTATCGTTGCAGCGGCAACGTTTCTGCCTGAATTTTGAAAACGCCTCAACCGCTGCCAATCTTCCGAGCGAACGCGATTTCTACCGCTGGGCATGGGCGGCGTTGAAAAACGAATACCGCCGCGCCGACATCAGCCTGATTCTTCTGGACGAAGAAGAAGCCCGCGCCTACAACCGCAATTACCGCGGCAAAGACTACGCCACCAATGTGTTGAGTTTTGCCTTGAACGAAGGCGAAATCCTGCCCGATCAGTTTTCAGACGAGCTTTGCGGCGATTTGATCATCTGCCCGCAAGTTGTATTGAAAGAAGCTGCCGAGCAGGGCAAAACCGCCGAGCAGCACTTTGCCCACCTGACCATGCACGGCACATTGCACCTGATGGGCTACGACCACATAGAAGAGGCCGAGGCCGAAGAAATGGAGGCGCTCGAAATCCGCCTGATGCAGGCGGCAGGTTATCCCAACCCCTACCAAGAGGACGAATACTGAAATGGACGACACCCGGTCGAAACCGACATTTTTCGAACGTTTGATTTCCCGACTTGCCGGCGAACCCGATTCCGCCGAAGACGTACTCAGCCTGCTGCGGCAGGCGCACGAGCAGGAAGTGTTTGACGCGGATACACTTTTGCGGCTGGAAAAAGTCCTCGACTTTGCCGATTTGGAAGTGCGCGATGCCATGATTACCCGCAGCCACATGAACGTTTTGAAAGAAAACGACAGCATCGAGCGCATCACTGCCTACGTCATCGAAACCGCCCATTCCCGTTTCCCCGTCATCGGCGAAGACAAAGACGAAGTCCTCGGCATCCTGCACGCCAAAGACCTGCTCAAATACATGTTTAATCCCGAGCAGTTCAACCTCAAATCCATCCTTCGTCCCGCCGTTTTCGTACCAGAAGGCAAATCGCTGAACGCGCTTTTGAAAGAATTCCGCGAGCAGCGCAACCACATGGCAATCGTTATCGACGAATACGGCGGCACGTCGGGTTTGGTAACTTTTGAAGACATTATCGAACAAATCGTCGGCGACATCGAAGACGAGTTTGACGAAGACGAAAGCGCGGACAATATCCACGCCGTTTCCACCGAGCGTTGGCGTATCAACGCCGTAACCGAAATCGAAGACATCAACGCCTTTTTCGGTACGGATTACAGCAGCGAAGAAGCCGACAGCATCGGCGGACTGGTTATTCAGGAATTGGGACACCTGCCCGTGCGCGGAGAAAAAGTCATGATCGGCGGTTTGCAGTTCACTGTCGCCCGCGCCGACAACCGCCGGTTGCATACGTTGATGGCGACTAAGGTGAAATAAACGGGATTTGTCTGATATAGTGGATTAAAATTGCAATGATACGGCGTTGCCAACGCCCTTATGTACTACCTGTACACGGCGGGCGTTGCCGTCTTGTCTCATTTTTATTTTAATCCACTATAATTAAAGAAAAAGGTCGTCTGAAAACCGATATACAAGGTTTTCAGACGACCTTTGCCGTATCTTGAAGCCAATCTTATTTCTGATTGTCTTCGATGATTTTTTTGAGGTGCGGCATGGGGCTGTATCCGCTTTGGCTGCGGCCGTTCGGGAAGACGAGGGTAGGTGTGCCGTTGAAGCCGAATTGTTCGCCCAAAGAAGTGGTTTCGGCAACGGGATTTTCGCAATTGGCTTTGCCGCTCGGGAATTGGCCTTTGCGCATCCAGTCGGTCCAGGCTTGGGTCGGGTTAGGCTGACACCACAGGATTTCGGCTTTACGCGCAGCATCGGGGTGCAGGCTCGGAATCGGCATCATGAAGTTGTAGATCGTGATGTCGGTCATTTTTTCAAACTCGTGTTCCAAGCGTTTGCAGTATGGGCAGTCGGGGTCGGAGAAGACGGCGACTTTCAGCTTGCCGTTGCCGCGCACTTCTTTAATCGCTTTGTCAAAAGGCAGGGAGGCGAAGTCGATTTTGTTCAAATCGGCGGCGCGTTCGTCGGTCAGGCTTTTGCGCGTGTTGACGTCGATGAGGTCGCCGACGAACATATAGTCGCCTTTGGCATCGGTGTAAATGATTTGTTTGCCACTGACGACGACTTCATAAATGCCTTGAATAGGGGTTTCGCTGACGCTGATGACTTTCAGGCCTTGGGATTCGTAAATTTTTTCGAGGCGGGCTTTCAAGGCTTCGCCGACTTTGCCTTGTACGGGGGCGGCGGGCTTGGCGGCTGAAGAGGGCGCTGCATTTGCCTGTGAAACGGGCGTTTGCCCGCACGCGGTCAGTGAGATCAGAGCGATGGGGGCTAAGATTTTGATTAATTTGGTTTTCATTTTTAAGTATAGGCGTGTGTCAAGAAAACCGCATTGTATCAAACCTCTGTCATGCCTGCATTGTATTGAGGCTCAATTTATCGTCTGAAAATAGCTTTCGGCTGTTAAAATACGCAAAAAAATGATTTGCCTGCCTGTATGATCTACCACCGCATCGCCGTAAACGTGCCGCTTTCAGACGGCCTTTTGACTTATTCCCATTCCGAGCCGCTGCCGCAGGGAACGCGGGTGCTTGTGCCTTTCCGCAACAAGACCGTGGTCGGGATTGTGTGGGAAACGGATATTGCGCCCGATATGGATGCGGCGCGGATTTTGGGCGTTCAGACGACCTTTTTGGACGAGCCGCCGCTGCCTGAAAACTGGCGTGATTTGCTCTCGTTTACGTCGCGTTATTACCACTATCCGACGGGGCAGGCGGTGTTTGCCGCGCTGCCGCAGGGTTTGAAGGAAACGCGCGCGGTGGAAATGCCGCAGCCGCCGTTGTTTTATGCGTTGAACGAAGCGGGCAGGGCGCAAACGCCGCCGCCGGCGCGATTCAACAAAAAAGCGGCTTTGTGGGACGCGCTGCTGTCGGGCGGGATGACGATGGCGGCGTTGAAGCAGGTGAACGCGCAGGCGGCGAAATTAATTGAGGATTGGGCGGAGCAGGGCTGGATTGAAACGACGGAAGCGGCAAAGCCTGTATTGAGGTCGTCTGAATTTCAGCTCAACGCCGACCAGCAACGAGCTTCCGATGAAATTCAGACGACCTTCGGCAGTTTTCAACCGTTTCTGCTGTACGGCATCACCGGCAGCGGCAAGACTGAAGTGTATTTCGATGCGATGGCGAAAGTGTTGGCGCAGGGGCGGCAGGTGTTGTTTCTGTTGCCGGAAATCAACCTCACGCCGCAGCTTTTGAAACGGGTGGAAAACCGTTTTGCCGACGTACCGACTGCCGTGTTGCACAGCCAGATGGCGGCAGGCAAGCGCACGCAGGATTATCTGCGCGCGATGTTGGGACAGGCGAAGTTGGTGATTGGCACGCGGCTGGCAGTGTTCACGCCTTTGCCTGATGTCGGGCTGATTGTGGTCGATGAGGAACACGACGGCTCGTTCAAACAGGACAACGAATTGCGCTATCACGCCCGCGATTTGGCGGTGTGGCGGGCGAAGCAGAGCGGCTGCCCCGTCGTGTTGGGCAGCGCCACACCCAGCCTGGAGAGCTGGCACAAGGCGCAAAGCGGCGCGTACCGTCTGCTGCAACTGACCGAACGCGCCCATACCGCCGCGCAACTGCCGCAAGTGGATATTCTCAACGTAGGCCGTCTGAAACTCGACAACGGCTTCTCGCCGCAAGCCTTGCAGCTTTTGAAACAGAACTTTGAAGCAGGCGGCATGTCGCTGGTGTACCTCAACCGTCGCGGTTTCGCGCCCGCGCTGTTTTGCGGCGACTGCGGCCATACCTTCGGCTGCCCGAACTGCTCCGCCAAAATGGTGCTGCACCAACGCGCCCGCCAACTGCGCTGTCACCACTGCGACCACCGCGAACCCATCCCGTTCAAATGCCCCGACTGCGGCAACCAAGACCTGACCGCCGTCGGCCACGGCACGCAGCGCGTCGAAGAAACCCTGCGCGCCTTCCTGCCCAAGGCCGCCGTCGTCCGCGTCGACAGGGACAGCACCGCGCACAAAAACGACTGGGCGGATTTGTACCGCCGTATCGCCGACAACGAAATCGACATTCTGGTCGGCACGCAGATGCTCGCCAAAGGCCATGATTTCGCGCGGCTCAACCTCGTTATCGTATTGAACGCCGACGGCAGCCTGTACAGTGCGGACTTTCGCGCGCCGGAAAGGCTGTTCGCCGAGCTGATGCAAGTGTCCGGCAGGGCGGGGCGCGCCGACAAACCCGGCAAGGTGCTGATACAGACCCAACTGCCTGAACATCCCGTCTTCGCCGCCGTCAAAGCGCAGGACTACGCCGTGTTTGCCGAAAACGAATTGAACGAGCGGCAAATGTTCGCCATGCCGCCCTTCGGTTTTCAGACCGCCGTCCGCGCCGACGCGCCGTGCGTTGCCGATGCGATGGAATTTCTCAACGCCGCCAAAGAAACCCTCGCCCCGCTTTTGCCTGAAAGCGTCTCCCAGTTCGGCGCAGCCCCCATGCTGATGGTGCGCCTCGCCGAACGCGAACGCGCGCAAATCTTCCTCGAATCGACATCCCGACAGGATTTGCACCGCGCCGTGAGTTTGTGGGTGCAGGTGTTGCAGCAGAACCGCGACGGCAAAATCAGATGGTCGGTGGATGTGGATGCGCAGGAAGCGTAAGCGGAATAGGGAAGGGGTCGTCTGAAAAAGCGGAAGAGGCATTTTCAGACGACCTTTTCGCAGTATCGAACATTAATCTTTAGAAACGCTGATGGTGTGTTTGACGTGTTTTAAATTCGCCACGATGGTAAACGTCATCATCACCAGCAAAGCCCACGAACTCCATTTGCTGATGTGTACCGATGCCCATGCGCCGATTTGGTTGGGATAACGCCAAACGCCGAACAAAGTCCCTAAGTTTTCCGCTAGCCAAATGAAAAAACCGATTAGGACGAAAGACAGCAGGAGCGGCATTTTTCGGGTAGTGTCATAGGGCGTGTATAAAACCGTTGTCCGCGCATACAGCCCGAGTGCGAATGCGGCGAGATACCAGCGGTAGTCGCCGAGATAGTGATGAGTGAAAAAATTGACGTAAATTGCCAGCGCGCACAATGTGCTCAACCAATACGGCGGATGGCTTTTGATTCTGATATTAAAGAGCCGCCAAGCCTGAATGATGTAGCTGCCGACCGCCGCATACATAAAGCCTGCAAACAGCGGCACGCCGCCGATTTTGGTGTATGCCTCGTCCGGATAGCTCCAAGACTGGATGTCGCCCGATGTTTTGAACCACTCCAAAGCAAAGCCCACCAAGTGAAAAAGCGTAATCGATTTCACTTCGTCCCACGTTTCCAGCTTGAAATACAGCATCGCAACCTGCACGGAGACTGCAAAAATCAGCAGCAGGTCATAGCGTGAAACCCCCAGCCAGCCTGTTTTCGGAATCAGGAACATGGCAATGAAAAACAGACCTGCAAACAAACAGGCGCGCGCTTCTTTCAGTCCGAAAAACCAGAATTCGACCGCAAAACGCCGCCAGCCGTGCAAATCATCCCGTTTCGGGTGTTCCATCAGCCAAGTATCCAGTTTGCCCAACATATTTTCAGACGACCTTCATTTTTAAAAGGGATGGAATATAACGTAAGAATAGGGATCCGGGAATATTAAGTGGCCGTCTGAAAAAGCGGTTGGCATTTTCAGACGACCTTTTGCGTTATAATCGGGCAAACGATAAAGACACACACAAATCCTACCCGTACCCCCATGAACAAACAGATCCGCCAAGAAATTTTCGAGCGTTTCCGCGCTGCCAATCCCCATCCGACCACCGAGCTTCATTTCAATTCACCCTTCGAGCTTTTGATCGCCGTTTTGCTGTCGGCGCAGGCGACCGACGTAGGCGTGAATAAGGCGACGGCAAAGCTGTTTCCGGTTGCCAATACGCCGCAGGCGATGTTGGATTTGGGTTTGGACGGCGTAATGGAATACACGAAAACCATCGGGCTTTATAAAACCAAGTCCAAACACATCATGCAGACCTGCCGCATCCTGCTGGAAAAATACAACGGCGAAGTGCCGGAAGACCGCGAGGCTTTGGAATCGTTGCCAGGCGTGGGTCGCAAGACGGCAAACGTGGTGTTGAATACGGCGTTCGGCCATCCCGTCATGGCGGTCGATACGCACATCTTCAGGGTGTCCAACCGTACCAAAATCGCGCCGGGCAAGGATGTGCGCGAGGTGGAAGACAAGCTGATGCGCTTTGTGCCGAAAGAGTTTTTGATGGATGCGCATCATTGGCTGATTCTGCACGGACGCTACACCTGCAAGGCGCAGAAGCCGCAATGCGGGAAGTGCATCATTAATGATTTGTGCGAGTATGGCGCGAAGTTGATGTAAACATTGATAAATTGTAAACAATCAACAAAACAACCTTTCTATCAGGTTAAAATTTCTGACGGCATTTTTTTATTTAAAATGAAATGCTTGAAAAAATATGGGCAAAAGGTAAAATTCGACCTTATCGGGTTGGAAAACGATAAAAGTTTCAGACGACCCCATGTTTTTAAGATGCAAGAACACAATCCGTTATTCGGAAAAGGAAACGCGGTGCGCGAAAAAATGAACAAATACAGATACTTTGCTTTGGTAACGGCTTCTGCGCTGGCCTTGGGCGGCTGTGACAAAATCAGCAGCTTCTTCGGCGGCGACAGTAAAAGCGAAGAATTCGTACAAAGAATCGAACCTTCCAAAGATAACGGCAGCGTCGGCATGCTGCTGCCCGATTTCGCTCAATTGGTGCAAAACGAAGGCCAGGCGGTGGTCAATATCCAAGCTTCTCCCGCGAGACGCTCCGCAGGCAGCGGGCAGTCTGAAGAGCAGGGCATGGATTTGAGCCAGTTCCCTGACAACGACCCGTTTTACGAGTTTTTCAAACGCCTTGTCCCGAATATGCCCGATATGCCGGAAGACCAGTCTGCCGACGAGGATTTGAACTTTGGCTCCGGCTTCATCATCAGTAAAGACGGCTATATCCTGACCAATACCCACGTCGTTGCCGGCATGGGCAATATCAAAGTCCTGCTCAACGACAAACGCGAATACACCGCCAAGCTGATCGGATCGGATACGCAATCCGATGTCGCGCTGCTGAAGATTGACGCTTCGGAAGAATTGCCCGTCGTCAAAATCGGCAATCCGAAAGATTTGAAACCGGGCGAATGGGTTGCCGCCATCGGTGCGCCGTTCGGCTTTGACAACAGCGTTACTTCGGGCATCGTGTCCGCCAAAGGACGCAGCCTGCCGAACGAAAGCTACACGCCTTTCATCCAAACCGACGTTGCCATCAATCCGGGCAACTCCGGCGGCCCGCTGTTTAATCTGAAAGGTCAGGTGGTCGGCATCAACTCCCAAATTTACAGCCGAAGCGGCGGATTTATGGGCATTTCCTTCGCGATTCCGATTGATGTGGCGATGAATGTTGCCGAGCAGTTGAAAACCAGCGGTAAGGTTCAGCGCGGTCAGTTGGGCGTGATTATTCAGGAAGTGTCTTACGATCTGGCGAAATCATTCGGCTTGGACAAAGCCAGCGGCGCGTTGATTGCCAAAGTGATGCCGAACAGCCCTGCCATGCAGGCAGGGTTGCAAGTGGGCGACATCGTCCGCAGCGTCAACGGCGAAGAAGTGCGCGTTTCCAGCGATTTGCCGGTCATGGTCGGCTCGATGCTGCCGGGTAAGGAAGTCACGCTGGAGGTATGGCGCAAAGGCGAGAAAATCAATGTGAAAGTCAAACTCGGCAGCATGGCGGAGCAGAACGAAACTTCTTCTCGCGCTACCGAGCAGCCGCAGCAGGCAAATCCGGCGGACGGATTTACCGTCGATAATACAGGTCTGACCCTGCGCGTCGATGAAGGTGCAGGCAAAAGCCGCCTGATTGTTTCCCGCGTCAGCGGCGCGGCGGAACGTGCCGGACTCAAACGCGGTGACGAAATCCTCGCCGTCAGCCAAATCAGCGTCAACGACGAATCGAGCTTCCGCAGCGCGTTGGCAGGCGCGGGCAAAAATGTGCCGCTGCTGGTTCAGCGCGACGGCAATACGCTTTTCCTCGCCCTGACCCTGCAATAAGGTGCAACGCAAGCGCCATTCAATGATAGAATACCCGCCATCCTAAGGTGGCGGGTATTTTGTAATTTTAGCAACCGATTGATTTGTTTGTTTTTTGATGGTTTTGCTCTTTTGGCTTTGTCAACAATCGCATTCAAAGGTCGTCTGAAAACGTTCCGCTCCGATTGACTTCCTATTAATAAAAATATTATGCACCTGATTGATTATTCACATTCGTTTTTATCCGTCGTGCCGCCGTTTTTGGCATTGGCGCTTGCCGTCATCACCCGCCGTGTGCTGCTGTCTTTGGGCATCGGTATCTTGGTCGGCGTTGCCTTTTTGGTCGGCGGCAGCCCGATTGACGGACTGACACACCTGAAAGACATGGTGGTCGGACTGGCTTGGGCAGACGGCGATTGGTCGCTGGGAAAACCTAAAATCCTGATTTTCTTATTGTTGCTCGGTATTTTCACTTCTCTTTTAACTTTTTCGGGCAGCAATCAGGCGTTTGCCGATTGGGCGAAGCAACACATCAAAGGGCGGCGCGGCGCAAAAATGCTGACTGCCTGCCTCGTATTCGTTACCTTTATCGACGACTATTTCCACAGCCTCGCCGTCGGTGCGATTGCCCGCCCCGTTACCGACAAATTCAAAGTTTCCCGCGCCAAACTCGCGTATATCCTTGATTCCACCGCTGCGCCGATGTGCGTACTGATGCCGGTTTCAAGCTGGGGCGCATCGATTATCGCCACGCTGGCAGGTCTGCTCGTTACCTACCACATCACCGGATACACGCCGATGGGTGTGTTTGTTGCCATGAGCCTGATGAATTATTACGCCCTGTTCGCCCTGATCATGGTGTTTGTCGTCGCTTGGTTTTCTTTCGACATCGGCTCGATGGCGCGCCTTGAAAAAGCGGCATTGCAGGAAACCCATGACGAATCCGCCGGCTCTGACGGCCCTAAAGGCAGGGTTTACGCGCTGATTATCCCTGTTTTGGTGTTGATCGCATCCACCGTTTCCGCCATGATTTACACAGGCGCGCAGGCAAGCGAAACTTTCACTATTTTGGGCGCGTTTGAAAATACCGATGTAAACACTTCGCTGGTGTTCGGCGGTACTTGCGGCGTACTCGCCGTCGTCCTCTGCACACTCGGCACCATCAAGGCCGCCGACTATCCCAAAGCCGTCCGTCAGGGCATATCTTCGATGTTCGGCGCGATTACCATCCTGATTCTTGCCTGGCTCATCAGCACCGTCGTCAGCGAAATGCACACCGGCGACTACCTCTCCACGCTGGTTGCAGACAACATCCATCCCGGCTTCCTGCCCGTCATCCTCTTCCTGCTTGCCAGCGTGATGGCGTTCGCCACAGGCACAAGCTGGGGCACGTTCGGCATTATGCTGCCGATTGCCGCCGCGATGGCGGTTAAAGTCGATGCATCGTTGGTTATCCCGTGTATGTCCGCCGTGATGGCAGGCGCGGTGTGCGGCGACCACTGCTCGCCCATTTCCGACACCACCATCCTGTCTTCCACCGGCGCGCATTGCAACCATATCGACCACGTTACATCGCAACTGCCTTATGCCTTGACCGTCGCAGGCGCGGCAGCGGCAGGCTACCTCGTGTTGGGCATGACGCAATCGGCTTGGCTGGGCTTTTTCGCCACTGGCGTCGTCATGACCGCCCTCATCTTCATACTGAAAGACAAAAAAGGCAAAGCTGCCTAATGTGTTTTCCCGTTTTCAGACGACCTTCGATACTTTAAGGTCGTCTGAAAACATTTTAAGGAATCCAAAAATGAACGCTCCCTATTCCATCCCGCGCGGTCCCGTTATGGCAGACGTCGCCGCCTACTGTCTCTCCGAAGAAGAAAAACAACGCTTGCTCGACCCGTCTATCGGCGGCGTCATCTTGTTCCGCCGCAACTTCGAAAACGTCGGGCAGCTCAAAGCCCTGGTTCAAGAAATCAAAGCACTGCGCACACCCGAACTCATCATCGCCGTCGATCACGAAGGCGGCAGGGTGCAACGCTTCATCGAAGGCTTCACCCGACTGCCCGCCATGAACACCTTAGGGCAGATTTGGGACATCGAAGGCGAAGCCACCGCCAAAGAAAAAGCCGAGCAGGTCGGCTGGGTATTGGCGACGGAACTGACCGCCTGCGGCATAGACCTCTCCTTCACGCCCGTCCTCGACCTCGACTGGGGAACATGTCCCGTCATCGGCAACCGCAGTTTCCACCACAACGCCGACACCGTAACCCAGCTCGCCCTTGCCCTGCAAAAAGGTCTGAACCGGGGCGGCATGAAATCCTGCGGCAAACATTTCCCCGGACACGGATTCGTCGAAGGCGACAGCCATTTGGTGCAACCCGAAGACACGCGTAGCCTTGCCGAACTCGAAGCCGCCGACATGATTCCGTTCCGCGCCTTAAGCGGCGCAGGCATGGCGGCGGTTATGCCCGCCCACGTCGTTTATCCGCAAATTGACGGCAAGCCCGCCGGTTTCTCTGAAAAATGGCTCAAACAAATCCTGCGCCAAGACATCGGATTTAAAGGCGTTATATTTTCAGACGACCTCACGATGGAAGGTGCAGGCGCAGCGGGCGGCATCAAAGAACGCGCAAACGCTTCCTTTACGGCAGGCTGCGACATCGTCCTCGTCTGCAACCGTCCCGACCTCGTGGACGAACTGCGCGACGGCTTCCAAATCCCCGCCAATCCAGATTTGGCAAACCGCTGGCAATACATGGCGAACACATTGGGCAAGGAAGCCGCCCAAGCCGTGATGCAAACGCCCGCTTTCCAAGCCGCACAAGCCATGACCGCGCAACTTGCTACGCCTAAAGACACAGCCGGCGGCGTGAAAGTCGGCGAAGCGTTTTAAAGGCGTTTGATTTAGAAAGCATGAAAGAAGGTCGTCTGAAAACCTTGAATTAAGGTTTTCAGACGACCTTTTTATAGTGGATTAAATTTAAATCAGGACAAGGCGACGAAGCCGCAGACAGTACAGATAGTACGGCAAGGCGAGGCAACGCCGTACTGGTTTAAAGTTAATCCACTATATTTCACAATGATAATTTGATTATCCTTCGTCAGGCAGCTTGGTGATCTGTACCCGCTCGATGCGTTGACCGTCTTTTTCAACGACTTGGAAACGCCAGCCGTGGAAGTCGGCAAAGTCGCCGACATCGGGAATGCTTTGCAGCTCTTCCATAATCAGTCCGGCGACAGTGTGGAAGTCGGCATCTTCTTCTTGCGGCGGGAGGTTGAGTTGCGGCGCGAGTTCGACGTATTCGAGCGAACCGTCCACGGTCAAGCTTTCATCGGCATTTTCTTGAACGGCGGGTTCTTCTTGGCGTTCAAACTCTTCGGGGAATTCGCCGGCAATGGTTTCCAGCAGGTCTTTCATGGTAACCATGCCCAAAACCGCGCCGAATTCATCGACTACCAAAGCATAATCCGCGCTGCTTTGGCGGAACAGTTCAATCGCGCCCAACGCAGTCGTACTGTCCGGCAGGACTAGTGGCTGGCGCAGGACGGCTTGGATATTGAGTTCGCCGGTTTCGAGCAGTTGGGCGAGTAGGTCTTTTTTGTTGATGTAGCCCAACGGTTCGTCCACGCCGGCTTTACCGACGACGAGCAGGCGGCTGTACGGGGTGTTTTGCAGTTGGGCGTGTTGCTCTTCACGGCTTTGGGAGATGTCCAAACGCTCAATGTCGCGGCGGGGAATCATCACGCCGAGGATGGGACGTTCGGCAAGCGTAAGGACGCTGCGTATCATGGATTTTTCGTTTTCTTCGAAATGCCCATCATCCTCTGCTTCATCGCCCGCTTTGGCAAGCACGCTTTCGCGTATGCCCATCATGCCCAAGACGTTCTCGGCGGTTCGTTTGCGCCATGAGCTGCTAATGTAGTCGTTTTTGCGGCTGTTGCGCTGCGAAATTTGGTTGAATGCTTCAATCAGGATGGAGAAGCCGATAGCGGCGTAGAGGTAGCCTTTCGGAATGTGGAAATGGAAGGCTTCGGCAATGAGGCTGAAACCGATCATCAGCAGAAAACCCAAGCAGAGCATGACGACGGTAGGATGCCTGTCCACAAATTCGGTCAGCGGTTTGCTGGCGGAAATCATGACGGTCATGGCAACGGCAACGGCACCCATGGCGACGACGATGTGATCGACCATCGCGACGGCAGTGATGACGGAATCGATGGAAAATACCGCGTCAAGAATCAGGATTTGGGCAACCACGCTCCAAAATCGCGCGTGTTTTCTCTGACTGTCGGCAACGGCAAATTGGTTATGCCCTTCGAGGCGTTCGTGCAGTTCGGTGGTGGCTTTGTAGAGCAAGAAGATGCCGCCCGCGAGCATAATCATGTCTTTGCCGGAAACGTCCAACCCACCAATGTGGAACAGCGGGCGCGTCAGGGTCATGATGTGTGCCATGAAGCCGAGCATGATGATGCGGATAACGACCGCAAGCCCCAAACCGGTAATACGCGCGCGGTCTCGTTGGGCGGGTTTGACTTTGTTCGCCAAAATGGCGACGAAAACGAGGTTGTCTATCCCCAAGACGACTTCGAGTACCAGAAGCGTGGCAAAGCCTATCCAAGTATGCGGCTCTGCCAACCAACTGAAATCCATGATTTTTGTATTCCTTTGTGTTCAAACGCGAAAAGGCAGCCTGAAACGCTCAAGCTGCCTGATTCATATCGATACGCACGAAAAACGGCGGGCGGTCATGCTGCTCTGCTCTGGGTCTTTCATGTGTGCGTATGTCTCAAGTAAAAATAATGTAAATAGTTTAGCAGTTTGGGAGGCGGATGGCAAAAGGTCGTCTGAAAGATAAGCCTTATTTTCAGACGACCTTTTTTTCAAGCTAAACCTGATTCAGATTCAGCCTCTGTTTTTCAACCGTCCGTGCAACTCCTGCACGCTGTACACGCCCAGGTGGTCGCGGCTTTTTGCGCCTTCGCTCATGGCTTCGCCGCCGGCGATGGTGGTGTATTGCGGCACGCGTTGGGTGAGGGAGGTGCGGCGGATGCTGTGGCTGTCAGCGATGGATTGCGCGGAGCTGCTGACGGTGTTGACCACCAGTGCGATTTCACCGTTTTTAATCGCGTCCACGATGTGCGGGCGGCCTTCCTGCACTTTGTTCACCGCTTGCACGATGATGCCGTGCTCTTTCAGGTATTCGGCGGTGCCGCGTGTGGCACAGACGCCGTAGCCTAAGGCTTGGAAGTTTTGCGCGGTTTTGACGATGAGCGGTTTGTCTTCGTCGCGCACGGCGAGGAAGATTTTGCCGGTCGGGTTCAGGCGTTCGCCTGCGCCGAGTTGGGCTTTGTAGTAGGCTTCGCCGAAGCTTGCACCCACGCCCATCACTTCGCCGGTGGAGCGCATTTCCGGGCCGAGGATGGTGTCCACGCCGGGGAATTTGATGAAGGGGAACACGGCTTCTTTAACGGCATAGAAATCGGGGACGACTTCTTTTTCCACGCCTTGCTCTTGCAGGGAAATGCCTGCCATACAGCGCGCGCCGACTTTGGCGAGCGGCACGCTGGTGGCTTTGGAGACGAAGGGAACGGTACGGCTGGCGCGCGGGTTCACTTCCAACACGAACACCACGCCGTCCTGCACGGCAAACTGGACGTTCATCAGGCCGACCACGCCCAGCGCGTACGCCATGGCTTTGGTTTGGCGGCGGATTTCGTCTTGGATTTCTTCGCTGAGCGAGTAAGGCGGCAGCGAACAGCCGGAGTCGCCGGAGTGGATGCCTGCCTGTTCGACGTGCTGCATGATGCCGCCGATAACGACGTCTTTGCCGTCTGAAACGCAGTCCACATCGACTTCAATCGCGTTGTTCAGGAAGAAGTCGAGCAACACGGGGCTGTCTTCGGATACCTGCACGGCTTCGCGCATGTATTTTTGCAGCTCTTCGGCGGAGTGGACGACCTGCATGGCGCGGCCGCCGAGGACGTAAGACGGGCGCACGACCAGCGGATAGCCGATTTCTTCGGCTTTGACGAGCGCTTCTTCTTCGTTGTGGGCGATGCGGTTGGGCGGCTGGCGCAAGCCTAAGTCGTTCAACACTTTTTGGAAGCGTTCGCGGTCTTCGGCGGCGTCGATGCTGTCGGCGGACGTGCCGATGATGTTCACGCCGTTTTCAACCAATGCGTTGGCGAGTTTGAGCGGGGTTTGACCGCCGTAATGCACAATCACGCCCCACGGGTTTTCGGTACGGACGATTTCCAACACGTCTTCCAGCGTCAGCGGCTCGAAATAGAGGCGGTCGCTGGTGTCGAAGTCGGTGGACACGGTTTCGGGGTTGCAGTTCACCATAATCGTTTCAAAGCCCGATTCGCGCAGGGCGAGCGCGGCGTGGACGCAGCAGTAGTCAAACTCGATGCCTTGACCGATGCGGTTTGGGCCGCCGCCGAGAATCATCACTTTTTTACGGTCGGAAGGACGCGCTTCGCATTCTTCTTCGTAAGTGGAATAGAGGTAGGCGGTTTCGGTGGCGAACTCGGCGGCACAGGTGTCGACGCGTTTATAGACGGGATGCAGCTTCAGCGCGTAGCGGTGTTCGCGCACTTCTTTTTCTTTTACGCCTAAAAGTTGCGCGATGCGTTTGTCGGAGAAACCTTTGCGTTTCAGACGACGTAAGGCGGCGAAATCCAAATCTTGCAGGCAGCCTGCACTTACCTGCTGCTCTTCTTTCACCAAGTCTTCGATTTGCGCCAAGAACCAAGGGTCGATGGCGCAGATTTCGTGGATTTCTTCCAGCGTGAAGCCCGCGCGGAACGCGTCTGCCACAAACAGCATACGCTCAGGGCCTGGGTTGGCCAGTTCGCGGCGGATTTCCGCTTTGTCAGAGCTTCTCGGATTGAAGCCGCACAAGCCCGTTTCCAAGCCGCGCAGGGCTTTTTGGAAGCTTTCCTGAATCGTGCGGCCCATCGCCATTACTTCGCCCACCGATTTCATCTGCGTGGTCAGGCGGTCGTCTGCGGCGGGGAATTTTTCAAACGCAAAACGCGGGATTTTGGTCACGACATAGTCGATGGACGGCTCGAACGACGCGGGCGTACGGCCGCCGGTGATGTCGTTGCGCAACTCGTCCAGCGTAAAGCCGACCGCCAGTTTTGCCGCCACCTTCGCAATCGGGAAGCCCGTCGCTTTGGAAGCCAGCGCGGACGAACGGCTCACGCGCGGGTTCATCTCAATCACAATCATCTCGCCGTTTTCAGGGTTCACCGCAAACTGCACGTTCGAGCCGCCCGTGTCCACGCCGATTTCGCGCAATACCGCCAAGCTTGCGTTGCGCATGATTTGGTATTCTTTGTCCGTGAGCGTTTGCGCCGGCGCAACCGTAATCGAGTCGCCCGTATGCACGCCCATCGGGTCGAAGTTTTCAATCGAACAGATGATGATGCAGTTGTCGGCCTTATCGCGCACCACCTCCATCTCGTACTCTTTCCAGCCGAGGACGGACTGCTCAATCAGCAACTCATGCGTGGGCGACGCATCGAAACCGCGTTCGCAAATCGCCAAAAACTCGTCTTTATTGTAGGCAATGCCGCCGCCCGAACCGCCCATCGTGAAAGACGGACGAATCAGCGTCGGAAAGCCGACCTGTTCCTGCGCCGCCAAGGCTTCGTTCATCGTGTGGCAGACAAAAGATTTCGGGCAGGAGAGGCCGATTTTCTCCATCGCCTCCTTAAAGCGGCCGCGGTCTTCCGCCTTGTCGATGGCGTCTTCCGTCGCGCCGATCAGCTCAACATTGTATTTCGCCAGCACGCCGTTGCGCGCCAAATCCAGCGCACAGTTCAGCGCGGTCTGGCCGCCCATCGTCGGCAGAATCGCATCAGGACGCTCCTTAGCAATAATCTTCTCCACCGTCTGCCACATAATCGGCTCGATGTAGGTAACATCCGCCATTTCAGGGTCGGTCATAATCGTGGCGGGGTTGGAATTCACCAGAATGACTTTGTAGCCTTCTTCACGCAAAGCCTTGCAGGCCTGTGCGCCCGAATAGTCAAATTCGCAGGCCTGACCGATAACGATAGGGCCGGCGCCGATGATAAGGATGGATTTTAGGTCGGTACGTTTGGGCATGATGTTTCCTGTTGGATTAAGTCTAAAGTTAATCTATTTTAACTGAAGGTAATGTTTTCAATGAATTGAGAAAGTTATGCCATTCTGCAACTTCCTCCTGTTTCTCAATAATTTTTTCAAATGGCAATAAATTCTCAAAGGTTAGGAAATTAACGCAAAATTTAATAGCAGTATCTATTTTATTTTTTAAATTTGGAATTTCTTTTACTTCCTTTGCCCAATATGCTAAGTCTTTAGATGATAATAAATCAATTTTATCTATTGGGAAATTTTCTATAAATTTTTTTAGTGTATCAGTAATTAGAAGTTTTAAATTATTCTGATCATACATTGCTTCTATACCAGAAACTGTAGCTATATTTTCTTCGATATATTTAATTTCGGTCCTACCTATATTTTCGTAGATAGCTTTTTCTTTTTCTGTCAGTTCTCTTTCAATTGTTATTTGATAAGTCCTATCTCTAGACATTTTTGAAATTTTTTTTCGAACAGTTTCTGGAATTCCTTTGCCATCTCTTAATTGACTAATATATCGATTAATATTTTTTGCAATTTTAAGTCGTGTCTCACACCATTCATTTAAGTTGTTTAAATTGAAGGTATGTAATTCTTCTCGATTAGTGTAGTCTTTGATATCTTGAGTTAATTTTGATGACATAGTTTTAAAATCAACCCCAAAATATTTTTCACCACAATCTTTTCCAATATTTGTAATATGCCCATCAGTAGATACTACAATGTAACCATTTTGATGTTGAGTGTGGCAATTTTTCAATCCACATATAACTTTTCCATGTTCTCCACTGTACTGACCTATAATTTCTTTTAATTTGGTTTCTTCTGGATTTATCTCTCTTCTAAAACCAGCCATTTCTTCTAAGTCAGACCAGTTTTTTATGTAAACTAAGTTTCTATCTTTTTTTAAAGTAATCATGATAAATCCTTAAGCAAGCCTTAGCCCGCATATAGAGTGTGTGCGGTACGCACGCGTTCTCCATTTTCCCTGCAACCTCAACCCACCGCGTGCGTGCCTTGCGGCACACACTCTACCGATGGGTTCAAAGGTCGTCTGAAAAAACGCTCGCGGCGTTTGTTCCATCTGCCTGGCGATAAAGGCTGCCTGAAAAATTCCTGCCGTTGATGTTTCGGGCATTCTTTTTCAGACGGCCTGCAACGCTTGAATCCGCTGCAACCTGCTCCCTCCCCCGTGGGGGAGGGCTGGGGAGAGGGCATTCTCCAAATTGCGGCAACCTTTCCCAATCCCCTAACCACCTCAATACAAGCCTTGCGGCTTGTTGCCCTCTCTCTAACTCTCTCCCACGGGGAGAGAGGACGTGGGCTGTTGGGGTTAAGGGTTCTGCAAACTAATCAGGTTGTATTGGCTGCTTTTTTATTTTTCAGACGACCTGAAATCAAAGACAGTAAATCTAAGTTGCTTTTCAAACCGCCTGTAACCGTAAAACCTGCTGCAATCCACCCCCTCCCCTGTGGGGGAGGGCTGGGGAGAGGGCATTCTCCAAATTGCGGCAACCTTTCACAATACCCTAACTGCCCAAATACAAGCCTTGCGGCTTGTTGCCCTCTCTCTAACTCTCTCCCACGGGAGAGAGGATGGGGTGGCTGTTGGAATTAAGGGTTTTGCAAGGAAAACAGCAAGCCGTAGCCCGCATGTAGGGTGTGTGTGGTACGCACGCGCTCCCCATTTTCCCTGTAACTCCAACCCACCGCGTGCGTGCCACACCCTACCGATGGGTTCAAAGGTCGTCTGAAAAAACGCTCGCGGCGTTTGTTCCATCTGCCTTGCGATAAAGGCTATCTGAAAAATTCCTGCTGTTGATATTTCGGGCATTCTTTTTCAGACGACCTGCAACGCCTGAATCCGCTGCAACCTGCTCCCTCCCCTGTGGGGGAGGGCTGGGGAGAGGGCACGCCCCGAATTTCGGCAACCTTCCCTAACACCCTAACCGACCAAATACAAGCCTTGCGGCTTGTTGCCCTCTCTCTAACTCTCTCCCACGGAGAGAGAGGACCGGGCGGCTGTTGGAATTAAGGGTTCTTCAAGGAAAACAGGTTGTGCAGGCTGTTTTTTACTTTTCAGACGACCTAAAATCAACGACAGTAAACCCAAGCTGCTTTTTAAACCGCCTGCAACCGCAAAAACTGCTGCAACCTGCTCCCTCCCCTGTGGGGGAGGGCTGGGGAGAGGGAATTCCTCGAATTGAGGCAATCTTTCCCAGCACCCTAACCGCCCAAATACAAGCCTTGCGGCTTGTTGCCCTCTCTCTAACTCTCTCCCACAGGAGAGAGGACGGGGTGGCTGTTGGGGTTAAGGGGTCTGCAAGGAAAATAGGTTGTGCAGACTGTTTTTTATTTTTCAGACGACCTGCATCAACAGTTGTAAATCCAAGTTGCTTTTCAAACCGCCTGCAACCGTAAAGCCTGCTGCAACCCGCTCCCTCCCCTGTGGGGGAGGGTTGGGGAGAGGGCATTCTCCAAATTTCGGCAACCTTCCCCAACACCCTAACCGCCCAAAATACAAGCCTTGCGGCTTGTTGCCCTCTCTCTAGCTCTCTCCCACGGGGAGAGAGGACGGGGTATCTGCTGGAGTTAAGGGTTCTGCAAGGAAAACAGGTTGTGCAGGCTACTTTTTGCTTTTCAGATGACCTTTATAAATGCTCAATTCAGGCAGCCTGCACCCTATAATTTCCAATAATCCAATCAAAATCAGCCATCTGCTACCGTGCAGGCTGCTTTTCCAATTCCTGTAACACACGCAGGATTTCTGTCAGCACATCGTTTGTCTGCTGCAAAATCTCGTGATTCCAAAAACGCAGCACGGTAAAGCCCAGGCTGTTGAGATATGCCGTCCGCGCGTGGTCGTATGCGGCTTGTTCTGTGTGCTGCCCTCCGTCTGCTTCGATAATCAGCTTGGGCGTTACGCACATAAAATCAACAATATAATTTCCCATCGGCTGCTGGCGGCGGAATTTATAGCCGTTCAGACGGCCTGCCCGCAGGTGCTGCCACAATTTCGCTTCCGCCTCGCTCATTTCTTGACGCATAGCCTTGGCGCGTTGATTCAGGGTGGGGTTGTCGGCGGTCAATAGTTTTTCGGGCGGGTTCATTTTTTTATTATTGGGTGTGGAAAACGCCTTGATGACCATCTATTTTCAGTATAGTGGATTAACTTTAAACCAGTACGGCGTTGCCTCGCCTTGTCGTACTATCTGTACTGTCTGCGGCTTCGTCGCCTTGTCCTGATTTAAATTTAATCCACTATAAGTGTAGATTAGCTTAAAAAACAGCATAACACGCGTAATCGTACAAAAACGTCGGGCTTGCCAATTCAACCCACCCTTGAGGTCGTCTGAAAAAATCTTGGCGTTTTGTATGTAGGTCTTGGTGAGTTTCTTTCCGGTAATGTTGAGAACGTTAGTTTGTTATGGTGTATTGAGTGGTGGGTGCTGAGTTGCCGAATGTGGTTTTATTCTATGTCTATGATGGTTTGTACGCCTTCTAAGATTTTATTGGATAGGTTTTCTAGGCTTCTTGCGCCTTCATCGACCCTTGCCCCTTTTTGCTTGAGTGCCTGATCCATGTAGATGCTGCCTGCCATGGCGGGTTCTTTCAGGCAGTGGTCTACGGAAAATTGCTCCAATTCTGCGGCGGTTGTCGGGATGGCGCATTCTGAATTGGCTATGGTTTTGCTGCTTTCAGAGATGGTTTTGTAGACGCCTTGGGTGGCGGAATCGAAGATATCCGCGCCGAGTTGGCTGATTTTTTTCAGGTCGATGGTTTTGTCACCTGCGAAGGCGGGGGTGCTCATAAGCAGGCAGAGGAGTAAAGCCGTTTTTTTCATGAAATGCCTTTATGGGTGGGTTTTCTTCAGGCGGTTTGACGGGTAAACCGCCTTGTGGTTTGGTGTAATGTGTTAGCGATTGTTTTGTTTTTGGTAGTCGTCATTCCATGCTTGTACGGCTGTATTGGCGTCGCGTGCGACGGAGTGGATGGTGTTGCACGCGGATAATGCGCCGATTAATGCGATAAACAGGGCTACTTTTTTCATAGGGTTAATCCTTATGTTGATGGTGGTGAGTAAGGCCGGCCAGTGTTTGACCGACATGAAATCGGTATGGTTTTTAAAAGCTGGTGATAAAGGTAATCAAGCCCAAAATGATACCGGGGGCGTTTGCCAGCATAACGGGGTAGTCGCGTTTTTCTTTCAAAAAGCCGTAGGCAACCCATAATGTGCAGTTGATGGCGGCGACGAGTGGTTGCAGCGGCGAGCCAGGGTTGCCTGCGAGGTTGTTTTGGATTTGCGGGATATAGGAAACGTACATGCCTACGGCGGTCAGGGTGGCGACGACGGAGAGGACGCGCATTTGTTTTTCAGTCATGGGGTTTCCTTTCTGACTTGAGGGGGGGATTTTTCAGACGACCTTGTTGAGTTGAGAGGTCGTCTGAAAAGGCGGTTTATTGTTTTGCCGCTTTCATATTGTCAATGAATTTGTCAAACAGATAGCTGACATCCTGCGGGCCGGGGCTGGCTTCGGGGTGGCCTTGGAAGCAGAACACGGGTTTGTCGGTCAGCTCGATGCCTTGCAAGGTGTTGTCGAACAAGGATTTGTGGGTAATTCTTGCGTTGGCGGGTAGGGTGTCGGCATCGACGGCGAAGCCGTGGTTTTGGCTGGTGATGACGACTTTGCCGCTGTCCAAATCTTGAACGGGGTGGTTCGCGCCGTGGTGGCTGAAGTGCATTTTCAGGGTTTTCGCGCCGATGGCGAGGCTGATGAGCTGGTGTCCCAAGCAGATGCCGAAGATGGGTTTGCCGCTTGCCATCAGTTTTTGCACGGCTTCGATGGCGTAGTCGCAAGGTTCGGGGTCGCCGGGGCCGTTGGAGAGGAACACGCCGTCGGGGTTGAGTGCCAACACGTCTTCCGCGCTGGTTTGTGCTGGGACAACGGTCAGGCGGCAGCCGCGTGAGGCGAGCATGCGCAGGATGTTGGTTTTCACGCCGAAATCGTAGGCGACGACGTGGAACGGCTGTTCGGCAGGGGTAACGAAACCTTTGCCCAGCGCCCATTCGCCTTCGGTCCATTCGTAGGCTTCTGTGCAGGAAACTTCTTTTGCCAAGTCTTTGCCGACCATGCTGCCGAACGCGGCGATGAGTTCTTGCGCTTTTTCAACCGTGGCATCCGCGCCGGTCAAAATCGCGCCTCCTTGTGCGCCTTTTTCGCGTAGCAGCGTGGTCAGGCGACGGGTGTCGATGTCGGCGATGGCGACGGTTTTATTACGCACGAGATAGTCGTGCAGGCTTTCGGAGGCGCGGAAGTTGCTGTGCAGCAGCGGCAGGTCGCGGATAATCAAGCCTGCGGCATAAACGCTGCGGCTTTCTTCGTCTTCGGCGTTGGTGCCGGTATTGCCGATGTGGGGGTAGGTAAGGGTAACGATTTGTTTGCAGTAGGACGGGTCGGTCAGGATTTCCTGATAGCCGGTCATGGAAGTGTTGAACACGACTTCGCCGGAAGTCGAACCTTCGTAACCGATTGATGTGCCGTGAAATACGCTGCCGTCAGCGAGAACGAGAAGAGCCGGAGTGGTCATGATGAATCCTGTTTGCCTGATGATGGTCGGTTTGCAGAAACGGGCAGGGGTCGTCTGAAAATTGTTTACAAAAAAGACCGCCTGAGAAAATATCGGCTAAAAAAAAACACGCCCCGCAGCCTTGATTTTGCTGCGTAACGTGCTTTTTCAGGCATAGCTGCCTATGCCGTAGAAGCAATGCATTCTACGTCAAAAAGCCGCATCGTTCAAGTTGTATCCTAAGATAGTTTCTACCTTAATAATCATGCGGTCTGTTTCATTTTCACCATTTGTCCCCTGTATCAGGCAAAAAAATATTCGGAACTGCACATAAATGACATTGTAAATGTTAGAATCACATTCCGAGAAAATAAAAACAACGTCATCATCCGTCAACCGACGATTTTACGAAAAAAGAACGCATTATGAAAAACAACCTTTCACGTTTCCCCGGTACCGTCCGTCCGATGATTTACAGCATCGCCTCCGCGCTCGCCCTGATGGGGGCAGCATCGCAAGCGCAAGCGCAATTTGCCAAAACCCCGCTTTACCTGCAAAACGAATCTCAGATTATCGAGCAGCCAAAAATTAAACATAACATTATGTTTTTTATTGATAACTCCGGGAGTATGGGATGGGGGGCAGGAGGTGGTACCAATAAAACGCGGATGGAAGTAACGAAAGAAGCGTTGCATGCCGTTTTGGATGAGCATAAAGATAAATTCAACTGGGGCTTGCAGGCTTTGGTCAATACCGAAAACGATCCAAACAACGCAGATCCCAAAAAGCGTACCAAAAAGAATTACACCAACGGGGATGAAACATTCAATACTTCATGGGAGCAGATGAAAACCCTGGTGGACGGTATGAGTCCGTCTGGCTATACGCCTTCTACCCGCCGTTATTACGAGGTTGTCGCCACAACGGTGATGCCGAATATCAAATACCGCTGTCAGAAGTCTTATGTCGTCATGATGTCTGACGGCGATGCCAACTTGTCGTGCAGTTTTTCTGCAGGACCAGAGTTTCACCATCGTTTCAATTATGATGGAAATAATAATTGGAGCAATGAGCGAAATGGCGCGTATCGGATGACTTACTACAACTACAACGTATATAACGCTGCGCGAGGGCAGAGTTATCGGGACCCTGCCTTTGTTTCTGCATATAAATATTTCGGTCCGTCTCCGATGAAAGGTCTTTCCACTGCGCAATTGGGAGGATTATGCCGACGAGAGAAACCTAATGATGATAGTACTCCTTGGATTTCCAACTTTTGGGATACTACTGACGGCTATAACGGTGTAGAGGGCGGTATCCGCTTTTTCAGTAAGACGCTTGCTTCCAAAGATATTAAAACTGCAGCTGACGGTAACGGTAAGGATGAGGCGGGTGTAAGTTGGGATGGTGATCCTAATATCGACCCCAAAGGGGTGGATTATAGCAAGCAGTTGGTTCAGACTTTTACAGTCGGTTTTGGCAACACTCTTTCTGATACAGGTAAAAAGTATCTGACCAGAGGAGCGAGCCAAGACGATGGGTATTTCAATGCGGCGCAACCAAAAGATTTACTGGAAGCATTTAATAAAATTATCAGTCTGATTTCGAATGATAGTGCAAACCCGAAATTTGAAGGTGAGGGTGGTACTGCGCCTGCAACTTCCAGCAGTGGTATTCCTGATCTGGCGGCAACCATCAAGCTGAATACCGGTTCTTGGAGTAGTCAGATTTTATTTAAGAAATTGAATGAAAAAGGCAGAAGGAGCAGTACTGATACCGACACTCAACCTTCCTTTGGTAATCGTAAAACGTTGATTAACACAGGTTCTAATACTTACTTTATCGGCGCCATCACTGATGACAAAGTCAGCAATGCCTATTTCGGTATTGAGAGTAGTGACAAAGACGAATGGAAAAAGCTGCTCAATTGGACGGGCAGGGTTGGTAGTGATGACAGTGCATACAGTCCTTACCGTGTCCGTAAGGCCGGAGAGCGTGATTTGGGTGATATTTTGGATGGTTCTGTTGCTGCAGTCGGCAATCAGGAGCATGGTCGCCGCAAATATTTGGTTGCCGCAGCCAATGACGGTATGGTGCATATTTTCCAAAGTACGGATGGTAACCATCCTTATGATTTGAAAGTCAGCTATCTTCCTTCTGCAATGGAGCGCGAAAATGATGCTTCGGGTAACCCGATTACGCTTGCCAAAGCATTGAAAGACATTGCGCATGCGGATTACGGAAAATCCATTGAAAACCATAAATATGGTGTAAACGGCGGTTTTACCCTGCGTCAGACCCCTGTTGCAGAACAAGGCAGTAAGTTTCAGCAGCGCGTGTTTATGTTTGGCGCGATGGGGCAAGGCGGACGTGGCGCATACGCTCTCAATATAGGCGGTAAAGAAGATCAAACCACCAATACCGGTCTGGATGCGGCTGCTTGGAGTGATAAAGTTCCTTTGTTTGAAACGGCCAAAGGGAAAGACAATACTTTGGGCTTTACCATCGGTACGCCGCAAATCGGTCGCGTTTCCATCAAACGTGAAACCGATGGTAGTGTCAAACTGGAGGAAAATATTCGCTATGCGGGCTTTCTTGCCAGCGGCTACGCAGCTGAAGAAAAGGATGCGACAGCCAACGAAACTGCGTTATATGTTTACGAAATGCTTGGTAAAGAAGTCGGTACAGGCGAGAAACGCGGTCAGTCTGCGGGAGAAGAAGATAAGGCAGGTAAAGAGTTGGCGAAAATTATCGTGTCGGGCGGTGTAGGCGGTCTGTCCACACCGACACTGCTTGATACCGATTTTGACGGAGTTGTCGATTTTGCCTTTGCAGGTGATAGAGGGGGTAATATGTACCGCTTCGACCTGCGCGGTGAAACGCCGAAAAATTGGACTGCGGTCAAAATCTTCTCAGGTTCGTCAAGCAAGCCGATTACCTCGGCTCCTGCCGTATCACGAAAAGGAGCTAAGGAATACGTCGTGATTTTCGGTACAGGTAGCGAAATCTACCAAAGTGATTTGAGCAATACTGAAACACAATCGATTTACGGTATTTTCCAAAAACTGGATAAAGCGCCGAAAGATCTATTCGAAGACAAGACAAATCAGGATGTTACCGAGCAAAACCTGCGCGAGCAAACGATTACTGAGGTAGAGCAGTCATACAAAGATGAAAATGATCAGCCGAAAACCGGCAAAGCATTGTATCTGAGTAACAAAAAAATTGAAGACGCCCATAAGGGCTGGTTCATCAATCTAGGTTCTGGCGAGCGTGTCAGCATTAAGCCGACCATGATTCTGCGTACTGCCATCGTTACAATACGCAAATACACTTCAGATGGTGGTAAAACCATCGGCAAGGAAGAGGCGGAAAAAGACTTGTGTCTGCCTGTCAGCAACAATAAGTCAACCGTGACCAGTACAACCTTCCTTGGCATCAATGCTGATAATGGCGGTGCACTCAATAACCGTAGCGCACGTTTTACACCTGATATATTTAAGCGTGAATTGAGTGGTTTCGGTACGCAATACGCCAACGGTTTGACTCTAGAAGGTATTATTGCCAGCTTCACCTTTATCGATCCGAACAAGCGTACAGACGATCCCGTTACCGCCGATGGTGACAGCGGTGGTACAGGTACGGATAAAGAGCTGGGTTATGGTTCTGGTACGCCTAACAATAAATGCTTCTCCGGTAAAGAAGATGATCACCGTAGTTTATTGTTGAATAAGAAGGATGAAAGGTTGAATCAGAAGGATAAAGGGTCGCTTGAAGTGAAGGGTCGTATCTGCGGTCTGCAACGTATCAGTTGGCGCGAGCTGTTTTTCTGATTGGTTCGTGTAAGCGTATGAAGACCAAGAGGTCGTCTGAAAACTTGGAAACAGGTTTTCAGACGACCTTTCCTTTTTCTTTTGCATGGCTCTTTTAGTTATTCATTGAATTTTGAGCTGGGGCTTTTGCGCAGGTAAGATCCACGCTAAACTTCGTGATAAGTATTGGCGCAGCATTAGTCGTCAGGCCAAGCTTATTTTTATGCTGCTATCGAATACAGTTTGTCGAGATGTATTGGACACGGGAGCCTGATTGATAAAACGAAAGGTCGTTTGAAAACTTGGAAACAGGTTTCAGACGACCTTTCGTTTGATATGCTTGATTCGATTAACCCGGTTTGCCATCCGCACGCGGACGGATGAGCCAAGGGATGTATTTCCATGCGTAAAGCAGCAGCGCCAGCGCAAACAGGACTGAGGAGGTGCGGATACTGTGGACATAGCCGGTACCACTGACGAAAATCGCCACCATACGGATAACCGTAGAAGCAATCATCAACCAAAAGGCAATGGGTACGGATTTGGGCGGCGGGTAAATAGAGTTGCCGGTATGCCCAAGCGCGGTGCGTGCCATCATGCCTAAGGTCAGAACACCGATACCGCCGACGCCGATAAGGTGTACGCCGAGGTTGAGGAATGGGGTATGGAAGTAAGAAGCTCCGACGGCAATCAGTCCCAAGCCAGTGAACAAATAACCCGCAAACAAAATCCACAGCATCGGCTCTTTCAAAACGGCTTTATACCACCAGCGGTAAACCTGCACGGTAAAAATCACGCCCGCTGCAAAAGCAAAAGCAGATGAGAGCCAAGGCAGGGCTTGGTGCGCCATCAGCATGGCAGTCAACATAGGCAACCAAAGGGATGCGTGTGCCACCCATACCGGGCTGGGGATTTGCGGAACGTTCAGGCGTTTGGAGGTAAAGAATGAAATAATCCGCATGCCGATAAGACCGATAAAGCCTGCAACCATAATCAAACCGGATTGCAACCCGCTGAGAAGTGCGGCTGCGTTTCCGGCATGCAGTTGAAAGTGGAATGCGGCGTGCGTGCAGCCTAGTACGACGATGGCGAATACGGCGACATAGTTGCGTTTGTTCTTAGACTGGATAACAGGCAATGCCATGCAAACTGCGCCATACCAGAAAAACAGCGTACCGAGTATGCCGCTTGCGGTTGCGCCCCAACCTGGAATGAAAACCGCAATCCGCGCTGCGAGCCAAAGTGCGGTTAACCCAACTAAAACGCCTCCGCGTGTAGGCGGCTGCCCTGTCCAGGTGGCAACAGCGGTCAACAGGAAGGCAATGACGACAAGTCCGGCATACCCCCAAATCATTTCATGGGCGTGCCAGTAAAAGCCGCGCAACTCGGGCGTACCCGTATAGCCGAAGCCCCAAAGCAGGATGGACAGTGCGCCGTATAGTGCCGCCAGAGAGTAGAACGGGCGGAATGCCATTGCCCAAACAGGGTGTTTGAAAAAGGCGGTCATGGTAGTTCCTTGGTTTGTTTTTTTGGAATGGTTTATTTTAAATTTGAATAGATAGGAAGGGGTCGTCTGAAAAAGCTGACATCGCGTTTTTGACTTTTCAGACGACCTTCTTGTCAGATTCCTCCAGGCGGCGGCAGGAACGGCTCGACTGCGGGAAACAGTTCGCGCTCTTCAAAGCGCGCATGGTCGCGCAGAGTAACGGCAAAGTCCTTATTCCACTCTTCATTAAGATATTTAGGATTTGCCATCATACCGCGCAATTTAGCGTGTTCCTTCTCGAAACGCTCACGCATCGCAGCGGGGATATTTTGCCAATATGGAGCAAACATGACCTCCTCTTCAGCAAAATGCGGTTCTAATTCAATAAAATGGGCTTCCAACTCTGTCTGATGACTTTCTGCAGGCGTACGCAGAAGGCGGACACAGAGCGAAAGAGCATGATGGTGTTCGCGGGAAAGTTCGATAAGTGCTGGATGGCGTTTTAACGGCTTCATAATATTTGATTATAATGATAATAAATTATCAAACTGCACTAGATTAATTCAAATGTTTCAGATATTATGAAACTTAATCATATATAAAGTCAAACACATAACGGCGACAGTTCTCCTTAGGACACACTGCCGCCGTTCCAAAAAATAATATATTCAAACAGAGAAAACCATGTATCTGACGCAACATACGGATTATGGTCTGCGGGTATTGATTTATGCGGCCATAAACGACGATTCGTTAGTCAATATCGGAACCATTGCCGAAGCCTATAACATCTCCAAAAGTCATTTGATGAAAGTCGTTACCGCGCTTGTCAAAGGCGGATTTCTGACCAGTATAAGAGGTAAAGGAGGCGGACTACGTCTTGCCGACACACCCGATAAAATCAATGTCGGCGCGGTCGTGCGCCATCTTGAACCCATGCAGATTGTCGAATGCATGGGAGAAAACAATGAATGTCTGATTACGCCATCCTGCCGTCTTGCCGGTATTTTGGGCGGAGCGATTAAGGCTTTCTTTGCACATTTGGACGGGTTTACTTTGCAGGATTTGCTTAACAAGCCGACTTATGATTTGTTGTATGAGCCGAGAATTGAAATTTTTGTAGAAAAAATGAGTAATAAGTCGGCATGATACGATTTTATGAAATTTAAGTTATCAATAGGTGTTTGCGTCTTAGGCGAAGATGGAGACATTTGATTTATTCTGATGATTGCAACATTTTGAACAGGTAAGGTTTTTATTTCAGGCAGCTTATCACCCAATTTAGGTAAAAAATTTTCTTTCCATTTCCATGGGTTTCCTGTTTGTAGTGACTAAAATAAGCCTGAAAAAAAATAAGCCGCAATCAGATATATTTGTATATCATTAAATTTGTTTCGTTATCGTGATTTTTTTTGTTCGTAATCTGGTTAGATGATGAACTTTTTTCATTAAATACATTCTAACCCAATCAACTGAGGCATTAAGTCCTCTTTTTCTTTTGCCTGCTATGATAATGAATAGCAATATCAAAAAATCATGCGTATGATATTAAAATGAGGAAATATTTTTAAATGGATATTCACTAAAAAACAAATGTAAAAATGGGTTGCAAACACAAATTGTTGCTATTATCATGCGTTGATTATGAATAAAGAACGAATTTTAACTCCAGCAGTCGTCATCTCGGTGGTTTTAATCCACGCGGGTTTGGTCGCGTTGTTATGGCAAGCACACAAGCCGCCTGTGCCGGAAATGATGAATATTGAGTTTGTCGATTTGGCAGATTTGGGCGGCGATGGTGGTGGAGACGGTAGTCCTGAGGGCGAAGGTGCGCCGGCGGCTCCGGAAAAGATCCCTGAGCCTGAAAAGCCAAAACCGAAACCCAAGCCGGTTGAGCCTACAAAGCCTGTTATCAAGCCGGTGGTGACGAAAAAAGAGGATGCTGATATCCAGCAGCCTAAAGAGAAGCCGAAGCCGGTTGAAAAACCGAAACCTGAACCTAAGCCGGAACCCAAACCTGAGCCTAAACCGGAGCCACGCCCAGAGCCTAAGCCTGAACCTAAAACAGAATCCAAGCCTGCACCTCAAGCTTCGGAATACACCGGTACTAAAACCGGTCCGAATACTGCGGAAAACGGAAAAGGCAGTGGAGAAGGTAAGGCCCTTCACGGTGAGGGTAAAGGAAGTGGTGGCGGTACGAAAGGTACCGGCAGCGGACGCGGTGAGGGCAGTGGATCAGGCAGTGGCGGTGCCAAAGGTGAGCATGGATCAGGTACCGGTAGCGGCGGAGGTGCAGGAGGTGGAAGCGGTGGCCCTCCTGCTGTCGTAGATAAAGGTTTCCTGCCTACACCAGCTTACCCGCCCCTCTCTCTAGAAAATGGGGAGGAAGGAGTAGTTCATTTATCTATTCTTGTTCAGCCCGGTGGTAAGGTTGTAAAAGTTACCGTAACTAAAAGTAGCGGATTCCAACGTTTGGATAATGCAGCAAGGAAGGCAGCTACTGCCGCCGGCAGCAGATACCCTACAAACCGTTTGACAGAATACCGGGGTAAAATTAATTTCCAACTTCAGTAAATGAACGCGAATTACCTGTATTTTGACAAAAAAGAAATTTTTTAATTTTATTTTTAATCTGGAAAAATTATGGATTTGAAATTAGTGTTTGAATCAGGCGATTTCGTCCTGATTAGTGTATTCGTACTGATGCTGGTGATGAGCATTGTTACTTGGTGCCTGATTATCCTGCGCACTATCAAACTGAAAAAAGCCAAAAGTGCCAATGCTGAAGTAAAAACGCAAATGCTAAATGCTTTTACGCTGTCGGAAGCGGTACAAAAAGTGAAAAGCATCGATTCACCGATGAGCCGTGTGGCGGACGAATCCCTGCGTGCCTACCAAAGCTATCGTCAAAGCAATGCGAAAACACTTACTACCGAACTGCCTTTGAACGAATACCTCGTCATTCAGATCCGAAACAGTATGGAGCAAGCCATGCGCCAGTTTGACTACGGTATGACTGCTTTGGCATCCATTGGTGCAACCGCTCCATTTATCGGCTTATTCGGTACGGTTTGGGGAATTTACCATGCTTTAATCAATATCGGTCAAAGCGGACAAATGAGTATTGCTGCCGTTGCCGGTCCGATTGGTGAGGCGTTGGTATCTACTGCTGCCGGTTTGTTTGTCGCCATTCCTGCTGTTTTGGCGTACAACTTCCTCAATCGCGGTAAGAAAACCCTCTCTCAAGATATGGACGCTTTCGCACACGATTTACACGTCCGCCTGTTGAATCAAAAGGACTAAATTATGGCATTCGGCTCAATGAATTCCGGCGATGACGCGCCGATGTCGGACATCAACGTTACGCCTTTGGTCGATGTTATGCTGGTGTTGTTGATCGTTTTCATGATCACCATGCCCGTATTGACCCACTCGATTCCTTTGGAATTGCCGACCGCTTCGGAAAAAGCGGCAAAGCAGAAGGAAAAGCAGCCTAAAGACCCGCTGCGACTGACGATAGATGCCAACGGCAGCTACTATGTCGGTGGTGATTCTGCGACTAAAGTCGATATTGATACGGTGATTTCACGTTTGAAAACCGAGAAGCAGGAAAATGCGGATACGATCGTAGCAATTGCGGCTGATAAAGCAGTCGAGTACGAATACGTCAATAAGGCGCTCGAAGCTGCGCGTGAAGCCGGTATCAGTAAAATCGGCTTTGTAACTGAAACTAAGGCGCAATAGGATTATCAGCAGATAAAAGGTCGTCTGAAAGGCTAAAGGCTTTTCAGACGACCTTTTTATAATGGGTTGCCACTCTTTGCTTTGCTATCTTCCTCAACAAGGTAAGCATCGGGCAGGTGGTAGGCTGGGGAAGTGATAAAGGTCGTCTGAATCACTACCAAGCGTTTTCAGACGACCTTTCGTGTTAAATACAACAGGAACAGTACGGATTTGCGTCCCGTCAATGCAGACCATACGACGACCGATTACAATGACTCGGAATTTTCCGGATTTCCGATATTCAAGTTGTCCATTTCTTCTTGATGCGTAGCAAACCATGCTCCAACGACTTGGTTGACTTCTTCGATGCCTTGCTTTTTAAGGCTGGAAAATAGTTGTACGCTGATGCGTTGACGGGTCATATAGGGTTTGAGCGATTTTTTGACTGAGCCTAAAGTTTTGATTTGCTCGTTTTTCGACAGCTTGTCGGCTTTCGACAACAAAATATGCACAGGGCGGCCGGTGATGTGGAAAAAGTCCAGCATCCTCAAATCCAGCTCTTTCAATGGGTGGCGCGCATCCATAATCAACACCAAGCCGATGAGCTGGCGCCGTTGTTGGAGGTAGTCGCCCAAGAGTTTGACCCAATGCGTGCGGATGGCTTCGGGAACTTGTGCATAGCCGTAACCCGGCAAATCGACCATAAAGCTGCCGTTGCTCAATTCGAAGAAATTGATGTGTTGGGTTCGCCCCGGCGTTTTGGAAACGTAGGCGAGCCGGACATGGTTGGTCAGGGTATTGATCGCGCTGGATTTGCCTGCGTTACTGCGCCCGACAAATGCGATTTCTGCGGGTGTGTCGGGCAGGTCTTTGAGATGGTTGACGGTAGTGAAGAATTTGGCGTTCTGAAAGAGGTTCATCCGTATTTCCTTGTTCCCTGAGACGGAGTGGCGGAATTTGCCGTGTCCATGTTGCGAAACATGGTAGTAATTTAATGTAAATCTAGTATAGAATAGCACGTTTATAGAATTATCGGTTTTTATCGGGTAAAATTTATCCGGCGTTTTGAGTATAAAAAAGGCATTGTCGCGGTATGCAATGCTGTAATCAGGAGCACTCCATGAAACGATTGACTTTAGCGGCCTTGGTTTTGGCTGCCGGCGCGGCTGTCGCTGCCCCGAAAGCGGATATTGCAAAAGGCAAAGAAGTGGCTACTACCATTTGTGCGGCATGTCATGCGGCGGACGGCAACAGCGGTATCGCCATGTATCCAAAGCTCGCCGCGCAACACAGTGCCTATATCTACCGTCAAACCTTGGACATTAAAGAAGGCAAACGTACAAACGGTTCCGCCGCTGTGATGAAACCTATGGTGATGAACCTGTCCGAGCAAGACATTCTGAATGTATCCGCATTCTATGCCAAACAACAGGCCAAATCCGGCGAGGCTAACCCGAAACAAAATGATCCTGTTTTGGGCGGCAAAATCTACCGAGGCGGTTTGGTGGATAAAAAAGTTCCTGCCTGTATGTCCTGCCACGGCCCCAGCGGCGCGGGTATTCCGGGCGGCGGTACCGAAATCGGCGCATATCCGCGCTTAGGCGGCCAACATATGTCTTATGTGGTCGATCAAATGAAGGCTTATAAATCCGGACAACGCAAAAACGCGATTATGGAAGATATTGCCAAACGCCTGACCGAAGAAGAGTTGAATGCGGTTTCCAACTTCATCCAAGGTCTGCATTGATTCCTGTCAATCCGTCTGTTTGCGGATGATGTGAATATCAAGGTCGTCTGAAAACGCTTGCTCTTGGGCAATTGTTTTCAGACGACCTTGTGCGATGGTATGCCGCCGCTTTTGAGGCAATAAGTATTTTCAAATGGCAGCCTTTGGCTTTTTGCCCCATCATATCTATTTTTCGTGCCGTTCGATAATCGGGCCTCTTCCGGATCCCGACCATCCCCGTATTCTTTATCAAATCAAACCGCTATGAGCAAATCCTCTTCATCCGTCCCCCTTATCCGCAAACCTTGGTTCGCTTTTTTAAGCTCCATGCGTTTTGCCGTTGCCTTGCTCAGTCTTTTGGGTGTCGCTTCGGTTATCGGGACGGTGTTGCAGCAAAACCAGCCGCAGGTCAATTATGTTGTGAAATTCGGTCCGTTTTGGTCGCAGATTTTCAATTTTTTAGGCTTGTACGATGTTTATGCGTCCGCTTGGTTTGTGGTCATCATGATGTTTTTGGTGATATCGACCAGCTTGTGCCTGATTCGCAATGTTCCGCCTTTTCTCCGCGAAATCAAATCGTTCCGTGAAAACGCCAAAGAAAAATCATTGGCGGCGATGCGCCATTCGACTGTGTTGGAAGGCAAGATGTCGTCTGAAATCGCCCGGCGTTATCTCGAAGTACAAGGCTTCAGCTGCAAAACCGTAACGCGCGAAGACGGATCGGTTTTGGTTGCTGCTAAAAAAGGGGCGATGAACAAGTGGGGGTATATCTTTGCCCATACTGCGCTGATTGTGATTTGCTTGGGCGGCTTGATAGACAGCAACCTCCTGCTGAAAATCGGTATGCTGACCGGACGCGTCGTGCCGGACAACCATTCCGTCTATGCCAAAGACTTCAAACCGGAAAGCATTTTGGGTACGTCGAACCTGTCGTTCCGCGGCAATGTGAACATTACCGAAGGGCAAAGCGCGGACGTGGTCTTTCTCAATGCCGACAACGGGATGCTGGTTCAGGATTTGCCGTTTGAAGTGAAGCTGAAGAAATTCCACATCGACTTTTACAATACCGGGATGCCGCGTGATTTTGCCAGCGATTTGGAAATTACCGACAAGGAAAGCGGCAAAAAATCCGAACACACCATCCGCGTCAATCATCCGCTGACGCTGCACGGCATCACCATCTATCAAGCGAGCTTTGCCGACGGCGGCTCCGATTTGAAGTTCAAAGCCTGGAACTTGGGCAACCCAAGCCGCGAGCCGGTAACGCTCAGGGCGACATCTATGCGCGACTTCCCGCTCGACATCGGCAATACGTCCTACAAACTGGAGTTTGACCAATTCACGTCTATGAACGTGGAAGACATGAGCAAGTCGTCTGAAAAAGAGCAAACCCTGCAATCAGCGATTAACGACGTGCGCGCCGTCTCTCAAGAAAACAAAAAATACACCAACATCGGCCCGTCCGTTGTTTACCGAATCCGCGACAAAGCGGGTCAGGCTGTCGAATATAAAAACTACATGCTGCCCGTTAAGCAGGAACAGGATTATTTCTTCATCACCGGTACGCGCACAGGCCTGGAACAGCAATACCGTTGGCTGCGCATTCCTGCCGATAAGACTTTCAAACCCGATACCTTCATGGCGATGCGCGAACTCTTGAAAGACGAAGCCGCACGCAAAGCCGTCATCCGCAACGCGACCTTGAACGCGCCCGACAACATCCGCGAGCAATTCACCCTTGCCGCCGAAAACACCTTGGGCATTTTTGCGAAAGGCGGCTATTTGGCGTTGGACGAATTTATCACCAAAAACATCCCCAAAGAGCAGCAGGAAAAAATGCAGGGATATTTTTACGAAATGCTGTTCGGCGTCATGAACGCCGTATTGGAAGAAACCATCCAAAAATACAAGCTGCCCGCATGGCCTCAAGACGAAGCGCGCAACCGCTTCCTGCTGCACAGCATGGACGCCTATACCGGCCTGACCGAATACCCCGCCCCCATGCTCCTGCAACTGGACGGCTTTGAAGAAGTCCGCTCCTCCGGCTTGCAAATGACCCGTTCGCCCGGTGCATTTTTAGTCTATTTAGGCTCTGTTTTGCTGGTTCTCGGCACGATATTTATGTTCTACATCCGCGAGAAACGCGCGTGGGTTCTGTTTTCAGACGACCACATCCGCTTTGCCATGTCTTCCAGCCGCAACGAGCGCGACCTGCAAAAAGAGTTTCCGCAACATACACAAAGCCTGCAACGACTGGCGAAAGATTTGAACCATGACGCATAACCATAACCCCCTACCCGAACACGAGCTGCTGACGCACAAATCGTTCCTCAAGTCCCTGAATACGGTTGACTGCCTATTCGCCCTCTTGACCGCAGCCGGCGCATTCTTCGCCCAAACCCGCATTCAGCACGCCATGGACATCTACGAAATGGTGATTTTGTGGGCAAGCGCGGGCATTACCGTCTTTTTAGGCTGGTTTTTCAAACCCATGCGCTGGTTTGTCCCCTTGTGTGCCGTCCTCGCATACGGCGCCGTCATGCTCTACGATGGCGAAATCACGCATTCCGACGGCTTCCTGCTCAAATACTTCCTCAGCAGCCAGTCCGCGATTATGTGGCAATGCGCCTTCGTCTTCTTCGCACTCTTCGCCTACATCACCGGCGCCGTGTTGGCACAACGCAAAAACGTCGCCACCAACACCCTGCTCGGCATGGGTTCCGTCTTTGCCTGGGTGTCTGCCGTCGCAGGCTTTACCGGGCTTTTAGTGCGCTGGCACGAAAGCTACCTCCTGCGCCCTGACGCAGGACACATCCCCGTTTCCAACCTCTACGAAGTCTTCATCCTCTTCCTCGTCATCACCGCCCTGATGTACCTCTACTACGAAGCCCGTTTTGCCGTACAAAAACTCGGCGGCTTCGTCTTCAGCTTCATGGCAATCGTCGTCGGCTTCGTCCTTTGGTACAGCTTTTCCCGCGAAGCACACACCATCCAACCCCTGATTCCCGCCCTGCAATCATGGTGGATGAAAATCCACGTTCCTGCTAACTTCATCGGCTACGGCGCATTCTGTATTGCCGCCATGCTCGGCATCGCCGAACTTTGGGCATTGAGAAACGAAAACGTCGGCAAAAAATCATCGCTGCCGCCTTCGCAAGTCATCGAAGAAGTCATGTACAAAGCCATCGCCGTCGGCTTTCTGTTCTTCACCATCGCCACCATCCTCGGCGCACTGTGGGCGGCTGACGCATGGGGACGCTACTGGAGCTGGGACCCGAAAGAAACTTGGGCATTCATCGTCTGGCTCAACTACGCCGTCTGGCTGCACCTGCGCCTCGTCGCCGGCTGGCGCGGCAAAATCCTCGCATGGTGGGCAGTCATCGGACTGTTCGTTACCGCCTTTGCCTTCATCGGCGTCAATATGTTCCTGAGCGGCCTGCACTCTTACGGTACCTTGTAAGCTTCAAGGCACAATATCGAAAGGTCGTCTGAAAAGCCCATACGGTTTTCAGACGACCTTTTTTAAATACGGTTCATGTTTATATCCCTTTTATCTTGATGGCTTCCGTTTAAAACAAAGGCAGCTCCCGCAATAAAGAACGAAGCATCTTCCTTAAACAAAGGTCGTCTGAAAACAGTTTCCCATTTTCAGACGACCTTTTTATTTGCATAAAGCACTAAAGGCTTAGTAGCGGTATGCAGCCAGTTTGCGCCGTATTTCAGGAATGGCGGCTTTCGCGGCACGTTCTCCCTCGGCAATGGCACGTTGTTTTTGGCTGAAGCCGCCGACCGCGCCTAAGTCCAAGACTTGGGGATGGATGATGACATTTGCTTGGCTTAATTCATGTTGCAGGGCCGATTGCGACATGACGTTGATGGATTGGTCGAGGTAGGAGAAAAAGCCTTGTTTGAGGTTTTTAGACGGCCTGTCGGAAATATCAACGGCGATGATGAAGTTTGCTCCCTGTTTTTTTGCCGCGCTGACGGGTACGGGCTGGGTCAGTCCGCCGTCAACGTATCGACGGCCGCCGATCAGGACGGGTTGGAACACGTTGGGGATGGCGGCGGATGCGCGGACTGCCTGTCCGGCATTGCCGCGGTTGAAGGCGACGGCTTTGGAAGATTCGAAGTCGGTGGCGACGGCGGCGAATTTAATCGGGAAGTCTTGAATCGGGCGGTTACCGACTTTGCGGTTGATGTAGTCTTGCAGTTTTTGTCCTTTGATAAAGCCGCTGGTGGATAGGGTCAGATCGACCAAATCGGTTGAGCCGAGAATTTCGGCTTCCAATTCCAAACGGTCGGGACTTGCGCCGGAGGCATACAGGCTGCCGACGATGGCGCCTGCCGACGTACCGGTAATGATTTTGACGGGGATGCCGTTTTGTTTGAGGGCTTTGATGATGCCGATATGGGCAAACCCTTTGGATGCGCCGCCGCCGAGTGCTAAAGCAACGACTGCCTGCGGTTTGGGGGGAGGGGTAATTTGGGTGTTGTGCCGCGGCGGGTTGACGGGGGAAGTGTTGCTTGGACACGCACTGAGGATCAGAACGGAAGAGACGGTCAGCGCGGTACGGAAAACGGAGGAAAAGGAGGATTTCATTTTCAGACGACCTCTGTGTAAGAAGGATGTTTTGCCAGGGTGATAATGGAACACGGTAAATTTTATCTTAGCAATCACGTTAAGATGTTATCGTTTGGCATTATCGCACAGCAAGAGGTCGTCTGAAAACGGTTTGTCATTGTTTTTCAGGCTTTTTTACTGCCGTATAGTCTGCCGGTGCGGGAGGGGCGGATTCCGGCATGATGATGACGGTACTTGAACGGTCGTCCGTCAGCATTTGTGCGGCTTTTTGTACTTCTTCGGCGGTTACGGCCTGTATGCGGCGGCGGATTGCGGCTTCATCGGAATATTTGAACCCGCGTGCTTCCAAACGACCCATCAGCGAAGCTTGTGAAACCATGGAGTCGCGCGCGTAGATTTCGCCCGCCAATGCCTGTGCTTTGATGCGGTCGAGCTCTTCTTTGCTGATGCCGTTGTCGGCGATGTCTTTGATTTCGGACTTCATCTGCGTAAGCAGGGTCTCGGCGGATACGTTTTCAGCAGGCATTCCAAATACGCCGAAAAGCGGCATTTCGCGGCTGAGCAGGTCGTAATGGGCATTTGCGCTTAACGCACTTTGTTTGTCTCGCACGAGGTTTTTGTCCAAACGGCTGGAGGTATTGCCCGCCAAAACGTCGGTCAGTACATCCAAGGCGTAAGGCAGCTTGTCGTCAAGGCGGGAGAGGGAGGGAACGCGCCAGCTGATGGCAGCCAACGGTTGACGGGTAACGGGAGAGGAAGCTTGGGCAAAGGAAGGTGCGCGTTTGACCGGTTCGGCTTTCAGGTTGTTCCGTTCAGGCAAAGATTTACGCGGTATTTTGCCGAACAATCCTGCCGCCGTGCGCAGGGTCTGTTTGGCATCGACATCGCCGACGATGACCAAAACGGCATTATTGGGTGCGTAAAATTGTTTGTACCAAGCACGCAAATCGTCGGCACGCAAGGTGTGCAGGTCTTCCATATAGCCGATAACGGAGGCTTTCATGGAGGGCAGGGTGAAGCTGTTCAGGTAGATTTGTTCCCACATCTTCCCGTCGGCATCGTCTTCTGTACGCTGGCGGCGTTCTTCTCGGATAACGTTCATTTCGTTAGCGAACTCTTTATCGCTGAAATTGAGGTTGTGCATCCGGTCGGCTTCAAGTTTGAGGACTTCGGGCAAGTTGGCAGAGGCGATATTGGCGTAATATACCGTTTCGCTGCGGTTGGTATAGGCATTGTCATCGCCGCCCAAACGGGCGATGCGGCTGCTGTATTCGCCTGATGGTACGGAAGGCGTACCTTTGAACATCATGTGTTCTAAGGCGTGGCTTAATCCGCTTTTGCCCGGTTTCTCATCCACGCTGCCGACTTTGTACCAAATCTGGGAAACGGCGACAGGTGCGCGGCGGTCTTCTTTGACGATGATTTTCAGACCGTTGGGCAGGGTTTGGGACAAGGTTTGTGCGAAGGTGGCGCAAGAGAGGAGGCAGGCAGATAAAAAAACATAACGGCTCAGCATAATGGCTCCTAATAAATATAAATGGTAATGGACAGACTGTAACAAGAAATTTGCCCTCAGGCTATAAAAAAGGTCGTCTGAAAACCCCGATTCAAGGTTTTCAGACGACCTTTCCACATTTTAAAGTCAGGAGAATCAGACTTACACGATGCCTTGCGCCAGCATCGCATCGGCGACTTTGACGAAACCGGCGATGTTCGCGCCGTTGACGTAGTTGGTTTTGCCGTTTTCAGTGCCGTATTTCAGGCAGGATTCGTGGATGCTTTGCATGATGTCGAATAGGCGTTGGTCGACTTCTTCGCGGCTCCAAGCTAGACGGACGGCGTTTTGGCTCATTTCCAAGCCTGAAGTTGCCACGCCGCCGGCGTTGGAGGCTTTGCCCGGCGCATACAGGATGCCCGCTTTGACGAACTGCTCGACCGCGCCCAAAGTAGAAGGCATGTTTGCACCTTCGGCAACGACGTAGCAGCCGTTTGCCAGCAAGGTTTTGGCGGCTTCTTCGTCCAATTCGTTTTGGGTCGCGCAGGGCAGGGCGACTTCGGCGGCAACGCCCCACGGTTTTTGGTTTTCAAAGTATTTCAAACCTTGTTCTTTGGCATAGGTGGAAACACGTTCGCGACGGACTTCTTTCAGCTCGATAAGCGCGGCGAGTTGGTCTTCGGTCATGCCGCTGTCGGGGAAGAGGACGAAGCCGTTGGAGTCGGAAACGGTCAGCACTTTCGCGCCCAGCTGGATGGCTTTTTCGGCGGCGTATTGTGCGACGTTGCCGGAGCCGGAAATCAGCACGCGTTTGCCTTCAATCGAATCGCCGCGCGTTTGCAGCATGGATTGGGCGAAGTACACAGTACCGTAGCCGGTCGCTTCCGGACGGATAAGGCTGCCGCCCCATTCGAGGCCTTTGCCGGTCAGGACGGAGGCAAATTCGTTGCGGATTTTTTTGTATTGTCCGAAGAGGAAACCGATTTCGCGGCCGCCTACGCCGATGTCGCCCGCAGGTACGTCGGTGTTCGGGCCGATGTGGCGGTAGAGTTCGTTCATAAAGGCTTGGCAGAAACGCATCACTTCGGCGTCGGATTTGCCTTTGGGGTCGAAGTCGGAACCGCCTTTACCGCCGCCCATAGGCAGGGTGGTCAGGGCGTTTTTGAACACTTGTTCAAAGGCGAGGAATTTCAATACGCCCAAATCGACGGTCGGGTGGAAGCGCAAGCCGCCTTTGTAAGGGCCGATGGCGGAGCTCATTTGAATACGGTAACCGCGGTTGACTTGGACTTGTCCTTTGTCGTCCACCCAAGTGACGCGGAACATAATGACGCGTTCAGGTTCGACGATGCGTTCAAGCAGGTTTTGTTGGGTGTATTTCGGGTTTTTTGCCAAAAACGGGCCCAAGCTCATGAATACTTCTTCAACCGCTTGGTGAAACGGCTCTTGATTGGGGTTACGTTGTTTGAGGTTGGCAAACAAGGCGTTCAAATCGGTCATTTTATGCTCCCTGTGGATTAGATTGGAAAGGATGATGAATTTGTGGAAAGCAATATAAACCTAATTTTTTTGCCTGCCAAGCAGTTTTGATGAAAATTGTTGACATTATTTTTTTGAGAATTTTATTATTTGGTATATATAGTCAATAAAATATAAAAATATTTTTGAAAATTCCATTATTTTAAAATAAATTGGTTATATATTCTAAGTAATTAAACTAGAAATTTGAAACGAGAGAGTGTAAAAAATTCGATTCAGCGCAAATTTTCATGTGAAAACGGTCAATATTGTCAACAATTTTACGAAAATTACCCTTGGAAAACAGGGTAAGAAGGAAAATAACATATTGAAAGATGAACCTTGTTATTAAATAGATGTCTAGGTAAAGGATGTAGTCAGCTTTCTAAAGCTACCCCTTATAATTCAGTATGATATATTTCGCTCTGATATAATGTGCGGGCAAGGCGTACGGAAGCCGGCGTCTTGCCTTTTTTCAACTTTAGATACTAAGGAACTTATATGTGCGGTATCGTCGGCGCCATCCGCGCCAATCACAATGTAGTCGATTTTCTGACCGACGGTCTCAAACGCCTTGAATATCGGGGCTACGACTCGTCGGGTATCGCCGTGAATACAGACGGCAAAATCAAGCGCGTGCGCCGTGTCGGCCGCGTGCAGCTGATGGAAGACGCCGCGCGCGAAAAAGGCGTGTTCGGACACATCGGCATCGGCCATACCCGCTGGGCAACCCACGGCGGCGTAACCGAACCCAACGCCCACCCCCACATCTCCGGCGGCATGATTGCCGTCGTCCACAACGGCATCATCGAAAACTTCGAAGCTGAACGCGAACGCCTCAAAGCCTTGGGTTACACCTTCGAATCGCAAACCGATACCGAAGTCATCGCCCACAGCGTCAATCACGAATACACCCAAAACGGCGGTAAACTGTTTGAAGCCGTCCGCGCAGCTACCGCCCGTTTCCACGGCGCGTATGCCATCGCCGTGATGGCGCAGGACAAACCCGAAGAAATGGTGGTCGCACGCATGGGCTGCCCGCTCTTGGTGGCATTGGGCGACCAAGAAACCTTCATCGCCTCCGACGTTTCCGCCGTCATCGCCTTTACCCGCCGCATTGCCTATTTGGAAGACGGCGACATCGCCGTATTGAGCGCGAACGGCATCGAAAAACTCATCGACAAAACCGGTGCCGACACCCAACGCAAAGTCAAAGTATCCGAATTGTCGCTCGCTTCGCTGGAGTTGGGCCCGTACAGCCACTTCATGCAAAAAGAAATCCACGAACAGCCGCGTGCCATCGCCGATACCGCCGAAGTCTTCCTTGACGGTGGCTTCGAACCTGAAAACTTCGGCGCGAACGCACGCGAAGTGTTCGACGACATCCGCAGCATCAAAATCCTTGCCTGCGGCACGTCCTACTACGCCGCGCTGACCTCTAAATACTGGCTCGAATCCATCGCCAAAATCCCGACCGATGTCGAAATCGCCAGCGAATACCGCTACCGCGACGTGATTGCCGATCCAAAACAATTGGTCATCACCATTTCCCAATCCGGCGAAACCTTGGACACGATGGAAGCCCTGAAATACGCGCAGTCTTTAGGACACAAACACAGCCTGTCCATCTGCAACGTCATGGAATCCGCCCTGCCGCGCGAAAGCGAATTGGTGCTGTACACCCGTGCCGGCGCAGAAATCGGCGTTGCCTCTACCAAAGCGTTCACCACGCAACTGGTTGTATTGTTCGGCTTGGCGGTAACGCTGGGCAAACAACGCGGCTTTGTTTCCGCCGAAAAAGCGCATGAATACGTCGAAGAACTGCGCCAACTGCCCGGCAGCATCCAACACGCCCTCAACCTTGAGCCGCAAATCGCCGCGTGGGCGCAAAAATTCGCCAAGAAAAACAGCGCACTGTTTTTAGGTCGAGGCATCCACTTCCCGATCGCTCTCGAAGGCGCGTTGAAGCTGAAAGAAATCACCTACATCCACGCCGAAGCCTATCCCGCAGGCGAATTGAAACATGGCCCGCTGGCATTGGTGGACGAAAACATGCCCGTCGTCGTCATCGCACCGAACGACGGCTTGCTGGACAAAGTCAAAGCCAATATGCAGGAAGTCGGCGCACGCGGCGGCGAACTCTTCGTCTTTGCCGATTTGGACAGCAATTTCAACGCCACCGACGGCGTGCACGTCATCCGCGCCCCGCGACACGTCGGCGTACTCTCGCCGATCGTGCATACCATCCCCGTGCAGCTCCTGTCCTACCACGCCGCCCTCGCACGCGGCACGGACGTGGACAAACCGCGCAATCTGGCGAAATCGGTTACGGTTGAATAAAGCTTGATTTGAATGGTAAAAGGTCGTCTGAAAACTAGGAAACCAGGTTTTCAGACGACCTTTTTAATCAATCCCAAAAGGATGCTTAACAATACTTCCTTATTTGCGTATCACGCCTAAGTCAGCGGTTTGCGGTATCGGATTGCGTGGGATAACAACGCTTCAATCTCTATCCACATAGCTCCTCCCATTTACAGCAAACCGGGCTGACCCAGTGCGGGGTCGGTCGCGCGGGCGGCTTTCGCATCTTCAACGGTCAGCCCCAAGGCTTTCGCCACGCCTTCGCCGTAGGCGGGGTCGCAACGGTGGCAGTTGCGGATGTGGCGGTATTTGATGAAGTCGGGGGCGTCGCCCATGGCGGCGGCGGTGTTGTCGAACAAAGCCTGTTTCTGCGCGTCGTTCATCAGGTTAAACAAGGCGCGCGGTTGGCTGAAATAGTCGTCATCGTCTTGACGGTAGTCCCAGTGCGCCGCGTCGCCGCTGATTTTCAAAGGCGGTTCGGCGAAGTCGGGCTGTTGCTGCCATTGGCCGAAGCTGTTGGGTTCGTAGTGCGGCAGGCTGCCGTAGTTGCCGTCGGCGCGGCCTTGTCCGTCGCGCTGGTTGCTGTGGACGGGACAACGCGGGCGGTTGACGGGGATTTGGCGGAAGTTTACGCCCAGGCGGTAACGTTGCGCGTCGGCGTAATTGAACAAACGGGCTTGCAGCATTTTGTCGGGGCTGGCGCCGATACCGGGAACAAGGTTGCTCGGTGCGAAGGCGGATTGTTCCACATCGGCGAAGAAGTTTTCGGGATTGCGGTTCAACTCAAATTCGCCCACTTCAATCAGCGGATAGTCTTTTTTCGGCCAAACTTTGGTCAAGTCAAACGGATGATAAGGCACTTTTTCCGCATCGGCTTCAGGCATGACTTGGATGTACATCGTCCATTTCGGAAACTCGCCGCGTTCGATGGCTTCGTACAAGTCGCGTTGGTGGCTTTCGCGGTCGTCTCCGATGATTTTCGCAGCTTCTTTGTCGGTCAGGTTTTTAATGCCTTGCTGGGTGCGGAAATGGAATTTCACCCAAAAACGCTCGCCCGCTTCGTTCCAGAAGCTGTAAGTATGCGAACCGAAGCCGTGCATATGGCGGTAACTGGCGGGAATGCCGCGGTCGCTCATGACGATGGTGACTTGGTGCAGGGCTTCGGGCAGCAGCGTCCAGAAGTCCCAGTTGTTCGTAGCGGAGCGCATATTGGTGCGCGGGTCGCGTTTGACGGCTTTGTTCAGGTCGGGGAATTTGCGCGGATCGCGCAGGAAGAATACGGGCGTGTTGTTGCCGACCATATCCCAGTTGCCTTCTTCGGTATAGAACTTCAACGCAAAGCCGCGGATGTCGCGTTCCGCATCGGCTGCGCCGCGCTCGCCTGCCACGGTGGTGAAACGGGCGAACATCTCAGTTTGCTTGCCGACTTCGCTGAAGATTTTGGCGCGGGTGTATTTTGTGATGTCGTGTGTTACGGTAAACGTACCGAACGCGCCCGAACCTTTGGCGTGCATACGGCGTTCGGGGATGACTTCGCGCACGAAGTCGGCGAGTTTTTCATTCAGCCACAAATCCTGCGCCAGCAACGGGCCGCGCGGACCAGCCGTCAGGCTGTTTTGATTGTCGGCAACGGGCGCGCCGTTGTTCATGGTCAGGTGGGTTACGGGGCATTTAGAGACAGTCATAATAATTTCCTTTGTGAAATGGTCAGTGGTTTATAAAACGATTTGCCGAAAAGCATATTCGTAGCCGGTTTCTTGGCATTCATAAATTTCTTGTATCGACATTTATTTTTCCTTTTGTTTAAGCTATGAAAAGGACTATACAGAAAGATTTTGACTATTGGAACTATGACTTCAATTTAATATTGTTATTATTAATTGGGATTTGATTTTTGTTAGATTTTTATTATTGATTAATGCATGAAATAGAAAAAGGTCGTCTGAAACTGTTTTCAGACGACCTTTTTGTATCTTCGTTCCCATTAAAGCTTGCGCATCATCATCATGAAATATGCGCCGCCTATGAGCGTGGCCATCATTCCGGCAGGGACTTCGTAAGGGAACATTACCTGCCTGCCCAGCCAGTCGGCCGTCATCATAACCGATGCGCCGATGAGTGCGGCGGCGGCAAGTTGCTGTTTGGGCAGGCGTGCGCCGAGCATACGGGCCAGATGCGGCGCAAGCAGTCCGACGAAGCTCAAGGGGCCGATAAGCAGGGTGGATAAGGCGGTTAACGCTGCGCTTGAGACGATCAGCACCAGCCGTGCGAGGGGGACGTTGATGCCGACGGAGCGGGCGATTGTCGCGTTCAGGCTGAGCAGTCCGAGCCAGCGTTGCAGCGGGAGGATGAGGAGGAGCGAGGCGACGGCGAGGAGGCCGACGGTAAGGGCGGATTCGGGCGTTGCCTGATAGGTCGAACCTGACATCCACAATAAAAGCAGTTGTACGCGGAAATCGCCGCTTGCCGTCCAAATGCGGATGGCGGCATCGGCGAGTGCGGCCAGCGCCATGCCGGTAAGCAGGATTTTTTCGGGAGCCAGCCCGTTTTTGCGGTTGAACAGCATCAACAGTCCCAAGGATGCCAGTGCGGAAATCACTCCGACCAGCCAAAACCAGCCGCTGCCCGAAGTGATGCCGAACAGCATGACGCAGGCCATCGCGCCGAATGCCGTGCCGGAACTGATGCCCAAAAGCTCGGGGCCTGCCATCGGATTTTGCGTCAGCCTTTGCAGCATCACGCCGGTCAGCGCGAGCATGGTGCCAGTGGCGGCGGCAAGCATCACGCGCGGATAGCGGAATACGAAATATTCGGGGTCTATGGTCAGGCGCAGGGTTTCATCGTAGCGTCCGACGGTCAGGGCCAATACCGCTGCGGCAATGGCAATCAGCGGCAGCAGGCGCAACAGGCGCGAGGTATGCAGCGCGGCAGGCGCGGTGTCGGAGGCCGTCTGAAAAGAAGGACGGGACGGGGTTTTCATCATCAGCCACAGCAGAAGCGGCGCGCCGATGAGTGCCGTTACTGCACCGGCAGGCAGGTCTATGCCGCGATAGTGCTTCAGCAGCATCAGGCTGTTGTCAGTCAGCATCAAAAGCAGTGCGCCGATGATGAAGGAACAGATCAGGCGCATGGGCAGTGTGCGCACGCCCGTCTGCCGTACCAGCGTGGCCGCCGCCAGTCCGGCAAAGCCCATCATGCCGACGAAGCCGACCACGCTTGCGCCCAAAAAGGCCGCCGCTGCCAACGAGAGCAGGCGGATTTTTTTGACAGGGACGCCCACCGATTCCGCCTGCGTGTCACCCAGGCTCATGATGGTCAGCGGTTTGATCAGAAAGGCTGTAAACAGGGCGGTTGCGGCGACGCGCCACAAAAGTCCCAGCGTGTCGCGCCAACTGTCCTGCACCAGCGAGCCGCTGCCCCACTGCATCACGCCGCGCGTCTCTTCGCTGAAAAACAGCATCACAATGCCCGTCAGCGAGCCGAGATAGAGGCTGACCACCAGGCCTGCCAGCACGACGGTAAGCGGTTGCAGGCCGCGCCGGGACGACAGCCACAAGACTGCGCCCAAGGCCGCCGCCGCACCGGCAAAAGCCACGGCGGACGTGCCGTAGGAGAGGAAGGAGGGGGCGAATACGGTTGCCGCCACCAGTGCCGTCTGTGCGCCGCTGCTGACTGCCAGCGTGCCGTCAGAGGCGAGCGGATTGCGCATCAGCTGCTGCATCAGCATGGTTGCCGCCGCCGTACTGCCGCCGGCGAGCAGCGCCATCGCCATACGCGGCAGGGTATTGTTCTGCACCATCAGTGCGTCCAGGGGCAGGGTGTCGGGGCGGTCGAAAATCCGCAGCCACGGCAGCGTCCATTCCAGCTTCAAGATCCACCATGCCGTCAGCGCACACAAAAGAAGCAGCAGGACGGCAAGCGGGGGCAGGGGTCGTCTGAACATATTTACCATGCGGCCTCCTTGTTTGCGGATGCCGTTTCAGACGGCATCGAACGCATCAGTTGCAAAGTGAAGTGTTGCATGGAGGGTAGTGCGCCGTAGCTCCACGACGGTTCGAAAATACGGCGGTTTTCCGGCCTGCTGAACGGCAGTCTTTTCCAAAGCGTGCTTTTTTCCAATACCGGCCGCGTATTTTGCGGATGCGGTTTGACGATAATCAGCACCGTATCCGGCGGCAGCTTGGCCAAGTCCACCAGCGTGATGTTTTCAAACCCCCATTCGTTGCTCTTGCCCGTCCATGCATTTTTCAGCCCCAGCTTGTCGAAAACGACCTGAAAGAGCGAAGTTTTGCTGTAAATCCGCAAATGCCGGCCGTCGGCAAACTGGACGGCCGCAAAGGGGCGGTTGCGGTAAGGGGCGAGTACGGGACGGGCGCGGGCGAACAGGTTTTCCGTGTCGCGTATCAGCTTTTCGGCAGCCGGCGTATCGCCGATAAGCCTGCCCAGTTTGCGCGTCGTATCCAGCGTGTGCGCGTATTCGATGCCTTTTGGGGTACCGAAATCCAGCTCGTGTACCGGCGCGATTTTTTCAAATTGCGGCTTGGCGGCGGCATACCATGAAGATTGTACGAAGAAATCGGGTTTGATCTGATAGAGCCTCTCCAGGTTCGGCTGGAAGCGCAAACCTGCCTCTTTCACCGAGGCAGGCAGCGGCGGATAGTTTACCCAGGTATCGTAAACCCTTCTGTCGGCGACACCGACGGGCGGATGCCCCATCGCCGTCAGCGTTTCGGTTATCGTCCAGTCCGAAGTCGCCACACGCGGTGCGGCATGGGAAAAAACGGCAAACAGCGCGGCGGCGGTGAGAAACAGCCGTGCGGCAAAGTGGGGGAGGTCGTCTGAAAAGCGGTGGGACATTTGTTCGGCAGTCTTTCGGGGGTTGGGGTCAAGGTCGTCTGAAAAATGTGGGTCGGATTCTCGAATCCGATATTTTCAAATTGGCGGTGCCGTTCAAAGCAACCGAAATATCTGTGTTTTGTCGGATACGGGTATCCGACCTGCACATTCCGGCTTTTCAGACGACGTGTTCTTCTTGGAAGAATTTTTCAAGGCAATGCCACGGGGCGGCCGTTTTCGGGGTGGGCGATGATGTTCATCTCGACGCTGTAAATGTCTTTCAACACTTGCGCCGTCATGATTTCGGACGGCCTGCCCGTTTTCAGCAGCCGCCCTTGTTTGAGCGCGACCAGTTCATCGCAATACTGCGCCGCCAGATTAATGTCGTGGATGACGATGATGACGCCCAAACCCAAATCGCGAGACAGCTTGCGCACCAGTGCCATCACGTCGATTTGGTGGGCGATGTCCAAAGCGGCAAGCGGTTCGTCCAGCAGCAAAAAGCGGCTTTGCTGCGCCAGGCACATCGCCAGCCAGACGCGCGAACGTTCGCCGCCCGAAAGCGTATCGACGATTTGATCGGCAAATTTTTCCGTATGCGTCAGCCGCAACGCCTGTTCCACCGCCTGTCTGTCCGCATCGTTCGTGCGCCCTAAAAGCCCGCTCCAGGCATAACGCCCCATCATAACCAGCTCGCGCGCGGTCAACGCGGTGGCGGCGGGCAGGTGCTGCGGAAGATAGGCGACTTCTTTGGCGTATGCGCGGGCGGAATAGGCGCGTATTTCTTTGTCGTTCAGCAATATCCTGCCGCCTGCGGGTTCATGCTGGCGGGTGAGCAGTTTCAACAGCGTGGATTTGCCCGAGCCGTTATGGCCGATGAGGCCGTACACGCGGTTAGGGGAAAAGTTGACGCTGATGTCGTGCAGCAGCGAGCGGCCGGGTATGGCGAAGGTGGCGTTTTGGATTTGGAACACGTTTCAGACGACCTTTTGGTGGGTTTGACGTTATGTCGGAGAAAGCGGCGGCGCGGCAAAACCCATTGCCCGTTGTCGATGCCGATGCCGCAAAGGCGGAGTTTTACGGCGGTTGTCCGAAAGCGTAGGGCAAAGTCGGACGCATCAGGCTCCAAGGTCGTCTGAAAACGTTTCAGACGACCTTTGGACCGTTGGAGGCCGTTTGCCGCCCGTCCCTTAAAAATCGACCGAAGCCGACAGGGTGAAGCTGCGCGGTGTGCCGGCGTTCAGGTAGCCATTGTTAGGGTATCCGCCGACGGATGCCCAGTATTTCTTGTTGGCAACATTATCGAGGCGGGCGCGGAAGGTGGCTTCGTGCCTGCCGATTTGGGTGCGGTAGCGCGCGCCGATGTCGAAGCGCGTCCAGCCGCCGACTTTAAGCGTATTGGCCGCATCGGCGTAGGAAGAACCGGTGTAAACCATGCGTCCGTCAAACGCCAGCCCCTGCACTTTCGGCACTTCCCATTCCAAGCCGATGTTGGCCTGGGTTTTGGCCACACCGATGGTGCGTTTGCCGTCGGTCGAGGACGAGCCGGTGGATTTCTGTTTGGCATCGAGCAGGGTTACACCGCCCAAGAGTTTCACGCCCGGGGCAACTTCGCCGTAAACGGTGATTTCCGCACCTTGGTGGCGGTCTTTGCCTTCGGAAGTGAGACGGGCGGTGTTGTTTTCGACAACGTAGAGCGAACGCGGTTTGTCGGTGTGGAACAGGGCCAATCCCGCGCCGAAGCCGTTGGCTTCAAATTTCGTGCCGATTTCTTTTTGTTTGGAAACATAGGGTTTGAGCGATTCGCCGGCATTGCTGACGGCGTAGGCCCGGCCGTTGATGGAGGCAGTCGAGCCTGCGGTCGCGCCTTGTCCCAGGCTTTCGATGTAGTTGCCGTACACCGACCAATTCGGCGTGATGCGGTACACCGCGCCGACGGCGGGACTGAGGCGCGATTTTTTGTAATTTTCGGTTTGCGCGCCCGTATTATAGGCGTAAGCCTTGTTATGCACCTGCTGCCAGCGCGCCCCGAGCATGAATTGCAGGCGTTTGTCCCAAAGGCTGAAGGTGTCGCCCAAGGCGAAGCTGGTCAGACGTGTTTTGCCGGTAACGGCAGGATTGCCCATGTCGTTGCCCGAATACAGCGGGTCGGCGGCTGCGGGTTGCGGATAGCGGGACGGGTTGTAGAGGTTGGTCGTATATTGGTTGCCCCAATCCATGATGTAAGCGTTTTTGCGCGAGGATTGGAAACGGTTGGCGGCAGCGGTCCATTCGTGCTCTACCGCACCCGTATTGAATTTGCCGCGCAAACCGATTTCGCCCGTGTCGATTTTATCCTTACGCGCGTTGTCGAAGCGGTAAATCGATCCGTCGCCGTTGACATTGCGGACAGTCAGGTTTGCCAGAGAATTGTTTTCCTTGCTGCGGCGGAAGCCATAGGCGGCGTAGGCAGTCAGGTTGTCGTTGAAATCGTATTCGCCGCGCATTGTGCCGAACCAGTCGCGCTCGTTGGAATACGTCCACGGCTGCGCCCAGTTGGACGAGGCATCAGGCGCGGCCGGCACGGCGGTCAGGCCTGACAGGGTAACATTGGTACGCGTGGATTTGAGCTTGTTGTCCTGCCAACCCAAATCGGCGGACAGGCGGGCATTTTCATTGCGCCAGTCTAAGCCGACATTGACCAGGCTGAGTTTGGACTTTTCGTCGTCTATTGCGGTTTTGCCGTTATGGTGCGCCGCATTGACGCGCACGCCGAATTCCCGATTTTGTCCGAAACGGCGCGCCACGTCCGCTGCCAAACCACCGCGTTTTCCCGCGCCGTAATTGGCAGTCAGCCGGTTCAATCCTTCATTGGACGCGCGTTTGGGCAATACGGATACCGTGCCGCCGATATTGTTGCCGCCCGGCGCCATGCCGTTTAAGAAGGCGGATGCGCCGCGCTGGACTTCCACGCGTTCGAAAAGCTCGGTGGCGATGTATTGGCGCGGCAGGATGCCGTAAAGGCCGTTGTACATGGTATCGTCCGATTCGGCGGCAAAGCCGCGTATGAAATAGGCTTCCTGAAAATTGCCGTAACCGCGCGCAACGCGGACGGTCGGGTCGTTTTGCAGTACGTCGCCGACGCTGCGCGCATGTTTGTCTTGAATCAGCCTATTGGTGTAAGCAGTATTGGAGAACGGCGATTCTAGGTTTTTTTTATTGCCCAAAATACCCACGCGGCTGCCGCGCGCCACCTGTCCGCCCTTAAATGCAGGAATCAAACCGCCCTTGGATGCGTCCGCGCTGGCGGTTACGGTGATGGTTTCGAGTTCGGCGGTTTCTCGGACTTGGGGTTCGTCTGAGGCAAATGCCGCCGAAACGGCAAGGAGGGAGAGGCTGAGGATGCTGAGTCTGGAAGCGGGCTTAATCATTTGTATTTTCTTTCAAAAGTCGATCGTAACGGTTAATTCTAAAAGAAAATTAATTTCATTTCAAAAAAATATAGTGAATTAAATTTAAATCAGGACAAGGCGACGAAGCCGCAGACAGTACAGATAGTACGGCAAGGCGAGGCAACGCCGTACTGGTTTAAAGTTAATTCACTATAAATGATAAAAGGTCGTCTGAAACTGTTTTCAGACGACCTTTTGACTGAATGGCTGTCAACTTTACCGTTTACGCCGCATCGTACAAACCGCGCACCACCCTGCCGATGGCGGCGATGCCTTTTTCCAGCGTTTCCGCGTCCTGCGCGATGCTCATGCGGATGCACTCGCGGGCGTGCGGGTAGTCCTGCGTGTCAATGCCGACGAAGAAATGTTCACCCGGAATAATCAGCGTGCCTTCGGCTTTGAGCATTTCGTACAGGGTTTGCGATGAAACAGGCAGGTTTTCAAACCAAAGCCACAGGAAAATCGCGCCTTCGGGCTTGTGGATTTTCAGCGAATACTCACCCAGCTCGCGCTTGAGCAGCGAGACGGCGGTTTGCGCCTGATTGCGGTAAAACGGTCGGATGACGTCGTCTGAAAGCTGTTTCAGACGACCGTCCTGCAACAGCGGCGTTGCGATGGCCGCGCCGAAGCGGGTGGGCGACAGGTTCACAATCGCATTCAGACTGCTGACGGCTTTGACGACTTCGGGCGCGGCGACGATGATGCCGGTGCGCACGCCAGGTAAGCCGACTTTGGAAAGGCTGAAGCAGAGGATGATGTTTTCGTGCCAATTCAGCGTCACGTCGCTGTAAATGATGTTGGGGAACGGCATTCCGTAGGCGTTGTCGATAATCAGCGGAATGCCGTGTTCTTGCGCCAAAGCGTCCAGCCGCGCCATTTCGCCGTCGGTCAACACATTGCCGGTCGGGTTAGTCGGGCGCGAACAGCAAATCGCGCCGATTTTGCCCGCTTTAAGTTCGGGCAGGCTTTCCAGCGCGTCAAAGTCCACGCGGTATTTGAAGAAGCCTGCTTCGCCTTCGTGTTCGACCGCTTCGATTTTCGGTTTGACGGAAACAAAGTGCTGCCCTTCGACATGCACGTCGGCATAGCCGATGTATTCGGGCGCGAGCGGCAGCAGGATGGCTTTCTCTACGGAAAGGTCGTCTGAAACCTTGAATTTGCCGCCGAAGAGGTTGAAAAGATAGAAAAACGCGTTCTGCGAACCGTTGGTCAGCGCGATATTGTCGGCGGTCAGGTTCCAGCCGTATTCGCGGTTGAGGAAGGCGGTCAACGCGTCAATCAGCGCGGCATCGCCTTGGGGGTTGGAGTAGTTGCCGATGTTCTCGACGGCGTGTTCCGCCGCCAGCTTGGAAAATACGTCGGCGAACACGGCATTGACTTCGGCGATCCGCGCCGGATTGCCGCCGCCGAGCATGTTGACGGGCTTATCGCTTTTGAGCGCGTCGCCGAGGTCGTCCATAAGTTGCAGGATGCCGCTGTGTTGCGTGAATTTTTCGCCGAATGCCGAGAACTGCATGATGACTCCGTGTAAATATGATTGGCGGGGATTATATCAGCTTGATATGGTGAGGGGTCTCCTGCCAGCCTGAAAACGGGTTTCAGACGACCTTTGATATTTAGGAAGATGTTCCGCCCGTCCATTCGGGTACGGCGCCGGTGTCGAAACCTAAAAGTGAAAGCGCGTGGGCGGTGCTGTGGGTGATGATGTCGTCTATGGTTTGCGGCTGCTGGTAGAGGGCGGGGGTAGGTGGGAAGACGATGCCGCCCATTTCGGTAACGCGGCGCATATTGTCTAGATGGGCAAGGTTGAGCGGGGCTTCGCGCACCATCAGCACAAGGCGGCGGCGCTCTTTCAGGACTACGTCCGCCGCGCGTGTCAGCAGGTTGTCGCCGAAGCCGTTTGCAACCGCAGCCAGCGTGCGCATCGAACAAGGGGCAATCAGCATCCCGTCGGTTTTAAACGAACCGCTGGCGATGGCGGAACCTATATGGTTTATCGGATGGACGACATCGGCAAGGCGGTAGAGTTCGTCTTTTTCATACGGCGTTTCCAGCGCGCGCGTCATTTCCGCGCTTTTGGATACCACCAGATGCGTTTCGACATCGTGTGCGCGCAAAAGCGACAAGGCCTTGATGCCGTATTGAAAACCGCTGGCTCCGCTGATGCCGATAATCAAACGTCGGGTCATGAAAGTCTTTCGTAAAAGCGTATTTTGGCAACATTATAAAGCAGGTCGTCTTGACAGGCAGGTTTCATATTTTGAACAGCGGCTGTTTGACTGAAGGCAAGGGTAGGGGAGGCGGTTCGGCAGAAGCAGCCGAAATATGTTATAAATAAGCCCTTCTACGACCTAAAACTTGGAGCATACGACATGGAATTGGTATTTATCCGCCACGGACAAAGCGAATGGAACGCGAAAAACCTGTTTACAGGCTGGCGCGACGTAAAACTGAGCGAGCAGGGGCTTGCCGAAGCTGCCGCCGCCGGTAAAAAACTGAAGGAAAAAGGCTACGAGTTCGACATCGCCTTCACTTCCGTCCTGACCCGCGCGATTAAAACCTGCAACATCGTTTTGGAAGAATCCGACCAACTGTTCGTGCCGCAAATCAAAAGCTGGAGGCTGAACGAGCGCCACTACGGCCAACTGCAAGGTTTGGATAAAAAACAAACCGCCGAAAAATACGGCGACGAGCAAGTCCACATCTGGCGCCGCAGCTACGACACCCTGCCGCCGCTGCTCGATCCGAAAGACCCGTTCTCCGCGCACAACGACCGCCGCTATGCCAACCTGCCCGCCGATGTCATCCCCGACGGCGAAAACCTGAAAGTTACTTTGGAGCGCGTATTGCCGTTCTGGGAAGACCAAATCGCCCCCGCGCTTCTGAGCGGCAAACGCGTCCTGGTCGCCGCACACGGCAACTCCCTGCGCGCATTGGCCAAACACATCGAAGGCATTTCCGACGAAGACATCATGGGCTTGGAAATCCCGACCGGTCAGCCGCTGGTGTACAAATTGGATGATAATTTGAAAGTGGTTGAAAAATTCTATCTGTAAGCTTTGCGGATAATAAAAAGGTCGTCTGAAACCCTGATTTGTGGTTTCAGACGACCTTTCTTGTCTGAATACGCGTAGAAGGCCTATTGGGCGGTAAAGGTCGTCTGAAAAGTTTGTCCGCCTATGGTGATGTTGGCGATGTAGTCGCGTCTGCCTTCGACGCAGACGGGCAGGTGGATTTGGTGCGCTTGCCAGGTGCGCGGGGATTGTTGTTGGAGCATATAGCGGTTGAAGCCCATGTCCATGTCTTTCATGCTGAAGCTGATGCTGACTTGTTGTGTTTCGGCCGGGGTGTTTTCGACGGTGATGTCGAAGGCGGAGCGGTGGCTGATGGGGGTGGAGCGGACGTGCGAGCCGTCGGGCAGGATGCAGCCTTTGATGAGGTCGCACTCGGCCGCGCGGGCTTGGGGTTGTTGTTTCTGCCACCAGTCCAGCAGCAGGAGTTTGGCGGCGGCGAAGAGGATGAGGAGGACGCCTGCGAGGAGGAGTTTGCGGTTTTTGTCCATTTCAGACGACCTCGGTGTCATTGTCGGACAGGACGGCGTGTGCGCCTGTCGAGAGCCAGCGGTCGCGGTAGCTTGAAACCAGTGTTTCGGGCGCGGCGACAACCAGCGGAACGGATACGCCTTGTTCCAATATTTCAAGCACTTGTCGTGCGCTTGCGTCGTCGTTGACTTGCCAAACGACGACGTCGGCATCTTGAACACGCTGCCATTGTTCGCGGGTGTGTACCGACACCCAAACGCTTTGGGCTTGGGGCAGCTTGCCGAGTTTGCGCAGTTCGGTTTCTGAGATGAGGATGTTGGCGTGGTGCTGCTCAGCTAGGGAGTAGGGGGCGACGCGGTATTCGCCGGTGCTGTTTTGTCCGTGCAAACCGGTTTTCAGACGACCTTGAAGCCGGCGCGGGACGGAGAGGGCGCGCAGCAGCGGACCGTTGGCAGGCAGCATGGGAGCGACGTTGAAATCGCCCGCTTTTTGCCACGACCATGCCTGTCCTTCGCGGGATTGGGGTTCGCCCGTCCATTGGTCGGGGTTTACCCATAGGAATTTCAGGAAGACGCGGGCGTGTTCGTAGGAATGGATTTTGGTCAGCCAAGGTGTGGCGGCGAGGATGCGGATGCCGAGTTCTTCTTCAAACTCGCGTTGCAGGGCTTGGAAGTCGGTTTCGCCCGCTTCGACTTTGCCACCGGCAAATTCCCAATATCCGGCATAGGGTTTGCCTTCGGGGCGGGAACTGAGCAGGTAGTCGCCGTCTTGGTTGAGCAGGATGCCGGCAACGACGCGGATAAGGGGGCGGGTGTCTTGGGTCATGGGGATAGGGAGAAGGGTCGTCTGAAAATTCGGAAAGGTCGGATTTGGGAATCCGACCTGCCAATGGGTGCTGTCTTATTTTTCGGCAACGACAAATGCCAACACGGTGTCTTCTTCGTCGCTCATGCTGAGGCTGATGCGGCTGATGCCTTGTTCTTCCAGCCATTTGGACAGGGTGGGGGCGTAGAAGAATTCGGGTTTGCCCAATGCGTCATGCCCGATGCCGATGTTGCGGAAGGAAACCGCGCCGCGTATGCCCGTGCCGACGGCTTTGGCGAAGGCTTCTTTGGCGGCGAAGCGTTTGGCAAGGTAGTTGACGGGTTTGCCCGCTTGCGGGAATTCGAGCAGCTCTTCGGGGGTGAGGATGCGCTCGGCAAACGCCTGTCCGAATTTTTTGCTCAGGCGGATGATGCGTTTGAGGGAAACGATGTCTGTGCCTATGCCGTAAATCATGCGGTGGTCTCCTTGTTGAGAGAAGGTCGTCTGAAAAGGTGGTGTCGCCTATCAAGGCAGCATTCTTGCCCTGAACATGATTTCCTTCATCTGGCGGACGGCTTCGGGCAGGCCGAGGAAGAGGGCTTGGGCAATCAGCGAATGCCCGATGTTCAGCTCGCGGATGGCGAGGATTTGGGCGATGGGGGTAACGTTGTGTATGGTCAGGCCGTGTCCGGCGTTGACGACCAAGCCCAAATCGCTGGCAAAATGCGCGCCGTTTTGCAGACGCTCGAATTGCTTGATTTGTTCGGCGTGGCTGTGTGCATCGGCGTATGCGCCGGTGTGCAGCTCGATAACGGGCGCGCCGACATCATAGGCGGCTTGGATTTGCTCGTTGTCGGCATCGATAAAGAGCGAAACGCGGATGCCCGCGTTGGTCAGGATTTTGGTGAACTCGGCGATTTTTTCCTGTTGCGCCAATACGTCCAAACCGCCTTCGGTCGTGATTTCCTGACGTTTTTCAGGCACGATGCACACGTCTTCCGGCATGACTTTGAGCGCGTTTTCCAGCATTTCTTCGGTCAGCGCCATTTCAAGGTTCAGGCGCGTGCGGATGGCGTTTTTGACGGCGAACACGTCCGCGTCTTTGATGTGGCGGCGGTCTTCGCGCAGGTGCATGGTAATCAAATCCGCACCGTGTGTTTCCGCGACCAACGCCGCTTCCACGGGGCTGGGATAGGTCGTACCGCGGGCGTTGCGGACGGTGGCGATGTGGTCGATGTTTACACCTAAGAGCATGATGTGTCCTTTCTTTGGATTTTCAGACGACCCGCTAATTGTAATCTTTCTGGTCGAAAAAGGCAGCATACCGACGCATGCTGCCTTGCTGATTGGGAAAAATTGCAGTTGCCATAAGGATGGAAAGTCGTCTGAAACTCCCTTTCAGACGACCTTTATAGCTTTATACGCCTGCGGCTGCTTTCAATGCGGCTGCTTTGTCGGTGCGCTCCCAAGTAAATTCAGGCTCTTCGCGGCCAAAATGGCCGTAGGCGGCGGATTTACTGTAAATCGGGCGCAAGAGGTCGAGCATTTGGACGATGCCTTTGGGGCGCAGGTCGAAATGTTCGCGAACCAGGGCAATCAGTTTGTCTTCGCTGATTTTGCCTGTGCCGAAAGTGTCGATGGAAATCGAAGTCGGTTCGGCAACGCCGATGGCGTAGGAAACCTGAATCTGACATTGGGTTGCCAAACCGGCGGCAACGATGTTTTTCGCGACATAACGGCAGGCGTAAGCGGCGGAACGGTCCACTTTGGACGGGTCTTTGCCGGAGAATGCGCCGCCGCCGTGCGGAGCTGCGCCGCCGTAGGTATCGACGATGATTTTGCGGCCGGTCAGACCGCAGTCGCCTTGCGGGCCGCCGATGACGAAGCGGCCGGTCGGGTTGATCAGGTATTTGGTTTCGGCAGTCAGCATTTCGGGCGGCAGAACGGGCTTGATAATCTGCTCGATCACGGCTTTGCTCAGTTCTTCATGGCTGATTGCAGGGTCGTGCTGGGTGGACAGGACGACGGTGTCGATGCGTTTTACTTTGCCGGTTTCGCTGTCGTAAACTACGGTCAGCTGCGCTTTTGCGTCGGGACGCAGCCACGGCAGGCGGCCGTCTTTACGCAATTCGCTTTGACGCTGCATCAGGCGGTGGCTGTAATAGATGGCAAACGGCATCAGGGTCGGGGTTTCGTCGCAGGCGTAGCCGAACATCAAACCTTGGTCGCCCGCGCCTTGGTTCAGGTCGATGCCTTCGCCTTCGTTCACGCCTTGGGCGATGTCAGGGGATTGTTGGTCGTAGTACACGCCGACCGCGCAGCCGTTGGCATCAAAGCCCAACTCGGACGAGTTGTAGCCGATGCGTTTGATGGTCTCTCGTGCGACTTTGATGTAGTCCACATGGGCGGTGGTGGTGATTTCGCCCGCCAACACGCACAAACCGGTGTTTACCAGAGTTTCCGCCGCGACGCGCGCTTTGGGGTCTTGCGCCAAAACCGCATCCAAAATCGCATCGGACACTTGGTCGGCTACTTTGTCCGGATGGCCTTCGGAAACCGATTCGGAAGTAAACAGATATTCACTCATTTCAATATTTTCCTTCAAAAACAAGCCGTCTGCTTTCAGACGACCTGTTGTTTCAATATACGTCCCACAACGGAAATCATAACAAAATTTCCACCTGCACTCCATCCAAATGATAAATATTCCCACTTGGATAAAGCGGTTCGGAATCCTGCCCGTACAGAACATACGGGCAAAAAAATTCCCGCATCAAGCGGGGGGATTTGAATTGCCCTCTCGGACCACATCGGCTTTGCAGCCGTCCACCTTACCTTTCCGTCTGAAAAGCAGGTTGGCATGGAATTCCCAACTCTTAATGCAGCGCGGATGTTAGCAGAAAAGCCCTTCCCCCGCAAGCCGCGCGCCCTTGCGTTTTACGTTACAATACGTCGTCTGAAAACACCCGAACACCCTATCATGCACCTGCCCTCCGCCATTCCCGCCCTTGCCGCCGCCCTCGCCCTTACCCTGCCCTTGGGCGCGTGCGGCAAAAAAACATCCGAACAAACCGTGCTTCAGGGCGAAACGATGGGTACGACCTATACCGTCAAATACCTTTCAGACGACCTCCCCAACCCGCCCGCGCCCGAAGCCGTGAAAAAGCAGATTGACGGTGCGCTCGAAGAGGTCAACCGCCAAATGTCCACCTACCGCGAAAACTCCGAAATCAGCCGCTTCAACCAAATGCGCGAGACCCGCAAACCCATGCCCGTTTCCGCCGATTTCGCCGCCGTTACCGCTGAAGCCTTACGCCTCAACCGCCTCACACAAGGCGCGCTCGACGTAACCGTCGGCCCGCTCGTCAACCTTTGGGGCTTCGGACCGAACAAAGAAATCACCCGCGAACCCACCCAAGCCGAAATCGACAAAGCCGCCGCCCAAACCGGTACGGACAAAATCATCCTCACGCAAAACGGCAAACAAGCCGCGCTCGCCAAAACCCAACCCGAAACCTACCTCGACCTTTCCTCCATCGCCAAAGGCTTCGGCGTGGACAAAGTGGCAGGCGAACTTGAAAAACTTGGCATCCAAAACTACCTTGTCGAAATCGGCGGCGAGTTGCACGGCAAAGGCCGCAACGCCCAAGGCGAACCTTGGCGCATCGGCATCGAACAGCCCAACATCGTCCAAGGCGGCAACACCCAAATCGTCGTCCCCCTCGACAACCGCTCCCTCGCCACCTCCGGCGACTACCGCATTTTCCACGTTGACCCGCAAGGCAGGCGGCTGTCCCACATCATCGACCCCAAAACCCGCCGTCCGCTGTCGCACCGCCTCGCCTCCATCAGCGTCGTCGCCGATAACGCCACCACCGCCGACGGCCTGTCCACCGGACTTTTCGTACTCGGCGAAACCGAAGCCCTCAAACTCGCCGAACAGCAAAACCTCGCCGTTTTCCTGATTATCCGCGACCAAAACGGCTACCATACCGAAATGTCCGGCGCGTTTAAAAAACTACTCCATTAATATCCACGCACTCATATCCATCCCACAGGAACACCATCATGAAAACCCTACTCCTCACCTTCGGCCTCTTCCTCCTCGTCATCCTCGGCATGGCGGTCGGCTATATTTTTTCCAAACGCACCATCAAAGGCAGTTGCGGCGGCATCTCCTCGCTGGGCATGAAAAAAGTCTGCGACTGCGACACCCCGTGCGACACGCTGCAAAAGAAACTGGACGAACAGAAACAGCAGGAAAGCAAAGGCATTACCGTCGATCATTGAACCTTATCCTAATCAGGTTCAGCCTGGCTTTGAACTTGGCAACACAAAAGGTCGTCTGAAAACCGCATATCGCAGTTTGAACTGCACCCCAAAAGTTGGACATCCCCCCTCCAACTCACAAGGTGCAGTTTTTTTATGAGCAAATATACATTACACTTTAAATACCAAGCCGTACTCCACTACCTGCATATACGCAGCCAACAGCGTACCGCAGACCACTACGGCATCTCCCGAACCCACCTGCGACGATGGATACGCGCCTATCAAGAAGGCGGCATCGGCGCACTCGAACATCCCCAATCCAAAACCATGCCCCAACACCGCAAAAACCCCTTCATCGCCGACAAACCCGACCACGAAAAAACACAGGCGGAGCTTATCGAAGAGTTGTGCTATATGCGCGCAGAGGTCGCCTACCTAAAGGAGTTAAAAGCCCTCAGCCAAAAGCGGACCGAAAAGGACAAAGCCAAACCGTCCAAACACTGAGGGCGCAACACCCGCTCAAATACCTGCTGCACATCGCAAACCTGCCCAAAAGCAGCTTTTACTACCATCACCAAGATCGACCCGATCCCGACGAGGCCGACAAAGCCCTCCTTGTCGAAACCTACAAACGGCATAAAGGACGCTACGGACAAAGGCGCATTGCCGCAGCATTGGATTGGAACCGCAAAAAAGCAGCGCGGTTGATGAAGCAGTTGGAACTGAAAGCCCTCATACGGGCAAAAAAAGCCTACCGCCATCCCGCCATGGGCGAGATATCGGAACACCTCCTCAAACGCCTATTCACAGCCGAAAAGCCCAACGAGAAATGGCTGACCGACGTGACCGAACTCAAAGGAAAGGACGGCAAACTGTACCTCTCGCCAATCTTGGACCTGTTCAACCGAGAAATCGTCGCCTACGCCATGAGCCGCAATGCTAACAGCGAAATGGTGAAGGAAATGCTCGAAAAAGCCGCACCCCGGCTGACCGGCGAAGGAACGATGCTTCATTCGGACCAAGGCGTGCTGTACCGTACGGCGGGATATAGGGAATTGCTTGCGGAGCATTCCATGGTTCAAAGCATGTCGCGAAAGGCGAACTGCTGGGACAATGCGCCGATGGAAAGCTTCTTTGCGGTGTTGAAGACGGAGTGTTTCTATAACGCAGGAGAATTGACGGTGGACGAATTGATGAAGCAGATAGATGACTATATGGATTACTACAACCGGGAGCGTTGCAGTCTGAAATTGAAAAAGCTGAGTCCTGTCGCATACAGAACCCAGCTTGCACAGAGCGCCTGAAAAGGCTTTTATGAGTGTCCAAGATTTGGGGGCCAGTTCAGTTTTCAGACGACCTTTGATTTGCAAGTGTGGCTGTTTTTATAGTGGATTAACTTTAAACCAGGACGGCGTTGCCTCGCCTTGCCGTACCGGTTTAAAGTTAATCCACTATACTTACAATGTCGATTTACGATACAGAAAAAAAGGTCGTCTGAAAAACTCGAAATCCGTTTTTCAGACGACCTTTTGCTCCTCCTTACAAGCGTGTGACGCTCAACACGCCTTTGACGTCGCCGAGGCTGGCGAGGACGCGCGGGAGGTCGTTGACTTGTTTGACTTCGAGCGTGAACCTCATGCTGGCTTCCAAGTCGCGGGACTGGGTTTGCACGGCGGTAACGTTGAGTTTGTGGCGGGCGAGCGCGTCGGATACGTCGCGCAAAAGGCCTGAGCGGTCTTGGGCGCGGATTTCGACATCGACAGCAAACACTTGTCCTTCCTGCAACGCCGCCCAGCTTGCGTCCAACACTTTTTCAGGCGCTTGTTCGGCAAGGTGTTGGAAAGAGGGGCAGGTTTTGCGGTGGACGGAAATGCCGCGTTCGCGGGTAACGAAGCCGACAATATCGTCGGGTGGTGCGGGTTTGCAGCATTTGGCAAGCGTGGTCATCAAACCGTCTTCGCCATCGATAAGAACACCTGTTTTGCCGCCTTTTTTAATTTTGGACTGTTTGACGATGGTGGTTTCGCTGACGGGTACGGGCGGCGGTTCGTTCAGCGTGCCGCAGGCTTTCTGGATGGCGCGGTTGGAAATTTCGCCCTGTCCGACGGCGGTGTAGAGGTCGTCGAGTTTTTTGTAGCCGAGGTTTTCGGCAAGCTCTTGCAGGTTGGGTTTGGGCGTGAGTTTGGCAAGCTGCTTGTCGAGTTGGACGCGGCCTTCTTCGCGCACGGTGTCGGCATTCTGCTGACGGATGTAGGCGCGGATTTTGCCGATTGCCTTGCTGGACTTGACCCAGCCTTCGTAGAGCCAGTTGACGGAAGGATGCCCTTCTTTGGCGGTAATGATTTCGACGCGCTGTCCGTTTTCGAGCGGGGTGGACAGCGGCACGATTTGCCCTTCGACTTTCGCGCCGCGGCAGCGGTCGCCGATGCTGCTGTGCAGGGCGTAGGCGAAGTCGATGGGGGTTGCGCCGGTGGGCAGGGAAAGGACTTTGCCGTGCGGGGTCAGGACGTAAATCGTGTCGTTGAAAAGCTCGGTTTTGAAGGCGGCGGCGAGGTCTTCCTTGCCGCTTTCCGCCATGTTTTCGCGCCAGTCCAAGAGTTGGCGCAACCAAGCGATTTTTTGTTCGTAGGCGGAATCGCCCTTGCCGCCCTCTTTGTAACGCCAGTGCGCGGCGACACCGAATTCGTTGAATTGGTGCATATCGAAGGTGCGGATTTGCACTTCCACGCCTTTGTCTTCCGGGCCGACAATGACGGTGTGCAAACTTTTATAGCCGTTGCCTTTGGGGTTGGCGATGTAGTCGTCGAACTCGCCGGGGATAGGTTGCCAAAGGCTGTGGACGATACCCAGCGTGGTGTAACACTCGGGGACGGTATCGACCAAAATCCGCACGGCGCGGATGTCAAACAGCCCGTCGAAGCTGAGTTTTTTCTTCACCATTTTTTTGTAAATGGAGTAGATGTGTTTCGGGCGGCCGGCGACTTCAAAGTGGACGTTGTATTTTTTGAGCTCCGCGCGCAGGATGTTGAGGAAGTTTTCGATGTATTCGAGGCGTTCGGTGCGTTTTTCGTCCAAAAGCAGCGCGATTTCGCGGTATTTTTCGGGTTCTTGATGGCGGAAGCCGAGGTCTTCGAGCTGCCATTTGAGCTGCCACACGCCCAAACGGTTGGCGAGCGGGGCGAAGATATCGAGGGTTTCTTTGGCGACAGCGCGTTTTTCGGGGCTGTCGGGGATATTGCTGAGAAACTGCATGGTGCGGGTGCGCATGGCGAGTTTGATTAACACGACGCGGATGTCAGTTACCATCGCCAGCAGCATTTTACGCATGGTTTCAGCTTGCTGGGCGCGCTCTTCGGAAGTGGCGAGGCTGTCCACCCGGGCGAAGTGGGTGAGTTTCTGCACTTCGTCCACACCTTTGACCAGCTCGGCGACGGTGCTGTTGCAGCGTTCCGTGAGCAGCTCGCGCCAGTCGGGCACAAAACGCACGATGTCGGCCAAAAGCGTGGCGGCCACCGCATCGGGCAGCAAATCCAATTCGTTCACCATACGCGCCGCACCCAAAAGGTGCGCCAAAAGCGGCTCGCCCGCAGGCGTGGCCGCATCGGCAGGATAATGCGTCTCGGCCAGCGACAAGGCCGTCTGAAGCAGCTTTTGCGCAGGTTCGGGCAAACCGGCGGTGTGCGCGTCAAACCACGCGCGGGATTCTTGCAGCGGTGCGGCGGGGATTTCCGGTGTTTGTCGTGTGTTGCTCATGGCGTGCCGTTTCTCCGTTTGTTTTGTTTCGACATAGCGGCTGTATTGTAGCAGCTTGCCCGTATTTTGCGACAAAGCATGTTTCAGACGGCCTGGGCTACCCAACTTGCAATAACATATAAACATCAAAATAAAACAAACAATTAGCGTGTAAATGTGCTTGCAGTGAAAAAATATTGGAAATAATATCAATGCAAGTAATAATTTTTATGAAGAAGGAGATGAGTGTGAAATTTTTAGCTGCTTTGTTGTGGCCGGCCATGTTGCTGCCCATTTTGTCTCATGCTGATAGCGGCATTCAGACGGTCTCTGTTTCTCAAGCATATGCGGATGACGCAACGGGCTGCGAGCAGCTTTATCCTGTAAATAGCTTCGAGAATTTGTTCAGACAGATGGCAGGCACGCTGCATAGTGCCTGTTTGCTTGATATGCCGCCTGAAGATTTAGCGAAAAAGTGGCAGATTCCCGTGTACCGGCGCTATCTGCGGCTTTCTGGCCGTTTGCGGCCTGACGGAGAAAAACAGGCGGTACTCAGATGGAAAGACAAGGCAGAGCGGCAGAAATGGCTCAAACACAGGCGGCGTAAGCTAAAACGGCCGACCGATGGCTTTACGGTAGTGCATCAGACCGACTACGACGGCAGTACTTTTTTAGAAATCGAAGCAACGCCTGATTATTTAAAGCATTACCGTTCGCTGTTTCCTGACAACCGTTATCCTGATGATTTGCCGAAACCCTATGTTTCATCTCATATCCTAAGCCCGGTCAGCGTATGCTTTAACGACGGAACAAGAAAGAATTTCCCCAGGTATACGGTAGTAAATCAAGTAGCAGTAGATGAAGACAACCGTTTGATCGGGAGTGATAGACATTTGATTATAAGGGAGGGGAAAGGTGCAGGAATATTATTTCAGCATCCAACAGACAAATGCATTAATGATATTTCCAGCATCTTTCTTATCAGATAGTCGATAGTATTTAATTTTAAAGGTATATGGTATGGCTACAACAGCACAAATCCGGCAGCATTTTTTAAAATTAGGGATGCCTGTTTCAGAGGTAAATCAGATTATTCGGGATCCGATTTTAATGGGACAAACTCGTAATTTTATTAGTCAGTGGGGATTAGGGAGCGTTCGAGCGGATCCCGAATATTCCGGTATATTTTTTAAAAGTGAACTAGTTAATAACAAAGAAAATAGAAGCATTGTATTCGGTACGGCAGACAAAAGATATCTGACTGCTTCTGATTGGGCGCATGAAATAGGGCATGGGCTTTCAAAAACAATGTCCAAGCTTGATCTTGATATTGATGGAAATCGTAATACAACAGCGAATGAATATGCACGAAGATTTGTTTATGAGGAAGGAAAAGCCGAATACAACCGTTTTCAGTTTGATCTGCGGAATAATCCCAAAGAAACCAAATACGGATCGGATACGGCAGCAATCAAGGCGATGAATCAACAACAGGCTGTTGATTATTTTGCCCATAAAATGAAAACCCAAAACCCCAGCGGCCAGCCCGGCGATACTTATTGGACATTGGCGAAATCAATATTCCTTAAGAAAATCAATCCAAACCTGCTAAACGGTAAAACTCCGGCCGAAAAGCAAAAAATCCTGCAATCAGGAATGGATGAAGCAGCGCCTGACCATCCCAGCAGACTGTTTGGCGTAGGTGACGAGCGGGTTCGCTTTCAGAAAACCGATCCGAATATGCCGCTTAGTCTGATGCCGATGATGGCGCGTGGAAATCCTACGCTGATGGTGGTATTTGTACCTGCCAACAGCCGTTTGGCAGACGGTACGGTAACGACGGCTGCAAGAACAGCGTTATATTATTCTTCAGGCGGAAAGCAGGGGGCGATTGAATTCGGTATCGGCAGCGCGGGCAAGAGTGTCAGCTTCAACGATAATTTAGTAAATTACTCAAAAAGTGCGTATGCGGCACTGATTACTTCAGCCAGCAGGCTTCATTCCAATGCAGTGAACCGCTTGGCTGCTTTGGTCGAACAGCAAAAATCCGAACAGGCATCAGGAAAAGGCAAAGAAATTCATAATGAAAACGAAGCTTTGAAAGCTTTGCAGGATTTACTGAACAAAGCCAATATTTCACTTGATTTGCAGGGCGGAGTGGATAATCTTCAGCAGAATTTTGACCAAATTGCCAAAAATTACCATACTCCTCTTGCTATCGAGCTGTATGGAGAAGAGTTGCTCACGACTTCGGTAGAGGATGGAGTGAGTTTTGATATGGATGGCGACGGGATGGCCGAACAGACGGCTTGGCTCAAAAAAGGCAGCAGTTTTTTGGTTTGGGATAAAAATGGAGACGGCATGGTAAACGACGGAACGGAGATGTTTGGTGAGGCAACAGTTATGTCTGACGGCAAGCGCGCAGAAAACGGCGTAGAAGCTTTGAAAGATTTGGACAGCGACAATAATAATATCATTAATCAATATGATGAATTGTGGGGCGAGCTAAGAATCTGGCATGACGAAAACAGTAACGGGAAAACGGAGGAAGGAGAGCTTTCTCTATTGTCCGACTGGAATATCCAGTCGATCTCTTTGGATTTTGCAGAAATCAATCTGAAAGATGAAACCGATAATAAAATATTATTTGAATCAGAAGTGGTTTTGGAAAACGGGGAAAGGCGCAAGGTTGCCGATATTGATTTCCAAAACGACAAAGGAATTTACAATGAGTTGGCAGGTGAAATTTCAGCAGAGACAGCCGCTGATGTCGTGTATCCGACGGAAATTTCAACATCGGTTATACTGCCCGGAGAAAATACTGCATATATCCCGGCCGTATAAACACGTTATCAGATATGGCTTCCAAAGATATTTGGCAGGATAATCCTTTTGCGTGAGGCATTCAGACGGCCTTTGCCCAATCAAACCCATTTTCGGAGGATTTTTAATGAAACTGTATTACTATGACCATTGCCCGTTTTGCGTGCGGGCGCGGATAGCGGCGGGACTGTTTGGCGCGGACGTTGAAGACGTCGTGCTGGCAAACGACGACGAGGCGACGCCCATCGGCATGATCGGCGCGAAACAAGTGCCCATCCTGCAAAAAGAAGACGGTTCGTTTATGGGCGAGAGTTTGGACGTTGTCCGCTATCTTGACCGCGAGGGTCGTCTGAAAGATGAAACCCGCCCCGAAATCCAGGCATGGTTGGACAAAGTGGGCGAATACAACCTGAAACTCGTCCAGCCGCGCGTGATCAAACTCGGACTGCCCGAATTTGAAACGCCGGAAGCGGTGAAATATTTCACGGACAAAAAAGAGAAAAGCATCGGCAGCTTCGCCGCCAATTTGGAGAAAACCGGTCAGTATGTGCAACGGCTGAACGAAGATTTGGCGGAACTGGAAACGCTGATGACCGAAAACGGCGCAGGTTTGAACGGCGAAATCGGCATGGAAGACATATTGGTGTTCCCGATATTGCGCAACCTGACCGTCGTGCGCGGTGTCGAGTGGCCGCAGAAGGTTATGGACTACCTGCTGCGCATGAGCGAAGCATCGGGCGTGCCGCTGTATTTCGACCACGCCTTGTAATAACCGAATCCGCCGGATAAAACAAACGGAAAGGTCGTCTGAAAACAGTTTTCAGACGACCTTTCCGTTTGCGCCCGCCCTACCTTCCGGGAGTGAATGGAATTAGGCGGAACAAGCATGGCGAGAAATTGTTGATGTATGACCCCGAACAGATCGGGTGATACATCAATAATTCCTAGCTGTGCTTATTGTGCGGCAGGTGCAGAAGCAGCGGCTGCGGCTGCGCCTTCAGCGGCGCTGCGTTGGTAGCCTTTGTCTTTCATACATGCATCGAACACGGCGCGGTCTTGGTTTGCACCGGAAGCTTGTTGACATTGAGCGATTGCCTCTTCAACGCTTACGCTAGGAGTTTTAGCTTCTTCAGTAGTTTTGCTGCTAGAGCAGGCACCCAGCATCAGGCTTGCAGCGGCAACGGCGATCAATAAAGTTTTCATGTCGTATATTCCTATTGTGATTGATGGTTTACAGCGCAAATTTGCGTCTGTCTCAAAACAGAGTCCCATTAGTACGATTTAGTTTCATTTACATATGAAAGGTTTCGATAAGTTTGAACTATGACAGTAAATGCCGTCAGGAAATGATAAGCGGTTTCAAAAATTTAAGGGACATAAACGCCGTCGGCATGGCAATGTAAAAAATCCCCTTTCCACTCCGGCAACACCGCCCAATCCCAACGCCCCGACCGCCTGCCGTTGGGCGGCGCAAGGGTTTTATGGCATAATCGCGCTTACCTTTCCATACCGCAGAGACCATATCCCCACTTCTGCGGTTTGCCGTAAACCGGCCGCATACTTTGCCGGCGGCATCCTATCAAACACACAATCAAAACATCCTCCCGTTTCAGACGACCCCATGCGGCATTCCGCATCCCGTCCGGACAGAAAGATACCGCCATGAATCCATTCGCCTCACTCGGGCTTGGCAGCGAAATCGTTTCCGCGCTGACCGAACAAGGTTACGAAAACCCGACGCCCATCCAAGCCGCCGCCATCCCCAAAGCACTCGCCGGCCACGACTTGCTCGCCGCCGCCCAAACCGGCACAGGCAAAACCGCCGCCTTTATGCTGCCCAGCCTGGAACGCCTCAAACGCTACGCCACTTCCAGCACCTCGCCTGCGATGCACCCCGTGCGTATGCTCGTATTGACCCCGACGCGCGAACTTGCCGACCAAATCGATCAAAACGTGCAGGGCTACATCAAAAACCTGCCGCTGCGGCATACCGTCCTCTTCGGCGGCGTCAACATGGACAAACAAACCGCCGACCTGCGCGCCGGCTGCGAAATCGTCGTCGCCACCGTCGGCAGGCTGCTTGACCACGTCAAACAGAAAAATATCAACCTAAACAAAGTCGAAATCGTCGTCCTCGACGAAGCCGACCGTATGCTGGATATGGGTTTCATCGACGACATCCGCAAAATCATGCAGATGCTGCCCAAACCACGCCAAACCCTGCTCTTTTCCGCAACCTTTGCCCCGCCCATCCGCAAGCTCGCCAAAGACTTCATGAACGCGCCCGAAATCGTCGAAGTCGCCGCGCAAAACACCACCAGCGCCAATGTCGAGCAGCACATCATCGCCGTTGACGCGCTCAAAAAACGCAACCTCTTAGAGCGGCTGATTGTCGATTTGCAGATGAACCAAGTCATCGTATTCTGCAAAACCAAACAAAGCGTCGACCAAGTCACCCGCGACCTCGTACGCCGCAACCTTGCCGCCCAATCCATCCACGGCGACAAATCCCAGCAAAGCCGCCTCGAAACCCTCAACGCCTTCAAAGAAGGCAGCCTGCGCGTCCTCGTCGCCACCGACGTCGCCGCACGCGGTCTGGATATCGCCGAGCTGCCCTTCGTCATCAACTACGAACTGCCGACCCAGCCCGAAGACTACGTCCACCGCATCGGGCGCACCGGCAGGGCGGGCGCGGACGGTGTCGCCATTTCCCTGATGGACAAAACCGAACAGAAAATGTTTGAAGCCATCAAGGAGCTGACCGGCAACGACTTGGCAGTCGAACGCATCGAAGGCTTCGAACCGAACTGGTGGGGAAGTGACGCCGACAGCGATACCGCCGCAGACACCCAAGCCGCCCCAACCCGCAGCCGTGGCAGCGACAGAAACCGTTCCGAACGGAACAACCGCAGCGAACGCAATGAACGTAACGAGCGCGGCGACAAATCCCAAAAAGCCGACAAAACCGATCCCGGCGTAGCCTGCGGCACCATCGCCGGACGCAGTCGCCGCAGCCGCAGGGAACGCCAACCCTGCGCCCTGCTGCAACCCAATTTCGGCGCAAAATAAAGCCGGTTCTCCATAAAACCCGAAAGGTCGTCTGAAAAAGATTTCAGACGACCTTTTGTGTATGGTCCGTTATTTTTGTTTACGCAGTTGCGGGTGGTTTTTCAGATTGTCCAAGAGGATGTCAATCATACGCGGTGCGGTTTGGGCAAGGTCGAAACTTTTGTCGGACGAGAGCCAACGCCAAATCAGACCGTCCAGCATCGATTTGATGAAGATGACCGCCATGTCGGTATCCAAATCTTCGGATAAGGCATGTTGGGCAATGGATTTGGTCAGGACTTCGGTAATTTTCTCGCGCCAAATCGATTGATGTTTATCCGCAATGTCGATGACGGCAGCGTTCTGCTCGGTGTGTTCGCATTTTAAAAACAGGATACTGTGGAATTTATAGTGGATGTCGTTGGTTTGCAGGCGCGTGAAAAAGTGCATCAAGGTACGGCGGAAAAGCGACCACTCTTGTTCATCGCTATCGGCCGCGTCCTGATGCATACAGTTTTCGATGTCGTCGCAAATGCGCTGGAAGAGGGCGTCGAACAAGTCTTCTTTGTTTTTGAAATGCCAGTACAACGCGCCACGCGTCACGCCGGCGGCCTGGGCGATTTCGTTGAGCGAAGTGCGCACGATGCCTTTTTGGTAGAAGGTTTCCAGCGCGGCGAGCATGAGATGTTCTTTGGTTTTAAGGGCTTCGGTTTTGGTTTCCCGCATGATACCTATTTCAATTGGGTGGAATATTGGGAATTATAAAAAATACTTTGTATCCATGCAAGCATGTATGTATAATGGCACTCGTAATTGAGATTGGCTCTCAAGTATAAAATAAATTTTCAGACGACCTGCTCCGGATATTGAGGCAGGTTATTGTTGTTTCGGAACCAAAAATCGGCTCTGATGACAAAGTATAGGGTAAAACCTCATAACAATTATACAGATAGGAAAAGTAATGGCTTCTTATGCTTCTAAGGTGATGCGCATGGCGGCAATCGCCGCCGCTACTGCGTTGGCTCTTTCAGCGTGTAACAAAGGCTCCGATGCGACGCAAGGTGCAAAAGATGGAAAAGGGCAGCAGGCAGCTGCGCAAAAAGAAGCTCCGCCCCCTGTGGTCGGTGTCGTTACCGTCCATCCTGAAACCGTCGCGCTGACGACCGAGCTGCCGGGCCGTCTGGAGTCGCTGCGCACCGCGGAAGTCCGCGCCCAAGTGGGCGGTATCATCCAAAAACGCCTGTTTCAAGAGGGCAGCTATGTCCGCGCCGGACAGCCGCTTTACCAAATCGATAGTTCCACCTATGAAGCAAATCTGGAAAGCTCGCGCGCCCAGTTGGCAAGCGCGCAGGCAACCCTTGCCAAAGCCAATGCCGACTTGGCGCGTTACAAACCACTGGTTGCCGCCGATGCTATCAGTAAACAGGATTACGATGCGGCGGTAACGGCGAAACGTTCTGCCGAAGCAAGCGTCAAAGCGGCTCAGGCGGCGATTAAATCTGCCGGTATCAATCTGAACAGGGCGCGCATTACCGCGCCGATTTCAGGTTTCATCGGTCAGTCCAAAGTATCCGAAGGTACGCTGCTGAACGCGGGCGATACAACCGTACTGGCGACCATCCGCCAAACCAATCCTATGTATGTGAACATTACTCAATCCGCGACCGAAGTGATGAAGCTGCGCCAACAGGTTGCCGAGGGCAAATTGTCGGGCGTGGACGGCGCGATTGAAGTGGGTATCAAGTTCGACAACGGCGAAGTTTATCCGCATAAAGGCCGTTTGCTGTTCTCCGATCCGTCTGTTAACGAAACAACCGGACAAATCACGCTGCGCGCGTCAGTGCCGAACGACAAAAACATTTTGATGTCAGGTCTTTATGTGCGCGTCCTGATGGAACAAGTGGCTGCCGACAACGCTTTTGTCGTACCGCAGCAGGCAGTAACGCGCGGTACGAAAGATACCGTGATGATTGTGAATGCCAAAGGTGAAATGGAGCCGCGCGAGGTAACAGTTGCCCAGCAGCAGGGAACCAACTGGGTGATCACTGCAGGTCTGAAAGACGGCGACAAAGTCATTGTTGACGGCATCGCCATTGCATCCATGAGTGGCGGGAAAAAGGTTACGCCTAAAGAATGGACACCTCCCGAAAAGGCTGCCGCATCTGCTGCCGGAGCCGTACCCAAAGCTGCTTCCGAAGCGAAAAAAGACGTTCAGACGACCTCTGAAGCCAAACCGGCATCCGCAGCTAAATAAGGAATGCATCAATGGCTAAGTTTTTTATCGACCGCCCCATCTTTGCATGGGTCATTGCGATTTTTATTATCGCATTGGGTGTTATCGGCATTAGGAGTTTGCCGGTTTCCCAGTATCCGTCCGTTGCCGCGCCAACCATTACTTTGCGCGCTACTTATCCGGGCGCTTCTGCACAAGTAATGGAAGACAGCGTGCTTGCCGTTATCGAACGCAATATGAACGGTGTGGAAGGTTTGGACTACATGAGCACTTCCGCCGACTCCAGCGGCAGTGGCAGCGTAAGTTTGACGTTTACGCCTGAAACCGACGAAGATTTGGCGCAGGTAGAGGTACAGAACAAACTCTCCGAAGTATTGAGTAATCTGCCTGCTACCGTGCAGCAATATGGTGTTACCGTATCGAAAGCGCGTTCCAACTTCCTGATGATTGTAATGCTTTCGTCAGACGTGCAGTCCACTGAGGAAATGAACGACTACGCACAGCGCAATATCGTTCCCGAGTTGCAGCGTATCGACGGTGTAGGTTCGGTACGGTTGTTTGGTGCGCAACGCGCCATGCGCATTTGGATTGATCCGAAAAAACTGCAAAACTACAACCTGTCGTTTTCTGCGGTAACCAACGCGCTTGCAACACAAAACATCCAAATTTCAGCAGGTTCTATCGGTTCTCTGCCTGCTGCGCCGGGACAGACCATTTCGGCGACCGTTACGGCGCAAGGTCAATTGAGTACGGCTGAAGAGTTCGGCAACATCATTTTGGTATCCAATACCGACGGCTCGAATGTCTATCTGAAAGATGTGGCGAAAGTCAGCTTGGGTATGGAAGACTATTCTTCTTCCGCCCGCCTGAACGGTGTGAACACCACCGGTATGGCGGTGATGTTGTCCAACAGTGGTAACGCTTTGGCAACCGCCACCGCAGTGAAGGAAAAAATGGCGACCCTGCAAAAATACTTCCCGCAGGGCATGAGCTGGAAAACGCCTTACGATACTTCCAAATTCGTCGATATTTCGATTGAGAAAGTGATCCATACGCTTTTGGAAGCCATTGTATTGGTATTTTTGGTGATGTTCCTATTCCTGCAAAACATCCGCTATACGCTGATTCCGACTATTGTCGTGCCGATTTCGCTGTTGGGCGGTTTTGCCTTCATCTCTTATATGGGCATGTCGATTAACGTATTGACCATGTTTGCGATGGTATTGGTCATCGGTATCGTGGTCGACGATGCGATTGTGGTCGTTGAAAACGTCGAGCGTATTATGGCGACGGAAGGTTTGCCGCCTAAAGCCGCGACTAAAAAAGCGATGGGTCAGATTTCCGGCGCGGTGGTCGGTATTACCGCCGTCCTGATTTCCGTATTTGTGCCTTTGGCAATGTTCAGCGGTGCAACCGGTAATATTTATAAACAGTTCGCTTTAACCATGGCGGCATCGATTGCATTCTCCGCATTCCTTGCACTGACGCTGACGCCGGCATTGTGCGCCACCATGCTCAAGCCGATTCAGAAGGGGCATCACGAAGAGAAAAAAGGTTTCTTCGGCTGGTTCAATAAAAAATTTGATAGCTGGACACACGGTTATGAAGGCTGGGTTGCCAAAGTGTTGCGTAAGACTTTGCGCATGATGGTTGTTTACATCGGTTTGGCGGCTGTCGGCGTATTCCTGTTTATGCGCTTGCCGACTTCTTTCTTGCCGACCGAAGATCAAGGCTTCGTCATGGTCAGCGTGCAACTGCCCGCGGGTGCGACCAAAGAGCGTACCGATGCGACATTGGCGCAAGTTACCCAGTTGGCGAAAAGCATTCCTGAAATTGAAAATATCATTACTGTTTCCGGTTTCAGCTTTTCGGGCAGCGGTCAAAATATGGCTATGGGTTTTGCCATACTTAAAGACTGGAATGAGCGTAAAACTCCAGGCAGCGATGCAACGTCTATTTCAAACAAGCTGACTGGTATGATGATGGGTACGCTTAAAGACGGTTTCGGTATCGCTATTACGCCTCCTCCAATTATGGAATTGGGTAACGGCTCGGGTCTGACCATCAACCTGCAAGACCGCAACAATACCGGTCATGCCGCATTGCTGGCGAAGCGCAACGAATTGATCGGCAAAATGCGCGAAAGCGGCCTGTTTGACCCGAGCACCGTCCGTGCCAGTGGTCTGGAAGATGCGCCGCAATTGAAAATCGACATCGACCGCGCCGCTGCTGCCGCACAGGGCATTTCGTTCTCAGACATCCGAACGACCCTGGCTTCCTCTTTGGGTTCGTCTTATGTCAACGACTTCCCGAACCAGGGTCGTCTGCAACGCGTGATGGTTCAGGCTGATGCTTCTGCTCGTATGCAGCCGTCCGACATCCTGAATTTGACTGTGCCCAACAGTTCCGGTGTCGCTGTCCCGCTTTCTACCATTGCTACTGTTTCCTGGCAGACAGGTACGGAACAAAGCGTCCGCTTCAACGGCTATCCCTCTATGGAACTTTCCGGCTCTCCGGCTACCGGTGTTTCATCCGGCCAAGCAATGGCTGCGGTACAGCAAATGGTTGACGAAATGGGCGGCGGTTACAGCCTAGAATGGGGCGGTCAGTCGCGCGAAGAAGCCAAAGGCAGTTCGCAAACCTTGATTTTGTACGGCTTGGCGATTGCTTCTGTATTCTTGGTGCTTGCCGCGCTTTATGAAAGCTGGTCTATCCCGCTGGCAGTTATCCTCGTGATTCCGTTGGGTTTGATTGGCGCGGCATTGGGTGTTACCGGGCGTAATACGTTTGAAGCTCTGTTGGGCAGTATCCCCTCGTTTACCAATGATATTTACTTCCAAGTCGGCTTTGTAACCGTAATGGGCTTGAGTGCGAAAAACGCGATTTTGATTATCGAGTTTGCCAAAGACCTGCAAGCGCAAGGCAAGAGCGCACTGGAAGCCGCGCTGGAAGCCGCACGCCTGCGTTTCCGTCCGATTATTATGACTTCGTTTGCCTTCATTTTGGGCGTGGTTCCGCTGTATATTGCCAGCGGTGCCAGCTCAGCCAGCCAGCGTGCCATCGGTACGACTGTGTTCTGGGGTATGTTGATCGGTACGATTTTGTCCGTGTTCCTTGTGCCGCTCTTTTATGTCATCGTGCGCAAATTCTTTAAGGAAAGCGCGCACGAACATGAAATGGCCGTGAAACACGCTGCTGAAGCAGGCATGATTTCCCTCGAAGATCAAAATACGGACAACAAGCACTAAGCAAAAAGGTCGTCTGAAAACCTGAAACACGGATTTCAGACGACCTCCAGGAATCCTTATGAACAAAAAGACATTCAAAACGGTATTGAGTACCGTCGCCGCAGCCGTCGCGCTGTCCGCCTGTACCATGATCCCGAAATACGAACAACCGCAGGTTGAAGTTGCCGAAACCTTCAAATACGACACCTTCGACGACGGTATCCGCGCCGCCGACTTGGGCTGGCAGGACTTCTTTGCCGACCCGCGCCTGCACCGCCTTATCGACATCGCGTTGGAACGCAATACCGACTTGCGCACCGCCGCATTGAACGCCGAAATCTACCGCAAACAATACATGATTGCCCGCAACGACCTGCTGCCGAGTATCAACGCCAGCGGTACCGGAACTCGGGTAGGCAGTTTGAGCGGCGGCGTTACCCGCAGCGAATACACCGTCGGTTTGGGCGCAGCAGCCTACGAGCTGGACCTTTTCGGACGCGTCCGCAGCAACAGCCAAGCCGCATTGCAAGGTTATTTCAGCGTAGCCGCGAACCGTGATGCCGCCCACCTTGCCCTGATTGCCGCCGTTGCCAAAGCCCATTTCAACGAACTGTACGCCCAAGAATCGATGGCATTGGCGCAGCGCGTGCTTAAAACCCGCGAAACCACTTACAAACTTTCCCAAATGCGCCACAAAGCAGGCGTGATTTCCGCTGTCGATTTGCGCCAACAGGAAGCCCTGATTGAATCCGCCAAAGCCGATTACGCGAACGCCGTCAAAAACCGCGAACAAGCCCGCAATGCCTTGGCGACCCTGATTAACCAACCCCTGCCGGAAGATCTGCCTGCCGCGCTGCCTTTGAGCAAACAGTTCAAAATCACCCGTCTGCCTGCCGGCTTGAGTTCCGAAGTCCTGCTGAACCGTCCCGACATCCGCGCCGCCGAACACTCGCTCAAACAAGCCAATGCCAACATCGGCGCAGCGCGTGCCGCCTTCTTCCCCACCATCAGCCTGACCGGTTCGGTCGGTACCGCGTCCAGCGAGTTGAGCGGCCTCTTCAAAAGCGGTACGGGCATCTGGTCGTTCGCACCTTCCATTACCCTGCCGATTTTCAACTGGGGTACCAACAAAGCGAATCTCGACGTAGCCAAGCTGCGTAAAGAGGCGCAAATCGTTGCTTACGAAGCCGCCGTCCAAGCCGCCTTCCAAGACGTATCCAACGCCTTGGTCGCACGCGAGCAACTCGACAAGAGCTACGTCGCGCTAAACAAACAAAGCCGTGCTTACAACGACTCCCTGCGCCTTATCAATCTGCGCTACAAACACGGCGTATCCAACGCCCTCGACCTGCTTGACGCAGAACGCAGCAGCTATGGTGCAGAAACCGCGTTGCTTGCTAACCAGCTTACCCGCCTCGAAAACCTCGCCGACCTCTATAAAGCACTCGGCGGCGGTTTGAAACGCGAAACCGTTAGCCAACCAGCCGCGCAGCAGTAAGTCTGTTTGAAATAAACGGCATCAAAACGTCGTCTGAAAACCGGCAATCGGGTTTCAGACGACGTTTTATATTTTGGCATGGATACAATATGGATGGATTGGGCTAGCAGGCAGGTATCTAAGAGTTTGAGCTTACGGCAATTCTAAAGTATGACTGACAATCTGAGGTCGGGATTCCTGCTTGCGCAGAATGACGATGATTAATTATTTTCTATTATAATTTACTATACAAAAAGGTCGTCTGAAAACTTCAGACGACCTGCTGTTTGATTACGCGGTTAGCTGCCCATCAATTTCAAACGCTGACCCGGGGTAACGGTTCGGGTATTTTTATTCCAACGGCGGATATCGTTGACATCTATGTTAAAGCGATCGGCAATCGTATTGAGCGTATCGCCTCTGCGGACTGTATAAGAAACATTTTGAATGTTATTTTTACGGGTTTTGACCGGATCCGCGCTAACGCGTAACAGCTGACCTTTTCGGATATTGCTGCCTTTGATGTTGTTGGTCACAATCAAATCGGCAACGCTTAAATTGTAGCGTTTGGAAATATTGAACAGGGTATCCCCATCAGCTACGCGGTGCATACCTGCCATAGTTGTCGGCTGGGCAGATGATTGATTATTTGCCCTTGCCAGTCGCGCTTCAGTACGGCTTTGATGCTTGGCAATATTTTCGGCAATACGTTCGCTGCGCGCTTTGGTTGCGTCAACCTCTTGATGAAGTGTGATATCTTGAGCAACAGTGGTTTGATGCTCTTCTGTTTTTTGCAGACTCGAATCAACATTGGAAAGCAATGCCATCAGTTGGTCAGGTTCTTCGACTGCAGAGGGAGTGGAAGGGGTAGCTGATTTTGCGGATGCCACAACCTGCGGTTCTGTTAAGGTTAAGGCAGGTTGTGCAGGCTCGGCCGCCGCAATGACAGTTGTGTCCGTAGCAGGTTTGGCTTCCGTGGATTGTACGGTTTGAACGCGTTCTACACGGGGTTGGGCGGTTGTAACGGCATCGGCGGCGATAGGGGCAGTTGCAGCTTTGGTATTGGCAACAAAATCAAAGGTTGTTGGAGCAGGTTCTTGTGCAACCGTATTGGCAGGGGCGACGACTTTTTTGACTGTATCGGTTTTGAGTTCTGCCGTTTGAATCGGAGCCATTGTCGGCATATTCGAACGGTAGGTATCCGGAGTATTGTCAGTATCGATGAAATTAATCATATCCTGTTTGGTAGCAGTATCGGTTTGTGCAACCAAAATGGTACGTCCTTCAGACAGCGAATTGCTGTTTAAGCCGTTCAGTCGTTTGATTTCGGCAACGCTCATCCCGGTTTCTGTCGCAATCGTGTTCAGATTGGTATTGCGGGCCGAGGTATAAGCATTGAAAGAGAGCAGGGTTTCAGGATTCGCATTGCGGTAATTTTTTTCGAATGCGGATACGGCGGAAACGGGCAGCAATAATTTGCGGTTGTTTTTCGGGATGAAGACAGGTGCGTTGAAAGCAGGGTTCAATGTCAGCAGCTCGCTCTCGCTGATATTGGCGAGACGGGCGATGGTGCTGTTGTCGATGGGTTTGTCAATACTGACTGTTTGGAAATAAGGTTGATTGGTGATTTCGCTGATATTCATGCCGAAAGTCTGGGGGCTGGCGACGATATTGCGGACAGCCAGCAATTTTGGAACGTAGTTGCGTGTCTCGTTCGGCATGCGCAGGTTTTCGTAAGTGGGTTCCAGGCCTTGTGCGCGGGCACGGTTGACGGCGCGGCCTACATTGCCTTCGCCCCAGTTGTATGCAGCCAAAGCCAAAGACCAGTCGTTAAACAGCCCGTGCAGATATTGCAGGTAGTTCAGCGCGGCGTCGGTCGCGGCATATACGTCGTGGCGGCCGTCATACAAAGGTGTTTTTTCCAAGCCGAAATGACGGCCGGTTGCCGGCATGAATTGCCACAGGCCGGATGCGCCGACGTGGGATTTGGCTTTGGTGACGAATGCGCTTTCAATGAAGGGGAGGAGCGCGATTTCGGCGGGCATATTGCGTTTTTTAACTTCGGTTGCAATATGGTACATATAAGGTTTACTGCGCGTGATGGTGCGGTCGAAATAGGCACCGTTTGCGGCGAATTTGCTTTCGTGGCGGCGGACCAGCTCGGAATTAACTTCGCTCATGCGGAAGTCTTTTTTCAATGAAGCCCACAGGCTGCCGGAACCGAAAGTCTTGGCTTTGGCTTGGTCGAGAAGGGCAGAATTGAGCCGCATCATTGCCATACCTGTTTGGTTGGGAGTGGCGTTTTGTGCGGCGGCCGCGCCGGAAACGGCGGATAAACCGGACAGCGTCAGGGCGATGGTTTTCAGTTTTGCCATAGTAGTCAATTATCAATATATATTATTCAGTCTTGGCGATGTTACTGTCTGATTCATGTGAACGTCAAGGATATAAGGGTAATTTACATATGACCGGGGCTTAATGATAAAATTTGTCGCGAAAATACGGCGGTTTGCGTATATATGCCGTCAAAATCAGATTAAGCAAAAGAACATGCTATAAAGAACATTCTATGATTTCCGAAAATTCCTCCCTGCTCGATTTCGACCGCGCCCATCTGCTCCATCCCTATACATCCATGACCGACCCGTTGCCTGTTTATCCGGTGCGCCGTGCGGAGGGCGTGCATATCGAATTGGCGGACGGTACGCGGCTGATTGACGGGATGTCGTCTTGGTGGTGTGCGATACACGGCTACAATCATCCCGTTTTGAATCAGGCGGTTGAGGCGCAGATTAAGCAAATGTCGCATGTGATGTTCGGCGGTTTGACGCACGGGCCAGCGGTGGAGCTGGGCAAATTATTGGTCGGAATTTTGCCGCAGGGGTTGGACCGTATTTTTTATGCGGATTCGGGTTCGGTTTCGGTAGAAGTTGCGCTGAAGATGGCGGTGCAATACCAGCAGGCGCGGGGTTTGACCGCGAAGCAGAATATTGCGACGGTGCGGCGCGGGTATCACGGCGATACTTGGAACGCGATGTCCGTCTGCGATCCGGAAACGGGGATGCACCATATTTTCGGCAGCGCTCTGCCGCAGCGTTATTTTGTCGATAATCCAAAAAGCCGTTTCGACGATGAATGGGACGGGGCGGATTTGCAGCCTGTCCGCGCCTTGTTTGAAGCGCATCATGCGGATATTGCCGCCTTTATTTTGGAACCAGTCGTGCAGGGTGCGGGCGGCATGTATTTTTATCATCCGCAGTATCTTCGCGGTTTGCGCGATTTGTGTGATGAATTTGATATTGTGTTGATTTTTGACGAAATCGCCACCGGATTCGGGCGTACAGGCAAGATGTTTGCCTGCGAACACGCGGAGGTCGTGCCGGATATTATGTGTATCGGCAAGGGCTTAAGCGGCGGCTATATGACGCTGGCGGCGGCAATCACTTCGCAAAAAGTCACCGAAACGATTTCGCGCGGCGAAGCGGGCGTGTTCATGCACGGCCCGACATTTATGGCGAACCCGCTGGCGTGTGCCGTTGCCTGCGCTTCGGTCAAGCTGCTTTTGTCCCAAGATTGGCAGGCAAATATCCGCCGCATCGAAAGCATCCTGAAAGGTCGTCTGAAAACCGCATGGGACATCTGTGGCGTGAAAGACGTGCGCGTTTTGGGTGCCATCGGCGTGATCGAGTTGGAAAAAGGCGTGGATATGGCGCGTTTTCAAGCGGACTGCGTGGCGCAGGGCATTTGGGTGCGCCCATTCGGCAGGCTGGTGTACCTCATGCCGCCTTACATCATTTCAGACGACCTCTTGACCGAACTTGCCGATAAAACCGTACAAATCTTGAAGGAACACAGCAAATGAAAGGCGTTTACTTCGTCAGCGGCATAGATACGGACATCGGCAAAACCGTCGCCACCGGCGTGTTGGCAAAACAATTGTTGCAGCAGGGCAAAAGCGTGATCACGCAAAAGCCCGTGCAAACCGGTTGCCAAAACATCGCTGACGACATCGCCGTCCACCGCAAAATCATGGGCATACCCATGCAGGAAGCCGACAAACAGCGGCTGACCATGCCCGAAATATTCAGCTATCCCGCCTCGCCCCACCTCGCCGCCCGTCTGGACGGCAGGGCTTTGGACTTGAACAAAATCCGCACCGCCACGCAGCAACTGGCGGCACAATACGAAATCGTGTTGGTCGAAGGCGCGGGCGGATTGATGGTTCCACTGACGGAAAACCTGTTAACCATTGATTATATTCAGCAACAGGCTTATCCCGTCATTCTCGTTACCAGCGGACGGCTCGGCAGCATCAACCACACCCTGCTCAGCTTCGCCGCGCTCAAACAATACGGCATCAGCCTGCATAGCCTGATTTTCAACCACATCCACGACAGCCGCGACGAACACATCGCCCAAGACAGCTTGGCGTATCTAAAAGGTCGTCTGAAAACAGATTTTCCCGATGCGGAGTGGATGGAGTTAGATAAGGTGGAGACGGACGAAAGGTCGTCTGAAAACGATTAACACATGAAACACATCAATCTAAACCCCATGAATCCCCCTTTGAATTGGCAAGACAAACTTCCCGACGAACTGCCGCAAGGCTGGAACGAACGCGCCGCCGCTTTGTGCCAAGCGCAATCGCTGACCGCCGCCTTACGCGCCTTGGGCGGCAGTTTTACGGTAAAAGTGCTGTATATGGGCGAATTGGACGGGCAGGGCAATTTGTTTGGCGAAAACCATACCGAAACCGCCGCCCCGCAATTTGTCCGCGACGTTTTGCTGCATCTGGACGGCGTGCCCGTCGTACAGGCGCGCAGCGCGTGCGGCCTGCAATCTCAAGCCTGGCGCGGCGTGTTGGATTGCGGCACGCAGCCTTTGGGTGAGCGGCTGTTTGACGGTACGCTGCCCCTGAAGCGTTCGGCATTCGAGTTTTGTCTGATGGAAAACGCAGGCGGTCAGGATGATTTCAGACGACCTGTCGCCGCCCGCAGGTCTTATTTTGATTGGGATGGCGAGGTGTTGGAACTGACGGAATATTTTTTGCCGGGGTTGGCGCGGATTATGCGCTAAACGTCGCAGCAATATAAAGAAAGGTCGTCTGAAACGGTTTTCAGACGACCTTTTTAATCTATTACAATTTCACCGAATGCTCGCGCGTTTCGTGGAACACGATGTCCGGCCAGCGTTCTTGCGTGAGGCCCAAATTCACGCGGTTGGGGGCGAGATACGCGAGGTTGCCGCCTGCGTCGATGGCGAGGTTGCCCGCATTGGCTTTTTCAAACTCCGCCAGCTTTTTCTTGTCGTCGCACGATACCCAGCGTGCCGACCAGATGGATGCGTTGTCGAACACGGCTTCTACGCCGTATTCGTTGGCCAGCCGCGAGGTAACGACTTCAAACTGCAACACGCCGACTGCGCCCAAAATCAAATCTGCGCCGCTCATGGGTTTGAAGACCTGTACCGCGCCTTCTTCGCCGAGTTGTTGCAAGCCTTTTTGCAGTTGCTTGATTTTCAGCGGGTTTTTGATGCGGACGCTGCGGAACAGTTCGGGTGCGAAGAAGGGGATGCCAGTGAACGCCAGTTGTTCGCCTTCGGAGAAGCTGTCGCCGATTTGGATGTTGCCGTGGTTCGGGATGCCGATGATGTCGCCCGCGTAGGCTTCTTCCACCAGCTCGCGGTCGTGCGACATGAACGTTACCACGCTGGACGCGGCGATTTCGCGGTTGATGCGCAGGTGTTTCATCTTCATACCGCGCTCGAATTTGCCGGAGCAGACGCGCAAAAAGGCGATGCGGTCGCGGTGTTTCGGGTCCATATTGGCTTGGATTTTAAAGATAAATCCGGAGAACTTCGGCTCGTCAGGCTCGACCATGCGTATGGTCGCGTCGCGCGGTTTCGGTGCGGGCGCCCAGTCAATCAATGAATTGAGGATTTCCTGAATACCGAAGTTGTTAATCGCCGAGCCGAAGAACACGGGCGTGAGTTCGCCAGCGAGAAATTCGTCGAGATTGAACTCGTTGGAAGCCGCCTGCACCAATTCGATTTCGTCGCGCAACTGCTGGATTTCCAATGGAAAGCGTTGTTCCAATTCGGGATTGTTGATGCCTTTGATGATGTCGAACTCGTGCGGCAGACGTTCGCCGCCCGCTTCAAAGAGATAGATTTCGTCGTTCAGGATGTGGTACACGCCTTTGAAGTTTTTGCCCATGCCGATCGGCCAAGTGACGGGCGCGCAGCGGATTTTTAAAATATTTTCCACTTCGTCCAGCAATTCCAAAGAATCGCGCACTTCGCGGTCGTATTTGTTCATGAACGTCACAATCGGCGTATTACGCAGGCGGCAGACGTTCAAGAGTTTGATGGTTTGCGCTTCCACGCCTTTTGCCGCGTCGATGACCATTAATGCGCTGTCCACGGCGGTTAAAACGCGGTAGGTGTCCTCGGAGAAGTCTTGGTGTCCCGGCGTGTCCAAGAGGTTGACGGTGTGGTCTTTGTAGTCGAACTGCATCACGCTTGATGCCACGGAAATGCCGCGCTGCCTCTCGATTTCCATCCAGTCAGAGGTGGCGAATTTGCCGGTTTTCTTGCCTTTTACCGTACCCGCGCTCTGAATCGCGCCTGAAAACAACAACAGTTTTTCGGTCAGCGTGGTTTTACCTGCGTCGGGGTGGGAGATGATGGCAAACGTGCGGCGGCGGCGCACTTGGTCAAGGATTTCTTGGGACATGGGCTTTCTTTGCAAAAAGGTTCAGGCCGCTTTTCCGACGGCCTGAGGAATGGTTAAGATGGCGGGGATTGTACAAAAAAACATTAATCGGTTCAATGATTAGGGGATAAAAAAGGTCGTCTGAAAACTTTTCAGACGACCTTCTCTTGGATCGGCATCTTGTTTATTCGGTAATTTCTTCGACTATGGGGCTGTAAGTAGCACCGTCAAAGGTGGGCATGGGTGGGGGCAGCAGGTTGTTGAGGGTTAGGGCGGCGGGGTTCAGGGTAGGGTAGCCGCTAAAGGTTACGGTGTAGCCGCCGTTGGCAGTGCTGTGGATTTTGGCATGTGCACCCAAGGGGAAGGTGCTTTTATTGGTAATGTGTCCGAAGGGGAAGCCTGTCAGGACGGGGACTTTGGCGGTGCGTGAGACGTGGTTGACGACAGCGGAGAAGTCGTAGCTTGAGTCGTATACGTCGCGGATGGTGCCCATGCGGAAGTCGCCGAAGATGATGGCGCGTTGTTTTTGCAGGATGCCTGCAAGATAAAGCGTGTTCAACATGCGTTCGATGCGGTAGGGTTGTTCGCTGACGTCTTCGACGAACAGGATGCCGCCTTGGATGTCGGGCATATAGGGCGAGCCTGCGAGGGAGGCGAGAACGCTGAGGTTGCCGCCCCATAAGGTACCTTCGACGTTGACGTTGGCGCGTTGGATGGCGGGAACGTCGATAATGTTGACGTTGTTGGTGGTGCCGCGGATGAACGAATCCATGGTGAAGACACTGGGTTCGGGTTTGCCGAATTCGCTGTAAACCATAGGGCCGGCGAAGCTTGCCATATTGTCTTTGGCGAGCAGGGCGAGTTGGACGGCGCAAACGTCGCTGAAGCCGAAGAACAAGGTGCCGCGTTCGCGCATTCTGGCGCCGAGTGAAGCGAAGTCGATTTGCGGCAGGATGCGTGCCGCGCCGTAGCCGCCGCGCAAGCCCATGAGGACTTTGGGTGTTTCAACGCGGCCGGTGGCGACCTCTTGGAAGTCGGCGGCACGTTGGGCGTCGGAGCCAGCGAAGCGTTGATAGCGTCGGCTGCCTGCTTGTTGGTTGGTCACGGTAAAACCTGCGTTATAGAGGCGGGTTAAGCCTGCGTTGACGCGGTTGGGGTCTTCGGCAAAGCCGGAAGGGGCGACGACGCGGAGGAGGTTATCGCCGGAGCGTGGGGGATGGCTGGTTTTGGGCTGCACGGGTTGGGCTTTCGCTGTGTTGCCGGTTTGAGTGGATGGGGTGACGGTAGTGCCGGTGCCGCAGGCTTGCAGCAGTCCGGCTCCGGCTGCGGCGGAGCAGGCGCGGAGGAAATGGCGGCGGGAGGTTTGCCAGGTCATATGGTTTCCTTTGCTTGGGTTTCAGACGACCTTTTCGGCAGGGGTCGTCTGAAAATCGGTTGATATGCGGTATCCGATACGCCCGTTAAGGTCGTCTGAACGTTACGCCAGCAGGGCTTTGACTTGTTCCGTCCAGTTGTCCGGCAGGGTCATGCCGTGTTCGCGGACTGAGGCTGCCCAAATCGGGGCAGGAAAGTTGGCATCGTTTTCGAAGCGGGCGATGACGTGCCAATGCAGATGGGGGACGACGTTGCCCAGGCTGGCAAGGTTGATTTTGGCGGGACGGAACACTTGGCGCATGGCGGCTTCGACTTTATACACCATTTCCATGATTTCGGCGCGTTCGGCGGCTGAAAGGTCGGTCATCTCGGCGATGTGGTCGTTCCAGATGACGCGGCAGAATGCCGGGGCTGAGGCTTCGTTGTGGACGGCGATAACGCGCAGGTTTGGGGTTTGCAGCAAAATGTCTTCGTTGTCGGCAGTGCAGATGGGGCAGGTCATGGGGTTTTCTCGTTTGGATATGAGGGGACAGGTTGTCGGAAATGAGAAAGGTCGTCTGAAAACTTAATCCATCGTTTTCAGACGACCTTCGATGATTTTATTTTCCGCGCATCAGCTCGAAGAAATCGTCGTTGTTTTTGGAATCTTTGAGTTTGCCCACCAAAAATTCGGTGGCCTCGATTTCGTCCATCGGATGCAAGAATTTGCGTAAGAGCCACATGCGCTGCAACTGGTCGTTCGGTACCAGCAGCTCTTCGCGGCGCGTGCCGGATTTGTTGATGTTGATGGCGGGGAACAGGCGTTTTTCCGCCATGCGGCGGTCGAGGTGCAGCTCCATATTGCCTGTGCCTTTAAATTCTTCATAAATCACATCATCCATGCGACTGCCGGTTTCTACCAAAGCGGTCGCAATAATGGTGAGCGAGCCACCTTCTTCAACGTTGCGCGCCGCGCCGAAGAAGCGTTTGGGGCGGTGGAGGGCATTGGCATCTACGCCGCCGGTGAGGATTTTGCCGGAGGTCGGCACGACGGTGTTATAGGCGCGGGCGAGGCGGGTAATCGAGTCAAGCAGGATGACCACGTCTTTTTTGTGTTCCACCATACGCTTGGCTTTTTCAATCACCATTTCGGCCACTTGAACATGGCGCTGCGCCGGTTCGTCGAAGGTAGAAGACACGACTTCGCCGCGTACGGAACGGCTCATTTCGGTAACCTCTTCGGGGCGTTCGTCAATCAAAAGGACGATGAGTTCGACGTCGGGATAATTGGCGGTAATCGCGTGGGCGATGTTTTGCAGCATCACGGTCTTACCGGTTTTCGGCGGCGCAACCAAAAGGGCGCGTTGTCCGCGGCCGATGGGGGAAACTAAATCAATGGCGCGGCCGGTAAGGTTTTCTTCGGCTTTAATGTCGCGCTCGAGTTTGAATTGCTTGGTAGGGAAAAGCGGGGTGAGGTTTTCGAAGAGGATTTTGTGCTTGCAGACTTCGGGATGATCGCCGTTGATGCTGTCGAGACGGACGAGGGCGAAATAGCGTTCGTTGTCTTTGGGTACGCGTACGCTGCCTTCGATGGTGTCGCCCGTATGCAGGTTGAAGCGGCGGATTTGCGTGGGTGAGACGTAGATGTCGTCGGGACCTGCGAGGTAGGAGGTGTCTGCGCTGCGTAAAAAGCCGAAGCCGTCGGGCAGGATTTCGAGCGTGCCGGAACAGGTAAAGCTTTCGCCCTGCTTCATCATTTGGCGGACGATGGCAAATACGAGGTCTTGTTTGCGGAAACGGTTGGCGTTTTCAATGCCGTGTTCTTCTGCCATTTCCAAGAGTTTGGAAATGTGTAGGGTTTGTAGTTCTGAAACGTGCATGATTTTTGACAGTTGTATTGGAAAAGAATGGGATTCGGAAGACAGAGGTCGTCTGAAAAGAATGGTGTACGGAATGTACGGTGATTTTTGAGAAACCTGAATTGTAGGCAGTCGGAGGGCGGGTGTCAAATTTAGGTGGGGCAAGGTTTGTATGGCATAGGTTTTGTTGCATGGCTGGTAACATCGAATTGAAAAAGTCGTCTGAAATAGGTTTCAGACGACTTTGAGAAGAAATAACCATCTTCTACTGAAAGATTAGTATTTGTTCAGACGACCTTGGGGGAAAATACTGCGATAGGCGGTGTATATGCCGATCATTGCTACAGGGTAGAGAACCAGGTAAGTAATCAATAAGAAGATGAAGAACAAAATAAGGAAAGGGCCGGAGAGCGCGGTTGATTGCTGTATTGATGCTTCTGTTGCAAATGCGGAAATCATGACTATCATAAATATGAACCAAAACGCGATACCGATACCCAGCCAAATTAAGCCGTATACCAGCAGGGCTGGGATATTGCGGCGGCAGGCATTGAAGCTGGCCTTAATGGCGGCAACAGGGTTCATATCCTCCAACATGACAAAGGCGGGAGCCAGCCAAAACATCATGGAGTAAATGGCGATAATAACCAACAGGATAATAAATAAAATCGGAAAGGCCGGCATAAAGTCTGCCCTTAAGAAATTTCCGTTGGCGAATATGCTGAAAGGAATAACAACGGCCAAAGCTAAAAGCAGGCATACGACGATACTCAGCAGTAAAAGAATCAGGAATGCTCCGCTTTTTTTAATCGAAAATCCGGCAAACAGAGAGCCGAAGTTGAAATTCTTACCTTGCGCGGTTTGGGCTGCAAGCAGCACGATACCGCCGAGGAAACAAAAGCCCACCCAATAGAAAAACAGATTGAAGAGCAATTCTCGGATTATTATGGTTGAGGTGAAATCATTGAAATCAGCGGGCGGGCTTTCAATGCCTAGCAAACCGAATAGAAAACCTACCGCGAAAGGAATAAGGCTGATTAAAATAATTGCGCCCATCCATTTGAATTTGTTTTTACTGAAAATACGCCATGAGTCGGTAAACCAGCTTACCCCTTCGCCTGCGCGCAGACGTTTGGGTTCGTTGAAGGAGTTTTTTGGGGGGATAGGGTGCTGGGAAGGTTGCAATGTTTCCATAAAAATAATTTCCAAGTTTACAGATGAGAAAGGCTATCATTATATCATAAGCGTATATGGTTATTTGTTGAGAGTTTGACAAAAGGTCGTCTGAAAATTTTTCAGACGACCTTTGTGTTTAGCATGAGGCAGTTTATAGCGTACCAAGATAAATTGCAGATGGGTTATTGGGCGATATGTTTCGAAATCTATCGGCAGACGGTTTTCTGTTTTGGGAAGGATACGTTTAAAGAACGATGGCAGCTTGCTGTCTGTCAGCTGAACCAAAAGCGGAAAACCAAATAAAAAACCAATGCCAACACGCCAGCCCAGACGACCAGCATAAATCCTGCAACGGCCTGCCCTAATCGGTAAACGGGATTTTTACGTTCGTCTTCAGGCAGGGAAGGCTGAGTGTTTTTAGGTTCAGTCATGTTGTCGGCTCCCGTCGGTAATCGGATAAAAGCGTAAGGTTACGCCGTGGCGGGGAAAGATTCAAGTTTGCTGCATTTTTACAGCGGGATTTCTTCAAGAAGCCTGTTGCCTTCATGGCGGGCTGTTCCGCTATAATCCTTGCTTTCCGAATATCTTTAAAGAGAGGGGAGATATGAAAATCCGTACCAAAATATGCGGCATTACCCGCCCCGAAGATGCGCAATCTGCCGCCGATGCGGGCGCGGATGCTGTCGGGCTGGTGTTTTACGCGAAAAGCAAACGTGCGGTAACGGCGGAACAGGCGGCGGAAATTGTGGCCGCATTGCCGCCCTTTGTGTCGGCGGTTGCTTTATTTGTTAATGAAACGGCGGACAATATCCGCGAAATCCTGCACCAAGTGCCGATAGACGTGATGCAGTTTCATGGTGATGAAGACGATGATTTTTGCCACCAATTTGACCGTCCGTATCTCAAAGCCGTGCGCGTGCAGTCAGCCGCCGATATTCAGACGGCCTGCGCCAGGTTTCCCAACGCGCGTGCGCTGTTGTTCGACGCTTACCATCCTACCGAATACGGCGGCACGGGACAGAGTTTCGATTGGACGCTGTTGCGCGGCAATATCGGCAAACCGTGGATTTTGGCGGGCGGCCTGACGCCGGAAAACGTTGCCGATGCGGTGAGAACCAGCGGCGCGGCGGCGGTGGATGTGTCCGGCGGCGTGGAAAGCTCGGCAGGGATTAAAGACAAGGAAAAAATAGCGGCGTTTGTGGCGGCAACAAAGGTCGTCTGAAACTGGAAATCTGATTTTCAGACGACCTTTGTTGATAAAGGAATGAGATGGAACGTTATTCTGTACATTTGAAACTGCTGGGGATGGCGGTGTTGTGGGGTGCGTCTTGGCCGATGGGGCGGATGCTGGGGCAGTCGCTGCCGCCGCTGACGGGCGGGGCGGTTCGGTTTGTACTGGCTTCGGTTTTGTTGTTGGGCTGGTTGTTTGCGCGCAGCAGGTTTGCGACTTTGGCGGCTTTGTCGGTGCGGCAATGGCTGGGTTTGACGGTGGCCGCTTCCGTCGGGGTGTGCGGCTATGCGGTGTTTTTTATGCTGGGTTTGCAAGCGATGCCGGCGGGTAAGGCGGCGGTAGTCGTGGCGGTGAATCCCGTGCTGACGCTGCTGCTGGCGGCTTGGCTTTTCGGCGAACGTTTAAATGCGAAGATTTTGGCGGGTATGCTGCTGGCGGTCAGCGGTGCCATTGTGGCGGTTACGCAAGGACAACCGTTGACGGTATTGTCGGGCGGCATCAAGGCGGGGGAGTGGCTGATTTTCGGCTGCGTGGTCTGCTGGGCGGCTTATACCTTAATCGGACGTGCGGTCTTGCGCGGGATAGACGCGTTGACGGTAACGGCGGCAACGTCGTTCATCGGCGCGCTGATGTTGTCGGTGGTGGCGTTGTGGACGGACGGAATGCCGTTTGAGGCAATGGCAGCGATGGATGCACATGGTTGGACGGCATTGGCGTGGCTGGTCATCGGCGCGACGGTATTGGCCTACGCGTGGTATTTCGAAGGCGTGAAGACTTTGGGTGCAGGCAGCGCGGCGGCGTATATTACGCTCGTGCCGATTTTCGGTATGCTCAGCTCGGCATGGGTTTTGGGCGAACCGTTGCATATTTCGCTGGTTGCGGGCTGCGCGGCGGCAGTCGGCGGCATGACGTTGATGCGGTATGGGCAGAAGGTCGTCTGAAAAGGCGGCAACCGGCTGCTTTGTGTTCAATATTTTTTATCAAGGAAATCATGATGTCCGCTCCGCTTGAAATCGAAACCCACCCTTTTCCTGCTTTGCTGCCGCCACAGGCGACGGTAATGATGATGGGGACGTTTCCGCCCAAGGAAGACAAACGCGCGATGCAGTTTCATTATCCGAATTTCCAAAACGATATGTGGCGCGTCTACGGGCTGGTGTTTTTTAATGATGCGGCGCATTTCCAAAGGTCGTCTGAAAAAGCGTTTGATGAGGAGAAAATCAAGGCGTTTTTGCGCGAACGGGGGATTGCGTCCTGCCCGACCGTGTTGAAGGCGGTGCGGGAACACGGCAATGCGTCCGACAAGTTTTTGCAAGTGGTCGAAACCGTCGATTTGGCGGCGGTGTTGGCGCAGATGCCCGACTGCCGACATATCTGCACTACCGGCGGCAAGGCGACGGAAGTCCTGCTCGATATTCAGGGCGGCGGTATCAAAATGCCGAAAACGGGCGAAACCGTGCCGTTTCCGTTTGCCGGACGGGATTTGACCCTAACCCGCCTGCCGTCCACTTCGCGCGCTTATCCTTTGAGTTTGGCGAAAAAGGCGGCGGCGTATCGGGCATTTTTCGAAATGGCGGGCTTGGTGTAAGATTGACTGAAAACAGATTGGAAAGAACGGAGGGTATGTATGTTTATGACATCGGGTCTGTTGTTGTGTCTGTTATGGTGTGCAGTAGATATAGTCGCCGTCAATCGAGGATTCGGATTAAACACGAAACAAGGAGCCCATAACCGCACCAATTTTATGGCAGAACTAAATTCACGAGGAGGACGCGTAAAATCTGAAACCCAAACTGATATTGAAGGCATTACCCGAATTAAATATGAGATTCCTACACTAGACAGGACAGGTAAACCTGATGGTGGATTTAAGGAAATTTCAAGTATAAAAACTGTTTATGATCCTAAAAAATTTTCTGATGATAAAATACTTCAAATGGCTCAAAAAGCTGCTTCACAAGGATATTCAAAAGCCTCTAAAATTGCTCAAAATGAAAGAACTAAATCAATATCGGAAAGAAAAAATGTCATTCAATTCTCAGAAACCTTTGACGGAATCAAATTTAGATCATATTTTGATGTAAATACAGGAAGAATTACAAACATTCACCCAGAATAATTTAAAGAAAAAATTATGAAAAATAATATTTTTCTAAACTTAAAGAAAAAATCTATAAATAACAACCATTTTGTTATTTCGATTTTTTTTGAAACAATTTACCAATTTGAAACTAAAGATACGCTTTTAGAGTGTTTTAAAAATATTACAACTACCGGACATTTTGGAGTAATAGGTGCTCAATATGAAAAAATAGATGCTACCAGATGGATTGGAGATTATGAAGAGGTAAATGGATTTGAGTATATTGATAAAGCTCCTTCTATTTATTTTTCAGTTGGAGATGATTTCAATCCTGAAGAATTAATTATACCTATTAATTTAGCATATCATTACTTTAATATTGCAATATCTGATTTCTTAATAGCTCACCCTGAATATCAAAAAAAGTGTAAAGAAATACAAAAAACATATTCTCAAACAAACTGTAGCCTGCATGAAACCTAAAATCCATGCGTAAGGTGTGTGCTTCAGCACGCACGCGTTCCATGATTTACGGCTCAATGCCGTCTGAAAAGCTCACAATTTTTCAGACGGCATTTGTTATGCAAGTAAATATAGCCAAAAACCTTAACTTCCTCCATACTATCCACCATGACCTACTCAACAGACTTCCGCCAACTGGCCTTAAGCAAAATCAAACAAGGCCAATCTATCTACAAAGTTGCCAAAGAAATGGGCAATAGTGGATTAACTTTAAACCAGTACGGCATTGCCTCGCCTTGGCTCAAAGAGAACGATTCTCTAAGGTGCTGAAGCACCAAGTGAATCGGTTCCGTACTATCTGTACTGTCTGCGGCTTCGTCGCCTTGTCCTGATTTAAAGTTAATCCAATATATCTGTATTAACGCGGCGGTATTCGGTAAAAAAGGTCGTCTGAAAACCTTAAATCTGGGTTTTCAGACGACCTTTTGTCCTGATGGGGCTGTCTTTATTTGTTGGCGTTCAGATAAAGGTTGATCAGGCGGGTAGTGGAGCTGTCGTGTTTTTGTACGCCGGTTTCGCCGGTCAGCTCGGCGAGGATGGTTTTGGCGAGCTGTTTGCCGAGTTCGACACCCCATTGGTCAAAGCTGTTGATGCCCCAAATAATGCCTTGAACGAAGGTTTTGTGTTCGTACATGGCAATCAGGCTGCCCATATTGCGCGGATTGATTTTGTCCATGAGGATGAGGTTGGTCGGGCGGTTGCCTGAGAAGGTTTTGTGCGGAACCAGCTCTTCGATGCGCTCTGCTTCCATGCCTTGGGCTTTGAGTTCGGCGCGGACTTCGTCGGGGGTTTTGCCGCGCATGAAGGCTTCGGCTTGGGCGAAGACGTTGGCGAGCAGGATTTCGTGGTGGCCGCGCAGGTTGCTGCGTTTTTCAAGCGAGGCGATGAGGTCGATCGGGGTGATGTGGGTACCTTGGTGTAGCAGTTGGAAGAAGGCGTGCTGACCGTTGATGCCGGTTTCGCCCCAAATAATCGGGGAGGTTTCGTAGCCGACTGCTTTGCCGTCGAGGGTAACTTGTTTGCCGTTGCTCTCCATGTCGAGCTGCTGGATGAATTTGGGCAGGCGGTGGAGGTGTTGGTCGTAGGGGGCGATGACGTGGCTGCCGCCGCCGTAGTAGTTGATGTACCAGATGCCGATGAGGGCAAGGATGACGGGCATGTTGCGCTCAAGCGGGGTGTTGATGAAGTGTTGGTCCATCAGGTGCGCGCCGTTGAGCATTTCGATGAAGTTTTCTTCGCCCAAATAGAGCATGATGGGCAGGCCGATGGCTGACCAGAGGCTGTATCGTCCGCCGACCCAGTCCCAAAATTCGAACATGTTGGCGGTGTCGATGCCGAACTCGGCAACGGCTTTTTGGTTGGTGGAGACGGCGACGAAGTGTTTGGCGACGGCGGCTTCGTCGCCGGCGTGGTCAAGGAACCATTTGCGCGCGGTCAGGGCGTTGGTGAGGGTTTCTTGGGTGGTGAAGGTTTTGGAGGCGATGATGAAGAGGGTGGTCTCGGGGTGGACTTTGGACAATACGTCGCGCAGTTGGGAGCCGTCCACATTGGAGACGAAGTGCATGTTCAAACGCGGATGGCCGAATTGTTTGAGCGCGGTACACATCATCAGCGGACCGAGGTCGGAGCCGCCGATACCGATGTTGACGACGTCGGTGATGACTTGGTTGGTATAGCCCAACCAGCTGCCGCTGCGGACTTCGTGTGCAAATTCGCCCATGCGTTGCAGGACATGGTTGACTTTGGGCATCACATCTTCGCCGTCCACGACGATGGGGGCGTTGGTGCGGTTACGCAGGGCGACGTGGAGAACGGCGCGGTTTTCGGTGGTATTGATTTTTTCGCCGTGGAACATTTGCTGCATCCGCTCCGGCACGCCTGCTTCACGCGCCAGCTCGAACAACAGTGCCATGGTTTCGTCGTTGATGCGGTTTTTGGAATAATCCAGTGTCAGGCCGCCGACTTGCAGCCAGTAACGCTCGGCACGTTCGGGATCTTGATCGAACATTTCGCGCATGTGTTGTTCTTTGGTTTCGTCAAAATGTATCCATAATTTTGACCAAGCCGGTAAATCGTGAAGGTGTTTCATCGGATGCTCCTGAGGTTGGACGGTTTTGTGGGAAAACGGCCGCGAGGTCGTCTGAAACGGGAACGGGTGGGTTTCCGTTTTTAGGGTTGGGTGTGAATGCGGGGTGTCTGCCGTTATTTGGGTTGGGTGTCAACATTGAGGGAAAACGGCGGCACTGATTTTTTGGCCGGTATTTTCAGACGACCTTGGGATATGTCGGGTCGTCTGAAAATGTATAGTGGCTTAACTTTAAACCAGTACGGCGTTGCCTCGCCTTGTCGTACTATCTGTACTGTCTGCGGCTTCGTCGCCTTGTCCTGATTTAAATTTAATCCACTATATTGTTTAGTCTTTGTCGTAATCGATGTGTTTGTTGTGTATGCTTTTTTTGCTTTTTTGCAGTTGCAGGCTGGCTGCATCGCCCAGGCGCAGGGCGAGTCCGATGGCGAGGATGTCGATGACGGCGAGTTGCAGCAGGCGGGACACCATGGGGGTATAGAGTTCGGCGTTTTCCTGCGTGGCGATGCTCAATACGCAGTCGGCAAGCTGTGCCAGCGGAGAGTCGTTGCGGGTCAGGGCGATGACGGACGCGCCGTTTTCTTTGGCGATGCTGACGGCGTCTAAAAGCTCGATGGACGAGCCGGTGTTGGAAATGGCGACGACGACGTCTTGGTCGGACAGGACGGAGGCTGCCATCAGTTGGGTGTGGGTATCGACGTAGGCGACGGTGGAAATGCCGAAGCGGAAGAATTTGTGTTGCGCGTCTTGGGCGACGATGCCGGAGTTGCCGACGCCGTAAAACTCGACACGGCGCGCGTGCATCAGGGTGGCGATGGCGTTTTCCAGTTCGGACTCTTTCAGGAAGCGGCGTTCGCCCAAAATGGAGGCGGCGGCGTTGCCCAATACTTTTTCGACAACGATGCTCATGTCGTCGTCGGCGTTGAGCTCTTCATGGACGTAGGGCATACCTTCGTGGCCTATGCTGGCGGACAGGGCGAGTTTGAACTCGGGCAGTCCTTTGTAGCCCAGGCTGCGGCAAAAACGGATGACGGTCGGCTGGCTGACGGATGCGCGCTCGGCGATTTCGGCGACGGCGGCATGGACAAACCATTTGGGTTCCGCCAAGGCGCATTCGGCGACTTTGCGTTCCGCGCCCGACAGGTTTGACAGTGATTCGCTGATTTTGCTTAACATAAATATGCCCTTCGGTGTGTGCCACCCCTTGTCGGGGCGGCTTGTGTGATTAAACGTTTTTCAAGTGGTTGTCGAGTGCCGCCGCTGCGCCGGTGATGCCCGGAAATTCGCTTAAGACGACATAGACGGGAATCGCGGCGAGATAGGCTTCGAAACGGCCTTTGTTTTCAAAGCGGCTGCGGAAAGGTGAGGTTTTAAAATATTCCAAAACGCGGGGGATGATGCCGCCGCACAAATATACGCCGCCGCGCGCGCCCAGCGTCAGGGCGAGGTTGGAGGCAACCGTGCCGAGCATGGCGCAGAAGATGTCCAAAGTCTGACGGCAGAGCGGGGACGTGCCGCTTAAGGCTTTTTCGGTGATTTCGGACGGTTTGAGGCGGTAGTTTTTCAGTTTGTCGCGTTTGGCGAGTGCTTCGTAAATCAGGCTCAAACCTGCGCCGCTGAGGAAGCGTTCGGCGGAAACATGGCCGTATTTGTTTTTCGCATACTGCCAAATCAAAACTTCCATGTCGTCAAACGGCGGGAAGCTGGAATGTCCGCCTTCGCCGGCAAGCGCGACCCAGCCTGCGGGGCTGTGCACCAGTCCGCTCACGCCCAAACCGGTTCCCGGCCCGATGACGGCTTTGGGGGCGAATTCGATGGGTTTATGCCCGCCTACCTGCATCAGGTCTTTGCTTGAAGTCTGCGTTACCGCCAATGCCTGCGCGGTAAAGTCGTTCAAGAGGATGAGGGTGTCCAGCTCCAATGCCTGACGGGTGGTTTCGATGGAAAACGCCCAGTGGTGGTTGGTCATTTGCACCCAGTCGCCCAAAATCGGGTTGGCGATGGCGAAGGCGGCATGTCGGACTTCGGCTCCGCCTGCCTGTTCCAAATAGGCTTTGGCGGCATCGACGATGGTGTCGTAGTCTTTGCACGGCAAGACTTGGGCTTTTTCAATCTGATGCGGGGCGGTTTCGAGCGCGAAGCGGGCGTTGGTGCCGCCGATGTCGGCGACCAGGCGCGGATAGTTTTTGCCGACGGGTTGTTGAATATCAGTTTGAGTAGAAGACATGGCAGTTCACTCCTTGATGGTTCAATACCAGGCTGGTCGGATATTCCAAATCGGCGCGCGCGGCGGCTTTGTCGAACACGGCTTTTTTCTCCGCACCCTGAATCGCCAAAAAGACGTTTTCCGTTTTGGCGATGGCGCCCAAGGTCATGCTGACGCGCTCGTGCGGCGCGGTAACGGGCGTGGTGTGGATGAGGGTCGGGTCGCCTGATTCGTTGATGGCTGCCTTCAGTTGCGGCGCTTGCGGAAAAAGGGAGGCGGTATGTCCGTCGCCGCCCATGCCTAAAATCAGTACGTCAGGTTGTTTGTAATGTTTCAGCGCGTAAGCAACGACGCTGTCGGGTTGTAATTCAGTTTCAGTTTTACCCGCTTCGACAACGGGAATCCAGGTTGCTGCGGCGGCTTTGTTTTGCAGCAGGTATTCGTGCGCCAGGGCGGTGTTGCTGTCGGCGTGGGTCGTCGGCACGATGCGCTCGTCAACCAAAGTGATGCCGACTTTTTGCCAGTCCAAATCTTTTTGCGACAGGGCTTGGAAGAAGGGAATCGGCGAGCGGCCGCCGGAAACCGCCAACACTGCGCTGCCTTTGTTATCCAGCGCGTTTTGCAGCGCGGCGGCGACTGCGTCTGCCAAAGCCTCTGAAGCGGCTGCTGCGTTTTCGTATTCATGCCAAACGAACATAAAAGTGTCCTTTCTCTGTTTTCAGACGACCTTTTGTTAAGAAGGGGGCAGGAGGTCGTCTGAAAGGCAGTGTTTGTGAGCGGGAAAGTAAGTGAGAGCCTGTATTGTCGATGGCAGCGCGAATGTTGGCGGAAACGCCTAATCTGCCGCCTTATGGTTTTCAGACGACCTTTTTGAACCGTGAACGCTTCAAGCAAAGGTCGTCTGAAAAGGCTTTACTGGTCTTCGTGCCACTTGTGTCCGTTGCGCGCCAACAGTTCGCGGGCGGCTTCCGGGCCCCATGAATGCGCGTCGTAGCCGTGCGGCGGGGTGGTGTTGCTTGCCCAGTTTTCCAGAATCGGCATCACATATTCCCAAGCGGCTTCGAGTTCGTCGCGGCGGTTGAAGAGGGCGAGCTTGCCGTTGATGACGTCCAGCAGCAGGCGTTCGTAAGCTTCGGCGCGGCGGCCTTCGAGGACTTTTTCCAAGTCGGCTGCCAGCGGCACGATTTCGACTTTGTTGCCTGCACCCGGCGCTTTCATCTGCGTATAGAGGCGAACGGATTCGGTCGGTTGCAATTCGATAACCAAACGGTTCGGCGCGGCTTGGCTGTTTTCAAAAATATGGTTTTGCAGCGGACGGAAGTTCAATACGATTTCCGCCACTTTGCCCGCCATACGTTTGCCGGTGCGCAGATAGAAGGGAACGCCTTTCCAACGGTCGTTTTCGATTTCGGCTTTGATGGCGACGTAGGTTTCGGTGAAGCTGTCTTGCGGAACGTTGATTTCTTGAAGATAGCCGTTCATGCCTTTGGCGGCGGTGTATTGTCCGCGCACGACGTTTTCGTTGACAGATTCGATGGTCAGCGGTTTCAACGACTTGATGACTTTGACTTTTTCATCACGTACCGCGTCGGCATCCAAGCTGGCGGGCGCTTCCATCGCAGTCATGCACAGCATTTGCATCAGGTGGTTTTGCACCATGTCGCGCAGCGCGCCGGTAATGTCGTAGAACTCGCCACGTTCTTCCACACCGAGCTGTTCGGCGATGGTCAGTTGTACGCTTTCGATGTATTTGTTGTTCCACAACGGCTCGAACATCACGTTGGCAAAACGCAGCGCCAGCAGGTTTTGCAGGCTTTCTTTGCCTAAGTAGTGGTCGATGCGGTAGATTTGGCTCTCTTTGAAGTAGCGGGCGACATCGGTATTGATTTGTTGGGAAGAGGCGAGGTCGGTACCCAGCGGTTTTTCCAAAACGACGCGCGCGTTGTCGGCGTTCAGTCCGACTTTGGCAAGGTTTTCGCAGGCTTGCGCGAAGAATTTCGGCGCGGTGGAAAGATAGATGATGACGTTGTCGGTCTCTTTGCGGGCTTTGACTTTTTCGCCCAAAGCGGCAAAATCGGCTTCTTGGGTAACGTCGACTTTCAGATATTCGATGCGTTTGACGAACGATGCCCAAGCGTCGTCTGAAAAGTTTTGTTTGACATGGATTTTGGAGTTGGTTTCCACTTTTGCCAAAAAGCCCGCCGTATCCAAATCGCTGCGGCTGACACCTAAAATACGCCCCTGAGGATTGAGCAACCCTGCAACGTGCGCCTGATACAGACAAGGCAGCAGCTTACGCATTGCCAAATCGCCGGTCGCGCCGAACAACACCAAATCAAAATTTGTTTGTGTACTCATCGTTTTATCTCTCGTTGAGGAAGGCCTTGTGCCGGCGCCGCCGGATGCCGTGAAAGACGGGCGGTTTCGGCAGAAAAGCAATGGAAACCAATCGCCTGCATCAAAATTTCAAAACAGGCGGGCTAATGAGTAGTAATACTACACATGGCTACACATTTTGTCTATTCTCATTTTTACAAATTATTTGACTTAGTTTAAAAGTTTGATGAGTTTGGTCTGGTAGATTTTCACAAATGACGCATATCACGATTTAAATCAAATTTCTTACATTTAGCAGATTATTTTGTAACTAAATTACAAGTTTTGTATTATAATAGCCTGCATAGATAGAGTGAGGCTTTCAGACGACCCCTTGCATGGTTTGAAAGGTCGTCTGAAACGCTGAACGCCCCACACCCAATACAAAAAATCAGAAACGCGCAAACAAAAATCCCATACCACCCCTTCCGACAGGAGACCGAACATGAATCCCACTCCTATCCACCCCAAGCTCGCCGAAATCACCGAGCGCATCATCGAGCGCAGCCGTCCGACCCGCGAAAAATATCTGGCGAAAATCCGCAGCGCCAAACAAATGGGACGGCTGGAACGCAACCAGCTCGGTTGCAGCAACTTGGCGCACGGCTACGCCTCCATGCCCAAAAGCATCAAAATCGAAATGCTTCAGGACACCGTTCCCAATTTAGGCATCATCACCGCCTACAACGACATGGTTTCCGCACACCAGCCGTTTAAAGACTTCCCCGACCAAATTAAAGACGAAGCACAGAAAAACGGCGCGACCGCCCAAGTCGCCGGCGGTACGCCCGCCATGTGCGACGGCATCACGCAAGGCTACGCCGGTATGGAATTGTCGCTGTTCTCCCGCGATGTGATTGCCATGAGTACCGCCATCGGTCTGTCGCACCAAATGTTCGACGGCAGCCTGTTTATGGGCGTGTGCGACAAAATCGTGCCGGGTTTGATGATAGGCGCGCTTTCGTTCGGTCATATTCCCGGCATCTTCGTTCCCGCAGGCCCGATGTCCAGCGGCATAGGCAATAAAGAAAAAGCCCGTACCCGCCAACTTTTCGCCGAAGGTAAAGTCGGTCGTGATGCCTTGCTCGAAAGCGAAATGGGTTCCTACCACAGCCCCGGCACCTGCACTTTCTACGGCACGGCAAACTCCAACCAAATGATGATGGAAATGATGGGCGTACACCTGCCCGCCGCCGCCTTCGTCCATCCTTATACCGACCTGCGCGAAGCCCTGACTCGCTACGCCGCCGGACACCTCGCGCGCGGCATCAAAAACGGCACCATCAAACCCTTGGGCGAAATGTTGACCGAAAAATCCTTCATCAACGCCCTGATCGGTTTGATGGCAACCGGCGGTTCGACCAACCACACCATGCACCTCGTCGCCATGGCGCGCGCCGCAGGCGTGATTTTGAACTGGGACGACTTCGACGAAATTTCCTCCATCATCCCGCTGCTTATCCGCGTGTACCCCAACGGCAAAGCCGACGTGAACCACTTTACCGCAGCAGGCGGCCTGCCTTTCGTTATCCGCGAATTACTGGACGCAGGTCTGTTGCACGACGATGTCGATACCGTCGTCGGACACGGTATGCGCCACTACACCAAAGAGCCTTTCCTCATCGACGGCAAACTCGAATGGCGCGAAGCCCCCGAAACCAGCGGCAACGACGACATCCTGCGCAAAGCCGACAACCCGTTCTCCCCGGACGGCGGCCTGCGCCTGATGAAAGGCAACATCGGACGCGGCGTGATTAAAGTGTCCGCCGTGCGCGAAGGCTGCCGCATCATCGAAGCGCCCGCCATTGTGTTCAACGACCAACGCGAAGTGTTGGCGGCATTCGAACGCGGCGAGTTGGAACGCGATTTTGTGTGTGTTGTCCGCTACCAAGGCCCGCGCGCCAACGGTATGCCCGAGTTGCACAAACTGACCCCGCCTTTGGGCATCCTGCAAGACCGTGGCTTCAAAGTAGCGCTACTGACCGATGGCCGTATGTCCGGCGCATCCGGCAAAGTTCCAGCTTCCATTCACATGACGCCCGAAGCCCTGATGGGCGGCAACATCGCCAAAATCCGTACCGGCGACCTGATCCGCTTCGACTCCGTTACCGGCGAACTCAACGTCCTGATTGACGAAGCCGAATGGAACGCCCGCGAAGTCGAACACATCGACTTGAGCGCGAACCAACAAGGCTGCGGCCGCGAACTCTTCGCCAACTTCCGCAGCATGACCAGCAGCGCAGAAACCGGTGCCATGAGCTTCGGCGGTGAATTTGCCTGATGCACGTTTCAGACGACCTTTTCAAACGGAAGGTCGTCTGAAAAATTATTGAAGCGGTTTAAGTTCAAGATGTCGGATTCAAGAATCCGACCTACAGCTCCAAAGGTCTGAAATTTATAATCCCGTCCCGTTTTAACGCAGCAGATGTAGCGTGGGCTTTGCCCACGAACAAAACCAAAGACGTAGGTCGGATTCTTGAATCCGACATTATCAGGACATTTATCGGATACAAGTATCCGAATACAGCCCCTAAAGGTCGTCTGAAACTTAAACCGCCATCCCGTTTGAACGCAGCAAACATAGCGTGGGCTTAGCCCGCAAACAAAATCAAAGACGTAGGTCGGATTCTCGAATCCGACGTTATCAGGGCATTTGTCGGATACGAATATTCGACCTACAGCCCCAAAGGTCGTCTGAAAACTTAAACCTCCGTCCCGTTTGAACGCAGCAGACATAGCGTGGGCTTAGCCCGCGAAAACCAAAGACGTAGGTCAGATTCTCGAAATCCGACACAGCCGTCCAAGATGTCGGATTCAAGAATCCGACCTACAGCCCAAAGGTCGTCTGAAAACTTAAACCCCCATCCCGTTTGACCTCAACAAAAACGACAACCCCATCCCACCTGGAGAATCGAAATGTCCAAACTGACCCCCCGCGAAATCCTGAGCGCCGGCGCAGTCGTGCCCGTCATGGCGATTGACGACTTGAGTACCGCCGTCGATTTGTCCCACGCCCTTGTCGAAGGCGGCATCCCCACCCTCGAAATCACCCTGCGCACTCCCGTCGGCCTCGACGCCATCCGCCTGATTGCCAAAGAAGTGCCCAACGCCATCGTCGGCGCAGGTACGGTTACCAACCCTGAACAGCTCAAAGCCGTCGAAGACGCAGGCGCGGTTTTCGCCATCAGCCCGGGTTTGCACGAATCCCTCGCCAAAGCCAGCCACAACAGCGGCATCCCCCTGATTCCGGGCGTTGCTACTCCGGGCGAAGTCCAACTGGCTTTGGAACACGGCATCGATACCCTCAAACTCTTCCCCGCTGAAGTCGTCGGCGGCAAAGCCATGCTCAAAGCACTCTACGGTCCTTATGCCGACGTGCGTTTCTGTCCGACCGGCGGCATCAGCCTCGCCACCGCCCCCGATTACTTGGCGCTGCCCAACGTCTTGTGCGTCGGCGGCTCATGGCTGACCCCGAAAGAAGCCGTGAAAAACAAAGACTGGGACGCCATCACCCGCCTCGCCAAAGAAGCAGCGGCATTGAAACCCAAAGCCTGATGCTCCCACATCCTAAAGGTCGTCTGAAACCGTTTTCTAGGGTTTCAGACGACCTTGCTCTTTCAGGCGGCGTATATTCGGACGAAATCCGCTATAATCCGTACGATTTTTTTCCATTTTCGCGGTTCGCAAACCTCCCGCGTTACCAAAACTAGGATTCACCATGCAAAACCAACAAGCCTTGGTCATCTTCTCCGGCGGCCAGGACTCCACCACCTGCCTGATTCAGGCGATTCAAACCTACGGGCGCGAAAACGTCCAAGCCATCACTTTCCAATACGGGCAACGCCACGCCGTCGAGCTGGAACGCGCCCGCTGGATCGCGCAGGATTTAGGCGTCAAACAAACCGTACTCGACTTGAGCCTGATGCAGCAGATTACGCACAACGCCCTGATGGACGACACCGCCGCCATCGAAACCGCTTCAGACGGCCTGCCCAATACCTTCGTAGACGGACGCAACGCCCTGTTTCTACTCTACGCCGCCATCTACGCCAAAGGACAGGGCATCAGGCACATCATCGCTGGCGTGTGCGAAACCGACTTCTCCGGCTATCCCGACTGCCGCGACGTATTCGTCAAATCCATGAATGTTACCCTCAATCTGGCGATGGACTACGCCTTCCAAATCCATACCCCGCTGATGTACCTGACCAAAGCGCAAACTTGGGCGCTGGCGGACGAAATGGGCGCGCTGGACTACATCCGCGAACAGACCCATACCTGCTACAACGGCATCGTTGGCGGCTGCCACGAATGCCCAAGCTGCGTGTTGCGCGAGCGCGGGCTGGCGGAATATTTGGAAAGTAAAAGGGTCGGCGGATTCGCATTTGAAGTGCAACTTTCCATAACAGAAAAAGGCCAGTATGCGGTAGCATACGGCCTGTCCTGCAAGAAAGATTGCCATGAGCTACACACAACTGACCCAAGACGAACGATACCATATCCAATACCTGTCCCGCCACTGCACCATCGCCGAAATCGCCAAACAGCTCAACCGCCACAAAAGCACCATCAGCCGCGAAATCAAGCGGCACTGCATCCAAGGACAGCAATACAGCGCCGAAAAAGCACAGAAGCAAAGCCGGCTGACCAAACAGCACCGGCGAAAACCCTATAAGCTCGATTCGCAGCTGGTTCAACACATCGACACCCTTATCCGCCGCAAACTCAGTCCCGAACAAGTATGTGCCTACCTGCATAAACACCACGGGATCACACTCCATCACAGCACCATTTACCGCTACCTTCGCCAAGACAAAAGCAACGGCGGCACTTTGTGGCAACACCTCAGAATATGCAGCAAACCCTACCGCAAACGCTACGGCAGCACATGGACCAGAGGCAAAGTGCCCGACCGCGTCGGCATAGAGAACCGACCTGCTATCGTCGACCGGAAAACCCGCATCGGCGATTGGGAGGCCGACACCATCGTCGGCAAAAATCAGAAAAGCGCGTTATTGACCTTGGTCGAACGCGTTACCCGCTACACCATCATCTGCAAATTAAAGAACTTAAAAGCCGAAGACACTGCCCGGGCGGCCATTAGGGTATTAAAGGCATATAAAGCCAGAGTCCACACCATCACCATGGATAACGGCAAAGAGTTCTACCAACACACCAAAATAGCCAAAGCCTTGAAGGCGAAAACCTATTTTTGCCGCCCTTACCATTCTTGGGAGAAAGGGCTGAATGAGAACACCAATGGACTCATCCGGCAATATTTCCCCAAACAAACCGATTTCCGAAACATCAGCGATCGGGAGATACGCAGGGTTCAAGATGAGTTGAACCACCGGCCGAGAAAAACACTTGGCTACGAAACGCCAAGTGTTTTATTCTTAAATCTGTTCCAACCACTGGTACCCTAGTGTTGCACTTGAAATCCGAATCCAAGGTCGTCTGAAAATACAACCATCATCCGATACAAGCCTTATCATGACCAAACTTTATATGTTCTATCTCGGCGGTAACGCAGGCCGCTCCAATATCGAAGTGCACGACATCCAATTTGCCGTGTGCGACGATTACCGCGAAGCCATCCCCACGCTCAAAGCTGCATGGTTCGGCGATGCGGACAAAATCCACATCGACGGCTGGCAGATTGTCGAATGGGTGGATGGTTACGATGTTGACGTATCCGATATCGCCGAGCCACAGGGGTCGTCTGAAAACGCCCCGCACCTGTATTTCGTCAATGTCGGCGGTTATCGCGCGGGACAGCTTGCCGAGGCGCACGCTTTCGGACTGTTCGTTGCCGCCACGCCCACCGAAGTCAAACACAAAGCCCTGCAAACCCTGTTGACCGACCATGTTCAACAGCATAAAGACAACCTGAAAGACGTGGACAACCTGCTCCTGCTCGACCGCATCGGCAATCATACCATCCGCCTGACCCCGAATCCGAACAGCAAGCCTGCCGAAATGGGCTTTCAGGGCTATTTACCGATTTAAAGTACCCACCATGAAAATTACCAAGATATTTACCTTCGACTCCTCGCACATGCTCGACGGGCATGACGGCAAATGCCAAAATTTGCACGGGCATACCTACAAACTCGAAATCACCGTTTCAGACGACCCCATACGGGGTGGCGCGAAAGACGGCATGGTGATGGATTTCACCGACCTCAAAGCCGCCGTCAAAAAACACATCACCGACCCCTTCGACCACGCGTTTATCTACAACGGCGGCAACGAGCGCGAATGTCAAATCGCCGCGCTCTTGGAAGGCTGGAATATGAAAACCCTGTGCCTGCCCTGCCGCACCACTGCCGAAAATATGGCGGTCGAAATGTATGACCGTTTGCAAAACGCGGGGCTGAAAGTGTGCAGCGTGAAATTGTGGGAAACGCCGACATCGTGTGCGGAGTATGAAGGGGAGTAGGGAATATCTTGCACGTATCAATATAGTAAATTCAAATAAGACATGCCCAACCGCGTCATTCCCGCGCAGGCGGGAATTCAGACCTTGGTTTTTCAGGAATATTTAAAAATTGCAGCAATTCCAAATCTCTGGATTCCCGCCTGCGCGGGAATGACGATGTGGAGCGTCCTTATTTGAATCTGCTTTAAAACGGTTTTTTTCCAGTAAGGATTCCCCCCGTTTTTTCAGACGACCTTCCATATCAAATACACCCATTCAAAGGAATACCCATGAAACTTCTTCCCACCATCCTAGTCCTCCTCGTCGCCGCCGAACATTTCTATATCGCCTGGCTTGAAATGACGCAGATTCCCAGCGAAAAAGCGGCGGAAATGTTCAAGCTGCCTTATGAATTTATGGAACAACAACAAGTGCAGACCCTGTTCAGCAACCAAGGGCTGTATAACGGCTTTCTCGGCATCGGGCTGGTGTGGTCTCGGTTTGCCGCGCCGGACAATGCCGTTTACGGCGCGACGATTCTGTTTCTCGGCTTCGTGTTGATTGCCGCCGCATGGGGCGCGTTCTCTTCCGGCAACAAAGGCATACTCGTCAAGCAAGGCCTGCCCGCGATGCTGGCGGCAGCAGCGGTGTTGGCGGTATGAAAAAAATAAGCGTCGCCCCCGAAAATCCGCAATACCGCATCGTTGAAATTTTCGAGAGCCTGCAAGGCGAGGGCTGGAACACGGGCATGGCTGCCGTTTTCCTCCGCTTGGGCAAATGCAATTTAGCGTGCGGCTGGTGTGATACCGATTATTTGACATTCGGCATGATGAGCCTGTCCGACATCTTAGGTCGTCTGAAAACCTACACCGCCCGCAATATCATCATTACCGGCGGCGAGCCGACCATACAGCCGCATCTCGATATGCTGCTGGATGCGCTCAAGGCGGAAGGTTATTTCCTCTGCATCGAAACCAACGGACTCAAGCCCGCGCCGCCGCAAATCGACTACGTCGCCACCAGTCCCAAAGCCTGCTACGCCGCCAAATACGAAAAAAGCTGCATCGAAACAGCCGACGAAGTGCGCATCGTTGCCGACGGCGATGTCGTTGCGTTCTGCGAAAAAATGGAACGCAAAATCCGCGCGCGCCATTACTACCTTTCGCCCTGCGAACAAAACGGCGTGATGAACATCTACGACACCATCCGCCAAATCGGTATCTTAAACAGCCGCCCCGACGCGCCCGTGCATTGGCAGTTGAGCGTGCAGACACACAAATGGGCGGGGATAGAGTAGGGGAATGGTGAAGAATCAAATGCCAACCTAATACGCAAATATCATTCTTCTAAATCCTTATATTATTGAAAAGGTCGTCTGAAAATTTTCAGACGACCTTTTTTACAACTTTTGGATTTGTTTGATTGAGAATGAAAGATGGTCATGCAGATGAAAATGATGTATCGGGGACTGTGTAAATTATTTGATTCATGCCCGTCAGTTTCCTATACTCCGACCGTTTTATTTCATCCCATTACAGAAATTTGATAAAAATTCTTATTTAATACGCAAAAAAGCCGTTTGCTGCCGAATGGTGCAAGGAGGTTTGGAACTCCGCTGCCGTTCGGACGGCTAAATAATTAGGAGACACCATGCCATTATCTAAATTTCGTCCGGCGCGTTTGCCGGTTGCCGTTGCTACGGCACTTTTGTCTGCCTATTCCTTGGGTGCAGGGGATGGGGTTGAGCAGGTTGATTTGCCTACTGTCCAAGTACGTGGCATCGGCAAACAGACAACCTCCAACTACACCATTCCGGCTTCCTCCGCTGCGACAGGCATCCGCCTGACCCAGCGCGAAACGCCGCAGTCTTTGTCCGTCGTTACCGAAAAACAAATGGACGACCAAGGTTTGGATACCTTGCAGGACGTGTTGAAACAAACACCGGGCGTGTTCCACAGCAAAATGGGCAACAACGTGTCCGGCCACAGCGAGTTTATTTCGCGCAGTCAGGCGATTGACAGCATTTCTGTGGACGGCGCGCCCAAGTTCCTTTACGACAGTAAAGCCATCCGCCGCGGCACCAACAATCTGGACAGCGCATTGTACGAACAAGTCGTCGTCGTGCGCGGCGCAAGCGGTTTGTCCAACGGCGGTATGGGCGAACCGGGCGGTACGGTTGCTTTGGAACGCAAAAAACCGACTGCCAAGCCAGCCGTCAGCGTGGAAGCCGGTGTCGGTTCTTGGAAACACTACCGCTTCGTCCTTGATGCCAATCATCCTCTGAATGCCGACAATACCTTGCGCGGCCGCGCCATTTTGGTCAGCGACCACGGCGGCGATTACCTGCCGAACACTTCGCGCCACAATCACACTTTCTACGGCATCCTGTCTTACGATCTCACGCCGCAAACCCACTGGCGTTTCGGTACGGAAATACACCGTTTCCGCAATACCGGCAGCTCTCCTTTCAGCTATCTGACCGTAGCGGGAGACCCTGACAACAATCAACCTTTCGAACCGTTTGCAGCCTCACCGCGCAGCAATTCCTCGGCAAAATGGGCTTACGGTAAAGAAAACAGTGCGGAAATCTTCACCTCTGTCAATCATGAGTTTGAAAACGGTTGGACTCTGAACGGCAACTACAGCCATACTTATGGAAAAAGTGACGCGGTTGCCGGCATGGCTGGTCCTTTTGTCATTAATCCCGACTATTCCGCTCAATTCGTTGCCGAGCGCGACCAAGCCAAGTACACCGACCAAGATTTTTCTCTGAGTTTGGACGGCGATTACCCGCTTTGGGGACGCAAACATGAATTCAATGCCGGCATCAGCTATCAGTACAATAAGGAAACTCCCTCATATTACGAGAGAAATAAAGATGGGATTGTCCCTGATTTACGCCTTTTTGACGGAAATTTCACAAAACCGTCCATACCCTACATTCGCGACGGCTTTGCCCATATGAAAAACCTCTCTGTTTACGGTTCGACCCGTTTCAAACTGACCGACAGGCTGGCATTGATAGGCGGCGGACGGTTTGTCGATTGGCAGTACCGCTACAGTTCCGATCGCAACCATTTTGCCGACAGCAGGCATAAAAACAAGGTATTTATTCCCTATTTGGGCGCAAGCTATGATTTAAACGACAATCTGACAGCCTACACCTCCTATACCACCATATTCCGCCCGCAAGTGCGCAATTTGGATCGAAACGGCAAACCGCTCGAACCGCAACGCGGTAAAACATATGAACTCGGCTTAAAAGCTTCATGGTTTGAAGGCCGTTTGAACGCTTCTGCGGCGGCGTTTATCAATAAACGCGACCATTTGTCTAAAGAAATTTATGATCGTAAAAATCAACGGGTTTACTATGAATCTATTGACCGCACGACGACCAAAGGTGTGGAATTGTCCGTCGGCGGACGCTTGAGCGACAAATGGCTGATCAATGCTTCTTATGCGTACTCCAAACTCAAAAACGATTCGGGCAATTTGGTCAACCCTTCTTATCCTACCCACCTTTTCAAACTCTTTACTGCGTATGACGTTACCGACCGCCTAAACTTGGGTGCAAACGTCAACTGGCAAAGCGGCACAAACGCCTATGATGAATACCAGCCTTTCACCGTTGCCGGTAAAGAAGCCTTAACCCAACGCCCATACGCTACGCTGGATTTGACCGCGCATTACAAAATCGGCAAATCCACCCGCATCGGTTTGGATTTTGAAAACGTGTTCAACAAACGCTACCGCCCCATGCCCGACATCCACGTTTACGGCACGCCGCGCAGCCTGACCGCTACGTTGAAACACACGTTCTAAAGCAGGCAGAAGAAAAAGTCGTCTGAAAAAACCGATTTAAGGTTTTCAGACGACCTTTGTGTTTTTATAGCGAGCATACTTAACTTTATAATCAATTAAAAACAAAATAGTACAATACTCAACTTTGAAGGTCTAACCATGGCATACTCTGCGGACTTAAGAAACAAAGCTTTAAACTATTACGAACAATGCAAAAACATCAGCCAAACCGCAGCAACGTTTAATTTGTCAAGAAACACGCTTTACCTGTGGATTCGCCTTAAAAAACAAACAGGCAGCCTAAAACATCAAGTTACCGGTCTAAATGCCGTAAAATTGGATAGGCAAAAACTGGCTCAATATGTTGAGCAGCACCAGGATGCCTATCTGCATGAAATCGCCAAACATTTTGATTGTACGCCAGCCGCCGTTTGCTATGCACTCAAACAGATGGGGATGACGCGCAAAAAAAGACCACCACTTACAAAGAACAAGACCCGGCCAAAGTAACGCATTATTTGACACAGCTGGCCGAATTTTCCGGCTACCAACGTGTTTATTTGGATGAAACAGGATTTGACCGCTACCTGTTCCGTCCCTATGCCCGCAGCCCGAAAGGGCAAATAGTGAAAGCGCAGATAAGTGGAAAAAGATACCGACGCTTATCTCTGGTGTCCGCACAAGTCGGCAACCGGCTGATTGCTCCGATGGTTTATCAAAATACGATGACCGGAGTCTTTTTTGAAGCGTGGTTTCAGCAATGCCTACTGCCTGCATTGACTCAAAAATCGGTGATTATTTTAGATAATGCGCGATTTCACCGTATGGGTGTTTTACGGGAAATGGCGGGAAAATGGGGACATAAGGTATTGCCTCTTGCACCTTATTCACCTGAGCTCAACCCGATTGAGAAGGTGTGGGCGAATATTAAGCGGTATCTGCGAACCGTATTGTCTGATTACGCCCGATTTGACGATGCGTTACTGTCCTATTTTGATTTTAATTGACTATAAATACGGTATGTCATCAAATTCCGTCATTCCCGCGTAGGCGGGAATCCATTGTAAAACTTGAGAAACCTTGATTTGAAAAACAGTTTCTGAATTTCAAAAATGGATTCATGCCTGCGCAGGAATAACGACAACCGATAAGTTGCGTATCGAAAAAAGTCATTTAGCTATATCAATCCGTCAGGCGTTTACAGGTTGGGATTGACGATGATTTTGACGGCGGATTCGTTGTTGTGAATCAGACGCTCGAAGCCTTCGGAAACCAGCTCGTCCAGCTTGATGCGCTGGGTGATGAAAGGTTCGAGGTTGATTTTGCCTTCTTCCACCAGTTTGATGGTTTCGGCGTGGTCGTTGCAGTAGGCGATGGTACCGCGCACGTCCAGCTCTTTCATCACAACGCTGTGGACGTTGATGGTGGCGGGGTGGCTCCAAATGGATACGATGACGACTTTCGCAGTCGGACGGCAGGCTTCGACCATGGTGTCCAGCACTTTATTGACGCTGGTGCATTCGAATGCGACGTCCACGCCTTCGCCGTTGGTCAGTTTTTTCACTTCTTCGACGACGTCGACTTCGGACGGGTCGAGGATGTAGTCGGCAACGCCGGATTCGCGGGCTTTGTCTTTGCGCGCTTTGCTCAATTCGGTGATGATGACTTTGATGCCTTTGGCTTTCAACACGGCGGCAAGCAGCAAACCGATGGGGCCTGCGCCGCCGACCAATGCCACGTCGCCTGCTTTCGCGCCGCTGCGGACGTAGGCGTGATGGCCGACGGACAGGGGCTCAATCAAAGCGGCTTGGTCTAACGGGATTTTGTCGGAAATCGGATGCACCCAGCGGCGTTTGACGGCGATTTTTTCGGCAAGGCCGCCACCGCAGCCGCCCAAGCCGATGAAGTTCATGTCTTTGGAGAGATGGTAGTTGCTGCCTTCGCCGGTCGGTACGTCATCGCGGATGATGTAGGGTTCGACCACGACGTGTTGTCCGACTTTGAGGTCATCCACGCCTTCGCCGACGGCATAAACCACGCCGGAGAACTCGTGTCCCATCGTTACGGGCGCGGACTCGCCGGAAATCGGGTGCGGATGGCCGCAGGGCGGAATGAAAATCGGACCTTCCATAAATTCGTGCAGGTCGGTACCGCAGATGCCGCACCAGGCGACGTTGATGCCGACGGTGCCGGGGGCGACGGTCGGTTCGGGGATGTCTTCGATGCGGATGTCGCCTTTATCGTAAAAACGTGCTGCTTTCATTGTAACGCTCCTTGTTTTGAGGTTGGAAAGAAAGGTCGTCTGAAAGGTAGGACGGCTTTTCAGGGAAGGGTAGGTGTGCGCTTGAATGACGACAGTTTTTATTATCGGCAGGGTTTGTGTCGTTTGATTGCTGTTATTTTAATACTTTTTGCTTTGGCCGGCAGGCCGTATTTTGAATAAACAAAAAGAGGTCGTCTGAAAACCTTGTTTCTAGGTTTTCAGACGACCTTTCGTTTAGCCTGACTGGAAATGCGGATTACAGGCTGTAATACATTTCAAATTCCAACGGGTGCGGCGCCATGCGGATGCGGCGTACGTCTTCTTCTTTGAAGGTGATGTAGCTGTCGATCCAGTCTTTGCTGAACACGCCGCCGCGCAGCAGGAATTCGTGGTCGGCTTTGAGGGCGGCGAGGGCTTCTTCCAAAGAGGCGCAGACGGTTGGGACGAGTGCGTCTTCTTCCGGCGGCAGGTCGTAGAGGTTTTTATCGGCTGGGTCGCCCGGGTGGATTTTGTTTTGAATGCCGTCCAAACCCGCCATCAGCAGGGCGGCGAACGCCAAGTATGGGTTGGCGGTCGGGTCGGGGAAACGCGCTTCGATGCGGCGTGCCTTGCTGCTGTTCACGGACGGGATGCGGATGGACGCGGAACGGTTTTTGGCAGAGTAGGCGAGTTTGGTCGGCGCTTCGAAGTGCGGCACGAGGCGTTTGTAGGAGTTGGTGGACGGATTGGTAATCGCGTTCAGGGCTTTGGCGTGTTTGATGATGCCGCCGATGTAGTAGAGCGCGGTGTCGCTCAAGCCGGCATAGCCGTCGCCTGCGAACAGGTTTTGACCGTCTTTCCAGATGGATTGGTGGACGTGCATACCGCTGCCGTTATCGCCCATGATGGGTTTGGGCATGAAGGTGGCGGTTTTGCCGAAGTTGTGGGCGACGTTTTGGATAACGTATTTCATGTCCTGGGTTTGGTCGGCACGTTTGACCAGGGTGGCGAAGCGAGTGCCGATTTCCATTTGGCTGCCGGTGCCGACTTCGGCGTGGTGGACTTCGACTTCGATGCCGAGTTCTTCCAAAATGTTCACCATGGCAGAGCGCAGGTCTTGTCCGGCATCAATCGGGGCGACGGGGGCGTAGCCGCCTTTGACGGCGGGACGGTGGCCGGTATTTTGACCGTCCATGTGCAGGCCGCTTGCCCATGCGCCGCTTTCGGACGTGATTTCGTAACGGGTTTTGTGCATATCGGTTTCAAACTCTACGCCGTCGAAGACGAAGAATTCGGGTTCGGGGCCGAAGTAGGCAGTGTCGCCGATGCCGGAGGATTTGAGGTAGGCTTCGGCGCGGCGGGCGATGGAGCGCGGGTCGCGGTCGTAGCCTTGACCGTCGGCGGGGTCGATGACGTCACAGGTGAGGACGACGGTGGTGTCGTCGTAGAAGGGGTCGATGAAGGCAGTCGCGGGGTCGGGGCGCAACTGCATGTCGGATGCCTGAATGCCTTTCCAGCCGCCGATGGACGAGCCGTCAAACGCCTGACCGTTTTCAAACCACTCTTCGGGGTCGTCGAGGACGATGCGGGCGGGGACGGTGAAGTGGTGCTGCTTGCCTTTGGTATCGGTAAAGCGCAAATCTACGAAGCGGGCTTCGCTTTCTTCAATCAGTTTTACTGCGTCTTTGATAGACATTTTCGGCTCCTAAATGGGAAGTAACGGATACGCAATCTCGCGGAAAATCTGCTGCATTTTATCATGCTGAAGGTCGTCTGAAACCGCAAATCCGTTAAATTTCTGACTTGCGGAATATAGTTTCAGACGACCTGATTGTCAACAATCCGATGCGTATTTGGATTTATTGGAAAACAGCGGTGTGAGGCGGCAAAGGCGGTTATAATGGGCGGTCTTTGCATTTGTCCTGCCGGATAGGATTTTTATGAACACTGTTCCCCGTTATGCCGTTTTCGGCAACCCCGTCGCACACAGCAAATCGCCGCAGATTCATCAACAGTTTGCCTTGCAGGAAGGTGTTGAAATCGAATATGAACGCATTTGCGCCGACATCGGCGGTTTCGCGCAGGCGGTTGAAGCGTTTTTTGCCGACGGCGGACGCGGGGCGAATGTTACCGTACCGTTCAAGCAGGAAGCGTTTGCCTTGTCGGACGAACATTCCGAACGCGCTTTGGCGGCGGGTGCGGTCAATACGCTGATTTTGCTGGAAAACGGTAAAATACGCGGCGACAATACCGACGGAATCGGACTGACGGACGATATTTCAAAGAGGCTGGGTGTGGAACTGTCGGGCAAAACCGTCTTACTGCTCGGCGCGGGCGGCGCGGTGCGCGGCGTCATTCCCGTATTGAAAGAATACCGCACCGCGCGCATCGTCATCGCCAACCGAACCCACGCCAAAGCGGCGGAAATGGCGGCGCATTTCGATATTGAAGCCATACCTTTGGATGAACTGGAAGGCGGCTTCGACATCATCATCAACGGCACATCCGGCGGCTTAAGCGGACAGCTTCCCGCCGTATCGCCCAAAGTCTTTGAACATTGCACTTTGGCTTACGATATGGTTTACGGCGGGGCGGCAGAGCCGTTTTTAGCGTTCTCCCGCCAATCAGGCGCAAAACAAACCGCCGACGGATTGGGCATGCTGGTCGGGCAGGCGGCAGCTTCCTATCGGCTTTGGCGCGGCTTCGCGCCCGATGTCCTGCCCGTCGTCCAATATATGAGAGAGTTATAAAATGTTCCGCATCATCAAATGGCTGATTGCCCTGCCTTTGGGCGCATTTATCTTTTTCAACGCTTATGTGTACGGCAACATCATCACTTACCGCGCCGTCGCGCCGAACAAAACCGCCTTCATGGCGATGCGGATGCGGCAGTTTCAAAGCGAAGGCAAAGATGTCGCGCTCGATTACCGCTGGGTGCCTTACGACCGCATTTCGGTCAACCTGAAAAAAGCCCTGATTGCCTCCGAAGATGCCAAATTCGCCGAACACGGCGGCTTCGACTGGGGCGGCATCCAATACGCCATCAAGCGCAACAAACAAAGCGGCGAGGTCAAAGCAGGCGGCTCGACCATCAGCCAACAGCTTGCCAAAAACCTGTTTCTGAACGAAAGCCGCAGCTATATCCGCAAAGGCGAAGAAGCCGCGATTACCGCGATGATGGAAGCCGTTACCGACAAAGACCGCATTTTCGAGCTGTATCTGAACGCCATCGAATGGCACTACGGCATATTCGGCGCAGAAGCCGCGTCCCAGTATTTCTATAAAAGACCCGCCGCCAACCTGACCAAACAGCAGGCCGCCAAACTCGCCGCCCGCGTCCCCGCGCCGCTGTTTTACGCCGACAACCCGAAAAGCAAACGCCTGCGTAACAAAACCAATATCATCCTGCGCCGCATGGGTTCGGCGGAGCTGCCCGAAAGCGATATGGATTGAGGTCGTCTGAAAATCAGGTGAAGGGGTTTCAGACGACCTTTGTGCAACTGTAACCCTGTTTGCCGTATCACATATATCGCCTATCTTCCCAGTTTTTAATACTTTTTCCGTCATTCCCGCGCAGGCGGGAATCCATTGTAAAACTTGAGAAATCTTGGTTTAAAAAAAGGTTTCTGAATTTCAAAAATGGATTCCCGCCGTAGCCTGTCCTCGCGCAGGCGGGGGCGGGAATGACGATAAGCGGTAAGTTGCGTGTCGAAAATAAAGTAATTTAGCTAAAGTACATAAGGGCATTGGCAACGCCTTATCATTGCAATTTTAATCCACTCCAGAAAACGCCCGTTTCGTCATCTTTACCCCGCCTGCGAGGGAATGACGAAACGGGCGTTTTTGAATGGATTTTCTTTCTGCGCCGCTGTCTTCGGCAAAATTTACGCCACGAAATCCAAGCCTATGTCCAACGAGCGACTGCTGTGGGTCAGATAGCCGAGGGCGATGCCGTCTACGCCGGTTTGTGCCACGCGCTTCAGGCGGTTGAAGCCGATGCCGCCCGATGCTTCGCAATAGATGGTATGGGGGTAGGCGGTTTGCGTGTGGCAGCGGTTTGCCGCTTCTTTCAGGGTTTCGTCGTCCATGTTGTCCAGCAAAATCCGTTCCGCGCCCGCCGCGATGGCTTCGTCCAGTTGTGCCAATGTGTCCACTTCGATTTCCACGCAAGTCAACGGTCCGACCGCCTGTTTTGCCTGCCGAACTGCTTGGGCGATGCTGTCGCAATAGGCGAGGTGGTTGTCTTTGATGAGTACGGCGTCGTCCAAGCCCATGCGGTGGTTCACGCCGCCGCCCGCCCTGACGGCGTATTTTTGCAGGACGCGCAGCAGGGGGATGGTTTTGCGGCTGCACACGATGTCTATACCGTATTCGGCGACTTCGGCTACTGCGCGAGCGGTGGCGGTAGCGATGCCGCTCAAGTGTGTGAGGTAATTGAGTGCAGTGCGTTCAGCGGCGAGTAGTGCGCGGGCGTTGCCTTCGACGGCGGCAAGCATCTGACCTGCAAGGACGGCTTGTCCGTCTTGGATTTTGGCTTGGAAACGGACGGACGGATCCATCGTCTGAAAGGCAAGGCGTGCCAAGTCCATGCCGGCAATGACGCCGTCTTCGCGGCTGACCAGGAAGAGTTTGGCGGTTTTGTCGGGTGTGATGACGGCGGCGGACGTAATGTCGCCGCGCCTGCCCAAGTCTTCACTCAAGGCTTGTTCTACCATGGGACGCAACAGGGTATCGGGTAGAGGAAGAAGATTATTTTCAGACGACATGAAGTTTCCTTTGTTGGAAAAATATTGATATTGCCTCGATGAGGCAAAATTTAATTTGAGACCGTCTGAAAATCAGTTAGCGGCTACCCAGCGGCAGTCCGATATCAGAAATCAGCTGATCGGGCAGGACATCGTCGCGGAAACGGTAAAGCTGCGCAGGACGGCCTTTACTGCCTGATACGCCGGTATCCGACGGCTCGATAAGGTTTTGCTGCTGAATCTGGCGGCGGAAGTTTTGCTTGTGCAGCAATCTGCCGCTGATGGCTTCGACGCTGTTTTGCAGTTGCAGCAGTGTAAATTCGGGCAGCATCAGTTCAAAAATCACGGGGCGGTATTTGATTTTGGCGCGTAGGCGGGACAGGGCTGTCGCCAGTACGCGGCGATGGTCGTGGCGCATGGGCTGCCCCGTGAGCGCGAAATCAAAGTTTGCCTGCGGCTCGGTGGCTTCCGCTATCAGACCGCTTTCATACAGCATTTCATAGCGTTGCAAAACGTATTCTTCCGAGCAGTTTTCAGGTTCTACCCCCCAGCACAAATGAATGCGCTTGAGCCGTTTTTGGCGTACTTCCTCCGTATCCGCAGAGTTTGCCCAAATGCGCAGGCGGCTGACGATGGTCTCATGTTGCCTACCGGCGCTACGTAAATCTTCCCACGGAAAATAGCAGTAGCAGTCCTGCCATTTCGCGTCGGGATGCAGGATGTTGTCGGCCGCCTCGCGCACCAGCCCCAAATAGCTGACGTACAAGACGGGCATGCCGTGTTCGTTGCGGCGGTGGGTATCGACAAAGGTGTAAAGCTGTTCCACATAGCCCATAGGCTGCGAAGTCTGCTTGGCGACCCACAGCTTCACGCCCGCCTGCAGGGAATTGCGCAGGGGGGAGAGCGGGCCGTTGGGCAGGAGCGTGCCTTGGGCGACGGTCAACACCCGCAGGTCGCCGTCGGTAACGGCAATCAATACGGGAACCAGCTCGACGATGCTTTGCGGCGGGGCTTCGGCTTCGGGGTAGGCGTCCATGCTCGGCTTTCTGCGGGTGGGAAAGGCTTTATTGTAAACCAAAGCGGTTTGTCGGAACGAAGCGGGTCGGTTTTGCGGTATCTCAAACCTGTTTTCAGACGACCTTGCATATTATACTCAAGTTGAGCATAATATAAAAACAGTTTGAAAAACAGACGGCAAACCTTCATGCCGTCTGAAAACCAGCTACAAGGAAACATCATGCAAACCGCCGCCCGCCGCTCGTTCGACTACGATATGCCCCTCATCCAAACGCCGACTTCCGCCTGCCAAATCCGTCAGGCGTGGGCGAAGGTTGCCGACACGCCCGACCGCGAGACGGCAGGTCGTCTGAAAGACGAAATCAAGGCTTTGCTGAAGGAGAAAAACGCGGTCTTGGTGGCGCATTATTACGTCGATCCGCTGATTCAGGATTTGGCTTTGGAAACAGGCGGATGCGTGGGCGATTCGCTGGAAATGGCACGCTTCGGCGCCGAACACGAAGCCGGTACGCTGGTGGTGGCGGGCGTGCGCTTCATGGGCGAGAGCGCGAAAATCCTCTGCCCTGAAAAAACGGTGCTGATGCCTGATTTGGAAGCAGAATGTTCTTTGGATTTGGGTTGCCCGGAAGAGGCGTTTTCGGCGTTTTGCGACCAACACCCCGAACGCACGGTGGTGGTGTACGCCAACACTTCCGCTGCCGTGAAAGCGCGTGCCGACTGGGTGGTCACATCTTCGGTGGCGTTGGAAATCGTGTCGTATTTGAAATCGCGCGGCGAGAAGCTGATTTGGGGGCCCGACCGCCACCTCGGCGACTACATCCGCCGCGAAACGGGCGCGGATATGCTGTTGTGGCAGGGTTCGTGCATCGTCCACAACGAATTTAAAGGGCAGGAGCTGTCGGCGTTGAAGGCGGAACACCCCGACGCAGTGGTGCTGGTTCATCCTGAATCGCCGCAAAGCGTCATCGAACTGGGCGACGTGGTCGGCTCGACCAGCAAACTGCTCAAAGCCGCCGTATCGCGTCCCGAAAAAAAATTCATCGTGGCGACCGATTTGGGCATCCTGCACGAAATGCAAAAGCAGGCGCCCGACAAAGAATTTATCGCCGCGCCGACGGCGGGCAACGGCGGAAGCTGCAAAAGCTGCGCGTTCTGCCCGTGGATGGCGATGAATTCGCTGGGCGGCATCAAACACGCCCTGACAGGCGGGCGCAACGAAATCCTGTTGGACAGAAAGCTGGGCGAAGCCGCCAAACTGCCTTTACAGCGTATGCTCGACTTCGCGGCAGGGCTGAAGAAAAAAGATGTGTTCAACGGCATGGGGCCCGCCTGATTTGCCGTCCGTATTACCGTTTCAGACGACCTCTCAAACAAGGACAACACCATGCAAACCGATTGCGACGTATTGATTGCCGGAAACGGGCTGGCGGCACTGACGCTCGCCCTGTCGCTGCCTGAATCGTTCCGCATCGTCATTTTGTGCAAAAACCGGCTGGACGACACCGCCAGCCGTCATGCGCAAGGCGGGATTGCGGCGGCGTGGTCGGGAGAGGACGACATCGAAAAACACGTTGCCGATACCTTGGAAGCGGGCGCGGGTTTGTGCGACGAAGCCGCCGTCCGCGCCATCCTGTCGCAGGGCAAACCGGCAATCGAATGGCTGCTGGCGCAGGGCGTGGCGTTCGACCAAAATAATAACGACCTGCACCTGACGCGCGAAGGCGGGCACACCTGCCGCCGAATCGCCCACGTCGCCGACTACACGGGCGAAGCAGTCATGCAGAGCCTGATTGCCCAAATACGCCGCCGCCCGAACATCCGCGTTTGCGAGCGGCAGATGGCGTTGGATGTTCAAACCGAATCGGGCTCAGCGTGCGGACTGACCGTCCTCGACCGCCGAACGCAAGAAACCTACAGCATCCGTGCCAGCCATACCGTACTCGCAGGCGGCGGCTTGGGACAGATTTACGCCGCCACCACCACTCCGCCCGAATGCACGGGCGACGCCATCGCCATGGCGATACGCGCAGGTTGCGCAGTCGAAAATCTCGAATTTATCCAATTCCACCCCACAGGCTTGGCAAGGTCGTCTGAAAACGGACGCACCTTCCTGATTTCCGAAGCCGTGCGCGGCGAAGGCGGCATCCTGATCAACCAAGCGGGCGAACGGTTTATGCCGCATTACGACCGCCGCGCCGAACTCGCGCCGCGCGACATCGTTGCCCGCGCCATCGCCGCCGAAATCGCCAAACAAACGCAAGACTTCGTCTCGCTCGACATCAGCCACCAACCCGCAGAGTTCGTCCGTCAGCATTTCCCGTCCATCCATCGGCACTGTCTGTCCCAATGCGACTTGGACATCACGCGCCAAGCCATCCCCGTCAGCCCCGTGCAACACTATACCTGCGGCGGTATCCAAACCGACCCCTGCGGCAGAACCTCCCTGCCGCAGCTCTACGCCTTAGGCGAAACCGCCTGCACCGGCTTGCACGGAGCCAACCGCCTCGCCAGCAACTCCCTGCTCGAATGCGTCGTTACCGCCAGGCTTGCCGCCCAAACCATCGCAGACGGGCAAGCGTTCCAAACCGCACCGCCCCAAAGGTCGTCTGAAAGCCCCTCCGCCGAAGCAGGCATCTTTTCAGACGACCTCCAAAACACATTCAGCCGCCACGTCCTGCAAGCCTTCAACCAACGCCATCTCGGCATCCTCCGCAACGATATCGGCCTGCGCCACGCCATCGCCCAACTGCGGCTTTGGAAGCAAAACCAAGCCGAGCCGCACACCGCGTCCGAATACGAAAACCGCAACCTGATCGAATGCAGCCTCGCTGTCGCCCAAGCCGCATACGCAAGGCGGCAAAACATTGGTGCGCATTTCAATACCGACTTGACAGAGCGTGTCGAGTGGAAAAAACAGGCGGCAGGCTGAAGGGTAGGGCTGCACGGGGGTTGGGGATATTCCTGTGGAGAATGAAGAAAGGTCGTCTGAAAGGGGATTTCAGACGACCTTTTTATTCTTCCATTATCTCTTTTTGATGAATTTTTTATCCATTTACCGGACGGAATTTAATTCACCATTTTCAATAATAAGCAGGATACACATCCAATTCATTTTTTTTTATTGGAAATGAACAGAAAAGTTATACCGGTTTTACTTGGAAAAAAGGGGAATTGCCCCTGTATAATCGATTAAATATCTGGCTTTTGAAAAGTACGGTGCGGCGTAAAGTCATTCTGCATTTTCTAAAACAGCCTACATCAAATTTGAAAATCATCCCTACATAAAACCTGCTTTAAGGTATTAAGGAATAACAACGATGAAAACCGGAAGCCTCCAACAACACCCCCATCACAGTGCGCTCGTTTCAATGATTTGGAACATCGCTAACGGTCTGCGCGGAACTTACCGCCCGCCTCAGTATCGCCGTGTGATGTTGCCTTTGATTGTGCTTGCCCGCTTTGATGCGATTTTGAGTAAACATGCAGATGCAATGAAGGCTTTATTTGACGAGAATCAGGCGGAAGACGGAACAGTCAAGTTCCCACAAGTGTTGTTAGATAAAAAACTCACTGAGATTGTCGGTAAAGACCGCAAGCAAACGCTGTATAACGTCAGCGGTTTCAACCTCGCCCGCCTGCTGGACGACCCCGACCATATCCGCGCGAATTTAATCCACTATATCAACGGCTTTTCTGCCAAAGCCAAAGATATTTTTGACAAATTCGAATTTGAAAAAGAAATCGACAAGCTGGATGAAGCCAATCGTCTGTATAAAGTCCTGCAAACCTTTGTCGGAGATTTGCAGTCGCACGGACTGACTTTGTCGCCGGATGTCATTTCCAACACGCAAATGGGCTATTTGTTTGAAGAATTGATTCGCAAGTTTAACGAGCAGGCCAATGAAGAAGCCGGGGATCACTTTACCCCGCGCGAAGTCATCCGCCTGATGGTCAATATCGCCTCTTGGATTCGGATTTCAAGTGCAACACTAGGGTACCAGTGGTTGGAACAGATTTAAGAATAAAACACTTGGCGTTTCGTAGCCAAGTGTTTTTCTCGGCCGGTGGTTCAACTCATCTTGAACCCTGCGTATCTCCCGATCGCTGATGTTTCGGAAATCGGTTTGTTTGGGGAAATATTGCCGGATGAGTCCATTGGTGTTCTCATTCAGCCCTTTCTCCCAAGAATGGTAAGGGCGGCAAAAATAGGTTTTCGCCTTCAAGGCTTTGGCTATTTTGGTGTGTTGGTAGAACTCTTTGCCGTTATCCATGGTGATGGTGTGGACTCTGGCTTTATATGCCTTTAATACCCTAATGGCCGCCCGGGCAGTGTCTTCGGCTTTTAAGTTCTTTAATTTGCAGATGATGGTGTAGCGGGTAGTGCGTTCGACCAAGGTCAATAACGCGCTTTTCTGATTTTTGCCGACGATGGTGTCGGCCTCCCAATCGCCGATGCGGGTTTTCTGGTCGACGATAGCAGGTCGGTTCTCTATGCCGACGCGGTCGGGCACTTTGCCTCTGGTCCATGTGCTGCCGTAGCGTTTGCGGTAGGGTTTGCTGCATATTCTGAGATGTTGCCACAAAGTGCCGCCGTTGCTTTTGTCTTGGCGAAGGTAGCGGTAAATGGTGCTGTGATGGAGTGTGATCCCGTGGTGTTTATGCAGGTAGGCACATACTTGTTCGGGACTGAGTTTGCGGCGGATAAGGGTGTCGATGTGTTGAACCAGCTGCGAATCGAGCTTATAGGGTTTTCGCCGGTGCTGTTTGGTCAGCCGGCTTTGCTTCTGTGCTTTTTCGGCGCTGTATTGCTGTCCTTGGATGCAGTGCCGCTTGATTTCTCGGCTGATGGTGCTTTTGTGGCGGTTGAGCTGTTTGGCGATTTCGGCGATGGTGCAGTGGCGGGACAGGTATTGGATATGGTATCGTTCGTCTTGGGTCAGTTGTGTGTAGCTCATGGCAATCTTTCTTGCAGGAAAGGCCGTATGCTACCGCATACTGGCCTTTTTCTGTTATGGAAAGTTGCACTTCAAATGCGAATCCGCCCCTTTGCAGAAGATCATCAAGAATTGTCCAAATCCGGCGTGTACTGTGAAATTTATGACCCGACCTGCGGTACGGGCGGCATGCTTTCCGAATCTGAAAAAGCCTTGAAAGGATTCAATCAAAAAATCCATCTGGGCTTATACGGGCAAGAATATAACAACGAATCCTATGCCATTTGCTGCGCCGATTTATTGATTAAAGACGAACCCGCCGAAAACATCATTTTCGGCGATACCTTGGGGGTAAAAAACGCCAAAGACAAAGGAAACGGCTTTACCCCGCATGACGGACACCCAAGCAAACGCTTTGATTATATGTTTGCGAATCCGCCTTTTGGGGTGGAATGGAAAATCCAAGAAGATTACGTCAAAGAAGAATACGCAGATAAAGGCTTCAATGGACGTTTCGGCGCAGGTCTGCCGCGTATCAACGACGGCTCGCTCCTCTTTTTGCAACACATGATCAGCAAAATGAAGCAGCCTGAAAAAGACGGTCAAGGCTCGCGCATTGCCGTGGTGTTTAACGGCTCGCCGCTGTTTACCGGCGATGCAGGCAGCGGAGAAAGCAATATCCGCCGTTATGTGATTGAAAACGACCTGCTTGAAGCCGTTATCGCGCTGCCGGATCAAATGTTTTACAACACCGGCATTTATACCTACATTTGGATTTTATCGAATAAGAAAAGTGCCAAACGGCAAGGCAAAGTACAGTTGATTAACGCCACGCAGTATTATCAAAAAATGCAAAAATCGCTCGGCAACAAGCGCAACGAATTGTCAGAAAAGCATATTGCCGACATTACCAAACTGTATGCCGATTTTGCCGAAACCAAAGACAGCAAGATTTTCAACAACCAAGATTTCGCCTATTTGAAAATCACGGTAGAACGCCCCTTGCGCCTGAATTTCCAAGCCGGCGCAGAACGCATTGAAAAACTGTGGGAACAAGCCGCCTTTGCGAATTTGGCGAAAAGCAAAAAAATCAAAGACGAAGCGCAAATCAAAGCCGATGAAGAGCGTGGCGAAGCACAACAACAAGCCATTATTGACGCATTGAGCGGATTGGATGACACACTTTATACAAACCGCAACGCCTTTTTAAAAGTATTGAATCCCGCGTTAAAAGCCTTGGATTTCACCATCGGCGCACCGCTGAAAAAAGCCATTTTGGACGCATTGAGCGAGCGCGACCCAACCGCTGATATTTGCACAGACAGCAAAGGCAATAAAGAAGCCGATTCACAACTGCGCGATACCGAACTGGTACCGATGCCGTCTGAAATCCTATTCCCATTAAGTTTGGGCTATGACAACGAAACGAATTTGGACGAATTATTGACTGCACTCCGTCCGACGATAGAAGCCTATATGCAAGCCGAAGTCTTGCCGCATGTGCCTGATGCGTGGGTGGATGAGGGCAAAACCAAGCTCGGCTTTGAAATTCCGATAAACCGCCATTTTTATGAATACCAGCCGCCGCGTGATTTAGCGGTTATCAAAGCCGAAATCAACGCTCTGGAGCAGGAAATCATACAAATGCTCGGCAATTTGCAATAACAGGCGGACGGGATTTTTCTGAAATGGTCGCAATACCATCGCAGGATAAGCAGAAACATCTCTGCGACGGTATTAAAAACGAGATTAAAAATGAACAGATATGAGAGCTATAAAGACAGCGGTATTCCTTGGTTGGGGGAAGTGCCAGCGCATTGGGAAGTAAAGCGATTAAGATTTACAGTAAACTTAAATCCAGTTAAATCAGAACTTGATATTCCCGAAGATACTTTAGTTTCATTTATCCCTATGGAAGCGGTTAATTTTGATAAGAATTTAACGTTAACTGAAGAAAGAAATCTTGATGAAGTATATAAAGGATACACCTATTTTAAAAATGGCGATGTTGTTTTAGCAAAAATAACACCATGTTTTGAAAATGGAAAGTCTGCTATTGCTCAAAATCTAACAAATGGAATTGCCTTTGGAACAACAGAATTACACGTTTTAAGATCTCAAAATTCTATAAATAATCACTTTTTGTATTATTTAATTAAATCCGATTCTTTTATGAAAATTGGTGAATCTGAAATGTACGGTGCTGGTGGTCAAAAGCGCATTCCTGAAGAATTTATCAAAAACTTTTTTATTGGTTTACCTCCATATTACGAACAAACCGCCATCGCCCACTACCTAGATACTAAGCTCGGTGAAATCGATGTGCTGATTGATAAGCAACAAACCCTGCTCGAAAAACTCGCAGAACAGCGCACCGCCGTGATTACCCATGCCGTAACCAAAGGCTTAAACCCTACAGCCCCGATGAAAAATAGCGGCGTGGAATGGTTGGGGGATGTACCAGCGCATTGGGAAGTTAAGCGTTTGAAGTTTTCAGTTAGAAATATTTCACAAAAAGTAGAATCTCAAACAAGTGATTTAAGATATTTTGGTTTGGAGAACATCGAATCATTCACGGGAAGATTAATATTAAATATTGAGTTAGAAAGTGAAGGAATTGCTAATAAGTTTCAAGAAAATGATGTGCTATTTGGTAAGTTACGACCTTATTTGGCAAAAGTGCATCTAGCTACACAAAACGGTTTAGTTTCAACAGAGACATTAGTCTTTAGGGCAAAAAAAGCAATTAACCCCAAATTTTTATTCTACTTTTGCGTATCTAAAGATTTTATTGACGCAGTCAATGGTACAACTTTTGGTTCTAAAATGCCTAGAGCAAATTGGGAGGACATCGGTAATTTTAAGATGTTGATTCCATCACTAGAAGAACAGGCAATTATTATTGACTACCTTAACCAAGAAACCGCCAAAATCGACCGCTTGTGTGAAACGGTCAATCAAACCATAGGTCGTCTGAAAGAATACCGCACCGCGCTGATTACTCAGGCGGTAACCGGGAAAATAAAAGTAACCGATGAATAAAGGGCAGGGGGGGGATTTAAGCCCATCTTGCAATCAATGAAATAGGAGCAAATGGATGCATACCGAACCATACTTTGAAAATGAAATTGAATACAGCCTATTAACGGAAGGCGGTTACCAAAAAGGCTTGGCAGAAGATTATGAAAAATCAACCGCACTTTTTCCTGCCGATGCCGTGGCATTTATTCAGACGACCCAACCGAAACTATGGGCGTATTTGGAAATGTCGCGTAAAGATAAGGCGAAAGACGAGCTGATCAAAGCGTTAAATCAAGAATTGAACATTAAAGGCAGCCTGCATGTGCTGCGCAATGGTTTCCGTGTGGCAAACCGTACGGCAAAAATGGCATATTTCGCCCCCAATTCCACTTTAAATGAAACCACGCAGCAGCAATACGATGCCAATATCGTCAAAATTACCCGCCAAGTGATTACCGAATGTAACGAGCGGATTGATATGGTGGTATCGGTAAACGGTATTCCTGTTATCACCATCGAATTAAAAAACGAAATGTCGGCAACCGGCTGGACGGTGGAAGATGCGATGCGCCAATACCGTCAAGATCGGAATCCGCAGGGCAAATTATTTGAATTTAAAAAACGTGCGTTGGTGCATTTTGCGGTGGATACGCAAGAAGTGCATATGACCACCAAGCTGGAAGGAGAAGGTACGCGCTTTTTGCCGTTTAACCGCGGTTTTAATGATGGTAAAGGCAATCCGCCGGTTGAAAACGATGTGCGTACGGCGTATTTGTGGCGCGAGGTGTTGCGTAAAGACAGCTTAATGGAATTGATTGGGCGCTTTTTGCATTTGAGCCGTGAAGAACGAAAAGTCCGCCTGAATTCGGGTTTCCGCTATATCACAACCGAGAGCATGATTTTTCCGCGTTTCCATCAGCTTGATGCGGTAAGGAAATTGATTGCCCACACTAAAGCGCACGGCGCGGGCAGAAATTATCTGATTCAGCATTCGGCAGGCTCGGGTAAATCCAATACGATTGCTTGGCTAGCGCATCATTTGGCTTCTTTGCATAATGCCGCCGATGAAAAAATCTTTAACTCGGTGATTATCGTTACCGACCGCGTGGTGTTGGACAGACAGTTGCAAGAAACGGTGGCGCAATTTGAACAAACCGATGGCGTGGTGCAGAAAATTGATAGGGATACCCACCAGCTTACCGCCGCGCTTGCAGCAAATGTGCCGATTATCATCACGACGATTCAAAAATTCCCTTATGTAATGCACAGTATCCAAACCAAAGCAAAACATGGCGAACACATTTCGCTTGATACCGAAGGCAAACGCTTTGCGGTCATCGTGGATGAAGCGCACAGTTCGCAAACGGGCGAGACGGCAAGCGAGTTGCGCCAGGTGTTGAACAAAAGCGGGATTGAAGCGGCGATTGCGGCTGAGTTTTTAGATTTGGAAGATGACGAGCTGCCTGAAGATATTGAAACGCAAAAAAATATCCTGCGCGAACAGTTCAAACGCAGCCGCCAAGATAATTTGAGCTTTTTTGCTTTCACCGCTACGCCAAAATGGAAAACGTTGGCGTTGTTTGACGAACCGAACGAGCAAGGCAAAACGCCGTTTCATAGCTACGCCATGAAACAGGCGATTGAAGAAAGCTTTATTTTGGATGTGTTGGCAAACTATACGACCTATAAACAATATTTCCGTTTATTGAGTACGGCAGATAGCCATATCGAATTACCGAAGCACAAAGCCAAAAAAGAGCTGATGCGGTTTGTGAATTTACATCCGAGCGTAATCAGTCAAAAGGTGGAAATCATTATCGAGCATTTTCAGTCGGTTACTCGCCATAAGATTGGCGGCTATGCTAAAGCGATGGTGGTTACGGGTTCGCGTGAAGCTGCGGTACGCTATAAATTGGCATTTGATGAGTATATTGCCGAAAAAGGGTATGAAGGGATCAAATCACTGGTGGCATTTTCAGGCAAAGTAATTCTGCCGGAACAAACCGAAAAAGAATATTCCGAACCCGGCATGAATGGCGGCATTAAGGAAACGGAGTTGCCGGAACAGTTTGACAGCGATAATTATCAAGTGCTTTTGGTGGCGGATAAATATCAAACCGGTTTTGACCAGCCGTTGTTGCATACCATGTTTGTCGATAAAGTGCTGTCGGGTGTGCAGGCGGTGCAGACGCTGTCTCGTTTAAACCGTACGGCAAAAGGCAAGGAAGATACGTTTGTACTGGATTTTGTCAATGACCGTGAAGACATTTATGCCGCTTTCAAACCGTATTATCAACGGACAGAGTTGGGCGAGATTCCGGATGATGAGAAGTTGGCAAGTTTAGGCAATACACTGGATGAGTGGAAGATTTATACACAAAATGATATTGATGAATTTGCCGGCGTTTGGTTCGGCGGCGGTACTACACCAACCCATAGCGAACATAAAAAGCTCAATGCGATCATCGATAAAGCGATTGAAAAATATCTGCATATTTCAGACGAACCCGAGCATAATGAAGAGCAACAAAAACTCTTTAAAAGCCAGCTGCAAAGTTATTTGAATCTTTATTTGTTTGTTTCACAAATTTTGCCGTATGCCGATTCTATTCATGAGAAACGCTATGTTTATCTCAAAGCTTTGATGATGAAGCTGCCGCGCGGCAAACAAAGCGAAAAATTGGATTTGTCTAAAATGGCAATTTTGCAATATTACCGTTTGCAGCAAATCGGCGAAGGCTCAATCAAATTGAACGAAGGCGAAGCAGAGCCGCAAAAAGGTTCAACTGATGTAGGTACGGGACAAGTCAGCCTGACCGAAGAGCTGGATAAGCTGATTAAAGAGTTGAATGAAACATTTACGACCGAGTTTACATTGGCAGATCAGCTGTTTTTCGAGTCTGTCGAAAAATTTGCGCGCGAAAATCCGGATATTGTCGATGCAGCCAATAACAATCCTTTACCATCTTTCATGAATTATTTCAATACACAGGTTGATGATTTGTTGGTCGGATTGTTTGAGCAGTTTGGAGAGAGCGTTTCTAAAGTTTTGAATAATCCTCAAATCAAAAACAAAGTCTGCCGCCGATTGGCGAAGCAGATTTATGATAATGTCCATTTGGAAAAATAGTTTGTTTTAAAGTCGTCTGAAAAGACGGCTTTATTTATTTTCTGAGGAATGTTTGCTATTAATGAAGTTTCATTTTACTTTTCAGACGACCTTCTTCCAAATCCAAACAAATCAATCCATTCCATCTATTCCCCCTCTAAATATCATCCGTGCAAGCAACAATCGGTGCAATCGGTTAAAATGGGTCGTCTGAAATTTGTTTGACCGAATTGAGAAAACCATGTCCCAACAATACGTCTATTCCATGCTGCGCGTGAGCAAGGTTGTGCCGCCGCAGAAAACCATCATTAAAGATATTTCCCTTTCCTTCTTCCCCGGCGCGAAAATCGGCCTGCTCGGTTTGAACGGCGCGGGCAAGTCCACCGTGCTGCGGATTATGGCGGGTGTGGATAAGGAATTTGAGGGCGAAGCCGTGCCGATGGGCGGCATCAAAATCGGCTATCTGCCGCAAGAGCCGGAGCTTGATCCGGAAAAAACCGTGCGCGAGGAAGTGGAAAGCGGTTTGGGCGAAGTAGCCGCCGCGCAGAAACGTTTGGAAGAAGTGTATGCCGAGTACGCCAATCCCGATGCGGATTTTGACGCGCTGGCGGAAGAACAGGGTCGCTTGGAAGCGATTATTGCGGCAGGTTCGTCCACGGGCGGCGGTGCGGAACACGAATTGGAAATCGCCGCCGATGCGCTGCGCCTGCCGGAATGGGATGCCAAAATCGGCAATTTGTCCGGCGGTGAAAAACGCCGCGTCGCTTTGTGCAAACTCTTGTTGAGCAAACCCGATATGCTGCTGCTGGACGAACCGACCAACCACTTGGATGCGGAATCGGTGGAATGGCTGGAGCAATTCTTGGTGCGCTTCCCCGGCACAGTCGTTGCGGTAACACACGACCGTTATTTCCTCGACAACGCCGCCGAATGGATTTTGGAACTCGACCGCGGACACGGTATTCCGTGGAAAGGCAATTACTCGTCTTGGCTGGAGCAGAAAGAAAAACGCTTGGAAAACGAGGCGAAATCCGAAGCCGCGCGTGTAAAAGCGATGAAGCAGGAATTGGAATGGGTGCGCCAAAATGCCAAAGGCCGCCAAGCCAAGTCTAAAGCGCGTCTGGCGCGTTTTGAAGAAATGAGCAACTACGAATACCAAAAACGCAATGAAACGCAGGAAATCTTCATTCCCGTTGCCGAGCGTTTGGGTAACGAAGTGATTGAATTTGTGAACGTTTCCAAATCGTTTGGCGATAAAGTGCTGATTGACGATTTGAGCTTCAAAGTGCCTGCGGGCGCGATTGTCGGCATCATCGGCCCGAACGGCGCGGGTAAATCGACGCTGTTCAAAATGATTGCGGGCAAAGAGCAGCCTGATTCCGGCGAAGTGAAAATCGGGCAAACCGTGAAAATGAGCCTGATTGACCAAAGCCGCGAAGGTTTGCAAAACGACAAAACCGTGTTCGACAACATCGCCGAAGGCCGCGACATTTTGCAGGTCGGACAGTTTGAAATCCCCGCCCGCCAATATTTGGGTCGTTTCAACTTTAAAGGCAGCGACCAAAGCAAAATCGCGGGGCAGCTTTCCGGCGGCGAACGCGGACGTTTGCACTTGGCAAAAACCTTGTTGAGCGGCGGCAATGTGTTGCTGCTGGACGAACCGTCCAACGACCTAGACGTGGAAACCCTGCGCGCGCTGGAAGACGCATTGTTGGAATTTGCCGGCAGCGTGATGGTGATTTCGCACGACCGCTGGTTCCTCGACCGCATCGCCACGCATATCTTGGCTTGCGAAGGCGATTCGAAATGGGTGTTCTTCGACGGCAACTATCAGGAATATGAAGCTGATAAGAAACGCCGTCTGGGCGAAGAGGGCGCGAAACCGAAACGGATTAAATATAAACCGGTAACGCGTTGATAGGAAAATAAGAAAACGTCGTCTGAAAACTTGAAAAAGGGTTTTCAGACGACGTTTTTGTTGGAGGAGCGTTTTACATTTGCACCGAGCCGTTGACTGTGATGCTGATTTCTTCTGAGCCGGGAGAAGGGGCTTGGATAGCGTTGTTTTCGTCGCTTGCCGAACGCTTGAACATGGCAGCTTCGGCATTCATCATTTTGGCGCGGGCGAAACCGTTGTCTATGGAACGGTTGCCGATGTGGCCTAAATTGAGTTTGACGATTTTGTAGTTGGAAAAACCGAGCGTTTTCGCCAAGTCTTGCGCGCGGTCTTTGAAGCGCAGGATGGCGGCTTTGCTGACTTGATCGACGGCGGCTTCGCGTTTTTCTTTGGATATGCTGAAGCCGATGCGGTTGAGCGTGGCAGTTTGCAGCGTTTCGTCAATCAGGCGGTTGATTGCGTCAAAGTCTTTGCTTTCGACTTTGAACACGGCTTCTTCTTCCCAGCCTGTTTGGATGCGTTTGCCGTTGTTGTTGTATTCATAGCGCGGGCTGGCGCTGCGGTTGAGGATTTCGGTTTGGAGTTTGTTGTTTTGTACGGCTTTGTTGAAGTCGTTGAATTTTTTCTGAAACGCTTTGTTCACCGTAGCGCGGTCTTTGCCTTCGGAAGCAATGCTGAAGTAGGCGGTCATGGTGTCGCGGGTTATTTCGAGATTGGCAGATTCGGCAAATTCGACGATGTTGTAATGAAGGGTGTCGGTTTCGGCTGCGGCGGGCAGGGCGGTTGCGAGCACGAGGGCGGCAAGGATGGGGCGTAACATGGATTTTCCTTTTGGTATTGTATGTGGAAACGGATGATATTGGATGATTTGTGTCAGGTCGTCTGAAAGCGCGGCTTCAATGAAGTTGAAAAAGGTTCTGACTTTGCTGCAACAGGTTTCAGACGACCTTTGACGGTGTCAGCCGAAAAAGCCCATTTTGACTTGGATGAGTTTTTCAAGTTCGGGCAGGACGCGGCGGCGGGAGACGAAGAAGATGATGTGGTCGCCGTCTTGGACAATGGTGTCGGTGTGGTGCCCCATGATGACTTCGCCCGTTTCGGCACGGACGATGGCGGCGATGTAGCAGTCGCCCGGCCATTTGATGCCGCTGATGCGCCTTCCGACGATGGCGGAGGTGTTTTTGTCGCCGTGGACGACGACTTCGATGGCTTCGGCAGTGCCGCGTCTGAGGGGGTGGACGGCAACGATGTCGCCTCGGCGGATGTGGGCGAGGATGGAGCCGATGGTGATGAGGTGCGGCGACACGACGATGTCGATTTTGTTGCCTTCGAGCAAATCGACGTAGCTGGAGCGGTTGACGATGGTGACGACGCGCTTGGCACCGAGGTTTTTCGCCAACAGGCTGGACATGATGTTGTTTTCGTCGTCGTTGGTCAGGGCGCAGAATACGTCGATTTCGTCGATGTATTCTTCGTCCAGCAGCGTTTCGTCGGTGGCGCTGCCTTGCAGGACGAGGGTGTTGTCGAGGTTTTCGGCGAGCCACTCGGCGCGGCGGGGGTTGTGTTCGACGATTTTGATGTCGTATTTGGATTCGAGCTGCTTGGCAAGGCGGTAGCCGATGTTGCCGCCGCCGGCAATCATGATGCGGCGGGTGCGCGCTTCTTTGGGGCGCAGTTCGCGCATGATGATGTTGACGCTGCTGATGTCGGCGGCAAAAAGTACCTCGTCGCCTTCGATGATGACGGTTTGCGGCGTGGGGACGATGAGGCGGTTGTTGCGGTATATGGCGCAGATTTGGCAGTCCGCACCTTCGGGGAGGTGTTGGTTGATGTCGGCGATTTCACGGTTGACGAGCAGCCCGCCTTTACGCGCCTGTACGATGACCATGCGGACTTTGTCGCCGGCAAACCTCAATACCTGCAATGCGCTGGTGTAGCTGAGTAGCCCGACGAGCTGTTCGGTAACGAGCTGTTCGGGGCTGATGGTTTCGGTGATGTCGAAGACGGTAAGGCTGCCGTTTTCCGTATCGTCGTTTTCGGGGTAGGGGTATTCCAGATATTCGCTGGAACGCACGCGGGCGATGCGGCTGGGGATATTAAAGAGATCGGCGGCGATTTTGCAGGCGACGATGTTGGTTTCGTCGCTGCGGGTCAGGGCGAGCAGGAGGTCGGAATCTGCCGCGCCCGCCTGTTCGAGGATGAACGGGGATGCGCCGTTGCCGAGTATGGTTTGGACGTCGAGGCGGCTGCCGATGTGTTGGAGGGCTTTTTCGTCGATGTCGATAACGGTAACGTCGTTGCTGGAAACGGAGGCGAGGTTTTGCGCGACGGTCGAGCCGACCTGTCCGCTGCCGAGGATGAGGATTTTCACGGTTTGGGCGGGTGGTTGGGTAAGGATGATGGGATTGTATAACAAAAGGTCGTCTGAAAACCTATTTTCAGACGACCTTTTGTTGATTTCAGGCAGGGTTTACCAGTAGCCCAGCACTTTCCACCAGATGATGCCGATGGTGCCGAAAATCAGGATTTCGACCACGCTCATGATGAAGCCGGCTTTCCACCATTCGGTCATGCTGACATAGTTCGAGCCGTAGATGACGGGGGACGAACCTGAAGCGTAGTGGGTCAGCGACATCATGATGCCGGTGGCGGACGCCATAATCAGGGCGAACAGCATCGGCGGTGCGTCCAAGGCGAGACCTGCGCCGTAGAACGCGCCGAACATGGCGGTAACGTGTGCCGTGCCGCTGGCGAAAACGTAGTGGGCGTAGAGGTAGGCGAGTACCAGAAGGGCGCAGCCGGCTTCCCAGCCCAAACCGAGATGGGAGATGCCGCCCTGCATGGATTCGGACAGCCATGCAATCAGTCCCAATTTGTTGAGGAAGTTCGCCATCATTACCAAGGCGGCAAACCAGACGATGGTGTCCCACGCGCCTTTTTCTTTCAGCGCGTCGTCCCAAGTCAGTACGCCGGTGAGCAGACACAGGGAGAGGCCGAGGAAGGTGGTGGCGGTGGCATCGACTTTCACGCCGAACAGCATTTCGGGAACGCCCGCCCACAAAAGCAGCAGAATCACGAAAATGCCGAGCATGATTTTTTCGTCGCGCTTCATCGCGCCCATTTCTTTCAGTTTTTCTTTGGCAAGGGCGGTCGCGTTAGGCGTTTGTTTGATTTCGGGCGGATACAGGAAATACAGCACCAGCGGCATCAGGAACATGGCGATCAGGCCGGGTACGACCATGGCGGCGAACCATGTGCCCCAAGAGAGGTGGATTTTCGAATCGGTGGCTTTGGCGACCAATTCGACGACCAGCGGGTTGGGTGCGGTTGCGGTAACGAAGATGCAGCAGGTGATGATGTTGGCGTGGTAGTTGACCAATGCGAGGTATTTACCGATTTTGCTCTCAGTGCCTTTTTCGGGGTCGGAATCGAAACTCAGGGCGATGGAGCGCATAATCGGATGCACGATGGCACCGCCGCGCGCGGTGTTGCTCGGCGTTACCGGACCGATGACCAAGTCGGCCAAAGCCAGGCTGTAACCTACGCCCAGCGTGCGTTTGCCGAAAAGGGAAATCAGAAGGTAGCCGATCCGCATCCCCAAGCCGGTTTTCAACAAACCGCGCGAGATGATGATGGCGATACCGATCATCCAGATTAACGAGTTGTTGAGGCTGCTCAGTGCGTCTTTGGTTGCGTCGGCGGCTTTTTCGTTGGTCACGCCGGTCAGCGCGACCAAGGTAATGCCCAAAATCGCCATTGCGCCGATGGGCATGGCTTTGCCGATGATGCCGGCGATGATGCCGACGAACAGCGCCAAAAGGTGCCATGCGTCGGGCGATACGCCCTGCGGCACGGGTATGACGAACCAGATAATCAGCGTCAGCGCGAGCGCAACCGCCGCAGGAATTAGCTTGAAGCCCATGTTGAGTCTCCTAGTTTGAGGTATCGGGGAAATCGGATTTCAGACGACGTGTGTCCGTTTTGGCGGGAAGAGGTCGTCTGAAACGTATTTGGCAGCAGTTGTTTTATGTTTTTCTTTTGGTGGTTTGGGTAATGCGTGTTTGTGTTGCCATCTTTTTCAGACGACGTTTTTTTAGGTTATTGGGTTTTGCCCTCTCCCTAGCCCTCTCCCACGGGGAGAGGGGATAGATTGCAGGAAGTCCGATAATGGTCGGTTTCAGCACCATCATTCCCTCTCCGAGGAAGAGGGGCAGATTGCAGAAAATCCAATAATAGTCGGCTTCAGTACCATCATTCTCTCTCCGTGGAAGAGAGAACAGATTGCAGAAAATCCGATAATAGTCGGCTTCAGCACTATCATTCCCTCTCTCCGTGGGAGAGGGTTAGGGAGAGGGCAAAACCCTAGGATGCGCGTATCGTTTTTTCTGATGGCAAATCTTCCGGTAAGTTTTAGTCAGACGATGTGTATCCGTTTTAGTGGGGAGGGGGCGTCTGAAACGTATTTGGCAGCAGTTGTTTTTTATGTTTTTCTTTTGGTGGTTTGGGTACTGCGTATTTTTGTGTTGTCATCTTTTTCAGACGACGTTTTCTTAGGTTATTGCGGTTTGCCCTCTCCCTAACCCTCTCCCACGGGGAGAGGGGACGGATTGCAGAAAGTCCGATAATGGTCGGTTCAGCACTATCATTCCCTCTCCCCGTGGGAGAGGGTTAGGGAGAGGGCAAAACCTCAGATTTAGCGGGTTCGGTTGTGAAACCCAACAAATACTTACAATGTTGTGTCATGTCCCAACCTACGAGCATTTTTCAGACGACCTCCTATATAGAAAAGGTCGTCTGAAACGCCGTATCGGATTAATCCTGCTCCGCAGGCAGTCCGTACTCTTCGGGGAAGGTGCGCAGTGAGCTTTGCAGCACGGTAACTGCGCCGTCAATCAGGCCGCAGCGGCCGCTTCGTGGCAGCAGTTGGCACAGGCTTTGCAGGGCGCGGAGGTCGTCTGAAGTGCCGATGCCGGTATCCACGCGGTTGAGCAGGCGTGAAAGTTGGAAGGTGCCGCCTTTGCACGGCGGGCATTGTCCGCACGAGTTGGACGCAAAAAATTCCACATACTCGGCCACTTTGCGCACGACACTGGTGCCTTCGGAAATCACAATCATCGCGCCCGTGCCGAGGCTGGATTTGCGTTCGCGCACGGACACGAAGTCCAAAGGTACGTCCAAATCTTTTACGGTCAGGAGCGTGTTTGACGGGCCGCCGGTGAAGACGGCTTTAAACGTGCGCCCTTCGAGCATACCGCCGCCGTGGTCGAAAATCAGCGATTGCAGGGTCGTGCCCATCGGCAGTTCGTACAGGCCCGGATTCAATACGTCGCCAGAGAGCGAGTAGAGTTTCGTGCCTGCGGCATCGCCCAAACCCAGCGATTTGTACCATTCCGCGCCTTTGGCAAGGATTTGCGGGATGTTGGCGAAAGTTTCGGTGTTGTTGATAAGGGTCGGTTCGCCTTCTACGCCGCTTTCGGCAGGGAACGGCGGCTTGCGGCGCGGGAACGGGAAACCGCCTTCCAACCATGAAATCACGGCGGTTTCTTCGCCGCCGATGTAGCGGCCTGAAGTTTCGACCAATTTCAGGTCTAAAGGTTTGCCCAGATAGTTTTCGATGCGGATGAACAAATCGCTTTTTTTCCATTGCTCGATGGCGGGCACGATGGCGGCGATGGATTCGGTCTGGTGCGGGTTGACATACATAATCGCTTTGTTGGCTCGGCAGGCGACGGCGGCAATCAGAACGCCTTCGATGACTTGGTGCGGCGTTTTCGCCAGCAATACGCGGTCTTTGAACGTACCCGGTTCGTCTTCGTTGGCATTGCAGACGACGTATTTGTCGCCGTGTTTGCTTTGGGCTGCGACGGCCGCCTCCCATTTGCGCCAGGTCGGGAAACCTGCGCCGCCCATGCCGCAGAGATTGGCGTCTTGCAGCTTGGAAACGATGCTTTGAGGATCGGCAAGTGCCGCCAGCAGGCCTTCGCCGCCGCCGACTTTGCGCCACGCGGCCAAATCCGCGCCGACTTGGCGGGACGGGTGCAGTAAGTTTTGATTGGCTTGGTTCATGATTGTTGCTCCTGCAAACCGGCGTGTTCGCGCAAATCGAATTTGCCGTAGTCGGGATATAAAACGGGGGCTTTGATGTCGCTGGTCAGTCCGGCGCGGGTCATTTCGCGTTGTAGATCGTGAACGTGTCCGACACCGCCGCGCACTTTTTTCAGCGGCAGGCCGCAACCGGCGGCGGCTTTACCCGCGCGGCGGCCGAAGCTGATGATGTCCAAAAGCGCGTTGCCCATCAGGCGGTTGCGGCCGTGGATGCCGCCGGTTACTTCGCCGGCGCAATAGAGACCTTCGACGCAGGTTGCGCCGTCGCCGTTGATTTCGACGCCGCCGTTTTGGTAGTGCAGGGTCGGATGAATCATCACGGGTTCGACGGCGGGGTCGATGCCGCATTTGTGGGCGACGTGGCCGAGCGTAACCAAACGGTTCAATACGTCGGGATCGTTTTCAATCAGGCGCGGCGTATCGAGGAACACGCCGACTTGTCCGTCGCGCACCACGCCGCGGCCTTCGCGGCACTCGCGCAAAATAGCGGCAGCAACGACGTCGCGCGGTTGCAATTCGTCAACGAAACGTTCGCCCAAACCGTTGACCAGTTTGGTGCCTGCGGAGCGCACAGCTTCGGAAATTAGCGCGCCTGCCAAGTGCGGCGGATGGGCGACGCCGGTCGGATGGTATTGGAAGGAATCGATGTCGCGCAGTTTTGCGCCGATGCGGTATGCCATCACCAGACCGTCGGCGGTTGCGCCGTAGTGGTTGGAAGTGGCGAAACCCTGCAAATGCAGGCGTCCGCTGCCGCCGGTTGCCAATACCACGGCTTTGGCGTGAACCAATACCAAAGAGCGTTTTTCCAAATCGTACAAAATTGCGCCGACGCAGCGGCCGTGTTCGTCCGACAATAATTCGATGGCGGGGTGGCGGTTGAGCTGGGTAATGTTTTCGTCGAGTTCGACCGCCTCGCGCAGTACGCGCATCATTTCGAGGCCGGTAAAGTCGCGGTAACTCAAGATGCGCGGCACGGTCGTACCGCCTGCACGTTTGCGGCTCAACATGCCGTTGCTGTCCGCGCCTTTGGCAAGGTCGAAAGTCATGCCCAAACCGATCAGCCAGCGGATGGCGGACGGCGCGTCGGTAACCATTTGCGCCACCAATTCTTTCTTGCCTGCGTTGTGGCCGCCTTTGATGGTGTCGTCAAAGTGCTGCTGCAAGCTGTCTTCCGCGCCGACTGCCGCCTGAATGCCGCCTTCGGCCATCACGGTATTGCTGTCGCCGATACGCAGCTTGTTCGCCATAATCACGCGCGCGCCTGCTTCGGTCGCAGACAACGCTGCCGCCGCGCCCGCACCGCCGCCGCCGATAACCAGCACGTCGGTGTTCAAATGTTCCGCGCCCGACAAATCATAGTCGTCAATCAGGGGATGGCTGATCAGCAGTTTCGCCAAATCAGGATGGCAGTAATCGCCCGTGTTCGGGCCGATGGGCAGTTTAACGCGCGCATTTGCCTGATAGTCGGGGTGAAACTGGCTCAACAATTCATTTTTTTCCGGCAGATCGCCGCGCAGTTCCAATGAGGAAGCGCGCAGGTTGGCAAGGGCGGTTTCGTAGTCTATGCCTTGGATTTCGTTCGCCATCACATTGCCTCCTCTTCAAATTCGATTTTCATTTTGCCGCTGTCGATTTCGCGCAGGCGGCGCATCAAATCCACCGGACGCAGCGTGCGCGCCGCTTTCATGCGGCGGGCGAACAGGCCTAAGTGGTTCGGACGGATGTGTTCGGGGCAGGAAAGGGTGCAGAGGTTGCACATCACGCATTGGTCGAAGGTCAGCGCAGCCGCGCCGAAATCGCCCGATACCACTTGCGCCACGCCGTTTTCCACTTCCAAACCTTTGGGGCAGGCGCGGTTGCAGCCGCCGCAATGACGGCAGTGTTGCGCTTCGGGGAAGGCTTTGGCGGTGTCGTCCAGCCAGTTCCAGCCGTCGCCGACCTCGCTCACGTCGTAATACTGGATATGCTCGGGAATGAAGTAGTCCAAGAAGCTGACCTGCATCCCTTCTTCGACTTTGGTTTCACACGCCAACGCAGTCGTTACCTCGCGCTCGCCTTCCTTGCGGATCATGCAGCGGCACGAACCGCACACGCCTTGCCCCATACAGCCGACGTTGGCGGTAATCGCGCTGCCGGCACGGGCATAGGCCTGAATGATTGACGAGTCGGCGGAGGCCTTGACCTCGTGGCCGTCTATGGTCAGGGTTAACAAGTTTTCACTCATGGTAGTGTCCTGTGGAATGGGATAGGGGAAATCGGATGCGTGTATTTTTATTACAAATTTTTAAAATGTAGATATTTTTCAGGAAACGTCTTATAAATCAACGTCTGACTGTCTTTTATTAGTGTATCAGAATTTGGGTTTTTTGATGATGGCAGAGTCGTAAAGGCAGGGTAGTGGCGGATTGTGAACAAAAAATAGCGGTTTTCAGACGATCTTTGTGCCATCTTGTTATTTTGTAAGATAAAATAAACTTACGATAAAGGAATAACTGATAAAAACTGTTTTGAAATACGAGTAAATATCATTATTAAGTGTTTGATATAAAAGCATATATCTATGTATTCATTGGATAAATTTGCAAAGTGTAAGTAAATGCAAATGGTGTTATAAAATTTCATAAAACAGCTAAGTTTGACTTCCGTCAAAAATCATCGTGGGTAGAATGACACGGCTTTTGCATTTGTGTATGGTTGAAAAAAGAAAGACAGGTCGTCTGAAAAGCAATTGTTTCTTTTTAAATTCATGTTATTAGTAAGGTTCATTGCGGCGGTGAATCCAGCCTTTTCAGACGACCCTTTGGAATTTGAGTGGACAAATCAATTGTAGTTTTATTTCTGTCGGTAAATATTGCCGACAATACCCGTTATCATCATCCGAGTGAAATGATAGGTTATTAAGTTTTATGAAAATCAATGGATTATAAAAATCATATTGTCGCCTCATATCGATTGACAGCACTATTACACCGATTAAGGTCGTCTGAAAAACGGCCTCTATAAAAAAGCTAACAAACCCTCCCTACCATATGAAAAGGAACACAATCATGACCGTCATCAAGCAAGAAGACTTTATCCAAAGTATCTGCGATGCCTTCCAATTCATCAGCTATTACCATCCGAAAGACTACATCGACGCGCTCTATAAAGCGTGGCAGAAGGAAGAAAATCCCGCCGCCAAAGACGCGATGACGCAGATTTTGGTCAACAGCCGCATGTGTGCCGAAAACAACCGCCCCATCTGCCAAGACACCGGTATCGCAACCGTCTTCCTCAAAGTCGGCATGAACGTCCAATGGGATGCGGACATGAGCGTGGAAGAGATGGTTAACGAAGGTGTACGCCGTGCCTACACTTGGGAAGGCAACACCCTGCGCGCGTCCGTCCTCGCCGATCCTGCCGGCAAACGCCAAAACACCAAAGACAACACCCCCGCCGTCATCCACATGAGCATCGTACCGGGCGATAAAGTCGAAGTAACCTGCGCGGCAAAAGGCGGCGGCTCTGAAAACAAATCCAAACTCGCCATGCTCAATCCTTCCGACAACATCGTCGATTGGGTATTGAAAACCATCCCGACCATGGGCGCGGGCTGGTGTCCTCCCGGCATTTTGGGCATCGGTATCGGCGGTACGCCCGAAAAAGCCGTGCTGATGGCAAAAGAATCCCTGATGAGCCACATCGACATTCAAGAATTGCAGGAAAAAGCCGCGTCCGGCGCAGAATTGTCCACCACCGAATCCCTGCGCCTCGAGCTCTTTGAAAAAGTCAACGCGTTGGGCATCGGCGCACAAGGTTTGGGCGGACTGACCACCGTGTTGGACGTCAAAATCCTCGATTACCCGACCCATGCCGCTTCCAAACCGATTGCCATGATTCCGAACTGCGCCGCCACCCGCCACGTCGAGTTCGAATTGGACGGCTCAGGCCCGGTCGAACTGACCCCGCCGCGCGTTGAAGACTGGCCCGATTTGACTTACAGCCCCGACAACGGCAAACGCATCGATGTCGATAAACTGACCAAAGAAGAAGTTGCTAGCTGGAAAACCGGCGACGTATTGCTGCTGAACGGCAAAATCCTCACCGGTCGTGATGCCGCGCACAAACGCCTCGTTGATATGCTCGATAAAGGCGAAGAGTTGCCCGTCGATTTCACCAACCGCCTGATTTACTACGTCGGTCCCGTCGATCCGGTCGGCGACGAAGTAGTCGGCCCCGCAGGTCCGACCACCGCTACCCGCATGGACAAATTCACCCGCCAAATGCTCGAACAAACCGGCCTCTTGGGCATGATCGGCAAATCCGAGCGCGGCGCAGCCACCTGCGAAGCCATCGCCGACAACAAAGCCGTGTACCTCATGGCAGTCGGCGGCGCGGCATACCTTGTGGCAAAAGCCATCAAATCCTCCAAAGTCTTGGCGTTCCCCGAATTGGGCATGGAAGCGGTTTACGAGTTTGAAGTCAAAGACATGCCCGTAACCGTCGCCGTGGACAGCAAAGGCGAGTCCATCCACGCCACCGCCCCGCGCAAATGGCAGGCAAAAATCGGCATCATCCCCGTCGAGTCCTAATGCCTTGATGCCAGGTTGAAAAAAGGTCGTCTGAAAACTTGAAACAGGGTTTTCAGACGACCTTTTGGCTAATGCGGTTTCAATGGCGTAAAACCGGCATCCGTATTCCTGCAAAACCCTGCGACAAAGCGTAAAAAAACGCTATAATTGCCGACAATTTTCCCTTTCAGACGACCTTTTTTAGACTGGGGTCATCTGAAAAAACAAAAAAGAAAGAAATCCGATGAAAAACTACCAAGCGCCCGACGAGAAGGGCTTTTTTGGCGAACACGGCGGACTTTATGTCTCCGAAACCCTGATTCCCGCCTTGCAAGAGCTGGCGGATGCCTATAAAGCAGCGAAAAACGACCCGTCGTTTTGGGAAGAATTCCACCGCGATTTGAAACACTACGTCGGCCGCCCCAGCCCCGTTTACCATGCCGTGCGATTGTCCGAGTATCTGGGCGGTGCGCAAATCTGGTTGAAGCGCGAAGACTTGAACCACACCGGCGCGCACAAGGTAAACAACACCATCGGTCAGGCATTGCTTGCCCGCCGCATGGGCAAAAAACGCGTCATCGCCGAAACCGGCGCGGGTCAGCACGGCGTGGCCTCCGCCACCGTCGCCGCCCGCTTCGGCATGACTTGCGACGTGTACATGGGCGCGGACGACATCCAGCGCCAAATGCCCAACGTGTTCCGCATGAAATTATTGGGCGCGAACGTGGTCAGCGTCGACAGCGGCAGCCGCACGCTGAAAGACGCGATGAACGAAGCCATGCGCGAATGGGTCGCCCGCGTGGACGACACGTTCTACATCATCGGCACCGCCGCCGGCCCCGCGCCGTATCCCGAAATGGTGCGCGATTTCCAATGCGTTATCGGCAACGAAGCCAAAGCGCAGATGCAGGAAGCCATCGGCAGACAGCCCGACGTCGCAGTTGCCTGCGTCGGCGGCGGCTCGAACGCCATCGGCCTGTTCCACCCGTATATCGGCGAAGAAAACGTGCGCCTCGTCGGCGTGGAAGCCGGCGGTTTGGGCGTAGACACTCCCGACCACGCCGCGCCGATTACCAGTAAAGCCCCCATCGGCGTATTGCACGGCTTCCGCAGCTACTTGATGCAGGACGAAAACGGCCAAGTCTTGGGTACGCACTCCGTGTCCGCAGGCTTGGATTACCCCGGCATCGGCCCGGAACACAGCCACCTGAACGACATTAATCGCGTCGAATACACCGTCGCCAAAGACGACGAAGCACTCGAAGCCTTTGATTTGTTGTGCCGCTTCGAAGGCATCATCCCCGCACTCGAATCTAGCCACGCCCTCGCATGGGCAGTCGCCAACGCGCCGAAAATGGGCAAAGACCAAGTGATTCTGGTCAACCTGTCCGGCCGCGGCGATAAAGACATCAATACCGTGGCGAAGTTGAAAGGGATTGAGTTGTAAGCATTTCCGTTGAGCGGATAAAGACAAGAGGTCGTCTGAAAACTGAGTAAATAGGTTTTCAGACGACCTTTTACCTTTTCAATAACAAAGTAAAGTTATGGAGGTTTGGTCTGCCTCATCATGCCGTTATAATGCGGGTTGCAGCATTTTGAAAGGGCAGGGTGATGGAAGAATGGTTTGAACGGACTATTATCGGCCGCTATACGGCGGAGCGGGAAAAGCAGTTTTTTGCGCATTACTTGGAGCGGTTTGCGCCTTGCGGTGTTCAAACCGTCGTCCAACAGGGCGGCGAATGGCTGAGATCGTCTGAAAACGTGGTTGCCGTTCCCCGCGATGTATTGATGACGGCGGACGCTATGGCTTGGGAGAGTCATTCTATTGATGTGCTGCTGATGCCGCACAGTCATGAAACTGCTGCGCTGACGCAAGTGCTGCATGAAGCGTCCAGAGTGTTAAAACCTGAAGGGCGGTTGGTTTTGACGGGGTTTAATCCGAAATCTTTGTGGTTTTTCAGCAAGTGGTTTGATGGAACGCGCTTGCCCAAAAAGGAGCATTGCCTGACTTTGCCCGCTTTGAAGCAGCGGTTGGCGGATTTGGATTTTGAGGTGGAATTCGGAAAGTTTATGGTGTACCTGCCTGCTGTGAATTCGCAAAAGGGGCTGCGGTTTTGGCGTTTTATGGAGAAGGCGGGGGACAGGTGGTGGCCGCAGTGCGCGGCGGTGTACGGCTTGGTTTTGGTCAAACGTATGGCGGGGGTTACGCCGTTGCCGGAGTTTGAAAAAATATTGGGAACGCAGACGGTGGCTTTGGGCGCGGCGCGGATTTCGGATTGAGAAATGCGGCGTTGGTAAAACCGGCATAACCAGGTTTCAGACGACATTTTGAGGCTGAACATTTGAAAACGGCAGGTTTGACTGCATAAATATAGCCTCTTCTATATTTGTCATTCTGCCTTGAATTTGCTGCTTTCTGCTTGTAAAGCCGATTGGTTGCAAATTGTCAGGCTGCGTTGGCATCGGTAGAATCTTAGGTCGTCTGAAAAAGGCGATGTTGACTGTATTAGCTTGAGGATAAAGAAAAATGCCGGAATTGCCTGAGGTAGAAACGACGTTGCGCGGTATCAGCCCGCATATTCAAGGTAAAACGGTGGCGGATGTCGTGTTGCGCCAAACCAAGCTGCGCTGGCAGATCAATCCGCAGTTGGCGGAGCTTTTAGCGGGGCAGGAGGTGTTGAGCTGTCGTCGGCGGGCGAAATATCTGATTATCGGTTTTGCAACGGGTATCTTGTTGATTCATTTAGGCATGTCGGGCAGCTTGCGGATTTTTACGGACGGCGATACGCGGATTGACCATCCCGACAAACACGACCATGCGGACATTGTGTTTGCGGACGGAACGGTATTGCGCTATCACGACCCGCGTAAGTTCGGCGCGATTTTGTGGTATGAAGGCATTGCGGAACATCATCCGCTCCTTGAGAAACTGGGTCCCGAGCCGCTTTCAGACGACTTCTCCGCCGATTATCTGTATCAAAAGCTCAAAACGCAAAAACGTGCGGTCAAATTGGCTCTGATGGACAATGCCGTCGTGGTCGGTGTAGGCAATATTTATGCGAACGAAAGCCTATTTAAATCAGGCATATCGCCGCCCCGTCCTGCGGACAAGGTTAAGAAAAAAGAATGCGTTGTGTTGGTAGAGACGGTCAAGGCAGTGTTGCAGCGCGCGATTGAAACCGGCGGCAGCACGTTGCGCGACTTCGTCAACAGCGACGGCAAAAGCGGCTATTTTCAGCAGGAATATACGGTGTACGGCAGGCACAACGAACCCTGCGTCCGTTGCGGCGGTTTGGTGCAGAAGGAAGTTTTGGGGCAGCGCGGGACGTTTTATTGTCCTAACTGCCAAAAATAATTTATGAACCTGTTTTCAGACGACCTCTTTGTCATCTGGGTCGTCTGAAAACGTTATTATAGTGGATTAACTTTAAACCAGTACGGCGTTGCCTCGCCTTGTCGTACTATCTGTACTGTCTGCGGCTTCGTCGCCTTGTCCTGATTTAAATTTAATCCACTATACTATGATTTGATACACATTTAATACGAAAAGAAAAACAGTTATGCACTCACAAAAAGCACCGTTTTTTACCCGTTTGGGCAGATTGTTCCGCTTGGCGGTATGGCTGTTCCGAACCGGAAGGCATTTGCGCCGTATCGATGCCGGCAATCCTGCCGAACGCGATCATGCGGTCATTACGCTGGGTAAAGGCGCGCTGGAAGCCTTGGATATCGAATTGGAAATCGGCACGCCGCTGGCGGATAATGTAAATGGTGCTTTGGTGGCGGCAAACCATGTGTCTTGGCTGGATATTTTTGCCATGAGCGCGGTGTATCCGAGCAGCTTTATCGCCAAGCAAGAGATTAAAAACTGGCCGTTCTTGGGCAAAATGGGGCAAAACGCAGGCACGGTGTTTATCAACCGCAATTCCCGCCGCGATGTCGAGCCGATTAACCAAGCCATTTGCGCCGCGTTGAAAGCCGGGCAGAATGTCAGCTTTTTCCCCGAAGCGCGGACTTCTTTGGGCTTGGATATTTTGCCGTTCAAAGCCGCGCTCTTCCAATCCGCCATTGATGCCGACGCGCCTGTTCAGGCGGTTACGCTGCGCTATTATGATGATGCCGGAAAAAGGACGACGATTCCGTCTTACGCGCAAGTCGATTTGGTGCGCTCGCTCTGGCGCATCGTTTCCATGAAAAAGCTGCGTATCCGTATCGATTTTGCCGCCCCGATTCGCCCCGGCAAAGACGAAGACCGCTTTATGTTGAAAGACAAAGTAGAAAGCAGCATCCGCGAAGTCGTATTGTCCGATGCACACGATTCCGAAAAATAATTCCAGGCCAGGGGCTTGTTTTCTTTCAGACGACCTCTATTTAAATGGAACGTTCGCAGGTTGGGTTTCATAGCTTCAGGTAATTAATATTATTTGAACTATAAATTATACAAATCAAACTCCCTGCGCTAGAATGCACACATTCACTCGTATCATTCCCTAAACCTAAAATTTCAAGGAGATCCAAAATGGCTTTGCAAGATCGTACCGGTCAAAAAGTACCTTCCGTCGTATTCCGTACCCGCGTGGGCGACACTTGGAAAGATGTTTCCACTGATGACTTGTTCAAAGGCAAAAAAGTAGTCGTATTCTCTCTGCCCGGCGCATTTACTCCGACTTGTTCTTCTTCCCACCTGCCACGTTACAACGAATTGTTCGGCGCGTTCAAAGAAAACGGCGTTGACGCAATTTACTGCGTATCTGTAAACGATACTTTCGTGATGAACGCTTGGGCTGCCGAAGAAGAAGCTGACAACATCTACATGATTCCTGATGGCAACGGCGAATTCACCGAAGGCATGGGCATGCTGGTCGGCAAAGAAGACTTGGGCTTTGGTAAACGCTCTTGGCGTTACTCCATGCTGGTTAACGACGGCGTGATTGAAAAAATGTTCATCGAGCCTGAAGAGCCGGGTGATCCTTTCAAAGTGTCTGACGCTGACACTATGTTGAAATTCATCGCTCCTGACTGGAAAGCTCAAGAGTCTGTTGCCATCTTCACCAAACCCGGCTGCCAATTCTGCGCTAAAGCTAAAAAAGCTTTGCAAGACAAAGGCCTGTCTTACGAAGAAATCGTATTGGGCAAAGATGCAACCGTTACTTCTGTTCGCGCCATTACCGGCAAGATGACTGCTCCTCAAGTCTTCATCGGCGGCAAATACATCGGCGGTAGCGAAGATTTGGAAGCTTACTTGGCTAAAAACTAATTGCTTGATGCTTAAGACGGTTTGAAAAAGCCGTCTGAACAGAAAAATAGAGTTATTCAGACGATACGCTACACGGTCGTTCTGAATAGCTCTATATTTACAAGTAGAATTTGAGATTATTGTTTTAAATCAAGATTTTAAAAATAGCTATCGATTTTTTATTTTTGATAGTTTATTAAATAGGTCGTCTGAAAACCTGATACGCTTCACGCTGATACCGCTTCGGACGCTCAACAAAAAAGGACAAAGATTATGAAAAAAATTCAAGCAGATGTCGTCGTAATCGGCGGCGGTACTGCCGGCATGGGCGCGTTTCGCAATGCCCGTTTACATTCGGATAATGTTTACCTGATTGAAAACAACGTGTTCGGCACGACCTGCGCGCGCGTGGGCTGTATGCCTTCCAAACTCTTGATTGCTGCCGCAGAGGCGCGCCATCACGCATTACATACCGATCCGTTCGGCGTGCATTTGGACAAAGACAGCATCGTCGTCAACGGCGAAGAGGTCATGCAGCGCGTCAAATCAGAACGCGACCGTTTTGTCGGCTTTGTCGTTGCCGATGTGGAAGAGTGGCCTGCCGACAAGCGCATTATGGGTTCGGCTAAATTTATCGACGAGAATACCGTCCAAATCGACGACCATACCCAAATCACGGCAAAAAGCTTTGTGATTGCTACCGGCTCGCGTCCCGTTATCCTGCCGCAGTGGCAGTCTTTGGGAGACCGTTTGATTATCAACGACGACGTTTTCTCATGGGATACGCTGCCTAAGAGCGTCGCCGTGTTCGGACCGGGCGTTATCGGTTTGGAACTGGGTCAGGCATTGCACCGTTTGGGCGTGAAAGTTGAAATTTTCGGCTTGGGCGGCATCATCGGCGGCATTTCTGATCCCGTCGTTTCAGACGAGGCAAAAGCTGTGTTCGGCGAAGAATTGAAACTGCATTTGGATGCTAAAACCGAGGTCAAACTCGATGCAGACGGCAATGTAGAGGTTCATTGGGAGCAGGACGGTGAAAAAGGCGTATTTGTTGCCGAATATATGCTGGCAGCCGTAGGCCGCCGTCCGAACGTTGACAATATCGGTTTGGAAAACATCAATATCGAAAAAGACGCGCGCGGCGTACCCGTTGCCGATCCGCTGACCATGCAGACCAGTATTCCGCATATCTTCATCGCGGGCGATGCGTCCAACCAACTGCCTTTGCTGCACGAAGCCGCCGACCAAGGCAAGATTGCCGGCGACAACGCGGGCCGCTATCCGAATATCGGCGGCGGTTTGCGCCGCAGCACCATCGGCGTAGTGTTCACCAATCCGCAAATCGGTTTTGTCGGTTTGAAATACGCACAGGTTGCCGCGCAATACCAACCCGACGAATTTGTCATCGGCGAAGTATCGTTTAAAAACCAAGGCCGCAGCCGCGTGATGCTGGTAAACAAAGGCCATATGCGCCTGTATGCCGAAAAAGCCACCGGCCGCTTCATCGGCGCGGAAATCTTAGGCCCTGCCGCCGAACATTTGGCGCACCTGTTGGCATGGGCGCATCAAATGAAGATGACCGTTGAGCAAATGCTGGATATGCCGTTCTACCATCCCGTTATCGAGGAAGGTCTACGTACCGCGTTGCGCGATGCCGATGCGAAGTTGAAACAGGCTTGATGGGTTGACCTAATCGGTCTGCCGGAATGAAAGGTCGTCTGAGAACTTGATTTAAGGTTTTCAGATGACCTTTTTTGTCTTTACGTTGCGGAATAAAATCAGTTGCGGAGACATTGCTGTGTAATGTGTAGTTCGGATATTTATATCCGATGAATATTTGATGTTTCTGTTTTCTTTACGCGTTGTTGCAGATGGAGATGTCGGATTCAAGAATTTGACCTACGGATTTTTCGCAGTATCACAATGGCTGAACGATAAATCAAAGGGTTATGACGCTTTTGACTTAGCCGTTTTCAGATGACCTTTCGGGTTCAAATGCCATGGTAGCATCATCTGCCGTTTCATTTTTCCGATATTGCCCCGGCGAAATCCCGTATTGTTTTTTAAACGCTTTGCCAAAGTGGGTTTCGGATTGGAAGCCGACGTTCAGGGCGACGGACAGGACGGAATCGGCGGTTTGCCGCAGCAGAACGGCGGCTTGGCGCAGGCGGATGAGGTTGACGAAGGCGTGGGGGCTGATGCCGGTTTGCTGTTTGAACAGGCGCATCAGTTGGGCGCGGGAAAGGTTGGCAAGCGCGGTCATTTTTTCGATGTTCCATTCGTCTTCGGGGCGGCTGACGACGGTTTGGATGAGTTGGCGCAGGCGTTTGTCGCGCAGGCCGTTGAGTATGCCGCCCAAAGGCGCTTCTCCGCCTTGTTCGAGATGGGCGCGGACGATGAGGACGAGGAGTACGGAGGAGAGGGCATTGACGATGGCGCGCGAGCCGGAAAGCGTGTGTGCGCTTTCGTATTGCAACATGGAAATGAGGCATTGCAGCGAGGGATGGTCCATCTTGATAAGGACGGTTTCGGGCAGGTCGTGCATGATGTCAGCGTGTTCGTCGTATTCGAAACGAGCACAGAACAAATCCAGCCCTTTTTCGCCGCCGCTACCTGAAGATTCAATGGTAAACGCGCCGTCGTTGCCGATATGAATGGTATCGCCGCAGTTGTTGCAGTCTGCTTCACTGCTGATAATGTGTTCGGCGCTGCGCGGGAAAAAGATAAGGTCGCCGGTTTGCAAGAGACGCGCTTCGGGTTCGCCTTCGATTTTGATGTAGCTTTCTCCGGCGACGACGAGGTGCGCGATACCGTGCGCACGCCTGCGTTCATGCGGGGCGTACCATTTGTCGCGGAACAGGCATTGTATGTCCACGCTGCCGGTGATTTGCGCCAGTTCGATGAGTTTGTCCAAAGTGTCCATAAGTGTTTTTTGCAAGTGAACGAGATGATTTGACGATTATAATAGTCAAATTATTGCAATAATGCCATTCATCGGATGTAAAGATGGCAGATTAAATTTTAAATTCGCCATGAAAGAGCAACATCCTTCATATCAAACACATTGGAAAGGAAATCAAAATGTTTCAAAATTGGCCCGAACACACCGCACACGTTAAAAAATCATTCGGCGAGCTGGGTAAAAACCACCCGAAAATGCTGCAAGCCTACGGCGCGCTGGAACAAGCCGCCGCAGCCGAAGCATTGGATGCGAAAACCCGCGAACTGATTGCCCTCGCCGTTGCCATCACTACCCGTTGCGAAAGCTGCATCAGCGTACACGCCGCCGCAGCTGCCAAGGCGGGTGCGACTGAAAGCGAAATCGCCGGCGCGCTGGCGACCGCTATTTCCTTGAACGCAGGCGCAGCCTACACTTATGCCCTGCGTGCTTTGGAAGCGGTTGACGCGCAGCGTTGATTTTGTCTCAAAGGGTCGTCTGAAAACAACTCCCGTTTCAGACGACCCTTCTGTTGACGGAACATTGCTTTTTGCCGCCGAACCGTTTAGATTGATATTTTTGTTCAACCGTTTGGAGAAACGACCATGAAAAAATTGCTGACTGCCGCGCTGACTGCCGCCGCACTTGTCCTGCCTGCCGCCGTATCCTATGCCGCGCCCGCCGCCAAAGTCGCCGGCGCGCAACCTGCCAAAGCAAAAGGCGTATGGATTGACGTACGTTCCGAAGAAGAATTCAAATCCGGCCACCTGCAAGGTTCGGTCAATATTCCGCACGACCAAATCGTCGAACGCATCAAAAGCGTCAGCCCCGACAAAAACGCGCCCGTCAACCTCTACTGCCGCAGCGGCCGCCGTGCCGAAGCCGCGCTTACCGAGTTGAAAAAAGCAGGCTACACCAACGTAACCAACCACGGTGGTTACGAAGACTTGGTGAAAAAAGGTTTGAAATAACCAGCAACAAGGTCGTCTGAAACGTTTCAGACGACCTTTTATCCAAGGAAAAATATGAAACCGATACGCACCTTCGCCGCAGCCGCCATCCTCGCCGCCCTAACCGCCTGCGCTTCACACGGTGGCGATGCCGCCCGACAACCTGATTCCCGACAAAGTTCCGCCATGAATCAAACCCATACCGCCGTCAGCAAATACAGTTTCGACGATACCGTCCGCCGTTTGGAAACCGCCGTCAAAGAAAAAGGCATGACCGTGTTCGCCGTCATCGACCACCAAGCCGCCGCGCGACAAAGCGGTTTGGACATGCAGCCCGCGAAAGTCATCGTCTTCGGCACGCCCAGAGCCGGCACGCCGCTGATGCAAAAAGACCCCGCCTTCGCCCTGCAACTGCCGTTGCGCGTCCTCGTTACCGAAACTGACGGCGCAGTCCAAGTCGTATTCAACGACACGCGCGCGCTGGTGTCGGGCAGCAAAATCGAGTTTGCCGAAGTGGAAAACACGCTTGCCAACGCGGAAAAACTCATCCGTAAAACGGTAACGGAATAGGGATAAACCAAATAATCGAAAGGTCGTCTGAAACCGAAAAAAAGGTTTCAGACGACCTTTATTGTTAATAGGCTTATCATTCTTCAGAAGCGTCGAATATTTCTTCGTCCCAACTGCTTTTGAGCGCGGCGTGGATGGTGTCCATGTCGAATCCGCGATAGGCGAGGAAGCGCGCTTGTTTTTGTTTGTCTTTCAAATCGGCGGCGGGTTGTTTGAATTTTTTGCGCAACACGGCAACTGCGGTTTGCAGTTCGCACGCTTTGTCAGGCATGAATTCACGGCTGACGGTTTCGTCTATGCCTTGCTGCGCCAATGCCTGTTTCAGACGCAGGGAGCCGTGTTGGCGGCTTTTGCTGTGGATGTAGGCTTCGGCGTAGCGTTGGTCGGATTGCCAGTTGCGTTCGGCAAATTCGTCCAACACGTTTTCCAATTCTTCTTCACTTTCGGCATACGGGGCGAGCTTGCGCTTGAGTCCGACACGGCTGATTTCCTGTCGGGAAAGGATGTCCATCGCGCGGGCGCGCAGGGATTTTTGGGGTTTCATGCAGAGGTCGTCTGAAAAGGTCGATTCGTAGGTCAGATTCTTGAATCTGACTTGTGTGTCGTAGGATAGAGGAGAGATAAGCAACTTTCATTCCGTCATTCCCGCGTAGGCGGGAATCCAGTGATTTGAAATTAATGAAACTTTTAAACAATTCTGAAAAATCAAGGTCTGGATTGCTGCCTGCGCGGGAATGACGAATTTTTTTATTTCCACTGCTCTATTTTCAGACGACCTTTGAAGCGGGGATAAAGGTCGTCTGAAAACAAGGATACTGATTACTCGTCGTCTTCCGCTTTTTTCGGTCGCAGGTTTTCATAAATTTCGGGCAGCGAGCCGATAATCCAATCGGGCTTGGTCGCTTTGTCTTGCGAGAGCAGGGTCATGTCGCCGTAGCCGAAGGTCACGCCGACGCTGAGGCAGCCGGCGGCTTTGGCGGCGATGATGTCGTTGCGGGAGTCGCCGACCATAATCATGTTGGCAGGATCAATGCCCAAGACTTCGGCGGCGTGTTGCAGCGGCAACGGGCTGGGTTTCTTTTCGGGCAGGCTGTCGCCGCCGAGAATCAGGCTGAAGTAGTCGGCGAGTCCGAGCTGTTTCAAGAGTTCGGCGGCGAGGATTTCGTTTTTGTTGGTGATGACCACCAGCGGGATGCCCAGTGATTTGAGCAATGCCAGCCCGGCTTCGGTTTCGGGGTAGGGACGGGTGAAGTCGCTCAAGTGGTCGCGGTAGTATTTCATGTAGAACACGAAACCTTTTTCCCATAAATCGGGCGCGGCTTCTTGGTCGCGGTCGTTGGTGATGACGCGGTGGACGAGTTTGCCGATGCCGTCGCCGACGTAGCTTTCTACTGTTTTGGCGGGCAGCGGCTCCATGCCGAGATATTCGCGCATGGCTTCGGCTGCGGCGGCAAGGTCGTGGACGGAATCGCATAATGTGCCGTCCAAATCAAAGGCGGCGGCTTGGACGTGTTCGATGGCGGCGGTCATGATGTGTTTTGCTCGTGAATGACAGGGACGCGTATTTTAACATTGTTTCCCGACAGGTAGTTTTCAGATGGATTGTTAACAATATAGTTGGAGCTTGAAATGGCATTTCATTGATTTTCAGAAGCTTTGACTTTGAAAGGCAGGCTAATTCAATTTTCAGAAGACCTTTTTTAAAAACAAAGGTTTTTGGGGTGTGTTCGGAAAACGGGGATGTTTTGTAAAGGGATGGGAGAAGCAGTTTGAATGTACCCTTTTGTCGTCTGAAAAATAAAACCATATATAAATTAACTAACTCTCGTTTTTGCGACTACATGCTATTACATTTCATTTGGAAATTGGTTATAGTTACAAATGTAAAGCCCTTAAACTTCAACCCGACATAAGAAGGAAGAGAAATGTCCCAATCCGCCGCAAAAGAAACCCTTAACCCTTTCGAAATCGCCCGAAAACAGGTCAAAACTGCCTGCGACCGACTCAATGCCGACCCTGCGGTGTATGAAATCCTGAAAAGCCCGCAACGCGTTTTGGAAGTTACCTTCCCCGTCAAACTCGACAACGGCACGGTCAAAACCTTCACCGGCTACCGTTCGCAACACAACAATGCCGTCGGCCCGTACAAAGGCGGCGTGCGCTTCCACCCCAATGTGAATCTGGACGAAGTCAAAGCTCTGTCGATTTGGATGACCATCAAATGTTGCGTTGCGGGCATTCCTTACGGCGGCGGCAAAGGAGGCATTACTTTGGATCCGCGCGATTATTCAGAAGCCGAGTTGGAACGCATTTCACGCGCTTATTCTGAAGCCATTTCCCCGCTCATCGGCGAGAAAATCGATATTCCCGCTCCCGATGTGAACACCAACGGCAAAATCATGTCGTGGATGGTCGATGCCTACGAAAATGTCGTTAAAAAATCTGCGCCTGGCGTGTTCACCGGCAAACCGGTCGAATTCGGCGGCTCTTTGGCGCGTACCGAAGCGACGGGTTACGGCGTGAACTTCGCTGCCGTTCAAGCTTTGGAAAAACTCGGCAAAGACGTCAAAGGCGCGACCTACGCCATTCAAGGCTTCGGCAATGTGGGCTATCACACAGGCTATTACGCGCATCAATCCGGCGCGAAAGTCGTTGCCGTTTCCACCGTTGACGTCGCCATCTACAACGAAAACGGCTTGGATATGGAAGCCCTCTTCAAAGAGTTCCAAGAAAAAGGCTTCATTACCAACGAAGCGGGTTACGGCAAAGAAATCAGCAACGCCGAACTCTTGGCATTGGATGTGGACGTACTCGCCCCTTGCGCGCTGGAAAACCAACTGACTTCCGAAAACGCCGGCAAAGTACGCGCCAAAATCGTGGTCGAAGGCGCAAACGGTCCGACTACACCCGAAGCCGATGCCATCCTGCGTCAAAACGGCGTGTTGGTCGTGCCCGATATTCTGGCGAACTGCGGCGGCGTGGTCGTTTCCTATTTTGAATGGGTGCAAAACCTGCAAGGCTATTACTGGGAATTTGACGAAGTTCAGGAAAAAGAAACCGTCGTCCTGCGCCGCGCGTTCCGCGATATTTGGAATCTGGCGCAAGAGTATGATGTGGACCTGCGTACCGCGTCTTACATGATGAGTATCCGCCGCGTTGAAAAAGCGATGAAGCTGCGCGGTTGGTACTGATCAAATTTTGAAGCGTTAGCTTGAGAAAAGGTCGCCTGAAAAATTTTCAGACGACCTTTTGGTTTGTGCGGCGGATAGTGCTTAAAAATGGAGCGGGCGGACGGGTGGCATTGCGGGACGTATGTTTGCGGATAGGGGAGGTACGTCGATGGTCAGGTTTTTGTCGGAAGAACGGGTGTGGATGTCGAGATTGACGTGCAGCGGCAAACCCGAACCGGCAGCCGGGGCGGGTTGATAGATTTTGCCGTCGAGGTTGATGCACCTGAATGGCGTTTTTTCCCCTTTACTGGAGGTGAACGCCAATTTTTCCAGTGTTTTTTCTTCATCTTTATCGGCATGGGGGTAAGACAGGCAAAGCAGTGTGCTGAATCTGCGATCCTCCTGCCAAACGGTAACCCCTGCCTTTTTGATATTCTTCACAGAATAGGCAAACTTGATTTCGTAGGGATGTTTCAGTTTGGCCTTAAAGATGGGAGAGAGCTTTTCAGACGACCCTTTGTCTAACACATAGGTGTATTGATCACCGAGCATGACCCAGCCGCCTGCAGGCGCATCTTCCGTAGCAGAGCCAAGCTTTCCGAAAGAGAGGATGCTGTCGTTGCCTTTGTGGACGGAGGGTGTGCCGTCGTCTGAAAAAGCAGTGCAGCCTGCAAGAAGGAATACTGCGGATAAAAAGGGGAAAGCGTATGTTTTCATGATGTTTGTTTGGAGGTATTTAAAATCAGGCAAATGGGGGAACGCTCAATCCGAATCGTTCCAACAAGCCGGCCGTTTCGTAAACGGGTAGGCCCATCACGCCGGTGAAACTGCCTTGCAAATGTTCGACAAATACGCCGCCCAAACCCTGAATGCCATACGCGCCCGCTTTGTCCATCGGTTCTCCGCTTCGGATATAGGCGGATATTTCGTCGGCAGACAAGGTTTTGAAACGCACGTCGCTGGTTTGCAAAACGCCGCGTGTCTTTCCTTGCCAATATACGCATACGGCGGTCAGCACCTGATGCGTCTGCCCCGAAAGCCGTGCGAGCATTTCGGCTGCTTGGGCTTCGGTTTCCGGTTTGCCGAGAATGTGGTTTTGATAGGCGACCGTAGTGTCGGCGGTCAGAATTGGATATTCGGGCTGCGCGTCGTGGGTGGCAAACCATTGCTCGACAGCGGCGGCATTTTTTTCCTGCGCCATACGTTGCACATAATCGGCGGCGTTTTCGTCGGAATGCGGTGTTTCATCGATGTCGGCAGGGATACGGATAACCGCATATCCGAGGTTTTCGAGGATTTCGCGGCGGCGCGGGCTGCCGGAGGCTAGGTAGAGTGTGTGCATAACACTTTCTTTTTTAAGAGGATATAAGGTCGTCTGAAAATTATTTTGACTGTTTGTGTTGTCCGGACAGGCGCACATAATGCGCGGACGAGTATTTCAAAAATTCTTTTTCCTTGTTGGTCAGCGGGCGGACTTGTTTGACGGGCGAGCCGACATAGAGATAGCCGCTTTCCAAACGCTTGCGTGGCGGTACCAAGCTGCCTGCGCCTATCATTACGTCGTCTTCGATGACGGTATCGTCCAGAATAATCGTACCCATACCAATTAAAACTCGGTCGCCGATACGACAGCCGTGCAGCATGACTTTGTGTCCGACGGTTACGTCTTCGCCGATGATGAGGGGCGAACCTTCGGGTTTTTCGGCGTTTTTGTGCGAAACGTGCAAGACGCTGCCGTCCTGTACGTTGCTGCGTGCGCCGATGCTGATGCTGTTCACGTCGCCGCGCAAGACGGCATACGGCCAGACGGATACGTCTTCGGCAAGCGATACTTCGCCGATGATGACCGAAGTTTCATCGATAAGGCAGGATTCGTGGATTTGCGGGGTATGGTTTAAGAATGGGCGGATGGGGTTCATGTTGTCTCTTTCTTTTTGACGGTATGGCAGGTTTCAGACGACCTGCGGCTCGGTATGGCGAAAGTATGCCGTTTTGACGCAGGCGGGGCAAGGGCGGTATCTGCCAAGATGCAGTCATGTCTTTGTAAACAATATTCTTTATGGTTAAGAAACCATTTTCTGTTAAGCCGGAATCTTTTGTTTGCCGAAGGTGGAAAATTGTCCGTTATTATCTTGTAGTTGCAAGTAGCTGCAAATCATTCTCTTGCTATTTGAATTAGAATGATATATATTTTTAAAAAATATTTCATAAAATAACGAAACCCGATGGTTTGTTTTCAAACGGATTTCGCGGGTTTCCCATCCCGCAAACCTCCGCTTCCATCCCATATCCGTTTTCAAACCTATCCAATCCACCTTGTTTAAATAAAGGCGGCCTGAAGGTCGTCTGAAACTTTATGAAGGATATTCACATGAGCGAAACACAAGAGCTGACTTTTGCCAAACGGCTGAAAGAGCAAACCACCACCATTCACGACAGCGTGGACAATTTGGTCATGTCTGTCGAGCCGTTTACCAACAAAGAGAATTACATCAAATTCTTGAAGCTGCAATCCGTGTTCCACAAAGCGGTCGATCATATCTATAAAGACCCCGAATTGAACAAAGCCATTCCCGAGCTGGAATACATGGCGCGTTACGACGCGGTAACGCAAGACTTGGCGGATTTGGGCGACAAACCTTACGAATACGGCAAACCGCTGCCGCACGAAACCGGCAATAAAGCCATCGGCTGGCTGTATTGCGCCGAAGGTTCCAATTTGGGCGCAGCATTTTTGTTTAAACACGCGCAGAAGCTGGATTACAACGGCGAACATGGTGCGCGCCACCTCGCTCCCCATCCGAACGGACGCGGCAAACATTGGCGTGCCTTTGTCGAACATTTGAATGCTTTGGACTTAAGCCCCGAAGCTGAAGCCGAGGCGATTCAAGGTGCAAAAGATGCGTTTGCGTTCTACAAAGTCGTTCTGCGCGAAACCTTCGGTCTGCCTGAAGGCGCGGAAGCTCCGGAAGGCTTTGTTCCGCACCGTCATTAATGGTTTGACGATATAAGTAGAGGTCGTCTGAAACACATCTGTATACGCGGATTCATAAATTCCGCTTTCAGACGGCCTTCATACTGATGTAAGTTTAGTACCGTTTGGTTATCCGCATTTGCGGTATATTTTAATTGGTTTGATGTAAATAATTATCAAATATTTTATCACCATCATTCCAAAATACCATTATCACATTCAGGAGTTTTACCATGAAGGAATCATTTAAATTAAGTATGTTGGCGATTGCTTGCAGCATCGCATTGAGTGCATGTGGTTCAAGCGGTGGTGGCACGCCGTCTGCACAGCCTGCACCGACCCCGCAACGGCCGGGCAATAATTCCGGCTCGGGCGGAGGAGGTGATTCAAAACAAACTGAAGACGCTAAGAAAGCCGAAGAAGCCAAGAAAGCCGAAGAAGCCAAGAAAGCTGAAGAAGCCAGGAAAGCTGAAGAAGCCAAGAAAGCTGAAGAAGCCAAGAAAGCTGAAGAAGCCAAAAAAGCTGAAGAAGCCAAGAAAGCCAATGAGGCCAATTCAGGTCAAGGTTTTGGCGGCGAAGGCAAAGTAATGGGTAAAGCTTTGGATGGCGGTGTCTTGGTAGCGAAAAAACGTGAAACCGGCGATTTGGAATATGCCAAAACCGAAGCCCCGATTGCATCGGATAAAAACAGCATCGTACTTGATGGTGTCGCCATTAATACCAAAGACGTTAAAGCAGGTGAGTTCACGTTGGGCGAAAGAAGTACGAACGGCGGTAAAGCCGATGCAGCACAATATGCGATACACAGCGGCGACCTGCTGCCTGATGTTCGTTATGGCGGTGTTGCCGATGTAACCAATCTGCGTGATTTCAAACAAGCTTTATTTGTACAAGGTGCGCCGTCTGGTAGCGAAACCGTTGCCGCTCTAAAGGGTGAAGCTACTTATAAAGGTATCGGTTTGCATTTTGCAAACGGATTGCCGGTCAATACCAGCTTGTTAAACGAGCTTCCTGATACAAGCTCTGCATCTAAATTGGAAAACCTGTATCCTGCCGCCAGAGCAACCGATGTTACCGCAAAAGTCAATTTCGACCAAAAAACCATCAATGTCGGCATCAACCGCTATTCCGATCAAACGGTTGGCGGTGGTAGCGGTGGCAATAGGATTGCAGGTGTCGTCAAATCCAATGCGCGCGATATGGCGGAAAATTTGTCTTTCAATGGCGATTTGCACGGCAACACCTTCTCCAACAAGCAAGGTACGATGCAAGGCGGATTCTTTGGCGCGAAGGCAGACCAACTTGCCGGTACATATAGTGCGGCAGGCAAAAACCAACGTGATGAAGACGTAGTGGCGCGCGGTGTGTTTGGTGCAAAACGCCAAGATGCGGCAGCTCAAGCAGGCGGACAGCCTGATGCGCCGGTTGCCAAACCTGATGCGCCCGTAACCAAACCTAAAGATGCTGCCGCCGCAGCCGAATTGAAAAAAGGTGAAACAGGCGAGCAATACGTCTTATCGAATATCGCGGACTTGACCAAAGTCATTATCAACGGTACGACAATCGCGCTGGCACCTGTTACCAACAAGCTCTATCGAACTGAATTGGGTTCGGACTACAAGTCGTTTGTTGCTTCAGGCAATTTGAGCAATGTTGTCTTTGGTGCGGCAAAACTTGCCGATAATGCCTACTCCTTGTTTGTTCAGGGCGTAATGAGTGCCTCTTTGCCGTCCGGTACGGCCAAATACGCCGGCGAGGTGTTGAATTTCCGTGCCCGCAACTTGGATGATAAGGAAAACTGGGTGGGTGATACAGGAGGCTACCGTACTACCGGTTCGTTTACCGCCGATGTCGATTTTGATGCCAAAACCATCGCCGGTAAAATCAATAGTGGCGACAGATGGTACATGAATGAACGCGCCTTTACTGCCAATATTGCAGGCAGCAGCTTTAACGGCAAATGGACTTCAGGTGCACAAGGCTCTGTAACCGGTGGATTCTACGGCGACAAGGCAGCCGAAATGGCGGGTCGTTACAGTTACAATGAAACCCCAGGTGATAATGGTCCTTCAAGTAATAACGCCTTTGGCGTATTCGGCGGTAAAAAACAATAACCGTCTGTTGAAGCTGAAAACAAACCGCCTGAAAGGGCGGTTTGTTTTTGATTAGATAGGATTTTCAGACGACCTTTTACGGTAACAACAATCCGGAGAGCAATCTACCCGCTAAAAGGTCGTCTGAAAACCTTGAATCTTATTTTCAGATAATCTTTCGTTTAATAATTTAGATTGCCATTCGGAAGACTGGGAATCCTCCCTTTTTAGACCGCGTTTCAAGTGGTTTTGATAGGCGGTAACATAGTCTGCCTTGGGTAGTCCTACGAGAACGCCGATATGGGCTGCGGCGGATTTTGCCAAAGGCTCGAGCGTGTAGCCGCCTTCCAGTACGGAAACGATTCTGCCGGGACAACTTGGAGCGGCTTGGATGATTTTGTGGGTCAACCAGGCGAAATCGGCTTCGTGCAGATTCAGACGACCTGTTTCGTCTTGTTTGTGTCCGTCGAAACCTGCGGACAGTAAGACCAGTTCGGGTTTGAATGCGGTCAGTTTGTTCAACCATTTTTCGCGTACGGTAGTGCGGAAGACGCGGCTGCCGGTGTTGGACGCGAAAGGTAGATGCAACATATTGGCGCCGTTGGCGGAATGGTTGGTTTCGGGAAATGGGAAGAGGTCGGTTTCAAAAAGGTTCATAAACAGGACGCGCGGGTCGTCTTTGAAGATTTCCGCTGTGCCGTCGCCGTAATGGACATCGAAGTCGATGACGGCGATGCGTTGGAGTCGATATTCGGCGATGGCGTGCATGACGCCTGCGGCGACGTTGTTTAATAGGCAGAAACCGCCTGCCTTATCGCTGTGCGCGTGGTGTCCGGGTGGACGGACGGCGCAAAAAGCGTGCCATGCTTTCTTATTCATCACCATATCTACCGCCTGAACGACAGCCCCTGCGGCGTGACGGGCAGCTTTGAGCGAACCATGACTCATGACGGTATCGCCGTCGATGCGGTAGATTTTGTCCGGTTGGGGCTGGCAGGCTTCAAGCGAGCGCAGGTATTTGCGCGGGTGAACCAAGGCGAGGCGGGTATCGCTGATTTCTTCGGCTTCGGCAGTTTGAAGATGCCGCCAAATATCCTGACGTTTGAGCTCCGCCTCGATAACGGCAGTGCGTTCGGGCGAGTCGGGATGACCTGCGCCGGGTTGGTGTTGCGCAAAAACGGGATGAGAAATCCAGACCGTACGCGCATTTTTACCCAAGAGGCGGCGTAGGCGCGTACGCAGTCGTCGAATGAGTTTTTTCATGAGGAAAAGGGCGCGGGGCTTGTCGTTGGTAGGAAGGAATCAGGTTTTAAATGTCGTTGAAACTTCATTTTCAGACGACCTGACATGATAAATATGGTTAATAAATAGGGAAAGGCTTGGAAATTTTTCAGACGACCTTTAGAATAGCTTAATTTTGCGGCTGTACCAATGCTTTTTTCTGTCGCAAGCAGTGTTTTACTTAATTTTAATCTCTTAGAAAACGGACAAATTATGAATCAAACTGTGGCCCAATTTGCCCCTTTAGTGCTGATTATGGTGGTGTTCTACTTCCTGATCATGCGTCCTCAACAAAAGAAATTCAAAGCACACCAAGCCATGCTTGCCGCTTTGAAAGTCGGCGATAAGGTTGTTTTGGCAGCAGGTTTCAAAGGCCGCGTTACCAAAGTCGGCGAACAGTTTTTCACTGTGGACATCGGTCAAGGTGCAAAAATCGAAGTCGAAGTGGAACGTAACGCGATTGCCGCCAAAGCCGAGTAATCCGTATTTTTGCCAAGAGCCGCCTCGGAAAGCTGAGCGCGGCTGTTTGTCTTCATAATAAATCGAAGGTTTACCATGAACCGTTATCCTTTATGGAAATACCTGCTGATTGCGTGCTCGATTTTGGTTGCCGTAGTGTATTCGCTGCCCAACCTTTTCGGTGAAACGCCCGCAGTGCAGGTATCAACCAACCGACAAGCCATCATTATTAACGAACAGACCCAGTCTAAAGTCGATGCCGCGCTGAAACAGGCGGGTATTCAGACTGACGGGATATTTATTGCGAACAACTCGCTGAAAGTGCGTTTCAAAGATACCGAAACGCAGCTTAAAGCCCGCGATGTCATCGAAAACACTTTGGGCGATGGCTATATCACCGCGCTCAACCTGTTGGTGGACAGCCCCGAATGGATGGCCAAAATTGGCGCCAACCCGATGTTCTTGGGCTTGGACTTGCGCGGTGGCGTGCATTTCACCATGCAAGTGGACATGAAAGCCGCGATGCAGAAAACGTTTGAACGTTATTCGGGCGACATCCGCCGCGAGATGCGCCGCGAAAAAATCCGTACCGGCACCATCCGTCAAATTGAAAACGGTCTGATTGTCCCGATGCAGGACGCTGCCGACGTACAGAAAGCCATGCCTAAGCTGCGTCAGCTTTTCCCTGAGGCAAATTTGAATGCCGACGGCAATAACATCACGCTGACATTGTCCGAAGAAGCGATTAACAAAGTACGCTCCGATGCGGTGAAACAAAACATCACCACTTTGCATAATCGCGTCAATGAGTTGGGCGTGGCTGAGCCTGTCATCCAGCAATCTGGCCTCGACCGTATCGTCGTGCAGCTGCCGGGTGTACAAGATACAGCCAAAGCAAAAGACATTATCGGCCGTACCGCGACTTTGGAAGTACGCATGGTGGAAGACGACCCTGTCAAAGTGCGCGAAGCTTTGGAAGGTAATGTTCCGAGCGGTTTCGAGCTGTTGTCCAGTGGTGGCGATCATCCTGAAACCTTGCTGATTAACAAACAGGTTGAATTGACCGGTGACAATATCAATGACGCGCAACCCAGTTTCGACCAAATGGGTGCGCCTGCCGTCAGTCTGAGCTTGGATAGCGCAGGCGGCAGTATTTTCGGCGAATTGACTGCTGCTAACGTCGGTAAACGCATGGCGATGGTGTTGATTGACCAAGGCAAATCCGAAGTGGTTACCGCACCGGTTATCCGTTCCGCTATTACCGGTGGACGCGTGGAAATTTCCGGCAGCATGACGCAGGCGGAAGCCAATGATACTTCCTTGTTGCTGCGTGCCGGTTCTCTCGCCGCACCGATGCAAATCGTGGAAGAGCGCACCATCGGTCCGTCTTTGGGTAAAGAAAACATTGAAAAAGGTTTCCATTCGACCTTATGGGGCTTTACCGCCGTTGCCTTGTTCATGGTGGTTTACTACCGCCTGATGGGATTCTTCTCGACCATCGCCCTGAGTACCAACATCTTGTTCTTGGTCGGTATTTTGTCTGCCATGCAGGCGACGCTGACGCTGCCCGGTATTGCCGCATTGGCGTTGACGCTGGGTATGGCGATTGACTCCAACGTATTGATTAACGAACGTATCCGCGAAGAGTTGCGCGAAGGCGTTCCGCCGCAACAGGCAATCAACCTCGGTTTCCAACACGCATGGGCAACCATTGTTGACTCCAACCTGACCTCGCTGATTGCCGGTATCGCCCTCTTGGTATTCGGTTCCGGCCCGGTCCGCGGTTTTGCCGTCGTACACTGTCTGGGTATCCTGACTTCGATGTACTCATCCGTCGTCGTCTTCCGCGCCTTAGTGAATCTTTGGTACGGACGCCGCCGCAAATTGCAGAACATTTCCATCGGCGCAGTATGGAAACCCAAAGCCGAAACAGCGGCAGGCAAGGAGTAAGACATGGAACTCTTTAAAATCAAACGCGACATCCCGTTTATGAGCTACGGCAAACTGACGACCTTTATTTCGTTGGTAACCTTCATTGCCGCCGTATTCTTCCTCATCACCAAAGGTTTGAACTTCTCCGTCGAATTTACCGGCGGTACCGTGATGGAAGTGCAATATCAGCAGGGCGTGGACGTCAACAAAACCCGTGAAAAACTTGATACCCTGAAAATGGGTGATGTCCAAGTTCAGGCGTTGGGTACGAACAAACACATCATGATCCGCCTGCCCAACAAAGAAGGCGTAACTTCCGCCCAGCTTTCCAATCAGGTTATGGAATTGCTGAAAAAAGAGCAGCCTGACGTTACCCTGCGCCAAGTCGAATTTATCGGCCCGCAGGTCGGCGAAGAGCTGGTGACCAACGGTCTGATGGCATTAGGCTTCGTCGTAGCAGGTATCATCGTTTACCTGTCGATGCGCTTTGAATGGCGTTTCGCCGTATCCGCCATCATCGCGAATATGCACGACATCGTGATTATTTTGGGCTGCTTCGCCTTCTTCCAATGGGAATTTTCACTGACCGTGCTGGCGGGTATCCTTGCCGTATTGGGCTATTCCGTAAACGAATCCGTCGTCGTCTTCGACCGTATCCGTGAGAACTTCCGCAAACCGAGTATGCGCGGACATACCGTTCCGCAAGTCATCGACAATGCGATTACCGCCACCATGAGCCGTACCATCATCACCCACGGCTCGACCGAGGCAATGGTTGTTTCCATGCTGGTGTTCGGCGGCGCAGCGTTACACGGTTTCTCAATGGCATTGACCATCGGTATCGTGTTCGGTATTTACTCTTCAGTCTTGGTAGCCAGCCCGCTCTTGCTGATGTTCGGCCTGAGCCGCGAAAATATCGCGAAGGAAGTGAAGAAAAAAGAAGAAGTCGTGGTCTGATGGCTATGATTGCGATGTGAAGGGGTCGTCTGAAAACTTGGCAACAGGTTTTCAGACGACCTTTTTGTTTTGGGCAGTTGATTTGATAGTTGTGATGCGAATATGGCGGTATTGTTTTGACTGTATGGAAAGGAACACACTTTTCTTGTTTCAGATAGAGGAAGGGAAAGATTGGCTTAAAGGGAAGGATTCTTTGAAAGTAATCGACTGTATAAGACGGACACTTCTATGCCGCTCTTGGTAATGAATTACACAAAATGCAAAAAAGTCGTCTGAAAATTTTCAGACGACCTCAGATTAACTTCTACGGTTAGAGTTAGAAATTAACGTTTTGCTTTTGCGGCAGGTTTTTTAGGAGCCGGTTTGCCTGCTTTGGCAGGGGAGTTGGCAACGGAGCAGTATTTGGCAACGATTTGATCAACGACTTCTTCTTTGCCGTTAACGGTCGTTTTACCGCGTACGGTCAGCATATTGCCGTCCACTTTGTCGATATTGCCCAAATTGGCACGACCTGCCACCCATGCGACGTTTCCGCCCCAGAAGGCATTAATATCGTCGCTGGAGCCGACGACGCGGAACAGGTTGGGGGTCAGTTCGTTTTTGTATTTCACTTGTGCTACAACAGGCTCGTTGCCTTTGAAGCCGTACATAACGCTCAATGGGTCTTGACCGTTTTGACCGCAGCGGTAGTGTACCTCTTTGGTGCTGTCGATAGCGTCCACTTTCACGGTTTGAGGAGTGAAAGGTTGGTTTTGTTGCGCTGCTTGTTGCGGAGCAGGAGCAGGTTTCGCAGCAGGTTTTCCTTTGGAAGAGCTGGAACATGCAGACAGCGCGGCAGCGGCAATAACGGCAGAAATCAGTAACTTGGTATTTTTATTCATCGGTTTACTCCATATGAATTATTGATAAAAGCGGTGTTAAACGTTAGCACAATAGCAGAGATAATATGCTTTGTCTTTGGTTTAGACAAATCTTTAATAAAAGCATCAAATGGAAAAGTAAATTTACTTTTGAAAGGACATTCAAATATTTTACCCTTATATAGTTGTGGGTTTTGCCGTTTAGCTCAATATAAAATGGTAGTCGAAAAATCGGCGACGCAACGTTTCAGCAGTTTGCGCTTTTCTCCTATGAAGAGAATAATGACCTTCATCCATCATCTATACACACGAGGGCAGGCATGAATTCTTTTGCATCATTGTTAAACCATCCCGATATTTCTTTTTCCCCGATTCCAGACAGTATCAAAGTCGATAATCCGGCGACGGGCGAGACTTTGGCGTTTGTCCGCACAACCCATTTAGACGACCTCAAGTTGCTGATTCAAAAAGCGGAGGCCGCACAAAAGCTATGGGCGGCAAAAACTGCGTTGGAGCGTGCCGATGTGTTGTGGCGTTGGTATTTTTTAATCAAGGAAAACAAAGAAGAACTGGCGCGCATCATGACGATGGAACAGGGCAAAAGCCTGACCGAGGCACGCGGCGAAATCGATTATGCGGCTTCGTTTGTGCGCTGGTTTGCCGAAGAAGCGCGGCGGATTGACGGCGATGTGCTGACAAGCGTGAAAGCGACGCAAAAACTGGTCGTGTTGAAACAGCCCGTCGGCGTTACCGCTGCGATTACGCCGTGGAACTTCCCGTCCGCGATGATTGCGCGCAAGGCCGCGCCTGCTTTGGCGGTGGGCTGCGCGATGATCGTCAAACCTGCGTCGCTCACGCCTCTGAGCGCGTATGCGCTGGCCTTGTTGGCTTACGAAGCGGGCGTGCCGCAGGATTTACTTCCCGTTGTCAGCGGTCGCGCTTCGGAAATCAGTCATGAATTTGCCACGAACCCGACCGTGCGCAAAATCAGCTTCACCGGTTCGACCGAAGTCGGCGCGAAAATTTTTGCCGACAGCGCGGCGGACATTAAAAAACTCAGTTTGGAACTGGGCGGCAACGCGCCGTTTATCGTGTTTGACGATGCCGATTTGGACAAAGCCGTCGAAGGCGCGCTGGCCAGCAAGTTCCGCAACAGCGGCCAGACCTGCGTCTGCACCAACCGCGTGTACGCTCAATCGGGCATTTACGACGAATTTTGCCGCAAATTAAGCGAAAAAGTAGCCGCGCTCAAATTGGGCAACGGCTTGGATGAAGGCGTGAACCAAGGGCCGCTGATTGAGGAAAAAGCGGTGGAAAAAGTCGAGCAGCACATCGCCGATGCGCTCTCCAAAGGCGCGGTCTGCCTGACCGGAGGCAAACGCAGCGCATTGTGCGGAACGTTTTTCGAACCGACCGTCTTAAGCGGCGTAACGGCGCAAATGGTGGTGGCGCGCGAAGAAACCTTCGGGCCGTTGTGTCCCGTGTTCCGCTTTGCAACCGAAGCCGAAGTCATCGCGGCAGCCAACGATACGGAATACGGTTTGGCGGCCTACCTCTTCACCTCCGACACCGCCCGCCAATGGCGCGTCGGCGAAGCCTTGGAATACGGCATGATCGGCATCAATACCGGCTTAATCAGCAATGAAGCAGCACCGTTCGGCGGCGTGAAACGCAGCGGGCTGGGACGCGAAGGCAGCAAATACGGTGCGGACGAATATTTGGAATTGAAATATTTGTGTATCGATGTGGCGGATTGAGTTTGCTATTAGAAGCAACAAGTCGTCTGAAAAACAAATTTCATTGAAACCTTGTTTTCAGACGACCTTTTTTCATACTATCCAGCCAGCCACAGCGATACCGTATAAATCACCAGTCCGACCAGTCCGCCGACAAGCGTGCCGTTGATGCGGATATATTGCAAATCCTTGCCCACGCTCAATTCCAGTTTTTCCACCATCAGGCGGCTGTCCCAGCCTTTGACTTTGTCCGAGACGAACAAAGCGGCCTTATCTTTATAACGCATCACAAAATCCCGAACCAAAAGCGAAATCCGCACATCCGCCCGCCGCATAAATTGCGGGTATGCCTGAGCTTGCGAACGCATATGGTTCAGCAGCTTTTCCAGTTGCGCTTGGCACAAAGAGTCTTGTTTTTCCACATCTTCCCGCGCCCAGTCCAGAATGCCGCGCCATAAGGTCATGATTTGACGTTGCAGTGCGGGCGATTGCGCGAGCTGTTTTTTGAATTTGTCCAGGCGGCGGTGCCACAGGCGCGATGTGGTCAGGCGTTCGGTCAGTTCGTCGTATTGCACCAAGAATTGTCGGCGCAGCGCGTTATCTTGCTTGTCCGCTGTTGCCAAATAGCCGTCTATCCATGCCAACGCTTTTTCTGCCGCCCAATCATCGACTTTCTCCACCAAGATCGATTTCACCGCCGCTTTGAGCCTGTCCCAAGTTCCGGGATTGCCGCCTTCGATTTTCGCCGCCCATTCGCGCAGGTTCTGCTCCAGCATTTCACGGGTTTCCGGCGTTTTCAGCCAACGCCGAATCTGACGGAGCAGGCTTTCAAACGCTTTTTCGTGCATCCCTTGCGCTTTCAGCAGCCGCAAACCGTCGGCAAGCGCGTTACCGATTTGTCCGCCGCTGTAACGTTCTTCCAGCAGCATCGCCGTGAAACGCGCCGTCTGTTCCGGTTTGGCGATAGCAAGCAGGGTCGGAATCTGCTTGGAAAGCCACGGCAGCCAGTGCGATTTCACGTCTTCGCCGTCCAGCCATTTCAATAATTTATCGCTGGGCTGCGCTTGATAAATACGCATGGCGATGGGTTTGCCCTGTAAAAAATTGTGTTCGATAAACCGCCCCAATTCATCGCCGATACGCGCCTGATTGCGCGGCAAAATCGCGGTATGGGGAATCGGCAGGCCGAGGGGTCGTCTGAAAAGCGCAGTTACGGCAAACCAGTCCGCCAGCGCACCCACCATCGCCGCTTCGGCAAACGCTTTGACAAATCCCAACCAAGGATATTGGCGCACATAAACGGCGGAGGCTGCAAACAGCACGCACGCCGCAAGCAGCAAGCCCGTCGCCCAACGCCTGCTTTTTGCCAATTTTTTGCGCGCCTCATTTAAGCGGACTTGTTCCGAAAGGGTGTGCATTTCTATTCCTGTCTTTTTTGTCTTTAGAGGGTTGCGAATAGATTGATTATTTTTTAATCAGCTGAAAATATTCAATAGGTTTCAAAATATTATCCAAGTTTTCCACAGAATGCACACATCAATCCGAATGCGGGTTGTGGGCAATATTTTGTATTGCCTATTTTTTAATCATGATATTTTTATTTTGGAAAATCAAAAGGGAAGGAGAGTTGTTCACAAGCTGTTCACATGATTCTGCGGTATGGCTGTGTACAGGTTTTCAGACGACCTTTATGCCGTCCAGCCTGAAACCGAAACCCAAAGCCGCCACAAGGCCCAAGCCGCTACCGTCAACCCTGCCAACAGGCGGATGCTGCGTTTTTGCAAAAGCGTTTTCAACTGCGCCGCAAAGATACCCATCGCCAAAAGGTTGGGCAGCGTGCCGAGCGCAAAAGCCAACATATATAAAGCACCGTGAACCGCGCTGCCGCTGCCTAAGGCGTAAAGCGACGCGCTGTAAACCAGGCCGCACGGCAGCCAGCCCCAGAGCATCCCCACGCCGAAACAGGCTGGGACGGAACGGATGGGCAAAAGCTTGTTTAAAAACGGATTCAGCCGCTTCCATATCGGTTTGCCGATGCGTTCGATACGCGTTGCCGCCGTCGAAATCCCCGCCAGATAAAGCCCTAAAAGCAACAGCAGGATGTTTGCCGCGATATACAACCCCTGCTGCAACACACGGGTGTCATCCAAAGAAATCCCTGCCTGCCCGATCAGTCCGACTAGGAAGCCGATGAGGACATAGCTGCTTACACGTCCTAAGTTCAACAGGACAATCAATCCGAAACGGTTGAGGTTGGGCGGAAGCTGCAAGGCAAATGCGCTGCTTAACCCGCCGCACATACCGACGCAGTGGCCGCCGCCGAAAAAACCGAGCAGAAACAGAGTGAGGAAGGTAAGGTTTTCGTCCATATCAGATATATTTGAAATTGTTATCAGGCTGTTTCGTATTGTATCAACAACGGAGGAATGAGGATAAGAAAGGATGGAATAGGGGCGGATTATTGCGCATCTGTTTGGAAAGGTCGTCTGAAAATCGCTTTGCCTTGATTGGAGGGCACTGGGTTTTCAGACGACCTTTGGACTGCCCGATATTTATAAAGCCCTATTTTGAGAAAAATAATTTGATTTCATTTGAAAACAAAATGTTAAACGAATCGAATATTTCTGAACAAGATACCGAAGAAGCAAGCAAATGTTTGCATATTATCGAGATTTGGTTAAAATTATCGAAAAATATATAAATAATAATCAAAATCATTATATTTATATTCAATCTGACTTGCGGCAAAACCTTTCCGAGGTCGTCTGAAAACTTTCAGACGACGCTGTCTGACATTCCGCCACACAAGGAATCCGTTATGAAGCCAGTCAAAGTCAACACCCTTGCCGCCTGCATCGCCGCCATCGGTTTCTCTCCCATCATTTATGCTGCCGATAATACGCCGACCGTCATTCTCGATACCGTTACCGTCAAAGGCACGCGCAATAAAGACGAAATCGGTAAAAACCGGGTTTATACCCGCGAAATCGTCAATCTTTACAAAGGCAAAAACGAAGTCGAAACCTTCAAGGGCAACACCGTATCCGACCTTTTGAGCGGTATGTCCGGCGTGTACAGCGGCGACGCGCGCAACAGCGGTGCGTTGGATCCCAATATACGCGGCGTGCAGGGGCAGGGACGGATTCCCGTTACCATCGACGGCACGGAGCAGGCGATTATAGTCAATTAAAAATAAAATAGTACAATACTCAACTTTGAAGGTCTAACCATGGCATACTCTGCGGACTTAAGAAACAAAGCTTTAAACTATTACGAACAATGCAAAAATATCAGCCAAACCGCAGCAACGTTTAACTTGTCAAGAAACACGCTTTACCTGTGGATTCGCCTTAAAAAACAAACAGGCAGCCTAAAACATCAAGTTACCGGTCTAAATGCCGTCAAATTGGATAGGCAAAAACTGGCTCAATATGTTGGGCAACACCCGGATGCCTATCTGCATGAAATCGCCAAACATTTTGATTGTACGCCAGCCGCCGTTTGCTATGCACTCAAACAGATGGGGATGACGCGCAAAAAAAGACCACCACTTACAAAGAACAAGACCCGGCCAAAGTAACGCATTATTTGACACAGCTGGCCGAATTTTCCGACTACCAACGTGTTTATTTGGATGAAACAGGATTTGACCGCTACCTGTTCCGTCCCTATGCCCGCAGCCCGAAAGGGCAAATAGTGAAAGCGCAGATAAGAGGAAAAAGATACCGACGCTTATCTCTGGTGTCCGCACAAGTCGGCAACCGGCTGATTGCTCCGATGGTTTATCAAAATACGATGACCGGGGTCTTTTTTGAAGCGTGGTTTCAGCAATGCCTACTGCCCGCATTGACTCAAAAATCGGTGATTATTTTAGATAATGCACGATTTCACCGTATGGGTGTTTTACGGGAAATGGCGGAAAAATTGGGACATAAGGTATTGCCTCTTGCACCTTATTCACCTGAGCTCAACCCGATTGAGAAGGTGTGGGCGAATATTAAGCGGTATCTGCGAACCGTATTGTCTGATTACGCCCGATTTGACGATGCGTTACTGTCCTATTTTGATTTTAATTGACTATACCGTCTGGCGCGGCTACGCAGGCGCAAACAACCGCAACTACGTCGATCCCAACATCATCAGCAGCGTTTCCATCGAAAAAGGCCCTTCGTTCAGCCGCGATATGAAAAGCGGCATAGGCGGCTCCGTCGCCCTGAAAACCATAGATGCCGACGATATTGTCCCCGAAGGGCAGAAATACGGATTTGAAGTGAAGGCGGAGGCTTCCAATAATTCCATTAAGCGGCGTGAGAATGCTTATGAACATTCAGTCGATTATCGAACCTTGCCTGTTCCCGCAGTAGCGACGGGCGGTATTTGGCGTTCGTTTTTTGACGATACCGACCGAATCGACCAGCGTTTCAACGGACGCAATAAATTTGGGGAAGATAAAGCCTACCGCATTGCCGCTGCCACCAAGCAGGACAATTTTGATGCCATGCTCGCCTATGCCTACCGCAGTAAAGGCAATTATTTTTCCGGCAAGAAAGGGGCGGAACGATACGGCTATATCGGTCCTTGGACACAAGAAACTTTAGACGAATTAAAACGTCGTCAAGAAGAAGCCGCTGCCAAGGGCGAGAAATTTTACGGCAGTGAAAACATGCTGGGCGCACCCGATATTTCAAAAATCGGACTTTTCTACCATCCGGGCGGGGAAGTCAGCAATACCTCGCTCGAAACCAAATCATGGGTAGGTAAAACCACCTTCCGTCTGCCGAACCGCCAAACGCTCAAATTCGGCCTGCGCCATACCGATTCCACGTTCGGCGAAATCATGCCTTCGCGTATTATCGGCCCCATCAGTTGGGATGCGTCCGTCCTCAACAAAATTGCCGAATGGCCGCAGGCATGGGTCAAACAGCGTTCCTACAATATCGACTATTCGTGGAAGCCCGAGGGCAGCCGTTGGATAGATTTCGATGCCACGCTTTGGACAACGCGCACCAATTCCAAAACCAATACCGCAGGCGGCTCGCCCGGCGATACCGTTTATGAGGACAACAAATTTCAAATAGCATGGGACGAATACGACAGATGGCAGAAATACACCCCCGCAGAGCGGCAGGAATTGCTGGATGCAGGAATAGAAGCCCCCAAACCGCCCAAATCCGAAACACCCAATACCAACGGACGCTTCAACACCATCGAAGGCAACGCCTATTACGCCCGTAACAACCGGACAGGCTTTCAATTTTCCAACCGTATGAAATTGAGCGACAAACTGTCGCTGACCTTGATGGGCGATTTTCAAAACGAAAAACTGACATCGCGCAATGATTTTTCAGACGAGCTGGAGCGGGGAGGATACGACAAATATCGGGAAGAACTTGAAAACAGCACCATCAGGGCAAATTACGGATTAAACGAATTCGGCGTACCGCGCAACGGCAAGCGGCGAGAATACAATCTGGGCTTCAATTTCCGCTACGAACCGTTCCGCTGGCTGACGTTGACGGCGGGCGGACGGTACACGAATTTCCAGCTTCAGGACAAAAGCAAACGCTTGGAAAGCGGTAAGAACAAATATGGTCGCCCGCTGGAAATGAACAGGGGGATAAAATATTCGGTCGGCAGGGTGGCGACTCTGCAGGAATACGCGGATTACAAGGTGATTGATGATGCGTTGGCAGACGGCAGTTTGGATTGGGGAGATTTATATGCCAAAGATGAATATGCAGAACAATTGAAAAAATATAAGCAGATTTCGCTAAACCAGTTCAGCGTCAATTCTCAAGCTATTCCGACTTTGATAAATGATCGCGAAAAATGGGTCAATCCCAATGAGCAGGTAGATTTCTATTGGCTGAAAGACGATAAGGGTCGTCTGAATATGAAAGACCACCCCCTTACCAACGGCAGCATTCCCGATTTGCACGCCCAAGTCCCCAATCCCGTTTACGACCCGTCCAATCCCGACAGCCCGCAGTTTGTGCCCAAATATTATAACGTTGATGCAAGCGTATATACGACTCCAATGACCGAAGCCGAAAGGCAGCGGGCGATGAAGCAGAAAGGCAGCGGTTGGGTGCCCGCATTTTCTGCCACTGTCAATTTTACTGATTACAGCCGCGCCTATTTGCGCTATACCGAAACCCTGCGCTACCCCAGCATTTTTGAAGGGACTTACGGCTTTTCTACTGCCGCCGGCTCATTCAACCGCATGGGCTATGGCTGGCGGCCCGAACACGCCAAAAACTGGGAAGTCGGCTACATCCATGATTTGACGGGACTGTTACCGAAAATGAAAAAAGCGGATTTCCGCATCAACTACTTCCATAACAAGACCAAAAACGTTATCGATAGGGACAGCAATCTCGAATTCGAACAATTCGACAGACAAATCCGCAGTGGTGCCGAGCTGTCCACCCGCTTCGATACCGGACGCGTCTTCGGCAGCCTGAACGTATTCCGCAGCCTGAAAAACAAAATGTGCGACGAAAATTTCCCTTGGACATCCGCAACAGAGGGCATGGTTGATTCAAGCTATTTTGTGAAAAACGGTAAGACTATGAACCGTCCTGTCTGCAACCACGGCGGCTTGACCGATTCGGGCTATCTGGCAAGCGCGCTTCAACCTCGTTGGTCGATTGATGCCGAATTGGGCAGCCGTTTCCTTGCCAATAAACTGGAAACAGGCGTGCGCCTTCATTACCACAGCCGCGTCTATGAAAACCGCAATGATGCGTGGCAGCCTAACTACAACATATTCAATCAATATAGGGGAACTAATCATAAACCCCAATATAACGATATGCGCTGGCAGCCTGTTGCGGTATGGGATGCCTACCTGCGCTACAAAATCGGCAAAAACCTGACTGCCGAGCTGGTAGGCAGCAATCTGACCAACCGCTACTACCTCGACCCGATGAGCCGCTCCTATCTGCCCGCACCGGGTAGAACCATCAGGGTAGGGATTACGGGCAAGTTTTAAAGTAATTTCAAATTAGGATTTCCCCATATTTCGATATTGGGAAGAGGATATTCGGGGGCTTTGTCATCAAAGCAGAATACAGGTTTTAAGCACCCGAGGTCGTCTGAAAACGAATTTTCAGACGACCTCGAAGGTTTATGTTGGATAAGCTGTCCGCTAAGGAGTCGGTTTTGTAAGAGTGCTATTTTTATCCTGAATACACGTTATAATACGAACCTTGTTTTCAAACCGATTCGAGATTCCGTTTTCAGACGACCTTTAAGATAAAAGGTCGTCTGAAAACGTTTGTCCCGTCCATACGCATCCGCCGAACTATGATTCCATCCGATTTCATTGACGAGCTTCTGGCCAAAGTCGATATTGTCGATATTATCGACGAGCAGGTTCCGCTGAAGAAGGGCGGGGCGAACTATATGGCTTGTTGTCCGTTCCATAAGGAAAAGACGCCGTCGTTTTCAGTCAGTCCGACCAAGCAGTTTTATCATTGTTTCAGTTGCGGGGCGCATGGTTCGGCGATTGGTTTTGTGATGGAACATCAGGGGCTGTCATTTCCGGAGGCGGTGCAGTTTCTTGCCGACCGTGTGGGCATGGCAGTGCCTAAAGTGCGCGGGCAGAACGATAATCCCGAAGTCCGTGCCGAACGTAAGAAAAAACAGCAGACGCTGGAGGAAACGACGGCTGCGGCGGCTGATTTTTATGCGCAACAGTTGAAATTCAATCCGGCGGCGAAGGCTTATTTGGACAAGCGCGGCTTGAGCGCGGAAGTCATCGCGCATTATGGTTTGGGCTACGCACCCGACGGCTGGCAGCCTTTGGCGCAAGTGTTCCAGCCGTACCCGAATACTGCGTTGGTGGATACGGGTATGGTGATTGACAATGAGGGGCGGCATTATGACCGATTCCGTCATCGGATTATGTTCCCCATCCGCAATCCGCGCGGGCAGGTAATCGGTTTCGGCGGCAGGGTGTTGGACGACTCGAAGCCGAAATATTTGAATTCGCCCGATACTCCTCTGTTTGATAAGGGGAAAAACCTTTACGGATTGTATGAAGGGCGTGCCGCGGTCAAGGAAGCAGGGCGGATTTTGGTGGTCGAAGGCTATATGGATGTGGTCGCGCTGGCGCAGTTCGGCGTGGGCTACGGCGTGGCGGCTTTGGGCACGGCGACGACGGCGGAACACGTCAAAATCCTGATGCGGCAGGCGGACAGTATTTATTTCTGTTTCGACGGCGACAGCGCGGGACGGAAAGCGGCTTGGCGCGCTCTGGAAAATGCGTTGCCGCAGTTGAAAGACGATAAATCGCTGCATTTTTTATTCCTGCCGGAAGAACACGACCCCGACAGCTACATCCGCGCCTACGGCAAAGCGCAATTTGAAGACGCGCTGTTGAATCAAAGCAAGCCTTTGTCGGAATATTTTTGGGAGCATCTTTCAGACGACCTCAATCTCAATACGCAGGAAGGTAAGGCGGAATTGGTGAAAACCAGTTCGCCGCTTTTGGCGCAGATTACCGCGCCGGCATTGGCTTATCTATTGAAACAACGGCTTAGCGAGCTGGTCGGCATCGATCCCGACAATCTCGCCCAACTGCTGGGGCAGGAAGCGCCGAAGCGGCACGTCAAACAAAAAAGCTACAAACTGCCTCCGATTTCCGTCAAGCAGCCTGTCATGCTGACGCTGGTGCAACGGCAAATCCGCAGCCTCTTGATAAATCCGGATTGGGCTGCATATATAGACCTGCCCGATTATGTGGCGTTGGACGGAGATTTCGCCTGCCTTGCCAATCTCGCCGAAACCATTAAAAGCCATGCCGCCGTACCTGCTACCGCGCAGGTTTTAGAGTATATGCGCGGTTCTCCTTACGAAGAAACCGTGAACCAAATCTTCCAATCGACACTCTATTCTGAAGAAATGGAAGGCGGAGGAGACGAAGATCGCGAGAACTTCCAAATCGGCATGAAGAAACTCCTTAACGAGTTAAAATACAAACAAATCGAAACCCTCAAGCAGAAAAGCCTGCAATCGGGTTTGAATGAAAATGAAAAAAAACTCTTGCTGTCGCTTTTGACGGCAAAGCAAAATTGAACGAACGGCAATCCCTGCCGAATCCAGCAACCTTCAGGCCGTCAGAAAAGCATTGTCCCAAGCTGCGAACATGATGATCCCGCAGAACACCCGTTCCAAAGAGCTTTCAGACGACCTCAGAGTGATAACCCAATAGATTGACTTTAAATCGGTTATCACTCTGTTCCGCCTTCAGGTGCATCATGCAAACCGTCGGCACACCATCAGATCAAGAAAGTAATCCATGTCTAAAGACCAAAATCACGAAGACTATCAAGAACAGGACGACAACCGTCCGCTGACCCTCGAAGAGCAGCGCGCCCGCCTGCGCCAGCTCATCATCATGGGTAAGGAACGCGGCTACATCACTTATTCCGAAATCAACGACGCCTTGCCCGACGATATGTCCGATGCGGATCAAATCGACAACATCGTCAGCATGATTTCCGGCTTGGGTATCCAAGTGACCGAGCAGGCGCCTGACGCGGAAGACATTTTGTTGAGCGACAACGCCGCCGCCGTAACCGACGACGATGCCGTTGCCGAAGCCGAAGCCGCCTTGTCCAGCGCGGACTCCGAATTCGGCAGAACCACCGACCCTGTGCGTATGTATATGCGCGAAATGGGGCAGGTTGACCTGCTGACCCGCGAAGACGAAATCATCATCGCCAAAAAAATCGAAAACGCCCTGAAAAACATGGTGCAGGCAATTTCCGCCTGTCCAGGCTCCATTGCCGAAATCCTCGAGCTGATCGAGCAAATCCGCAAGGATGAAATCCGCGTGGACGAAGTGGTCGAAGCCATCATCGATCCGAACGAAGTGTTACTCAACGAATTGGGCTTGGGACACTTGGAAAGCGCGTCAAACGACGACGATTCCGGCAGCAGTGAAGAAGATGAAGCGGATGAAGACGACGATGACGACGATTCCGGCAGCGACTCCGAAGCCATGTCCGCTGCCCATCTTGCCGAATTGAAGCAAAAAGTGCTGGAACACTTCGCCTTCATCGAAAGCGAATACGGCAAGATGATCAAAAAGCTGGAAAAACACGACAGCCGCCACCCCGATTATCTGGCACACCGCGACGCCATCGCCAACAAGCTCTTGGAAGTCCGCTTTGCCACCCGCCAAATCGAAAGCCTCAGCGGCAACCTGCGCAGCCGTGTCGAAAACATCCGCAAGCTCGAACGCGAAATCCGCGACATCTGCCTTGACCGCGTCCATATGGAACGCGACTACTTCATCCAAAACTTCCTGCCCGAAATCACTAACCTGAAATGGGTGGAAGAAGAAGTCGCCAAAGGCAGGGTCTGGAGCGACGCGCTCGACCGCTTCCGCCACGCCATCCTCGAAAAACAAACCGAGTTGGCGAACATGGAAAAAGAAACCCGCATTTCCATCGAAGAGCTGAAAGACATCAACAAAAACATGGTGTCGAGCGAAAAAGAAACCGCAGCCGCCAAGCAGGAAATGATTCAGGCAAACTTGCGCCTGGTGATTTCCATCGCCAAAAAATACACCAACCGAGGTTTGCAGTTCCTTGATTTGATTCAAGAAGGCAACATCGGCTTGATGAAGGCGGTCGACAAGTTCGAATACCGCCGCGGCTACAAATTCTCCACCTACGCGACATGGTGGATCCGCCAAGCGATTACCCGCTCGATTGCCGACCAGGCGCGCACCATCCGTATTCCGGTGCACATGATTGAAACCATCAACAAGATGAACCGCATCTCCCGCCAGTATCTGCAAGAAACCGGCGAAGAGCCCGATTCCGCCAAACTTGCCGAGTTGATGGAAATGCCGGAAGACAAAATCCGCAAAATCATGAAAATCGCCAAAGAGCCGATTTCGATGGAAACCCCGATCGGCGACGACGACGATTCGCACTTGGGCGACTTCATCGAGGACGCCAACAACGTTGCCCCTGCAGACGCCGCGATGTACACCAGCCTGCACGAAGTCACCAAAGAAATCCTCGAAAGCCTGACCCCGCGCGAAGCCAAAGTCCTGCGTATGCGCTTTGGTATCGACATGAATACCGACCACACGCTCGAAGAAGTCGGCAAACAGTTTGACGTAACCCGCGAACGTATCCGTCAAATCGAAGCCAAAGCCCTGCGCAAACTGCGCCATCCGACCCGCAGCGACCGCCTCAGAAGCTTCCTCGACAGCGAAGACAGCAAACTGTAAAACAGCAAACCGCAGGTTTATCCCTGCGGTTTTTTATATGCCTGAGGTCGTCTGAAACAGAAGTTGTATAGTGGATTAACTTTAAATCAGGACAAGGCGACGAAGCCGCAGACAGTACAGATAGTACGGAACCGATTCACTTGGTGCTTCAGCACCTTAGAGAATCGTTCTCTTTGAGCTAAGGCGAGGCAACGCCGTACTGGTTTAAAGTTAATCCACTATACGTTTTCAGACGACCTGTTTTGCATTCATTGCACTATGGTCGGTTAAAACCCGTAGAGCGGGCTTTGCCCGCGGATAATAGAGAAAGTTTCGGCAGCCTTTTTTACTCATCATCTTCGTGGGCAAAGCCCACGCTACAAGGCGGCATCATTCTTGAATGGGTGTGCAATTAAAACATGATTGTAAAAAAGGTCCTTGGATTCGGATTTCAAGTGCAACACTAGGGTACCAGTGGTTGGAACAGATTTAAGAATAAAACACTTGGCGTTTCGTAGCCAAGTGTTTTTCTCGGCCGGTGGTTCAACTCATCTTGAACCCTGCGTATCTCCCGATCGCTGATGTTTCGGAAATCGGTTTGTTTGGGGAAATATTGCCGGATGAGTCCATTGGTGTTCTCATTCAGCCCTTTCTCCCAAGAATGGTAAGGGCGGCAAAAATAGGTTTTCGCCTTCAATGCTTTGGCTATTTTGGTGTGTTGGTAGAACTCTTTGCCGTTATCCATGGTGATGGTGTGGACTCTGGCTTTATATGCCTTTAATACCCTAATGGCCGCCCGGGCAGTGTCTTCGGCTTTTAAGTTCTTTAATTTGCAGATGATGGTGTAGCGGGTAGTGCGTTCGACCAAGGTCAATAACGCGCTTTTCTGATTTTTGCCGACGATGGTGTCGGCCTCCCAATCGCCGATGCGGGTTTTCCGGTCGACGATAGCAGGTCGGTTCTCTATGCCGACGCGGTCGGGCACTTTGCCTCTGGTCCATGTGCTGCCGTAGCGTTTGCGGTAGGGTTTGCTGCATATTCTGAGGTGTTGCCACAAAGTGCCGCCGTTGCTTTTGTCTTGGCGAAGGTAGCGGTAAATGGTGCTGTGATGGAGTGTGATCCCGTGGTGTTTATGCAGGTAGGCACATACTTGTTCGGGACTGAGTTTGCGGCGGATAAGGGTGTCGATGTGTTGAACCAGCTGCGAATCGAGCTTATAGGGTTTTCGCCGGTGCTGTTTGGTCAGCCGGCTTTGCTTCTGTGCTTTTTCGGCGCTGTATTGCTGTCCTTGGATGCAGTGCCGCTTGATTTCGCGGCTGATGGTGCTTTTGTGGCGGTTGAGCTGTTTGGCGATTTCGGCGATGGTGCAGTGGCGGGACAGGTATTGGATATGGTATCGTTCGTCTTGGGTCAGTTGTGTGTAGCTCATGGCAATCTTTCTTGCAGGAAAGGCCGTATGCTACCGCATACTGGCCTTTTTCTGTTATGGAAAGTTGCACTTCAAATGCGAATCCGCCGTCGTCTGAAAAAACGGGAAACCGGTTTTTCAGACGACCTTTCATTTGTTTTGACTCTTTAGCCCAATTCTTTCAATTTTCGGCTCAAAATGCCGTGTATTTCCAGCGCCGTTTCGTAGCGGTCTTCTTTGGCAGGAACCGGCTCCAGAAAATGCAGCTCCACCTTGCTGGAAGGCTGGCTGATAATCATACAGATGGATTGCCACAGGCTGGTATCGCCCACATAAGCCGCCTGAAGGTTCGGACTGGTGCCGTCGGGATTGGGGTAGCGGCAGAGCATGGGGATAATGGGAACGCCTGCATCGTAGGCGGTTTGGAAAAAGCTGGGTTTGAACGGGAGGATTTCATAACCTTCCGTACTCGTCCCTTCCGGGAAAATGGTTACGGTATCGCCGTTTTTAAGGGCTTCGGTTACCGTGGCGATTTTAGCGGTATTGCCTTTGGTGCCCTTATTGCGTGAAACGTAAACGGTCTGCGCCTGCGTGGCGAGATAGCCGACTACCGGCCATTTGGCGACATCGTCTTTCGCCACAAACCGACCCGGAAAAGCGCCGTTGACCGCCATGATGTCCAACCAAGAGATATGGTTGCTGATTAACAACTGCGCCTGCCCTTCCTGAGGCAGCGTGCCGAAGGTTTCCAGCTTCATGCCGCATGAAGCGAGAACGCGCAGCGACCAGATTTGGATGGCACGCAGTTTGCGCCGTTTGCTGTAAAAGGGAAACAGGAAGAACATTTCCGCCATACCGTAAAGCAGGCAGATGCCGATGCAGAGCAGGCGGAAGGTAAAACGTAGTTTGGCAATCATAAGGTTGTGGTGTGTGCAATCTTGGTATAGGGTGAAACCGCTAAAAATCAGTTATTTGCTGATTTCACAATAGTTGAGGTCGTCTGAAAAGGTTTTCAGACGACCTTTTGGTCTTTATGGTTTAGGGGCAAAACGTTGGAGGTAACGGTCTGCCAGGCGGGTGATGTCCATCATGATGAGCACGTCGGCGCAGTTGAACGCTTCATCGACGCAAGGCTCGCCGCAGAACCATGCGCCCGCATTGAGGTAGCCTTTAATCAGCGGCGGGACGTCAGGTTTGTCCGACGGGGTAATTTCGTCCCACTTGAGCGGATTGAGCGGCTTGACGCACCATTTTTCAGGCGCGAGATATTTGGATTTCAGGGCATGATACAGACCCGCCGCATCGCTGCCGCCGTCGTGCATATCAATGCTGCCGCAGCCTATCATGAAGCGCAGGTTTTCGTCTTTCATGAATTTGACCAACCCCGACCACAAAAGCATGACCAAACCGCCGTTGCGGTAGTCGGGATGGGTGCAGGCGCGGCCGAGTTCGACGGTTTGCGGCAAAATGTCTTTCAAAGGGGACAAGTCAAATTCGTGTTCACTATACCAGCCGCCGACTTTTTTGGCGGTTTCTTCGGTAATCAGACGATAGCAGCCGATGACGTCTCCGGTTGCGTCGTCAAAAGCCAAAAGGTGGTGGCAATATTCGTCGTAAGGATCGACATCGCGACCGTTGTCGCTTTCGATTTCCGCCCCCAGTTCTTGGGCAAATACCTGATAACGCAAGCGTTGTGCTGCTTCAATTTCCGCCTGCGTTTCCGCAAGGCGCACGCTCAGACCGATTTTGGGGCCGGTTTGGTTGAAACGGCTGGAGGACATTTGACTTCCTGTCGGATGAAAAGAGTTGATTATAGCGGATATGGCAGAGGATTTATATTTCTACCCCTTTGGATGCTTTCATTTGCCGGTTGTTAGACGGAAAGTGTTGGTAAAAGGTCGTCTGAAAACACCTTGGCGTGATTTCATAAGATTAACCAGTATGGCAAAAGCAGCATAACTGACCACTGATTTAAATCAATTATTAATTATATATAATTAATAATATTGTAATAATTCTATACAATATAACTAATTCTAAATAGTTAAATATAATTATTTAGGATTAGTTAGTATTGTTAAAAATTCAAAAATGGAGAATGAAAAGATGAAACTAAACTTATCCGTCAAACCGCTGTGTTTGGTGTTGTCCCTTGTTTTTGCAAATGTTTGTGCTGCAGAAGGTATTGCGACAGGGACGATGCACAAAAACGGTTCTGCCGCATTGGGCAAAGAATCGAAGGCGGGGGAGAATGCGACCGCGTTGGGCGACAAAGCGGCTGCGGCGGGTTATAAGTCTGTTGCTGCCGGCTATGATTCAAACGCTTCGGGTTTGAGCGCGTCGGCATTTGGCAGCGAGGCTAAGGCGGAAGCATTGCGGACGGTTGCCGTCGGTTTCAGAGCGAATGCAAAAGGAACCAACGATATTGCCGTCGGCGGCGCATCGAAGGCTTCCGGCGGGCAGTCGGTGGCGGTCGGTTTGATGTCGCAGGCAAAGGGTTTGCGTTCTATCGCGGTTGGTGAAAGCGCGAAGGCTGCCGATATTGATGCGGTTGCGTTTGGACGGGGCAGCGAAGCCAATGCACTCAGTTCCACTGCTGTCGGGGATAGGGCAAAAGCCAACGGTACGCAGGCGGTTGCGCTGGCATCTGCTGCCGAGGCAAACGGTTATCAAGCGGTTGCAGTCGGTACGCGCGCGGTTGCCGAAGAAACCAACAGCGTGGCATTGGGCGTGGAATCTTCGTCCACCGCGCTCAACGGTCTTGCCGCAGGCACGCGCGCACGGGTACGGAAATCGGGCGGAACGGCTTTGGGCGCAGGTGCTGCCGCATTTGAGGAAAAATCTGCTGCTTTGGGCTACAAAGCAGAAGCACGTCAACAAAACTCCGTAGCGCTCGGTACGGACAGTGTTGCCGATACTGCGGCAGGCGTTGCAGGACATGACTTTGCCACCGGCGCGGCAAGTACCGAAACGGGTAAGGCATGGGTATCGACTTTGGGCGCGGTATCTGTCGGCAGCGAACAAAACAGCCGCCAGATTACTAATGTTGCTGCGGGTAAGGAGGATACGGATGCGGTCAACGTTGCCCAAGTGAAGAGCCTTGCCCGCCAAACCCAAAGCAGCCTTGCCGCAGCCGAGAGCAATCACCAGACCCAAATCGCCGCTTTGCGCAACGAAGCCAAAGTCCGTATGGACAAACTTGAAGAGCGCGCCGATTCAGGCTCCGCCGCTGCAATCGCAGTCGGCAGCCTCGGACAGGCATATCAGCCGGGACAAGGTGCGGTTTCCGTCGCAAGCGGTATCTGGCGCGGTAAAAGCGGCTACGCCGTAGGTATTTCCAAAGTATCCGCCAGCGGCAAATGGCTGGTTAAAGGCTCGGCAGTCGGCGCGGCGAAAGGCGGTGCGGGCGGCGGTGCCAGCGTAACCTACCTCTGGTAATCGTTGTTAGGTGTATCGCCGAAAGGTCGTCTGAAAACATTCCATTTCTCCGAAACCGTGTTTTCAGACGACCTCGTTCTTGATAATTCCCTATTTGTCCCAATTCTGTCGATGTTATTAATTTTCGACAGAACAAAATGAATTCCAAATACGTCCCGCTTTTCCAACCCTTCACGCTGAACAACGGCGTAACCGTCAAAAACCGCCTCGCCGTTGCGCCCATGACCCATTTCGGTTCGCACGCCGACGGTTTAATCAGCGACCAAGAGCGCACGTTCCTCGGCAACCGTGCAGGTGATATGGGGCTCTTTATCTCCGCCGCCACTTTGGTTCAAGACGGCGGCAAGGCCTTTCGAGGACAGCCTGAAGCTACGGGCGAACACTGCCTCGACAGCCTGAAAGAAACCGCCCAAATCATTCAAAAACAAGGTGCGAAAGCGATTTTGCAAATCCATCACGGCGGCTCTAAAGCGATGGCGGAACTCAACCGCCGCGACAAAATCAGCGCGTCCGCCAGCGAAGAAGAAGGTGCGCGTGAAGCGAGTGCCGCAGAAGTGGAAGAACTCATCGCCTTCTTCGCCCAAGCTGCCGATTTGGCGATTCGCGCAGGCTTTGACGGCGTGGAAATCCACGGCGCGAACGGCTATTTAATCCAACAGTTTTACTCCGCCCAAAGCAACCGCCGCAGCGACCAATGGGGCGGCAGCTTGGAAAACAGAATGCGCTTTCCGCTCGCCGTCGTCGATGCCGTTGCCGCCGTCCGCAACAAACACCAACGCAACGACTTCATCATCGGCTACCGCTTCTCGCCCGAAGAGGCAGGCGAAGACGGGCTGACCATGACCGAAACCGGCGCACTGATTGACGCGCTGGTACAAAAGCCGCTGCAATACCTGCACGTTTCCTTGTGGGAATTCGATAAGAAAATCCGACGTGGCGGCGATACGGCGCAAACCCGTATGCAGTTCATCCACGACCGCATCAACGGCAAGCTGCCCCTTATCGGTGTGGGCAACCTGTTTACCGCCGATGATATTCTGGCGGCGTTTGAAACCGGCTGGGCGGAATTTATCGCATTGGGCAAAACCGTCATGATCAATCCGCACATCGCCACACAAATCCGCGAAGGCCGCGAAGCCGAAATTGAAACGCAACTCGACCCGACGCGCGCCGACCATTACGGCTTACCCGACATCCTGTGGGAATTTTCCGCCAGCGGTACGCAATCTTGGCTGCCGCCGGTAAAAGGCGCGGACTGGAAGCCGGTGGATGCTTGATTGAACAATTCAGCCGTCTACCGCTTTTCGAGCAGGGTAGGGGATGAAATTGCCGTTACAGCTAAAGAGGTCGTCTGAAAAACGTTTTCAGACGACCTCTTTCTTGTCCGACAAAACGCTATGTTTTTCAGTTACAATACGCGCTTATTATAATGATCGACAGTTTGAAGAGACGCGATGAAAGAACATAAGGCCCGGAAACGCTTCGGGCAGAATTTTTTGCAGGACACGCGGATTATTGCCGATATTGTCAACGCAGTGCGTCCGCAGGCGGATGATGTGGTGATTGAGATCGGGCCGGGTTTGGCGGCGATTACCGAGCCTTTGGCGAAGAAGCTGAACTGCCTGCACGTTATCGAAATCGACCGCGACATCGTACGTCGTCTGAAAACGCTGCCGTTTGCGGATAAGCTCGTGATTCATGAAGGCGATGTATTGCAGTTTGATTTCAACAGCATCGCGGGCAAAAAGAAAATCGTCGGCAACCTGCCGTACAACATTTCCACGCCGCTTTTGTTCAAGCTGGCGGAAGTGGCGGACGATGTCGTCGATATGCACTTTATGCTGCAAAAGGAAGTGGTCGAGCGCATGGTGGCCGCGCCAAAAAGCAATGACTACGGCCGCTTGGGCGTGATGCTGCAATATTTTTTCGATATGGAGCTGCTGATTGACGTGCCGCCCGAATCGTTTGACCCTGCGCCGAAAGTTGATTCGGCAGTGGTGCGCATGATTCCGGTGAAACACCGCATCGGCAAGGCAGACGATTTCGAGCATTTCGCCAAACTGGTGAAACTCGCCTTCCACCAACGCCGCAAAACCATACGCAACAATCTGAAAGAGCTTGCCGGCGACGAGGATTTACAGGCAGTCGGCATCAGCCCGCAAGACCGTGCCGAACATATCGCGCCGGAGAAATATGTGGAACTGAGCAATTATCTCGTCCGTAAGGTCGTCTGAAAACATCTGGAAACAACATGATTAAATTCAAAAATGTACATAAACATTTCAAAGACCTGCACGTCATCAACGGCGTCAATCTGGAAGTGAAGCAGGGTGAAGTGGTGGTGGTTTGCGGACCTTCGGGCAGCGGCAAATCGACGCTCATCCGTACCGTCAACCAGCTTGAAAGCATTGAGAGCGGCGAGATTTGGGTGGACGGTATCAATGTTGCCGATCCGCAAACGGATTTGAACAAGGTGCGTGAGGAAGTGGGTTTTGTGTTCCAAGGCTTCAATCTGTATCCGCATCTGACCGTATTGGAAAACATCATCCTGTCGCCGATGAAGGTGAAAAAACAAAGCCGCGAACAGGCTGAGGAAAAGGCGATGGAGCTGTTGGAACGCGTGGGTTTGGCGCATAAAAAAGATGCATTCCCCAGCCAGCTTTCCGGCGGACAGCAGCAGCGTGTGGCGATTGCGCGCGGGCTGGCGATGGAGCCGCGAGTGATGCTGTTTGACGAACCGACTTCCGCACTCGACCCGGAAATGGTCGGCGAGGTGTTGAAAGTGATGCAGGATTTGGCGGAAAGCGGCATGACCATGATGTGTGTTACACATGAAATGGGCTTTGCGCGCGAAGTGGCAGACCGCATTATTTTCGTGGATAAAGGACAGATTTTGGAAAACGAAACGCCTGAAGAGTTTTTTACCAATCCGAAACACGAACGCGCCAAACAGTTCTTGCAGCAAGTGATGACGCATTAACAGCTTGTCAAAAGGTCGTCTGAAAGACAGATTTGGGCTTTCAGACGACCTTTGGCGAATGCAACCGATAGATATAGACGGCAAAGAAACCATTTCTCATTTTGCCGTAGCAAAGGAAAACCATGTATTTTGTTGACCGTACCGCCGTCGTGCTTAAGCCGACCGCCCGCTTTTTGGAATGGCTGAAATCCGCCGACGAAAATATGCCCGATCTGACCATCGAGCAACTCCGTGCCAACTGTTCCGTGTTCCTCGTGCCGCAGTTTGACGAGCCGGAAGAGGTGATTGCCTATTTTGACGAACGCTACCAACAGATTTTCGAGGCAGAACTCGCAGGCTGGGACATCGACAAAAGCAAGTGGCCGCAAGACATGAGCCTGAAGGCGTTTTGGGAATTTTTCGATACCGAAATCCACGATATGGTTTTGGACATGGAAGAGGCGGAATTGAGCATTACGCCCGTGTTTGACAATATGATGTAGGGCGATGCGCGCTTTTCAGACGACCTTGAAGCCGTCCCGTTCTTTAAAAGCCTTGTCCGTTTGGTTGCATTTGTCCGCAGTGGCCGTGTGCCTGATATGGTTTTACGGCTGGATGATGTGGTTCGGGCTGGCGGCGTTGGCGGGCAGTTTTGTCCACGCTTGGCGCGTGGTGAATTTGCGGACGGCGGGTGCGGTAAAGAAAATCGCCATCGACCGCCATGCGCGCGCTTCCGTGTTTTGCGGAGACGGAGAAGGGCAGGACGCGGTGTTGGACGGTGCGACGATGCTGACTCCTTACGCTTTGTTTTTACAGTGGAACGCCGACGGTAAAACGATACGGCAATGCGTCACGCCCGATATGGCGGATAAAGAATCTTACCGTCGTCTGAAAGTTTGGGCGCGCTGGTGTCAGGTTCAGGATGCCGGGCATCCGCTTTAATTCGGTAAAGCGGTTTTCCGCCTTGTTCTCGTCAAATTAAACCCAATATAAAAACAGTCCACACAAGCAGCCGAAGCCGCCCCATTATTCGAAACGACGGTTTCAGACGACCTTTTAAAAAACGAAACACACATGAAAACATTACAAGACTGGCTCTCGCATTTGGAAACCGCCCACAGTGGCGGCTTAATCGACATGGGCTTGGAACGCACGGGTGAAGTGAAAAAACGCATGAAACTCGAGCCGCAATGCCCCGTCGTCGTCGTTGCGGGAACAAACGGGAAAGGTTCGGTCTGCGCCTACCTGACGCAGATTTACAAACAGGCAGGCTTCAAAGTCGGTACGCTGACCAGTCCGCATTTATTGCGTTACAACGAACGCATCGCCGTCAACGCCGAGCCGGTTTCAGACGACCTCATCACCGCTTCCTTCGAGCGCATCGAAGCGGCGCGCAGCGAAATATCGCTGACTTATTTTGAATTCAATGCCTTGGCGGCGGTCGATATCTTCATACGCGAACAAGTCGATGTGATGATATTGGAAGTCGGCTTGGGCGGACGTTTGGACGCGGTCAATGTGTTCGACTGCGATTGCGCGGTGGTTACCAGCGTGGATTTGGACCATCAGGCGTTTTTGGGCGATACGGTCGAGCAGGTCGGCTTTGAAAAAGCAGGCGTGTTCCGCAGCGGCAAACCCGCAATCTGCGGGCAAAACCCTGCGCCCGAATCGTTGGTCGCACACGCCGAAGCCATAGGCGCGAAACTGCTGATGGTGCAGCGCGATTTCGATTTTTCCTCATTGGAAAACATCCAATGGAACTACCGCTTCCATCCGCAGCATTCAGACGACCCCGCGCGCAACCGCAATTCCCTGCCGTTCCCCGCATTGCGCGGCGCATACCAGCTTTCCAACGCCGCCTGCGCGTTGACCGTGTTGGAATGTTTGAACGAAAAATTGCCGGTGGACATCGGCGCCATCAAGCGCGGATTGCTGCTGGTTGAAAACCCCGGGCGCTTCCAAGTCCTGCCCGGCCGTCCGCTGACCGTTTTGGATGTCGGACACAATCCCCACGCCGCCCGCGCCTTACGCCGCAGCCTGATTAATTTGGCTTTTGCGCAAAAGCGCACCGCCGTGTTCAGCATGCTGTCCGACAAAGACATAGACGGCGTGTTGGAAATCGTTAAAGACCAGTTTGACGAGTGGTATATCGCACCTTTGGACGTGCCGCGCGGCATGACCGCGGAAGCCTTGCAGGCGAAACTGGAAGCACAAAACATCGAAAATATACAAACTTTTACCTCAGTTCGCGAGGCGTACCGCGCAGCTTTGGCTAAGGCGGGCGAAAATGATAGAATCGTTGTTTTCGGCTCATTTCATACCGTTGCCGACGTGATGGCGGCGTTGTAAAAGGAAATCTCCATGTCTGACAATAAGCAAAATGAAGTTCTGACCGGTTACGAACAGCTCAAACGCCGCAACCGCCGCCGCTTGGTTATGGCATCGGGGTTGGTGGCGGCATCGACCGTTTTATTGGGCGTCGCCCTGTCAACCGGACCGGAAAACAAGCCAGAAGAAAACGCCCAAACTACAACCATCCAACAAAACAACGCCAACGCAGAACCTGCCAACTTGGCGGATGCGACCGTGTTGGAGCCTTCTACCAAAGAAGATTTGGAAGCAGCGGCAGAAGCGGCTAAAAATGCCGATGCCGAAGTAGCGGACAAACCGCAGGAAACCGCCGCGCCGGAGCAAACTGCGCAAGCCGAGCCGCAACCTGATGCGCCGCCAGCCGCGCCCGAAGATGTAGGCCCGCCTTTGGTGCTGATTAACGATACGCTGTCAGACAGCGACATCAAAGGTTTGGAAGAGTCTGAGAAAATCCAAAAAGCCGAAGCCGCCAAACGCGAAGCAGCCGAGCGACGCGCGGAAGAGCGCCGCCGTAATCGTGAAGAACAGCGTAAAGCGCAGCAGCTTCAAGCCCAAGAAGCAGCGGAACGCGAAGCCAATGCCGCAGCGCGTAAACGTGCGCTTCAAGCTGCCAAAGCCGAGAAGGCCGAGCGTGCCGCCGCAGCCGAGCGCAACAAGCTGGCGCAGTTGGAAAAAGCCGAGAAAGCCGTTGCCGAACGTAAGGCGTTAAAAGCCAAAGAAGAAGCGGCGGCAAAACACAAAGCGGCAGCGGAAAAAGCCAAAGAAACCGTCACAGCATCCGCATCCGAACCTAAAGAAAGAATTCGGGTAGATGCCTCCAAATATGAAAAAATCGAAACAGCCGGCAAAAAAGCTTCCGCAGTAAGGGAAGCCGAAGCGAAAGTTGCCAAAGCCAAAGCCGAGCAGACGGCCAAGGCAGAGAAAACCGCTACTGCCGAAAGGTCGTCTGAAAAGGCAAAAACCAAAACCGCCGAAGTCAAATCAGGTAAAAAAGCCGCCATTCAGGCAGGTTATGCTGAAAAAGAACGCGCCTTGAGCCTGCAACGCAAAATGAAAGCAGCAGGTATCGACTCAACCATTACCGAAGTGATGACGGATAAAGGCAAGGTTTACCGCGTCAAATCGGGCGCATACAAAAACGCCTACGACGCCGAACGCGACTTGAACAAACTGCGCGTACACGGCATTGCCGGACAGGTAACCAATGAATGATATTCCGTTAGCCGACATACTCGCCTTCGGCGTGATCGCGGCGTGTATCGTGATGTCGATGATACGCGGCGTCATTGCCGAAGCGGGTTCGCTGTTTGCGTGGGTGATTTCCTTTTTGTTGGCTAAAACGTTTGCCGTGCCGTTTTCGGAAGTGGCGTTTAAATCGATTCAACCGCGCGCCTTGGGCGTTGCCATTTCGTTTGTCGTGATTTTCTTTTTGGCGCGTTTTTTACAGCAGTTTTTACGCACCATACTGACCAACGCAGCGTCATCGATGGGCTTGGGCAGTGTCAACAGAGTATTGGGCGGCGTGTTCGGCGCAGCCAAAGGCGTGTTGCTGGTCACTTTGGCGGTCATGGTCTGCGCCCACACCGATTTGCAGGAAACGGAAGATTGGCAAAGCTCGTACAGCATTCCTTATTTTCAATCATTGTCTGAAGTCATCATGCCTTATCTGCCCGGTCAGAAGGAAAAGGCGGAAGATAAGGCGGAATCGTAAATCCACCGGTTTCAGACGACCCCGATTACATCAAAGGTCGTCTGAAACCGGTTTTTATTGGGATATATTGTTGTATAGAGAGTTAAGTTTAAACACCTGCACAGCTTTACTTTACTCTGGTTTGAAAAGAATAATTTTTTATTGAGTTATCAGGGTAATAAGTGAAATAGTTTTATACATTTTGCTGTCGGCAACCTCATTGCCTTGCTCTGATTTAAGTTTAACCCAATATTTTTTAGATCAAATTTCTGCGAAGATCCGTTATAAGAATTGCAAAATAAAAATCCCCACTGAAAAGTGGGGATTTTGCTTTGCAATTCTTTTGCTTAACCTTTGCGGGCAGGCAATTTTTCTTTAATGCGGGCCGCTTTACCGGTCAGGCCGCGCAGGTAGTACAGTTTGGCGCGACGGACGTCACCGCGGCGTTTTACTTCAATTTTTTCTACGGTAGGGGAGTAGAGTTGGAAAGTACGCTCAACGCCTTCGCCGCTGGAAATTTTGCGGACGATGAAGTTGCTGTTCAAGCCGCGGTTACGACGGGCGATAACAACGCCTTCGTAAGCTTGCAGACGGCTGCGTGAACCCTCTACTACGCGTACGGAAACGACTACGGTGTCGCCCGGTGCGAATTCGGGGATTTCTTTGTTCAGACGAGCGATTTCTTCTTGCTCTAATTGTTGAATCAGGTTCATTGTTTTTCCTAAATTATGATTGGATTTCCTGTTGCTCTTGCAAGATTTCTTTTAAGAGGCGGGATTCCTTTGGGATTAAACTGCGCTTTTCCAGCAGGTCTGGTCTGCGCTCCAGGGTGCGTCGCAGCGATTGTTTCAACCGCCATTCGGCTATCAAGCCATGATTGCCCGAACGCAATACGTCAGGGACGGTTATGCCTTGGAATTCTAAAGGTTTGGTGTAATGGGGGCAGTCTAATAGGTCGTCTGAAAACGAATCCTGTTCGGCTGACTGTATGTCGCCCAATACGCCGGGTATCAGTCTGAGTACGGCATCCATCAGCATCATGGCGGGTAGCTCTCCGCCGGAAACGACAAAGTCGCCTATGCTGATTTCTTCATCTACGCTGCTTTGCAGCAGGCGTTCGTCAATTCCTTCGTATCGTCCGCAAAGCAGTATGAGATGTGGGGATTTTGCAAGCTCTACGGCTTTTTTGTGGGTCAGCGGTTGACCTTGTGGACTAAGGTAGATGACTTTTGCAGGCGCTGAAGATGTTTGTTTGGCTTCTTCTATCGCTGCTTGCAGCGGCGGCGCCATCATAATCATTCCCGGACCTCCACCAAAGGGGCGGTCGTCAATATAGCCGAGTTTGTTGTCGGCGAATTTGCGGGGATTGATGGCTTGGAATTGCCAAAGGTTTTGTTTTTTTGCGCGACCGGTTACGCCGTATTCGGTAATGCTGTCGAACATTTCGGGGAAGATGGTGATGGCTTGTATCAACATCAGTAGTCTAAGCCCCAGTCGGCGGTAATGGTTTTGCCTTCGGTATCGACGGCCTCGATGTAGTTGGATACGAACGGGATCAGGATTTGACCATGTTCGCCATTAATCATCAAAACATCGTTGGCACCGGTTTCCATCAGGTTTGTGACTTTGCCGAGCACGATATTGTCTTTGTTGACAACGGTCATGCCGACTAAATCTGCCCAATAATATTCGTCTTCCTCGGTAGGAGCGAATTCTTCTCGGGGAATTTCGATGGTATAGCCGCGAAGGGCAAAAGCTTGATCGCGATCATCTATGCCTTCGAATTTAACCTGAAGCTCTCCGCTGACGATTTTGCCGGCTTCGAGTGTAACGTTCAGGGTTTTACCGTCTGTGCTTAACTGCCACTCAGGGTAGTCCAGGAGGCTGTCGGCGTATTCTGTATTGGCGGCTATTTTGAGCCAGCCTTTGATGCCGAATACGCCTTTGATGTAGCCCATGGCTACCCGTTGTCGAGTGTCGGTCATAGCAAGATTAGCCGTTGATTAAGCAGCAGCTTTTTGTTCTTTGATCAGTTTTGCAACTGCGTCGCTGACTTGTGCGCCTTGGGCGATCCAGTGGTTCAGGCGGTCGGCTTGGAGGCGTACGCGCTCTTGTTTTTCATTGGCAACAGGGTTGTAGAAGCCAACGCGCTCGATGAAGCGGCCGTCGCGGCGGTTGTGGGAGTCGGCAACGACTACGTGGAAGAAGGGACGGTGTTTAGAACCACCGCGAGCCAAACGGATAACTACCATTTTGAGTCCTTTTGAGAAAATCGGATAGATAAGAAACCGCTAATTTTAGGATATTTTGCGTTGTTCATGCAAGTTTTTATTTGTTTTTGTTGCTGTTTTGCGGAGTGGTCAGGTTGAGGCGTGCTTGGCATAAAGTGTTGTCTTCTTCTGAAGGGGTGATGGTAAAGCCTGATTTTTCAGCAAGTTTAAGCATAGGGGTGTTGGATTTGAGTATTTGGGCACTCATGACGCGGTAGCCTTGTTGTGTTGCCGATTGGATAATCAGCTTCATCATTTCTGCTGCTAACCCTTTGCCGCGCACGTTTTCAGCAAGCGTGATGCCGAATTCGCATTCGTTGCGGTTGATGCGGCTGAAGCGGCTGATGGCGACGATGAGGTCGTCTGAATTGCGTGCCGTCCATGCGGCTTCGCTGTGGTAGTCGAGTTTGCTGAAGCGCGCGAGGGTGGGGATGGGCAATTCGTTGGTGTGGGTCATGAAGCGGGTGTAGCGCGCTTGCGGAGAAAGGTTGCGGACGAATTGCTGCTTGGCTTCCGCGTCTTCGGGGGTGAAGGGGCGGATGGTTACGGTTTCGCCGTTTTTGAGGGTAAGCGTAGCAGGATGTTCGCTCGGGTAGGGGGCGAGCACGTTTTGGATGGGGGCTTCGCTTTCGGTTTTTGCGCCCAAAAGTTCGGCGGCGGCTTCGCCGGTATTGCGGAGGAACTCGGCGGCAGCAGGATTTTTGCTGCGCAGGTATTCCGCTGCGGTCTGTACTTTGGCGGCGGCTTGTTCGAGCTTGAGGGTGGCTATATTGGTTGGTTTATTTTTTGGGGAGGGGCGTTCGTCAGCCTGCAAGACAAAGTCGCTGCTGTATTGGTCGCCGTTGAGGTTGAGCAGGATTTCGCCGATGTATTGCTGCCGTTGGCTGAGTGTGTTTAGGGTATACAGGAGCTGGTTGAGGGTGTGTGTATTGTCGAGTTGGGCGAAACGGGCGATGTGTTCGCTGTCCAGCGTAGAGAACGGCGGGAGCGCGGCGGTGGTTCTGCCTTGATGGCATACGGTCAGGATGTCGCCATAGACGGCATGGCGTTGAAAACGGAATTGCACGGCGTTATGCACGGTGTGCTGATAGGTAGGTAGGCACAGGGCTTCGGCAAGCAGGGGCAGATCTTTTGAGGCGAGGGCTTTGTTAATGTTTCTTGCCTGCGGGGTTTTCAGACGACCTTTTTTTGGCGTGGCGATGCGTAGCTGCTCTTTTTGCAGTTGGTCGGCAATGTTGCGGAACGATACGGCTTGCAGGGCTTGTTCGGGACGGTCGAAATGCAGGAGGTCGTCTGAAAAGCGGCTGCTGACAAGCAGGGGTTTGGCAGTGTGTTTCGCCAGCATGCTCAGGGTGCGGGTCAGATTTTTTTCGTCGGGACTGTCGGTCGGGGCAACGATGGCGAGCAGGGCTTCGGTATGGGTATTTTGAAGGTGTTGGCTGGCGATGCTGTGGTAATGTGCGGGCGTGGGTGTGCTGCCGATGTAGCCTTGTCGGATGTGCGGCTGCTTGGTGGGGAATTGGAGTTTTAGGTTTTGGGGGGCACAGGTTTCCAGCCACTCGGCAGGGGTGTCGGACAGGATGTCGATGCTGTTCAGAGGGGGGAGGTCGGACAAACGCGCGTGCAGGGCGGCTTCGAGTTCGCTGCTGCTGAATGTGGCGAGGAAGTTGCAATGGCGCGCGAGGCAGCGTAGCACGGCTTTTTCGGTGTCGTCCGAACGGTGGGTAACGTGGAGGATGAGCGGTGTGTGGCGGGTGAAATGGCGGATGGCGCTGAACAGGTTGCGCTGGTTTTCGGCCGGGTTGTGTTCGATAACGGCAACTTTGGTGTGGCGGTTGTGGCCGAAACGGTTGAGCCAGTCGGCAGAAGTGGTGGGGCTGAGCGGATAGTTGAGGCTGATGTGGCGTGAAATGCCCTGTCCCATTTTTTGCAGCATGAGGTTGATTTTGCTGCTGACGGAAGCGTGTCCGGTCAGAAGGGCGGTGTAACCTGCCGGATGGTCGGGTTGGGAACTGATGTTGAGGCTTTGCGATGGAAGCTGCACGCCGGCGGGGCTGCACACGCTGATGTTGAGTTCGTTGCCGTGGTGTTTTTTGATGGCGGCTTCGGCGGTGTGCCATTCGTCGTCAGACAGGCTTTCCCAGTCTTGAATGAGGATGATGTGGCCGAACTGTTTTTTGCGGCAGGATTTGAACAGGGCGTCGTAGCTGTCGGGCGGCGTTACGGCGATGACGAGGTCGGCGCTGCCGGGGATTTTGTTGAGGTTGGTGTAGGAGGTGAGTCCGGCAACCGTGCGGTGGCGGAGGTTGACGGGTGTAATTTGACCTTGAAACGGTGCGCTCAGGAGGTTGCTCAGGATGCGTTCGCCCAAGCTATATGGGCGTTCGCTCGCGCCCACGAGAATGATGTGGTTGGGCATGAAGAAGTAGCCGGACATGGATTGGGCGGACATGGTGCCTCCTTTTCGGTGTGTGGACGCTGCGTTTCAGACGACCTTTCGGGGGGGGGAAGGGGTATGTGATGAGTGAACGGGATTGGGCGTTCGTTGTTGGTTTTGTTATCAATGGATAGTTTGTTTCGTTGCTCTTTATGGCGGAACATGCGAACTTTAAATGATTTAATTATTCACTTGCATTATATATGACAAATGGCATAAAAGGTCGTCTGAAAGGCGGGAACGTAAGGGTTTGTTCTTTTCAGACGACCTTTTGTGGGCTTGGGGTGTGGCAATTTGTTTACAAACCCCAATTGGCAACATTCATAGTCAATTAGTTTTAGGATGCGGCTTTTCCGCTTTGCCGTTCACTTTCTTTTTGGGCAGGATAAAGTGCATTTTCAAACCATTCGGCTTGATGTTTTCAGCCATGATTTTACCGTTGTGCTGCTCCATGATGTGTTGGGTCAGGGCAAGGCCTAAGCCGGTACCGGGTTTGCTGGCACTGGAGTCGGCGCGGTAAAAGGCGGTGAAAATGTGCGGCAGTTGCATTTCGTCCACGCCGGGGCCGTTGTCGGTAACATCGACAATCCAATGCTTGCTGTCTTGTCCGATATTGACGCGGATGGTGCTGCCTTCGGGACTGTAATTGATGGCGTTGCGGATAACGTTGTCAAACGCGCGGTACAAATAGCCTTCGTTGGCGCAGACCGTGGCATTTTCGGGGATTCTGGGTTCGACCGAAAGGGTAACGGTTTGTTTGTTCTGCTGGGCGATGCTTTGGTTGTCTTCCACGATGTTTTTCAGGAAGGGGACGAGTTTCAGGCTTTCTTTTTCCAGCGGGATGTTGGACGTTTCCAAACGGGAAAGCGTCAGCAACTCGCCGACCAAGGTATCCATGCGGGTCAATTCGCCTTCCAGCCTTTTCAGGTATTGCTCCTGCTTTTGCGGCTGCGCCTGAATCAGTCCGACAATCGCCTGCATGCGCGCCAAGGGAGAGCGCATTTCGTGGGAGACGTGGTGAAGCAGGTGGCGTTCTTTGGCAACGAGTTTTTCCAGTTTTTCCGCCATTTTGTCGAACTGGATGGCAAGGTGGGACAATTCGTCGTCGCGGTCGTCCACTTGTTGTGAAATACGGGTTTCAAGTTCGCCGTTTGCCACTCTGTCCATACCGCTGCCCAAGATTTTGATGGGCTTAGTAATATTGCTGGCGAGGATGTACGCCATCAACAGGCCGACGACGATGATGAAGGACAGGATGATAAATTCGTGCCAAATCGGGGCGAGCGGCAGACCCGGGATGAAGAGCGGGCTGGGCAGGCGTTGCGCCTGATGGCTGTCCCAACCTTTGATAAAGAAGAGGTATTCCTCGCCGAAACGGTCGTATTCGATGTGTGCCAAATCGGAATTGGGATTATTGATGGCAAACACGCGGGCGCGTTCGATGGTGTGTCCGTCGATATTGCGGTCGAGGATGTCTTTTTTCTCGTCGCCCAAAATGACGTAAACGGAATTGGAGACGGGGCTGTCTTCCCATTCCGCCAAAATTTCGCGCGCACCGCTGTCCCCGCGCGCCCTAAAGGCGGAGAGGATGCTGTTCATCAAAGTGGTTTCGATGGTGCGGCGTTGGTTGAATTGGTTTTCAGCAAGGGTATTTTGCACCAGCCAAAAAGAAAAACTCGCCACAAAGATTGCGCAGACGATGACTGCGCAAAATGTGGCGAAGATGCGTTGAAACAGTTTCATTGATCTGTTTTATCTTTAATTTTTAACAAACAGGTAGCCCAAGCCCCGTACGGTCTGAATCAGCGAGGCATCGCCCAGTTTGTGGCGGATGCTGGAGATATGGACGTCGATGCTGCGGTCGAATTTTGCCAGTTTGCGATCAAGCGCTTCGATGGACAAAGTTTCTTTGCTGACAACTTGTCCGGCGTGGCGCATCAGGACTTCGAGCAGGTTGAACTCGGTGCTGGTCAGCTCAAGCGGAGTATCTTTGATGGTTGCCTGACGTTTGGCAGGGTACAGGACAACATCGCTGACGGAAATGCTGTTTGGCGCGTTGTTCGGCTCGCCGCTTTGTTGGGCGCGGCGCAGAATGGCGTTGATGCGTGCCAACAGTTCGCGCGGGGTGCAAGGTTTCGGAACATAGTCGTCCGCACCCATTTCCAATCCGATGATGCGGTCGATGTCGTCGCCTTTAGCGGTCAGCATGATGATGGGAACGGTGCTTTGGGAACGGACGTTTTTCAATACGTCCAAGCCGTTCATTTTCGGCATCATGGAGTCTAATACGACAACATCGTACTGACCGGTCAGGATTTCGTGTACACCGGCTTCGCCGTCCGGAACGCTGTGGACATTCAATCCTTCGGCGGTAAGGTATTCAGTGAGCAATTCAGTCAGCAAAGCGTCGTCATCTACGAGTAATACGCGACTCATGGGATTTCCTTTTCGTGATTGTATGCGCTGCGCAAACCCGAAATAAACGGGTGCGGCGGATAGTGATGGCTAATCTTAACACGCATTTTGAGTTTTTTGATAGCTTGTTTTCCTATGCTTTTGCGCTTTTTTGCATTGCAGGGACGCTGTCTTTACATTTTCAGACGACCCCTGTACCAAATCCCCAAAATATACGCCGGATACGCGCCAAACGGGCGGCAAAATGATGCCGGTAAAGGCTGCGTTCGAGAAAGGACGAGGGATTCTATAGTGGATTAACTTTAAATCAGGACAAGGCGACGAAGCCGTAGACAGTACAGATAGTACGACAAGGCGAGGCAACGCCGTACTGGTTTAAAGTTAATCCACTATAAAACAGGTCGTCTGAAAACGTATTCAGCTTTCAGACGACCTGTTTGATGTTAGAATGATTGCTTGTATTTATGAATGAATCACAAGGGGCTTGTCGATATGTCCTTATCCATTGACGAACAGCTTTTGCCGCACCGCAATGCCATCGATGAAATCGATGCCGAGATTTTGCGCCTGTTGAACGAGCGCGCAGGCCATGCGCACGCCATCGGCGAATTGAAAGGAACAGGCGCGGTGTACCGTCCCGAGCGCGAAGTCGCGGTATTGAGGCGGATTCAGAGTTTGAACCAAGGCCCGTTGCCTGACGAATCCATCGCAAGGCTGTTTCGCGAAGTGATGAGCGAATGCTTGGCGGTGGAGCGTCCGCTGACGATTGCCTACCTCGGTCCGCAGGGAACGTTTACCCAGCAGGCAGCCATCAAACATTTCGGCCATGCCGCACATACCGCCGCTTTTCAAACCATAGACCAGTGTTTCCGTCAAGTCGAAACGCGGCAGGCGGATTATTTGGTCGCACCGGTTGAAAACTCGACCGAAGGTTCGGTCGGACGCACCTTAGATTTATTGGCGGTAACCGCATTGAAAGCCTGCGGCGAAGTCATTGTCCGCATCCATCACAACCTCTTGCGTAAAGGCACGCACGAATTGGGCGGCATCACAAAAGTCTTCGCCCACGCCCAAGCGCTGGCGCAATGCAACGACTGGCTCGGACGCAACCTGCCCAACGCCGAACGCATCGCCGTTTCCAGCAACGGAGAGGCGGCAAGGCTGGTGGCAGAATCAGACGACCCCAGTATCGCCGCCATCGCAGGACGTACCGCTGCCGATATTTACCATTTGAACTATGTCGCCGAATGTATCGAAGACGAGCCGAACAACACCACGCGCTTCTTGGTTATGGGGCATCAAGATACCGGCAGCAGCGGCAACGACAAAACCTCGCTGGCAGTCTCCGCGCCCAACCGCGCCGGTGCCGTCGCCGCGCTGTTGCAGCCGTTTACCGAATCGGGCATTTCAATGACCAAGTTCGAAAGCCGCCCGAGCAAATCTGCGTTGTGGGAATACCTGTTCTTCATCGACATCGAAGGACATCAAAACGACGAAAAAGTCCAAAACGCCCTGGGGCTTTTGAGCGAACGCGCATCGTTTGTCAAAGTCATCGGGTCCTATCCGGCAGCCGTTTTGTAATGTAGTGAGAATGAAGAAGGTCGTCTGAAAATTCAGATACGGGTTTTCAGACGACTTTTTCCATGCCTTTAACTTGTAGCATCTTCAGCATAATCAGCCCATTGGGCAGCCCACTCTTTCAATAAACGGTGGCGTTTTTCAAATGTCCGACGCAAAGTCGGTAGTCCGATTAGCCGGTCAATCGTTTTTCCCAGCCCGAAAGTAAATTCCACCGTATCCGTCACGCAGGTACGCCCCTCGGAAAATTTGAATTCATGTGTATGGCGGAAGGAACGGTAAATCCCTTTCAGCATCAGGTCGGTAAACGATTGGTTCGGCTCAAGCGAAATGATTTCGGCACGATGCCGCAACCAAATCCCGCAAACTCTGTATCTGAAATCCAAAATATCTCCCCGCGCCCAGTATTCCTTTTCTGATAACCATTGCACGTCAAACGGGAACTGACGGGAAAATCCGTGTCGGGAAGTGCAGTAGCGGAATATCGGTTCGAGCGGCGCATCCAGTCGGACGCTGCGGGTGTAAGTCAGCATGATATCGACCGTTGTGGGCAAAGATGGGAATATTGATAAGATTAGTGCAGTTGGTATCAGTTCATAAATTGCATTGAACGGCGTGGTTTGGTGTTGATAATAGAATAAAGGTCGTCTGAAAATTTTCAGACGACCTTTAGATTTTCAGATAATCTTATCTAAATATTAGGAATTTTTTCATCTTTCAAAAAGTTCAGTAATTTTTCTAATGTTCTTAACTGGCGATCTATTTCGTTTTTTTCTTGTTCGTTTATATTTCCTTTGTCATTGGAGATTTTTTTAGTTTGTTCATGTGTTTGGTTTTTTTGATTTGTAAGTTCAGATATACCAGTTTTGATTATTTCAATATGGTTAACTTTGGAATGTTTGAATTTCTTTATATCCCTAAATAGATTATTCTTCCCAAAGGATTTTTCAATGCTATCAATGGAATTTGTTATGTGAAAAAGCCATATGAAACCATTGTGATCCTTTTGAAAAATTTCACTATAATTTTCTATCGTGGGAATAGTTAATTGTAAATTTTCTAAAAAGTTATATCTATTTATTAAGCCTTGGAAATTATAAAATATTGCTGAACTGTATCCTTCATGTTTTTGATCTGAATGTAGGCAGTTAAAAATAAGTAATTTCAAGATATCATTGGGAATAAAAGAGCGAAGAATATCGCTATATATTTTCTCTTGTGGATTAATATAATGATTACTAAGTTTTTCCATCGAATTTTGATTATCTTTGGAAAAGTCATTTATGGTGAGCTTATTATCTGTTTTTCCTTCTATATCTTTGGATAAACTTAATGATATAAATTTAAGTATTTGAAATAATATAATAAAATATCGTTTTAGTAAGGGGTTCTGGCGAATATTATTTTTTATATAACAATCAATATTAAATTTCTCATCAATGGTAATATTTGTTAGATCAAATATTTTTGATTCAACAAGGTTTTCGATAACCTTATTATGCTGATCCAGCAAAGAAAAAAATGTCGATTCAAATTGTTGAAGATTAAAAATTTCTGACTGGCGGCTTTGTTGCTCTACCTGTTGGCGTTGCTGTTCTGCCGCCTGTTTCAACTCTTCGCGCGTTGCTTGCATTTCCTGCGCTTGCTGATGAATGGTATAGAGTAGGCCGATAAGGGCTAGGAAGCTGATGATAGGGTTCAGCGTGCCGCCCAGATAGTCGCCGAATGTTCCCCATGTGGCGGAGTCGTTAGCAATGGGGAATGTTTTAAAATTGTTGATATATCGTTCTAAAACAAAGATAAATGCTGCAACAGCGATTCCGCCTAATACCCATAATAAGCGATTGGGTTTATTCCCTTTGTCCATGGTTTTTCCTTTTGTTTACACCCATAAAGGTCGTCTGAAAAATTTTCAGACGACCTTATTTTATAAATCCGAATCAGCAATATCTATGCTGTTGTTTCCGCATATGGGGGAATTACGATGCGGGGATTTCCTAGTTTAATCTGCGGTATGTTTGGCGGGTATTCAGCCCAGCATCGCCAAAAGCTCTTCCTCACTCAATACCGCCACACCCAAGGCATTGGCTTTTTCCAGCTTGCTGCCGGCGGCCTCTCCCGCGACGACGTAGTCGGTTTTTTTGGACACGCTGCCGGAAACTTTACCGCCTGCGGCTTCGATCAAGGCTTGGGCTTGGTCGCGTTTGAGGGTGGGTAGGGTACCGGTTAACACAAAGGTTTTGCCTGCTACGGCTTCGTTTAGGTCGTCTGAAAACACTTCGTCTTGGTTTTCAGACGACGTTTGGGCGAAGAAGGTTTTCAGGTTTTCGAGCAGGGCGGCGTTTTGTGTTTCGCTGCGCCATGTTTGCCAGTCAGCAGGCAGGGCTTTGTCGGTTTGCAGGCCTTCTATGCTTTTGCCGGCGAGTTCCCATAAGGCTTGGGCTTTGTTTTCGCTGATTTTGAAACCGGGCAGGCGGGCAATCCAGCGTTGCGGCTCGGCATGGCGGGCGGGCGGGATGGTAACGGCTTGGGTTTGCGGGGCAACGCCTGCGGCGAGCAGCTCGTCTATCATCGCCTGCTGCGCGTCTTGGGCGAAGAAGTGGGCGATGGAGCGGGCGACGACGGTGCCGATGTCGGGCAGGCAGGCGAGGATGGGTTCGGGTGCGCGGCGGACGTGTTCCAATGAGCCGAATGCCTGCGCCAGCGTTTTGGCGGTGCGTTCGCCGACGTGGCGGATGCCGAGCGCGAACAGGAAGCGGGCGAGTTCGGGCGTTTTGCTGGCTTCTATGCCTGCGAGGATGTTTTCCGCCCACTTGGTCGGCTGTTTTTTGCCGTTTTGGGTATTGGATTCAGACAAGTCGCCTGAAACCGTTTCGGCGTCGCCGTTTTCGTTTTCAGACGACCCTTTATCCGCCGTTTCCTTCATTTTTTGCAAGGTCGGGATGTCGAGGCGGTAGAGGTCGGCGAAGTGGCGGACGAGGTTTTGGGCGACCAGTTGCTCGATTTGTTTTTGACCAAGGCCGTCGATGTCCATGGCTTTGCGTGAGGCGAAGTGGATTAAGCCTTGCGCGCGTTGCGCCTGACACAGCATGCCGCCGCTGCATCGGGCGACGGCTTCGCCTTCTTCGCGTTCGATTTCGCTGCGGCAAATGGGGCAATGGGTCGGTAGGCGGTAGGGCTTATGGAGCGGAACGGATTGGGTTTGGTTGGCGGACGGTGTTTCGGCAAAGAGGTCGTCTTGTTGATGTTTGAGGTCGTCTGAAACGGCAATGGTAGTTTTCTGCATCGGGCGGCGTTCGAAAATCACGCGCACGACCTCGGGAATTACGTCTCCGGCGCGGCGCACGACGACGGTGTCGCCGATGCGCACGTCTTTGCGCGATACTTCGTCTTGATTGTGCAGGGTGGCGTTGGTGACGGTGACGCCGCCGACGAATACGGGTTGCAGGCGGGCGACGGGGGTAACCGCGCCGGTGCGCCCGATTTGCACGTCTATGGCTTCGACGACGGTCAAGGCTTCTTCGGCGGGGAATTTGTGGGCAATCGCCCAGCGCGGCGCGCGGGAGATGAAGCCGAGTTCGCGCTGTTGTGCCAAGCTGTTGACTTTGACCACCATGCCGTCGATTTCGTAGGGCAGTTCGGGGCGTTTTTGCTGCATTTGTTCGTAAAACGCCAATACTTCGTCGATATTTTTGAAACAGCCGAAATTGCCGTTAGGCAGGCTGAAGCCGAGCTCTTGGAAATAAGCGAGTTCTTGGATGTGTTCTTCGGCTGTGAAACCGCCTTGCTGACGGGCGATGGAGTAGGGGAAAAAGTGCAGTTTGCGTTGCGCGGTGATGCGCGAATCGAGTTGGCGCAGGCTGCCGGCGGCGGCATTGCGCGGGTTGGCAAAGGGTTTTTGCCCGTTTTCGGCTTGTCTTTTATTGAGGGCGGTGAAATCGGCTTTGAGCATCAGCACTTCGCCGCGCACTTCGATGAGTTCGGGTGGATTTTCGCCGTGCAGCCGCAGGGGGATGTTGGCGACGGTTTTGACATTTTGGGTAACGTCTTCGCCCGTCGTGCCGTCGCCGCGTGTCGCCGCCTGCACCAATACGCCGTCGCGGTAGAGCAGGCTGATGGCGAGGCCGTCGAATTTGGGTTCGATAACGTATTCGGGATTGCCGCCGTCCAAACCGTCGCGCACGCGTTGGTCGAAAGCGTACATTTCGGCATGGTCGAACACGCCGTTTTCATCTTGCGGGGAAAAGGCGTTGGTCAGCGACAGCATCGGCACTTCGTGGCGCACTTCGGCAAATCCCGCTAGAGGCTCGCCGCCGACGCGCTGGGTCGGGCTGTCGGGTAGTTTGAGTTCGGGATGGTTCAGCTCCAACGCTTCGAGTTCGCGGAATAATTTGTCGTATTCGGCATCGGGTACGTTGGGCGAGTCGAGGGTGTAGTATTCGTAGGCGTAGCGGTTGAGGAGGTCGGTGAGGTGGCGGATGTGTTGTGCAGTCGGATTCATGGAGGAAGGTTTTCAGACGACCTTTGTCTGATATAGTGGATTAACTTTAAACCAGTACGGCGTTGCCTCGCCTTAGCTCAAAGAGAACGATTCTCTAAGGTGCTGAAGCACCAAGTGAATCGGTTCCGTACGATCTGTACTGTCTGCGACTTCGTCGCCTTGTCCTGATTTAAATTTAATCCACTATACATGATGGGACGGACAAAGGTCGTCTGAAAAGGATAAGTTGAAAACAGCTGAATTTTACCCGAAAAAAAGCGGATATGCCGTAACGACATATCCGCTTTGATTACATTCGATTTTAGGAGAACAGGCGCAGGGCTTGTTTGCTGCCGGGTTTGATGCCGACTTTGAGCATTTCTTCCTGACGTGCCAAGACGTAATTGCGAATGTCTTTGAGCCATTGGGTAGAAACTTCTTCCATTTTGTCGTTGACCAAATCCAAGCCCAACTGACCGGAGAGGCGTACCGCCAAGTCCATGAAGAGGTCGAAGGTTTTTTCGCCGGCTGGGGCATGCGGGATGTCGAGCAACATGCTGAAGCCTTTGTAGGACTGGTTGTCCAACAGGGCGTTGGTAAACGCGTCGCCTGTGAGGCTGTGGATGGCAAACATCGGGCTGCCGGTTTGTCCGGTGTAGTGGAATGCGCCGTCTTCGCCCAATACGAAGCCGAGGTTTTCAACAGAAGCGCGCAGTTCGACGCCGCTGATGTTGCTGTGTGAAACCAAGTGGATGGCGATGGTTTGATCGACGCGGGCGCAGAAGGTGTCCAATGCCTGCGCAACTTCGGTAAATGCCGCCAAATCGGTGTGGAGGACTTTGCCGCCCATCAGTTGGGCAAAGGTGTCAACTTGTTGGTTGAACTGTTGCAATTCTTCTTGGGTTGCCAAACCGTTGCGGCTGACTGCTTGCAGGCCGACGACGAAACCTTGGTAATACACGCTCGGAATCGGTTCGGCAACTTGGAAGCGGTCGTCCATGGTGCAGCCGATGATTTGGAAACGGTGGCGGTTGGACAGGCGGGGCAGGGCGTGCAGCTCTTGCGCTTCGGAGAGGGCGATGTAGGCGAGGTAGTCGAAGCGCGGGTCAAACCACGGCAATTCGACTTGAGACAATTCGTCCAAGCTGACCAAAGGCTGGTTGGCGGCGGACGGCAGGTTGACCGGCTCGTCGCTGGCGGCTTGGGTGGTGATTTCGTTGTTCAGTCCGATGACGGTATGCTGTACCGGCTCGTCGGTAAAGTCGTCTTCAATCGCCAACTCGACATCGGTTTTGATGGCGGAAGGTTTGGCGAGTTTGGCTTTGGCGGCGAAGATTTCGTCTTGTTCTTGCAGATTGCGCAGCGCGGCTTCTTGGGCTTTGTTCGCTTTTTTGACGAACAGGCCTTTGCCGCCGGATTCTTTACCGTCGCGCACATGGCTGGTTTTACTGTTCAGGAGCGCGTCTTTGTCGGAGTGGCCGAACTGCTCGCGCACCTGTTTGCGGTATTGGTTTTCTTGGTACATATTGTAGGCGATGACGGCAAGGATGACTGCCAAGCCTAAGACGATGAAAATCATGGGTAATCACTTTTTTGTAAGAGCGGCATTCCGTCTTCGTTGCCCGGGGCGGTTTGCCTTTGGGCGCATGCGGAATCGTATTGCCGCGAGTAAGTTCGTCGGAGTCGGACACGGATTGTCCCGTATGAACATTCAATTATAACGAAAATAAACTTTTCTGACAGCAAATGCCGTGAATGATAGCCCAAAATCGGGCTGGGTCGTCTGAAAAATGCTATATGGCATTTTTGAGCGATTAACGGACAACCGGGAAACCTGCTGCCTGCAATCTTTGCCAGTCGAAAAAGTGGCCGGGGTCGGTTTTGCGGTCGGGAGCGATGTCCTGATGACCGGTAACAGCGGTGATGGGGTAATGCCCGACCAACGCGTGCAGCAGGGTTTCCAGCGTTTGATATTGCGCCTCGGCAAACGGCTCGAAATCGCAGCCTTCCAATTCGATACCGACCGAAAACGCGTTGCACTTTTCACGTCTGCGAAACGACGACACGCCCGCGTGGTACGCCATATCGTCGCAAGAAACGAACTGCACCGCCTCGCCCTCGCGGGTGATCAGAAAATGGCTGGAAACGCGCAAGGTGTGGATGACGCTGAAAAACGGATGTTCGTTGGGGGCGATGCGGTTGGTAAACAGCTTTTCCACCGCGCCCGTCCCATATTCGAAAGGCGGCAGCGAAATATTGTGTAAAACCACCAGCGACACAGTTTCTGATTCTGCACGCGGCTCGAAGTTCGGAGAAAACGCGCGGCGGGCAGGCTGCCACCAGCCTTGTTGCCAGTCAATGTCTTGGCATTCGGACGGAAGATTCATAATTCAGACGACCCTTTATTTCAGACGACCACTGAGGCGGAAAAAACATACGTCGGGCGGGCGCGCGGGAATGGGGTGCGCATTTCGGTTATACTGTCGCCCGACGTTCACAAATCAAAAATCCTACCATGCTGAAAAAAATGTTGAAATGGTTTGCGGTATTTTTTGTTGCCGTTGCCGCCGTGTTCGCCGCCTTGCTGTTTGTTCCCAAAGACAACGGCAAAGCATACCGCATCAAAATTGCCAAAAACCAAGGCATCTCTTCCGTCAGCCGTACGCTTGCCGAAGACGGAGTCGTTTACAACCGCCATGTGCTGGTCGCAGCCGCCTACCTGATAGGTGCACACAATAAACTCAACGCCGGCTCGTACCGCCTTCCTTCCAATATTTCCGCATGGGGCGTTTTGCAGAAAATCCGCAACGGCAGACCCGATGCCGTTACCGTTCAAATCGTCGAAGGTTCGCGTTTTGCCACCATGCGTAAAATCATCGATAACACCCCCGACATCGAACACAAAACACGCGGTTGGAGCGATGCCGAACTCATGCAGGCAATTGCCCCCGACGCGCTCAGCAGCAATCCCGAAGGACAGTTCTTCCCCGACAGCTACGAAATCGACGCAGGCAGCAGCGATTTGCAAATCTACCAAACCGCTTATCAAACCATGCAACGTCGTCTGAACGACGCTTGGGAAGATCGCCAAAGCGGATTGCCCTACAAAAATCCGTATGAAATGCTGATTATGGCGAGCCTGATTGAAAAAGAAACCGCCCACGAAGACGACCGCGCCCATGTTGCTTCCGTATTCGTCAACCGCCTCAACATCGGCATGCGCCTGCAAACCGATCCGACCGTGATTTACGGTATGGGCAGCGCGTACAAAGGCAAAATCCGCAAAGCCGACCTCCAGCGCGATACGCCGTATAACACCTACACCCGCAGCGGCTTAACCCCGACCCCCATCGCCCTGCCAAGCAAAGCCGCCCTTGAAGCCGCCGCGCATCCGTCGAATGAAAAATACCTCTATTTCGTCTCCAAAATGGACGGCACCGGCTTGAGCCAGTTCAGCCATAATCTGGAAGAACACAATGCCGCTGTACGCAAATATATTTTGAAGAAATAGGTTGAACTGAGCTTCAAAAGCATAAAGGTCGTCTGAAACCTGATCTTCGGTTTCAGACGACCTTTTATCTTTCGCAAGCCTTAAGCCGCTTCCCAGTAATCGATGTAAAGCTGCAATTCCATCTGATTGCGCCATTCGTTTGCCACGGGGCGGTAAACCGTGCGGATGTATTCGGGGATGTCTTCGCTGCACCGCCAGAACATGGCTTCAAATTCGTAGCCGTCTTTTTGCAGCCAGACTTTTTTATGTTTGCCCTCTGCGCCCAAGGGTTGCTGGCGGACGACGTGAAATTCGTCGGTAAAGCTCGGCGGCGCGAAGCCTTGTCCCCAAACGTGGCGGGCGAGGTTTTGCGCCTGTTCCAACGTGATGTCGCAGGCTTTTAGGCTGCCGTCGGTGATGAAGGTTTGCGATAAATCGTCTTCGCACACCATTTCGCGCACGGCTTCTTCAAAGGCCGTCTGAAACGCGGGAATGTTGTGTTCGAGTATGCTCAAGCCCGCCGCCATCGCGTGTCCGCCGAATTTCAAAATCAAATCGGGGTGGCGTTTGGACACCAAATCCAAAGCGTCGCGCAGGTGCAGGTTGGGGATGGAACGCCCCGAACCGCGCACTTCGCCGTTGTCCGCAGGGGCGAACACGATGGTCGGGCGGTAAAATCGGTCTTTGAGGCGGCTGGCGACGATGCCGACCACGCCTTGATGAAAGTCGTCGCGGTAGGCGACCAGTGTCGTCTGACCTGAAGGCAGGGTTTCAGGAAAGGCGTTTAGCGCGTCTTGCAGCATGGATTGCTCGATTTCGCGGCGTTCGATATTGAGGTCGTTCAACTGCGCCGCCAATGCCTGCGCTTCCGCGTCGTCGCGCGCCAACAGGCAGGCGATGCCGACCGACATATCGTCGAGCCGTCCGGCGGCGTTGATGCGCGGACCCAGTGCAAACCCCATGTCAAAAGGCTGCGCTTTGCGCCAGTCGCGCCGCGCCACTTCAAACAGGGCGCGGATGCCGGGCCGCATTTTGCCGGAACGCATCCGTTTCAAACCTTGCGACACGAGGATACGGTTGTTGTGGTCGAGGGGGACGACGTCGGCGACGGTGCCGAGTGCGACCAAATCCAAAAGTTCGCCCAAATTCGGCTCTCTAAGGTCGTCTGAAAAATAATTACGGCGGCGCAATTCGGCACGCAACGCCATCAACACATAAAAAATCACGCCCACGCCCGCCAGACTTTTGCTGGGGAAGCCGCAGCCTTTTTGGTTCGGATTGACGATGATGCAGTCGGGTACGGTTTCGGCGGGCAGGTGATGGTCGGTTACGATCACGTCCAAACCCAATTCCTGCGCCCGCGCCACTCCTGCGATGCTGGCGATGCCGTTATCGACCGTAATCAGCAAATCCACGCCTTGCGCGGCGGCGATTTCGGCAAGCTCGGGCGTCAAGCCGTAGCCGTGTTCGAAGCGGTTGGGTACGAGGAAATCCACCGCCGCACGCATCGCCGCCAAGCCGCTCATACCGACGGAACACGCGGTCGCGCCGTCGGCATCGTAGTCGGCGACAATCAGGATTTTTTCCTTGCGTTCGATGGCATCCGCCAGACGGCGGGCGGCAGCTTCGCAATTCGTCAGCGATTGATAAGGCAGAAGGCCGGCAAGTTTGTCGTCCAATTCGGCGGGACTCTGCACGTCGCGCGAGGCGCACAGGCGGGCGATTAAAGGGTCGGCGCCGGCAGTGAGCAAATCATCGAGGACGTTTTGGTTGACGGGGCGGGTTTGGATTTTGACGGGCATGGTGTGCGGACGGAGTATAGTTGTATTTGAGGGGATGTATTTTAAGGCGGGAAAGGTCGTCTGAAAACCTAAAAGCAAACCAAAATCTGCTGCTTGGGTTCAGACGACCTTTTATTGCGAAGGACAAGGAGAACCTCTTTCTCGTTTTAAGTTTCCGGAACGAAGTTGTCGTCAAACAAATTGTCCTGCTGTATTTCTTCCCATTCGTCCTGTTGTCTCAGCAAATCGAGTTTTTTGTTGCGGATTTTGGTTTTGCGCATATGCAGCAGGCGCATGACTTGGTGTTTTTGATCGTCCGTCATCTGCTGCCAATACAATCTCTCTTCGCGGCTGCGCAGGCAACCTTTGCAATAGCCTTTTTCGTTGGCTTCGCATACGCCGATGCAGGGGCTGGGGATGGGGAAGAAATCGGGTTGTTCCATGATGAAGGTGCGGAAAGGTCGTCTGAAAGAGTATAGCCAAGGTGCAGGGTTTCGGCCAGGTATGTACCGTCCGAATATATAAGGTCGTCTGAAAACCTTATTGATAGGTTTTCAGACGACCTGTGTTTACTTTAAAAATTCAAGTAATCAGTTTGCCATTTGTTTTGCCTGAACCGCTGTCAGGGCGATGGTGAAGACGATGTCTTCTACCAATGCGCCGCGGGAAAGGTCGTTGACCGGTTTGCGCAAACCTTGCAACAGCGGGCCGACGCTCAGGACGTTGGCGCTGCGTTGTACGGCTTTGTAAGTACAGTTGCCGGTGTTGAGGTTCGGGAAAATCAAGACGCTTGCCTGACCGGCGACGGTGCTTTCAGGGGCTTTGGTTTTGCCGATTTCAGGCACGGTAGCCGCATCGTATTGCAGCGGGCCGTCGATTTCCAAGTCCGGGCGTTTTTCTTTTGCCAGTTTGGTGGCTTCAATCACGGCATCGACATCAGGGCCGCTGCCTGAATTGATGGTGGAGTAGGAAATCATGGCAACTTTAGGCGGGATGCCGAAGGCTTTGGCGGTATCGGCGGATTGGATGGCGATATCGGCAAGCTGTTCGGGCGTCGGGTTCGGGTTGACCGCGCAGTCGCCGAAGACGAGGACTTGGTTGGGCAGCAGCATGAAGAATACGCTGGACACGAGGCTGGCGCCCGGTGCGGTTTTAATCAGCTGCAAGGCGGGGCGGATGGTGTTGGCGGTCGTATGAACGGCGCCGGATACCAAGCCGTCCACGTCGTTTTGCGCCATCATCATGGTGCCGAGGACAACGGTGTCTTGCAGTTGTTTGCGGGCGTCTTCAGGCGTCAGGCCTTTGGATTTGCGCAATTCGCACATCGGCTCGACGTATTGTTCGACCAATGTAGCGGGATCGATGATTTCCAACGAGTCAGGCAGGCTGATGCCGCGTTCTTTGGCAACGGCTTCAACTTCTTCGCGTTTGGCAAGCAAGACGCAGCGGGCAATGCCTTTTTCGTGGCAGATGGCGGCTGCGGCGACGGTACGCGGTTCTGCACCTTCAGGCAGGACGATGCGCATATCGGCTTTGCGGGCAAAATCAATCAGGTTGTAACGGAATTGGGCGGGAGAAAGGCGGGAGGCTTCGCGTTTTGCCAACGCAGATACGTCTTTGAGCGCGCTGCTTGAGCCGTAGAATGTCAGTCCGGTCAGGCGGGCGACTTCTTCGCCTACGGATGCTGCCGCGCCTTCAATAATGAAGCCTTCCAAAAGACCCGGTGCGTTGGTATAAAGCTGTTTGGCAAGGTTGATTCGGTGTGCCACTTCGGCTGCGTCAGCACTATCAGATTGCAATGCCAAGACTACGCCTGCATCCAAAGACAATGCCAGCTCGACGTTTTTGCCGGACAGGAAGAGTTTGTCCGCTTCGGGGGCGATACCTTCGATAACAAGATTGTCGGTATTGAGTGCGACGGCTTTGCCGACCACAGCGTCAAACCAGTCGTCGCTTTTGCCTTGTGCCAACAGAGTTTCGGCGGATGCGTCGAGCGGTTGGAAAACTTGCGCGCCCAAAGCTTGGGCAAAGGCTTTGCTTGCTGCTGCCACGTCCAAACCGGCGGATACCGGAGCGACCAATAATTTAGCCATGATATGTGTCCTTTCTATTTGGAGGTTGTCCGTCTTGGAGGTTGTCCGTCGCCGCCGTGATGCGGACGTAACGGCAATGGCTTAATACTAACAAACAAATTGCGTTTCCAACAAGGTTAAATGTTAATGGATTGAGCGAAAATGCAATGGATTTTTAAGGGGCTGATACTGTCTGTGCGAAATACAGAAAAGGTCGTCTGAAAAAACCTTTGATGGGGTTTTCAGACGACCTCTTGTGCGGTTGGGTTGTCAGCCTTTGAACACGGGGACGAGTTCGAGCTGGCTCAATACCTGCGCGGCGATGTTGATGATACCGAAGAGGAAAACCCAAACCATCAGCCCGAATCCGCCGTAAACCTTGTAGTTTTTGCCTGCGCCGAATTTTTGGCGCGAACGGTAGAGCAGCATGGCGGGGATGATGCCGGTCCAAATGGTTGCCGCCAGACCGACGTAGCCGATGGCGGTAACGAAGCCTGTTGGATACAACAGACAGAAAATCAGGGGCGGCAGGAAGGTGAGGGCGGCGGTTTTGGTGCGGCCGGACACGCTGTCGTTCCATTTGAAGATGTCGGCGATGTAGTCAAAGAGGCCGAGCGTTACGCCGAGGAAGGAAGTGGCAATCGCCATGTAGGAGAAGAGGGTCAACACTTTGTCCATGCTGCCGGTTTGGGCGAACTTGGACAGGGTTTCGATGAGGACGGAGACTTGCCCTTCGGCGGCGATGACGGGGGCGAATTCGTTGCGCGGCAGGTTGCCTTGGATGGCGACTTGCCACAGGACGTAAATCACGAGCGCGACCAGCGTACCTGCCCAAATGGATTTGGCGACTTTGGGCGCATCGCCTTTAAAGTATTTGAGCAGGCTGGAGACGTTGCCGTGGAAGCCGAAGGAGGCGAGGCAGACGGGCAGGGCGGCGGAGATGTAAATCCAGTAGCTCGTGCCTGCGGGGGCTTGGGTGTCGAAGAGGACGGGCAGTTTGGCATCGGCAATCAGCCCGCCGGTCGCCCAGATGAAAGTCAGCACCATACCGCCGATGAGGACGCTGGTGAAGCGATCGACCAGCCGTGCCGACGCCCACACGCAAAAGGCGAGGATGCCGAAGAAGACAAGCTGTCCGACGGTGAGCGAAACATCGCTACCCACCGCGCTGCCCAAGCCTTTGGCGGTCAAGTCGCCGCCGACGAAGATGTAGGCGTAGGTAAGTAAATATAAAACGAAGGCGACAGCGATGCCGTTGATGACGTTCCAAGTTGGGCCGAGCAGGTCTTTGACCATGGTGTCGAAGCTGGCGCCGTGCGGATAGTGGGTGTTGACTTCAAGGATCATCAGACCGCTGGAAAGCATGGAAAACCAAGTGTAAAGCAACACAATCAGCGAGCCTGTGAACCAGACGCCGGAGGTGGCGGTCGGGTTGGCAAGCATGCCTGCGCCGATGACTGTACCGGCGATAATCATGGCGCCGCCGAATAGCGACGGGGTTTTGACGGACATGGAATTCTCCTCGGAAAAACAGTCCGCCATTATGCCGTAAAGTGTAAGGATTGGTAAGGAGGTCGTCTGAAAATTGCGGGGAAATGGCAGACAGCAGGAGGATTTTCGGACGGGGAGGCGGCGTGTGGATGAGGGCGGTTTAATTTTTTGAAAGATAGGGAGAAACGGCGGTTTCTCCTTTTTTATTTGGTTGGGTTGAAAAAAGGTTTTCAGACGACCTTTTGCTTGAAAATGCCGAATTTACATATTTATACGGCATTTTATGGCTAATTTTTCTCTAATTTTGCCTTCCTAGAATGCGCAACCCTTACAGAGGCCGCATCCGCAACAGGGTGCGGTAACAAAAAAAACAGACGACACATCAAGCAGAAAGGAAGCCGCATGAGCCAATCATACGAAGTCATTTTTGAAAACAACCGCAAATGGCAGGAAACGAAGAGGCAGCAATGCCCCGATTACTTCAAAGACCTCGCCGACGGACAAAATCCCGAATACCTCTACATCGGCTGCTCCGACAGCCGCGTCGCGGCGGAAGAGCTGATGGGGTTTGAACCGGGCGACGTGTTCGTGCACCGCAACGTCGCCAACCTTGTGCACGGTTTGGACATGAATGCCGCCTCCGCCATCGAATACGCCGTCTCGCATCTGAAAGTCAAACACATCATCATCTGCGGCCACTACAACTGCGGCGGCATCAAAGCGGCGATGCTGCCCGAAGATTTTGGCACGATGAATCCGTGGTTGAGCAACATCCGCGACGTGTACCGCCTGCATCAGGAAGAACTGGACGCAATCGAAGACGAACATCTGCGCTACGACCGCCTGGTCGAATTGAACGTGCAGGAGCAGTGCCTCAACGTCATCAAAATGGCGTGCGTGCAGGAACGCTACCTGCTCGACGGCTACCCGATCGTGCACGGCTGGGTCTTTGACCTGCGTACCGGCCGCCTCATCGATTTGAACATCGACTTCAAAAACATCCTCGCCGACATCCAGAAAATCTACGACCTCACCGATTCAGAATGGGTGGTCAACGCGCGCAAGAAAGCGGGTTGATGGCTTGGAGGTCGTCTGAAAATCAGTTTGGACAAGCGTCCTGATTTTTTAGACGACCTTGATTTGCCCCAATCCTATCAAATACAAAAACATACACACATCAGGAGTACCCCTCACCATGAAACCCCAGCAGAAAAAACAGCCTTTGGGCAGCCTGTTTAAGTCCAATTTCGCTTCCGGACTGGTCGTCTTCCTCGTCGCCCTGCCGTTGTGCCTCGGCATCGCGCTTGCTTCAGGCGCGCCGCCGTTGTCCGGCGTGTTGGCGGGCATCGTCGGCGGCATCGTCATCGGTTCCCTCAGCACCTCGCACATCAGCGTGTCCGGCCCCGCCGCAGGCTTGGCAGCGATTATCCTTGCCGCGATTACCGAACTCGGTTCGTTCGAGCTGTTTCTGTGCGCGGGCTTAATCGCCGGCGCCATCCAGCTTTTGCTCGGCTTCATCCGCGCCGGCAGCCTTGCCGAATACATCCCCGTGTCCGTTATCGAAGGCATGTTGGCGGGCATCGGCGTGATTATCATCATGAAACAGATTCCGTTCGCCTTGGGCAGCAACGGCAGCCTCGCCGACCCTGCCGCCCTGTTCGCCGACATCCACACAGGCTCCCTTTTGGTAGCAGGCGTGTCGATGGCGATCCTAATCGTATGGGACAAAATCCCCGCGTTGAAAAACATCAAAGCCCTGCCCGCCGCGCTGGTTGCCGTGGGCGCGGGGATACTGATGAACCAATGGTTTGTCGCCAGCGGCAGCAGCCTTGCCATTCCCGCCGGACAACTCGTCCAACTGCCCGTTCCCGACACATGGCGCGAAGCCGCAGCTATGCTCACGCTGCCCAACTTTTCAGGTTTCGGCAACAGCTACGTCTGGATGACCGGCATCACCATCGCCATTGTCGCCTCGATTGAAACCCTGCTCTGCATCGAAGCCGCCGACCGCCTCGACACCCGCCGCCGCATCACCGATACCAACCGCGAATTGCGCGCGCAGGGCGCAGGCAACATCGTCAGCTCGCTTATCGGCGGCCTGCCCATCACCTCCGTCGTCGTGCGTTCGTCCGCCAACGCCAATGCAGGCGCGACGCACAAACTGTCTGCCGTTATCCACGGCGTCCTGTTGCTGGTGTGCGTTTTGGCGATTCCCTTTATCCTCAACATGATCCCCCTGTCCACCCTCGCCGCCGTCTTGCTGCTGGTGGGCTACAAACTGGCGAAACCCGCTACCCTCCTGCATTTCTGGCATAAAGGGCTGTACCAGTTCATCCCCTTCGCCGCCACCCTCGTTGCCGTCGTCGCGCTCGACCTGCTCAAAGGCGTCGGCATCGGGCTCGCCATCAGCATCATCTTCATCCTTCAGGGCAACATGAAACGCGCCTACTACCTCAGCCGCGAAGAACTCGCCGAAGCCGACGAAATCAGCTTAGAGCTGGCAGAAGAAGTCTCGTTCCTGAACAAAGCCGCCATCAAGAAAACCCTGAAAAACATCCGCCCGGGTTCCAAAGTAACCATCAACGCCGAACGCTCGTCCTACATCGCCGGCGACGTATTGGAACTGATTGAAGACTTCGCCAACGTCTTCGCCAAGGAAAACGACATAGACGTCGTGCTCAAAGGCTTCAAATCCGACTACGACCACGAAGGCCGCGACCACCACAGCCATGTGCGGGTAGGGCATAGCGCGAGTATTTAGAAGTCGGGTTGGAATGAATAGGAGAAGAAAAAGGTCGTCTGAAAAACCTGTTTTGGGGATTTTCAGACGACCTTTTTGTATTTCGACACTATAAATCCATTATCGCTTCAATACGATAGGATTCGCGGGCAAAGCCCACGCTACGCTGTTGGGCAACGCTCAAAGTCGGTGAAAAGCCCATAGCGGGAATTGTTGTGTTGGTTTATGGGATAACCGTAGCGTGGGCTTTGCCCACGAGAATCCGCCCCCTCTCATGTTTGGTGAAAGGGGAGTCGGAAGAGGGGGGGGCTTTGATCCTTATGCCGTATATCCGCAAGCCACCCCCCATCCTAGCCTTCCCCCGCCAGACGGGGGAAGGGATCGGGTTGCTGTAACTGAAAAAGGTCGTCTGAAAAACCTATTTCGAGCTTTTCAGACGACCTATTTGGCAGATGCAAATGGAAAATACCTGCTTCGTCATTCCCGCGCAGGCGGGAATCTAGGTTTTGGAAGCTATGGAAATCTTTAAAAATTGCAGCGGCCTTTCAGAGTCTGGATTCCCGCCTGAGCGGGAATGACGGCGGCTGATGAATCGGCTGTTTTGTCCGACAGAAAAGAAACATAATGAAATATCTAAAAAAAAACAGCAGGATTCGCGGGCAAAGCCCACGCTACACCGTCGGGCAATGCCTAAAGTTGGAGAAAACCCATAGCGGAATTTTTTGTGTTGGTTTGAGGGATAACAATCGTAGCGTGGGCTTTGCCCACGAGAATTCGCTCCCTCTCCCGTCTGGCGGGAGAGGGTTGGGGAGAGGGTGGTTCTTGCCCTTTATGCCGTATATCCGCAAACTACCCCCATCCTAGCCTTCCCCCGCCAGACGGGGGAAGGGATCGGGTTGCTGTAACTGAAAAAGGTCGTCTGAAAAACCTATTTCGAGCTTTTCAGACGACCTATTTGCATTCTGATACTTTAAATCCATTATCGCTTCAATACGATGGGATTCGTGGGCAAAGCCCATGCTACACCGTCGGGTAATGCTTAAAGTTTGGGAAACCCATAGTGGGAGTTGTTGCGTTGATTTGTGGGATAACCATAGCGTGGGCTTTGCCCACGAGAATTTGCCCCCTCTCCCGTCTGGCGGGAGAGGGTTGGGGAGAGGGGGGCTCTTGCCCTTTATGCCGTATATCCGCAAGCCACCCCCATCCTAACCTTCCCCCTCCAGACGGGGGAAGGGATCAGGTTGCTGTAACTGAAAAAGGTCGTCTGAAAACCTTATCTCAAGTTTGAACTGCACCCCAAAAGTTGGACATCCCCCCTCCAACTCACAAGGTGCAGTTTTTTTATGAGCAAATATACATTACACTTTAAATACCAAGCCGTACTCCACTACCTGCATATACGCAGCCAACAGCGTACCGCAGACCACTACGGCATCTCCCGAACCCACCTGCGACGATGGATACGCGCCTATCAAGAAGGCGGCATCGGCGCACTCGAACATCCCCAATCCAAAACCATGCCCCAACACCGCAAAAACCCCTTCATCGCCGACAAACCCGACCACGAAAAAACACAGGCGGAGCTTATCGAAGAGTTGTGCTATATGCGCGCAGAGGTCGCCTACCTAAAGGAGTTAAAAGCCCTCAGCCAAAAGCGGACCGAAAAGGACAAAGCCAAACCGTCCAAACACTGAGGGCGCAACACCCGCTCAAATACCTGCTGCACATCGCAAACCTGCCCAAAAGCAGCTTTTACTACCATCACCAAGATCGACCCGATCCCGACGAGGCCGACAAAGCCCTCCTTGTCGAAACCTACAAACGGCATAAAGGACGCTACGGACAAAGGCGCATTGCCGCAGCATTGGATTGGAACCGCAAAAAAGCAGCGCGGTTGATGAAGCAGTTGGAACTGAAAGCCCTCATACGGGCAAAAAAAGCCTACCGCCATCCCGCCATGGGCGAGATATCGGAACACCTCCTCAAACGCCTATTCACAGCCGAAAAGCCCAACGAGAAATGGCTGACCGACGTGACCGAACTCAAAGGAAAGGACGGCAAACTGTACCTCTCGCCAATCTTGGACCTGTTCAACCGAGAAATCGTCGCCTACGCCATGAGCCGCAATGCTAACAGCGAAATGGTGAAGGAAATGCTCGAAAAAGCCGCACCCCGGCTGACCGGCGAAGGAACGATGCTTCATTCGGACCAAGGCGTGCTGTACCGTACGGCGGGATATAGGGAATTGCTTGCGGAGCATTCCATGGTTCAAAGCATGTCGCGAAAGGCGAACTGCTGGGACAATGCGCCGATGGAAAGCTTCTTTGCGGTGTTGAAGACGGAGTGTTTCTATAACGCAGGAGAATTGACGGTGGACGAATTGATGAAGCAGATAGATGACTATATGGATTACTACAACCGGGAGCGTTGCAGTCTGAAATTGAAAAAGCTGAGTCCTGTCGCATACAGAACCCAGCTTGCACAGAGCGCCTGAAAAGGCTTTTATGAGTGTCCAAGATTTGGGGGCCAGTTCAGTTTTCAGACGACCTTGCGTTTTTGACGGATTTGACGACGGTAATTTAGAACGTAACTGCTTCAGCCAAAATTTTACCTGCCAAGTCTTTGGGCGACAGGTTGGGTTCGCCTTGCAACGGCCATTCGATGCCGACGGTCGGGTCGTTCCAAATCAGTGAATGTTCGGCTTTCGGGTTATAATAGTCCGTGCATTTGTAAACGAATTCGGCTTCATCGCTCAAAACGTAAAAGCCGTGTGCGAAACCTTCAGGTACCCAAAGCTGGCGTTTGTTTTCTGCCGACAGGATTTCGCCAGCCCATTTGCCGAAAGTCGGCGAGTCTTTACGCATATCGACGGCAACGTCAAACACTTCGCCGACGACGACGCGCACGAGTTTGCCTTGTGTGTTTTCGGTTTGGTAATGCAGGCCGCGCAATACGCCTTTGCCTGATTTGGAATGGTTTTCCTGTACGAAGGTGCGGTCGCAGACGTTGGCCTTAAACCATTCGTCGCGGAAGGTTTCCATGAAGAAGCCACGAGCGTCGCCGAAGACTTGCGGTTCTAAAAGTTTGACGTCGGGTAGGGTGGTATCGATGATTTTCATGAAGTATTCTCAAAGTATGGGACAAGTCGTCTGAAAACGGACGGGATGTTACAAACAAGCCATTTCGTTTGCCATTAGCTGTTCTAAGGTTTCGCGTCGGCGGATAAGCCGGTATTCGTCGCCGTCCACCAAGACTTCCGCCGCCCGGTTGCGTGTGTTGTAATTGCTTGCCATGCTGGCGCCGTATGCGCCTGCGCTGCGGATAACCAGCAAATCGCCTTCTTCGCAGGCAAGGTTGCGGTCTTTACCGAGGAAGTCGCCGGTTTCGCAAATTGGGCCGACGATGTCGGCGGTCAGCGGCGGGATGTTTTTTGGTTCTACCGCTTCGATACGGTGGTACGCGTCATACAGGGCGGGGCGCATGAGGTCGTTCATGGCAGCGTCGACCATGACGAAGTTTTTCTCTTCGCCGTGTTTGACAAACTCGACGCGCGCCAGCAGCGAGCCTGCGTTGCCGACCAGGCTGCGGCCAGGTTCGAGGATGAGTTTCAGACGACGTGTGCCGATCAGTTTTTGAACCGCTTGGGCATACGCGCCCAAATCGGGGACGGTTTCGTCTCGATAAACGATGCCGACGCCGCCGCCTAAGTCTAAATGTTCTAAAACGATGCCTTCGGCGGCAAGTGCGTCAACCAAAATCAAAATGCGCTCGCAGGCTTCGATAAGCGGGCTGAGGTCGGTCAGTTGCGAACCGATGTGGCAGTCAATGCCGATGATTTTGAGGTGGCTTTGGCGGGCGGCGTGGCGGTAGGCTTCGAGCGCGTCGGCGTAGGCGATGCCGAATTTGTTGGCTTTCAGGCCTGTGGAGATGTAGGGATGGGTTTTGGCATCGACATCGGGGTTGACGCGCAGGGAGACGGGGGCGGTTTTGCCCAAGCGTTCGGCAACCTTTTGAATGCGGTCGATTTCGGGGATGCTTTCCATATTGAAGCATTTCACGCCTGCATGAAGCGCGAACTCAATTTCTGCTTCGCTTTTGCCCACGCCTGAAAATATGGTTTTCGCCGCGTCGCCGCCCGCCGCCAAAACGCGCGCCAATTCGCCGCCGGAGACGATGTCGAAACCGCTGCCCAGCGAGGCGAAGTGTTTGATGATGCTCAGATTGCCGTTGGCTTTAACGGCGTAGCAGACGAGCGGGGAAAGCGCGGCAAACGCGGTTTGGTAGTTTTCAAATGCTTCGGTCAGCGCGGATTGGCTGTACACATAAAGCGGCGTGCCGAATTCTTCGGCAAGACGGGAATAGGGGACTTGTTCGCAATGCAGGGTCATGTTGGTGAGGCTTAATCGTTGGTTTGATTGGTAGGTTCTTTGGAAGAATGGGTTTTCAGGCCGGTTTGGACCACGCCGAAACGCGCCTTGTCGCCTTCTTTGGGCAGGTAGAGGTCGCCTTTGTAGCCGCAGGCTGAAAGCAGGAGGGCGGTTGCCGCCGCAAAAAATACGCCGTATTTCATCGGTAAACTTCCTTCATAAGCGCGAATGTGGCAAGATTCGGTATCTTAAACAAAAAACACACAAAAAGCCATGATGACCGAAAGCGAATTCATCCGCATGAGCGAAGAATTGTTCGAACACATCGAAGACCAAATCGACGAAAACGGCTGGGATTTCGACTGCCAGTTTGCCGGAAACGTCCTGACCATCGAAGCGGCAGACGGCACGCAAATCATCGTCAACCGCCACACGCCAAACCAAGAATTGTGGATTGCCGCAAAAAGCGGCGGCTACCATTTCGCCGAGCAAAACGGCAAATGGCTGGCAACGCGCGACGGACGGGATTTCTACGATGTTTTGAACGAAGCACTAAGCGCGGCTTCGGGCGAAGCGGTTGAGATTGCCGAATTGTGATCGGACTCAGAAGCCCATCTCACACCCAAAACATTTACTCAAAAGGATAATCCAATGCCCCTGTTAGACAGTTTCAAAGTCGACCACACCCGTATGCACGCCCCTGCCGTGCGTGTAGCGAAAACCATGACCACGCCCAAAGGCGACACCATTACCGTATTCGACCTGCGCTTTTGCGTTCCCAACAAAGAAATCCTGTCTGAAAAAGGCATCCACACGCTGGAGCATTTGTTCGCAGGCTTTATGCGCGACCACTTGAACGGCAACGGTGTCGAAATCATCGATATTTCCCCGATGGGCTGCCGCACCGGTTTCTACATGAGCCTCATCGGTACACCCGACGAGCAGCAGGTTGCCGACGCATGGCTCGCTTCAATGCAGGATGTGGTCAATGTCAAAGACCAAAGCAAAATCCCCGAGTTGAACGAATACCAATGCGGCACCTATCTGATGCACTCGCTTGCCGAAGCGCAGGAAATCGCGCAAAACGTCCTGACGCGCAAAGTGGCGGTGAATAAAAACGAAGAGCTGACGCTGGATGAAAGTTTGCTGAACGCTTAAACGATATGCTTGAAAAAAGGTCGTCTGAAAACTGAACTGCCCCCCAAATCTTGGACACTCATAAAAGCCTATTCAGGCGCTCTGTGCAAGCTGGGTTCTGTATGCGACAGGACTCAGCTTTTTCAATTTCAAACTGCAACGCTCCCGGTTGTAGTAATCCATATAGTCATCTATCTGCTTCATCAATTCATCTACCGTCAATTCACCTGCGTTATAGAAACACTCCGTCTTCAACACCGCAAAGAAGCTTTCCATCGGCGCATTGTCCCAACAGTTCGCCTTTCGCGACATGCTTTGAACCATGGAATGCCCCGCAAGCAATTCCCTATACCCCGCCGTACGGTACAGCACACCTTGGTCCGAATGAAGCATCGTTCCTTTAGCAGTCAGACGGAGGGCGGCTTTTTCGAGCATTTCCTTCACCATTTCGCTGTTGGCATTGCGGCTCATGGCGTAGGCGACGATTTCCCGGTTGAACAAGTCCAAGATTGGCGAGAGGTACAGTTTGCCGTCGCTCCCTTTGAGTTCGGTAACGTCGGTCAGCCATTTTTCGTTGGGCTTTCGGGCTTTGAACCGGCGTTTGAGGAGGTGTTCCGATATCTCGCCCATGGCGGGATGGCGGTAGGCTTTTTTCGCCCGTATGAGGGCTTTCAGTTCCATCTGCTTCATCAACCGCGCCGCTTTTTTGCGGTTCCAATCTAATGCGGCGGCAATGCGCCTTTGTCCGTAGCGTCCTTTATGCCGCCGGTAGGTTTCGACAAGGAGGGCTTTGTCGGCTGCGTCGGGGTCGGGTCGGTCTTGGTGATGGTAGTAAAAGCTGCTTTTGGGCAGGTTTGCGATGTGCAGCAGGTATTTGAGCGGGTGTTGCGCCCTCAGTGTTTGGACGGTTTGGCTTTGTCCTTTTCGGTCCGCTTTTGGCTGAGGGCTTTTAACTCCTTTAGGTAGGCGACCTCTGCGCGCATATAGCACAACTCTTCAATAAGCTCTGCCTGTGTTTTTTCTTGGTCGGGTTTATCTGCGATGAAGGGGTTTTTTCGATGTTGGGGCATGGTTTTGGATTGGGGATGTTCGAGTGCGCCGATACCGCCTTCTTGATAGGCGCGTATCCATCGTCTCAGGTGGGTTCGGGAAATGCCGTAGTGGTCTGCGGTACGCTGTTGGCTGCGTATATGCAGGTAGTGGAGTACGGCTTGGTATTTGAAGTGTAATGTATATTTGCTCATAAAAAAACTGCACCTTGTGAGTTGGAGGGTATGTCCAACTTTTGGGGTGCAGTTCAAACTTGGAAACGGGTTTCAGACGACCTTTTTATTTTTAAATCAAGATGGAGGATTACCAGTTTTGTACGATTTGGGTTGCTTCGTTCAGCCGCTCTACCGTTCCGACATCCAACCAAAGGCCGTTGTGTTTTTGCGCGTCAACCTTTCCTTCGTTCATTGCTTGGCGCAGGAGGGGGGCGAGTTTGGCCGGCTGGTGCGGCAGTGTATCGCGGAAGAGTTCGGGACGGTAAACACCTACGCCGCTGAAAGTCAAGGCTTCGCCTGCTGATTTGTCTGAAGAGGCTAAGCCGTTGGCAAGCAGGGCGAAGTCTCCGTCGGGATTGTGCGGCGGGTTGTCAACCAGCCATAGGCAGGCGAGTTTGTCTGAATGCATCAATACTTCGGCGGCCTGTCGGGCTTTGGAAAAGTCGATGTCGGTCAGCACGTCGCCATTGACAACGAGGAATGGTGCGTCGCCAAGCAGGGGCAGGGCAGTGGCAATGCCGCCTGCGGTTTCCAAGCCGCCTGCTTTTTCAGGGGAATAGGCGATGCGTACGCCGTATTGCGAGCCGTCGCCGAGCGTGGTTTCGATTTGTTCGCCGAGCCAGGCGTGATTGATGACGATTTCGGTAAAGCCTGCGGTTTTCAGACGACGTAAGTGCCAGCCGATTAAGGGTTCGCTGCCGACTTGCAGCAGGGGTTTGGGGGTATGGTCGGTCAGTGGGCGCATCCGTTCGCCGCGTCCCGCGGCAAGTATCATTGCTTTCATGGGGGAGATGGATAAGTTTGAATAATGAAATGATGGCAGTCTGTCGGAATTGGTGAGGCTGATTCAAGGTCGTCTGAAAATGAAATCTGATGGTTTCAGACGACTTTGCGAGCTTGGGGAGCTTTATTCCAAAGATTTGAATTGCCGTCGGAAATATAATAAAGCCGGAGGGTGTGTGCCGGAATTTTTGATTTCGTTGATTTCAACGTAAAAGATAAAATGCGTCCCGATTTCGTGTTGTGAAACGATACGTCCGTGCAGATGCGCCAGTGCGTCTTCGACTTCAAGTTGCCCGGTTTTGCCCCTGTTCCAAATATGGTAGGCAAAGCGTTCTTCAGGGGAAAGCCCGGTCAGGCCGGCAAAGTGTTCTGCGATGTCCTGTTGGCTTTCAGACAGGGTATTGATGCACAAGTCGCGGTTGGTCTGAAGAATCGGAATGATTGCCGCCTTGCGGTTGATGCAGAGCATAATGGTCGGCGGTTCGTCGGTAACGGGGGTAACGGCAGTCATGGTAATACCGTAACGGCCGGATTCTCCATCGGTCGTGATGACGTGTACGCCTGCGGCGCAGGATGCCATGGCATCCCTGAACGGATGCTTGAGTGTGTGTGCCGAATCTGTCATTCGTCGTGCTTTTTATTTCAGGTGCTGTTCGATTTTCGACAGCGCCGTCAGCAGCTCTTTGAGTTCGAGCATTTTTTCTTTGGAAAGCACTTGCTCAATGGCATCGTAACGTTCGTCCACTTGCGCGCCGATGGATTCGAAAAGTTTTCTCCTTCGTTTGTCAGCTTCAAATAGACGCGGCGTTGGTCGTTGGACGGCTTCAGACGCACGACGAGGCCTGCTTTTTCCAAGCGGGTCAAAATGCCGGTCAGGCTGGGGCGCAGGATGCATGCTTGATTGGCAAGGTCTTGAAAGTCCAATGTGCCGTTTTCGGCAAGCAGGCGGATGATTCGCCATTGCTGGTCGGTGATATTGGCTTGGTTCAGAATAGGACGGAATTGGGTCATCAACGCTTCCCGCGCTTGAATCAGGCCGATGTTAATAGACGCATGTTTGGATTGGTTGGGCATGAGGGGTCTCCGTTGTTACCGATAAACAAACCTTTGAAGCGTGGAGGCAGATTTGTAAAGGCTGTATTGTCATTATAAGAGCCCTGTGAAAGCGGCGGATGCGTGGGAGCAAAGTATCAAACCAAAAATCAGATAACATTCCGTAAGTTTGTTTTGATAGTAATGTTCCGTATTTTCTTATGTTTGTATATTAGTCTATTTTTGACATAACCTCAACAAAATCATCAGTTGCGCTGGCAAGGGGCGGTTTATTTTTTCAATAAACGAATATTTACTTCGCAGGGTCATGTACTGCGCAGGATTTGAGTTCTTTATATATTAAAGGATTTAACAGGATAGCATTAATAGAACAGATCCGATATGAAAATTCTGGTGCGCAATCCCCAATAAGTGTTGATTCCTGAGGTAAAGTGAACCATTTTTCCGTTTTTAATCAGGATAATGCTCGGGGTAACGGAAACTTTCCATTTTTGCGCCAAGCGTCCGTCGTTGTCGTTGACCGTAGGAAAGTCGAGATGTTTTTCCGACATATAGGTACGGATATGCTCATCCGCACCGGAGTGCAGGGCAATACCGACAACAGGAATGCCGTCTTCGGCAAGCCGGGAAATAGTAGGCGAGGTATAGGCGCAGATATGGCACCAGTCTCCCCATACATAAAGGACGGCGGTACGGTTTGTACTAAGTAAGGCAGGTGTCAGCGTTTCTCCTGAAAGCAGGTGCAGCGGTTCGGACGACATTTGCACGGGCGGTTCGGGTTTGCGCCACCAATCGGCAGCGGCCGATAAGACGGCAAAAATGACTACTGCCTGTAAAAAAGATAAGGAGAGTGATTTGATGCGTGATGGCAGGCGTTTCATTTTTGAGGGATGAGTAGAGGAAAAAAGGGGATGATACTTTGTTTTGATGCAATATTTCATAAAATTACCTAATGGGTCGTCTGAAAAAACGGATGATGGGAAAGGTATAACTGGATTGATAAAACATTAATTACATCAAACTACATTTTTGATATAATTCGGGTCGCAAACCTTTATCCAACCGTAACAGAGGAAAAACCATGGGCATTAAAGTCGCCATTAACGGATATGGCCGCATCGGCCGCCAAGTATTACGCGCCATCTACGATTACAACCTGCAAGACCAACTTGAAGTCGTCGCCGTCAACGCCAGCGGCAGCCTCGAAACTAACGCCCATCTGACCAAATTCGACACCGTTCACGGCCGCTTTAATGCCGACATTTCCCACGATGCGACCCATCTCATCATCAACGGCCGCAAAATCCCGTTCTTCTCCACCCGCAACCCCGCCGAACTGCCCTGGCGCGACTTGGGCGTGGACTTGGTGATGGAATGCACCGGCTCGTTTACCAGCAAATCCAAAGCCAATGTCCATCTCGAAAGCGGTGCGAAAAAAGTGCTGATTTCCGCACCGGGCGAGGCTGACGTTGACGCGACCATCGTTTACGGTGTGAACGATGATATCATCACCGACGACATGACCGTCATCTCCAATGCTTCCTGCACCACCAACTGCCTTGCCCCCGTTGCCAAAGTATTGAGCGAAAACATCGGCATCGTCAAAGGTGCGATGACCACCATTCACGCCCTGACCAACGACCAAACCGTGACCGACGTGCGCCACAAAGACTTGCGCCGCGCCCGCAGCGGTGTGGAAAACATGATTCCGACCAAAACCGGCGCGGCAAAAGCCGTCGGTTTGGTCTTGCCCGAATTGAAAGGCAGGCTCGACGGCCTCGCCATCCGCGTGCCGACCGTCAATGTTTCATTGGTGGATTTGAGCTTCCAAGCCGCGCGCGATACGAGTGTCGAAGAAATCAATGCGCTGATGAAGGCCGCCTCAGAAGAAGGTCGTCTGAAAGGCGTATTGGGCTACAACACGCTGCCGCTGGTGTCTATGGACTTCAACCACACCACCCAAGCCAGCACCTTTGACGCAACGCTGACCAAAGTAACCGACGGTAATATGGTTAAAGTGTTTGCCTGGTACGACAACGAGTGGGGCTTCAGCTGCCAAATGCTGAATACCGCCCGCCGTATGTTCGGTTTGGAAGTACGCCCGTTTGAATAAAACGGATTGTCGAAGATGCCAAAAGGTCGTCTGAAAACCATGATTGGATTTTCAGACGACCTTGGATTCGGATTTCAAGTGCAACACTAGGGTACCAGTGGTTGGAACAGATTTAAGAATAAAACACTTGGCGTTTCGTAGCCAAGTGTTTTTCTCGGCCGGTGGTTCAACTCATCTTGAACCCTGCGTATCTCCCGATCGCTGATGTTTCGGAAATCGGTTTGTTTGGGGAAATATTGCCGGATGAGTCCATTGGTGTTCTCATTCAGCCCTTTCTCCCAAGAATGGTAAGGGCGGCAAAAATAGGTTTTCGCCTTCAAGGCTTTGGCTATTTTGGTGTGTTGGTAGAACTCTTTGCCGTTATCCATGGTGATGGTGTGGACTCTGGCTTTATATGCCTTTAATACCCTAATGGCCGCCCGGGCAGTGTCTTCGGCTTTTAAGTTCTTTAATTTGCAGATGATGGTGTAGCGGGTAGTGCGTTCGACCAAGGTCAATAACGCGCTTTTCTGATTTTTGCCGACGATGGTGTCGGCCTCCCAATCGCCGATGCGGGTTTTCTGGTCGACGATAGCAGGTCGGTTTTCTATGCCGACGCGGTCGGGCACTTTGCCTCTGGTCCATGTGCTGCCGTAGCGTTTGCGGTAGGGTTTGCTGCATATTCTGAGGTGTTGCCACAAAGTGCCGCCGTTGCTTTTGTCTTGGCGGAGGTAGCGGTAAACGGTGCTGTGATGGAGTGTGATCCCGTGGTGTTTATGCAGGTAGGCACATACTTGTTCGGGACTGAGTTTGCGGCGGATAAGGGTGTCGATGTGTTGAACCAGCTGCGAATCGAGCTTATAGGGTTTTCGCCGGTGCTGTTTGGTCAGCCGGTTTTGCCGTTGGGCTTTATCGGCGCTGTATTGCTGTCCTTGGATGCAGTGCCGCTTGATTTCTCGGCTGATGGTGCTTTTGTGGCGGTTGAGCTGTTTGGCGATTTCGGCGATGGTGCAGTGGCGGGACAGGTATTGGATATGGTATCGTTCGTCTTGGGTCAGTTGTGTGTAGCTCATGGCAATCTTTCTTGCAGGAAAGGCCGTATGCTACCGCATACTGGCCTTTTTCTGTTATGGAAAGTTGCACTTCAAATGCGAATCCGCCGACCTTTTCTATTTATCCGCTTGTTTTCGTTCCGGATTGAGCCAGTGCCATTGCTCGCGCAATGTTTGTTCCAATGCCTTTTGTTTTTCTTTGGGATTGTTCAGTCCGTGGGTGATACGGTTGTAGTCGAGTGTAACGGATGGATTGGCGACATTGCCCCGTATTTTGAGCGGTATGGGCTTGGCTGAAGGATTGAGCGTGTTGCGGATAAGCAGATCCTCGGATAGTTCTTGCGTATTCAGATCGGTGTAGCCGTTGCTGACTATGTACAGATGTTCGGAAAACAATTCGGTATTGATGTGGTGGCTGATGCCCTTGTCGATTTCGCTATTGAGGGTAAAACGGTTGAAAGGGGTTTGGGCATGCTCGCCGCCGGGGTGCTGTGCGGAAATACCGTTTTTGAGGATATGGTTTATATCTATACCTTTCCATGCCCCATTCAAAATATTGAGGGTCAGCATCCCTTGTAGGGATTGGATGAGTTGCTTGCGATTGTTGCCCCGTGCCGTCAAATCGATGACGGCATCTCCGTTGCCGCTGAAGCTGTGGAAACCGAACAAATCTTGCAACAATGGTCGGATTTGTACGTTTTGGGCATCTTGTTGGAGATGGTAGGTAGGCGGAGTTGTGTTTGCCATACTGATACCGCCTTCTGTCTGACCACCGTAGAGGCCTGCTTTAAAATGGCTTAGGGCGATGTGTTCTTTGTCGGCATTCAGCAGGGTTTCAATATTGTCCAGTTGCAGGCCGGGTATTTGGACATTGCCGATTTTGATGTTGGCATCAATTTGTGGGATTTGGCCATTGTCGAGGATTGTAGGGTAGCCTGATCCGGAGTTTGCCTGTATATCGTCCCAGTAGGGGAGCAGTGAGAGTTTTTGCAGGGCAACCCCTGCTTCCAAAAGAGGGGATTCTCCTTCCGTTGTTTGATATTTGAATGCAAGCGCAAGGGGTTGGCGGTCGAATGTACCTTTGAAATCCCCTTGCCAGTTTTCTTTGCCGTTCCAGTTGAATGAGCCGGTTAACTGGCTGATAAAGCGCGGATTGGGTAGGCGGTTGACCGTATCCTGCAATGTGGTCAGATTGATTGAGGATGATTGCAATCCCTTGTTTTGCTGCCACAGTAGAGGGCCTGTCAGGGTTAAACTGGTTTGATGGGCGGCATTTTTGTGGCTGGCGTTGAATTCAAAGTTATCCAATTTGGCAACACTGGTACGGATGCTTGCTTTGTCTAATTTGAACGAGCCGTTCCATTGGCTTTCCGGCTTGCCTGCTGTAAATGCACCATTGAGCGATGGGATATTCAATACGTTGTTTTTAAAGGATAAACGGGGAATTTGCGCGGTCAGGTGAAAATTTTGGGCGGGATTATCCGTGCGTAGGCTGAGGTTGTCTGCTTTTAGGGAGTCGTTTTCAGACGACCATGTCCATGTACCGCTTCCATCAACGGACAGTTTGCTTTCTTTTTCAGCAACAGATGCTTCCCAAAGTAGATTGGGAATGCTCCAACCGGTTTCAGAGGCATTGAGCACGCCGCTACCCTGCCATTGGATAGGTTGATTTGGGCGGCGCAGACTGCCGTTGATTTTGAAAGGGCGGCCGTCAGCACCGTCGTTGCGGACGTTTAGATAGAAGTTGTCGATAATATGTGCTTGTCCTGCAATATTCATATGCAGAGAGCTGTTTTCTATAATCAGACGGTTTAAAGAGGTAGGGTGGGAAGGATGTAACAGGTCTTGCAGGTTCCATTTTCCGTCCTCGGTGCGCGATAACACGGCATCTGCGCCTGTAATAACCCATTTTTCGATGAAAGGGTAATCGTTCCACAGACTGCTCCAGCCTAGACCGATACGGGTCTCTTTGATGTGTAAGGCGGTTTGGTTGCTATGAGGTTGGGTAATGGTAACGTTTTTTAGGGTGACGGTAGGACGGGGAAACCAGCTTCGGCGGATGTCGCTGCTGAAGCGGATATTCCGTCCCGTTCCGCTGAAGGCGTTTTGTACGGTTGTTTCAATTCGTTCGGGGGTAAACAGGGCATAAACCGATGCATACAGGGCGGCTGCGGTACAAACAAGCAGTATGACCGCAGTTACGACTGTTTTCAGCCAAAATTTTCCTGAATTAAGCAGAGGATTTTTCATGCGTAAAGGCAATAAGGTAACATAGCTGAAAGTATAGCACATGACATTTGGGATAATGCGGATAGGGGATTAAGGGTAAATGTAAGGTGTGAGTGGTAGGCCTTGTAGCGGGCAGGTCGTCTGAAAGCGGTAGTATGCTAATATTGTCGTCTGTTTCAGGAGATATATGATGATTATTGTGATGGGTAAGAATGCTTCTCAGGAGTCGGTAGAGGGAGTAATCGGTTTTATCCGTAATAAGGGCTTGAAAGAGCATGTCTCTCGGGGGGAAGAGCGGACGATTATCGGTGCGGTTGGTGATGAGCGGGTGTTCCGTCCAAATGAATTGGAACGTTTGCCCGATGTGGAACGCGTTGTCCGGGTATTGAACGATTGGAAAATTATCAGCCGTGAGGCAGACGAGGAAGACAGCAGGATTGTTATACGGGGTGTGATATTCGGCGGAGTGAAGCGGTTGGATATTACTGCCGATACGGACAGGGCGCAAAAGGCGGATGCAGTATTTGTCGATCCGTTTTACCTTCCGGCGCGCCCTTATGAAAAAGTGGACGAGCAGCGTGAAAACTTACGGGTTCGGGCGATTGTTCAGGAAATTTCTGATTTACAGAAAACAGGCAAGCCCGTCATTGTCCGTATCCGTGATGTTCGCCAGATAGATGAGGCCTTGTCTGCCGGTGCAGATATTTTGTATTTGGGCGGCAGTATGATGACCAATCGGACGCTTTTGGATGAAGTAGGTCGTCTGAATACGCCGGTAGTGTTGTGTAAAGACAAGCATCATCGTGTTGATGATTGGTTGGTAGCGGCAGAACATATCGCTTTGCGCGGTAATAGCCATATTATGCTCGGTGAAGCTGGGACGCTCAGTTTTGAGCCGGAACATGCCTATCGTTTGGATGTCGATGCCATCGTTCGGGTCAGGAAAGTGTGCCGTCTTCCGGTTATCGCCAATATTACCCGTCTGTGGCACAACGATATGCCTCAGGAAATATTGTATCGTTTGGCAGCGGCAGCAGGTGTGAACGGGATTATCAGCGGGTAAGAGATATATCCAGCAATAGGGAATATGGTGATTTACTTGAAAATAAAAAACAGAACAGCGAAAACTGTTCTGTTTTTTTATTTTCAGACGACCTCATGGATTTAGCCATTGAAGAGGTCGTCTGAAACTGCTTTACCTACTTGAGACCTTTGCAAAAAAGCCCTTCCCCCGACAGCCGAAACCCAAACACAGGTTTTCGGCTGTTTTCGCCCCAAATCACTCCTAATTTTACCCAAATACCCCCTTAATCCTCCCCGGATACCCGATAATCAGGCATCTGGGCCGCCTTTTAGGCGGCAACAGGCACACTTAGCCTGTTGGCCGCTTTCAACAGGTTCAAACACATCGCCTTCGGATGGCTTTGCGCACTCACTTTATAGTCAATTAAAAACAAAATAGTACAATAATCAACTTTGAAGGTCTAACCATGGCATACTCTGCGGACTTAAGAAACAAAGCTTTAAACTATAGTGGATTAAATTTAAACCAGTACGGCGTTGCCTCGCCTTGCCGTACTATTTGTACTGTCTGCGGCTTCGTCGCCTTGTCCTGATTTAAATTTAATCCACTATATTACGAACAATGCAAAAACATCAGCCAAACCGCAGCAACGTTTAACTTGTCAAGAAACACGCTTTACCTGTGGATTCGCCTTAAAAAACAAACAGGCAGCCTAAAACATCAAGTTACCGGTCTAAATGCCGTAAAATTGGATAGGCAAAAACTGGCTCAATATGTTGAGCAGCACCCGGATGCCTATCTGCATGAAATCGCCAAACATTTTGATTGTACGCCAGCCGCCGTTTGCTATGCACTCAAACAGATGGGGATGACGCGCAAAAAAAGACCACCACTTACAAAGAACAAGATCCGGCCAAAGTAACGCATTATTTGACACAGCTGGCCGAATTTTCCGGCTACCAACGTGTTTATTTGGATGAAACAGGATTTGACCGCTACCTGTTCCGTCCCTATGCCCGCAGCCCGAAAGGGCAAATAGTGAAAGCGCAGATAAGTGGAAAAAGATACCGACGCTTATCTCTGGTGTCCGCACAAGTCGGCAACCGGCTGATTGCTCCGATGGTTTATCAAAATACGATGACCGGAGTCTTTTTTGAAGCGTGGTTTCAGCAATGCCTACTGCCTGCATTGACTCAAAAATCGGTGATTATTTTAGATAATGCACGATTTCACCGTATGGGTGTCTTACGGAAAATGGCGGAAAAATGGGGACATAAGGTATTGCCTCTTGCACCTTATTCACCTGAGCTCAACCCGATTGAGAAGGTGTGGGCAAATATTAAGCGGTATCTGCGAACCGTATTGTCTGATTACGCCCGATTTGACGATGCGTTACTGTCCTATTTTGATTTTAATTGACTATAATCAGTCCAAAATAGGCTGCTCGGGCGTAGCGGAATTTACGGTGCAGCGTCCCAAAGCTTTGTTCCACCACATAACGGGTCTTCGACAAATATCGGTTACGTTTGGTTTGCGCTTCCGTCAGCGGACGGTTGCGGCAGGCTTTGCGCATAATGCCGTCTAACAACTGATGCTCTTTCAGATGTTGCCGGTTTTCCTTACTGTCGTAGCCTTTGTCGGCATAGACGGTCGTACCTTCGCTTAGAACGTGTTCATTGTCTCAGCCTCTGCTGTAAACTATCGGCATGAACAGAAAAACCTACCCAAGCGATATCAGTCGCGAGCAATTTGCGCCTCTCCTTCCCCTGCTGGAAAGTGCCCGTAAACGCACAGCGCCACGCCAGGTGGACTTGTACGATGTCTTTTGTGCCATTCTCTACCTGCAACGCACTGGCTGCTCCTGGCGCGCTTTGCCGGGCGACTTCCCCAAATGGCGCACCGTGCATTCCTACTTCCAGAGATGGACCGAACCACGCGAGAGTGGCATCAGCATCCTTGAGGAAGCATTAAAAAAATCAGGTAGTTGCGGAGCACCGCAAGCAGGGGCGCCATGAAGCAACTACTTTCCTGATTATTGATGCGCAGAGTGTGAAGAACACGGATACCGCCATGGAAAAAGGCTACGATGCGGGCAAGAAGGTTAGCGGTATCAAGCGACATATAGCGGTTGACACGCAAGGTTTGCCGCATGCCCTTGCGGTAACGACGGCGGATGTTACGGATAGAAAAGGCTGCCTGGTGGCATTGGAACGTGGGCGGGATAATCTTGGTGCGATACAAAAAATCCTTGCTGACGGTGGTTACACGGGTAAGGCATTTGCTTCGTCGGTACAGGAGTTGATTGGTGCGGAGGTAGAGATTGCCAAACGAAACGAATTGCACCGTTTTGCAGTATTGCCGAAGCGATGGGTAGTAGAGCGCAGCTTTTCCTGGTTGGAAAAGAACAGGCGGCTTTGGAAAAACTGCGAGCGTAAGTTGAGTACCAGTCTGCAAATGGTAGCTTTGGCTTTCTTGGGAGTCCTGCTACGAAGACTATGAACACGCTCTTAGGCCTTCCAACAAAGGGGACAGATGGTTGCACTCATGGACATTGGCGGGGGTGATGTGCAGTTTCTCGATATAGCCTTCCTCATCGGTACGGGTATGTTGTTTGTAACCGAGTTTGTAGAGGCCGTTTTTCTTTGTCCAGCGGGCATCTTTGTCCTTACTCGGTGTGGTTTGGCCGCTGACTTGTCCTTCATCGTCGACTTCTATGGCCTGACGCTGTTTGCTGCCGGCGGTCTGAATAATGGTGGCGTCAACGACGGCGGTGGATGCCTTCTCTACTTTTATAGTCAATTAAAAATAAAATAGTACAATACTCAACTTTGAAGGTCTAACCATGGCATACTCTGCGGACTTGAGAAACAAAGCTTTAAACTTTTACGAACAATGCAAAAACATCAGCCAAACCGCAGCAACATTTAACTTGTCAAGAAACACGCTTTACCTGTGGATTCACCTTAAAAAACAAACAGGCAGCCTAAAACATCAAGTTACCGGTCTAAATGCCGTCAAATTGGATAGGCAAAAACTGGCTCAATATGTTGGGCAACACCCGGATGCCTATCTGCATGAAATCGCCAAACATTTTGATTGTACGGCCGCCGCCGTTTGCTATGCACTCAAACAGATGGGAATGACGCGCAAAAAAAGACCACCACTTACAAAGAACAAGATCCGGCCAAAGTAACGCATTATTTGACACAGCTGGCCGAATTTTCCGACTACCAACGCGTTTATTTGGATGAAACAGGATTTGACCGCTACCTGTTCCGTCCCTATGCCCGCAGCCCGAAAGGGCAAATAGTGAAAGCGCAGATAAGTGGAAAAAGATACCGACGCTTATCTCTGGTGTCCGCACAAGTCGGCAACCGGCTGATTGCTCCGATGGTTTATCAAAATACGATGACCGGAGTCTTTTTTGAAGCGTGGTTTCAGCAATGCCTACTGCCTGCATTGACTCAAAAATCGGTGATTATTTTAGATAATGCACGATTTCACCGTATGGGTGTCTTACGGGAAATGGCGGAAAAATGGGGACATAAGGTATTGCCTCTTGCACCTTATTCACCTGAGCTCAACCCGATTGAGAAGGTTTGGGCGAATATTAAGCGGTATCTGCGAACCGTATTGTCTGATTACGCCCGATTTGACGATGCGCTACTGTCCTATTTTGATTTTAATTGACTATAGTTTTTTTTCGGCCAGTTGTCGGTTAATCAGTTCCAGCAATTCGGACAGGGTGTCGTCTTGCGCCAGCCAGTTGCGGTAGCGGCATAAGGTGCTGTAATCGGGGATGCTCAGTTCGTCGAAACGGCAAAACAGGTTGAAGTCGATGCGGGTGATGAGGCTGTGTTCGAGCTCGGGATCGGAGAGGCTGTGCCATTGTCCGAGCAGAATGGCTTTGAACATGGACAACAGGGGATAGGCGGGACGGCCGCGGTGGTCTCTAAGGTAACGGGTTCTTTGACGATTCAGGTACTGCTCGATCGGTTGCCAATCAATCACCTGATCCAACTTCAATAGTGGGAAGCGGTCGATGTGTTTGGCAATCATGGCTTGTGCGGTTTGTTGGAAGAAGGTGCTCATAGGAAATCCCCTAAATGTCTTGGTGGGAATTTAGGGGATTTTGGGGAATTTTGCAAAGGTCTCTACCCGTTAAACATTCACGGTCTCGGCTACTTCGTTGTAGCTGTCAATTTCGTTGAAGTTCATGTAGCGGTAGATTTGGTCGCCCTGTTCGTTGATGATGCCGATGTTGGCTTGGTATTCTTCAACGGTCGGGATTTTACCCAGTTTGGAACAAATCGCCGCTAACTCTGCCGAGCCGAGGTAAACGAAGGTGTTTTTACCCAAGCGGTTCGGGAAGTTGCGGGTGGAAGTGGACATGACAGTTGCGCCTTCGTGTACTTGGGCTTGGTTACCCATACACAATGAGCAGCCCGGCATTTCCATACGCGCGCCGGCGCGGCCGAGTACGCCATAGTGGCCTTCGTCGGACAACTCTTTCGCGTCCATTTTGGTCGGCGGCGCTACCCACAGGCGTACGGGAATATCGCTCTTGCCTTCCAAGAGTTTGGAAGCGGCACGGAAGTGACCGATGTTGGTCATGCACGAACCGATGAACACTTCGTCGATTTTGGTGCCGGAGCGTTCAGACATGAAGCACACGTCGTCCGGGTCGTTCGGACAGGCGATAATCGGCTCTTTAATGTCGTCCATGTTGATTTCAATCACGGCGGCGTATTCGGCATCTTTATCCGCTTCGAGCAGTTCCGGGTTCGCCAGCCATTTTTCCATGGCTTTGATGCGGCGTTCCAAAGTACGCGGGTCTTGATAGCCATCGGCAATCATGTTTTTCATCAACACGACGTTGGATTTCATGTACTCGATAATCGGCTCTTTATTGAGCTTCACGGTACAGCCGGCGGCGGAACGTTCGGCGGAGGCGTCGGTCAATTCAAAGGCTTGCTCTACTTTCAAATCAGGCAGGCCTTCGATTTCGAGGATGCGGCCGGAGAAGATGTTTTTCTTACCGGCTTTAGCAACGGTCAGCAAACCTTGTTTAATCGCATAAAGCGGAATGGCGTTCACCAAATCGCGCAAGGTTACGCCCGGTTGCAGCTTGCCGCTGAAGCGTACCAATACAGACTCAGGCATATCGAGCGGCATCACGCCGGTGGCTGCTGCGAAAGCAACCAAGCCGGAGCCTGCGGGGAAGGAAATACCGATAGGGAAACGGGTATGGCTGTCGCCGCCGGTACCGACGGTATCGGGCAACAGCAGGCGGTTGAGCCATGAGTGGATCACGCCGTCGCCCGGACGCAGAGATACGCCACCACGGGTAGAAATAAAGGCGGGCAGTTCTTTATGGGTTCTCACATCGACAGGTTTGGGATAAGCCGCGGTGTGACAGAAAGACTGCATCACCATATCGGCGGAGAAGCCCAAACAAGCCAAGTCTTTCAACTCGTCGCGGGTCATCGGCCCGGTGGTGTCTTGCGAGCCGACCGTAGTCATGCGTGGTTCGCAGTAAGTACCCGGGCGCACACCTTGCCCTTCGGGCAGACCGCAGGCGCGACCGACCATTTTTTGTGCCAACGTGAAACCGGCTTTGCTTTCGGCAGGTGCTTGAGGTAGGCGGAATTCGGTGGAAGCAGGCAGTTTCAAGGCTTCGCGCGCTTTGGCGGTCAGACCGCGACCGATAATCAGGTTGATACGGCCGCCGGCTTGCACTTCGTCCAGCAATACTTGTGATTTCAGGCTGAACTCGGCAACGGTTTCGCCGTTTTTCACGATTTTGCCTTCGTAAGGCAGAATATCGACGACATCGCCCATTTTCAGCGCGGAAACATCGACTTCAATCGGCAGTGCACCGGAGTCTTCTTGAGTATTGAAGAAAATCGGTGCAATTTTGCCGCCCAAGCAGACGCCTCCGAAGCGTTTGTTCGGTACGAACGGGATGTCTTCGCCGGTATGCCAAATCACGGAGTTGGTCGCGGATTTACGAGAAGAACCGGTACCGACCACGTCGCCGACGTAGGCAACGGGATGACCTTTGGCTTTAAGTTCTTCCAACAATTTAATCGGACCGACTTCGCCCGGTTTATCGGGATTGATGCCATCGCGCGGGTTTTTCAGCATGGCCAGCGCGTGCAGCGGAATATCGGGACGGCTCCATGCATCAGGAGCGGGAGAGAGGTCGTCTGTATTGGTTTCGCCGTCAACTTTGAAGACGGTTACGGTGATTTTTTCGGGAACTTTGGCGCGTGAAGTAAACCATTCGGCATCTGCCCAAGATTGCAAAACTTCCTGCGCGTATTTGTTGCCTTTCTCGGCTTTTTCCTGAACGTCGTGGAAAGAATCGAACATCAGAAGCGTATGTTTCAAGCCTTTAGCAGCGATTGGCGCGAGTTTGTCGTCGTCCAAGAGTTCGATTAAGGCGTGAATGTTGTAACCGCCGAGCATCGTACCTAAGAGTTCGGTAGCATATTCGGGGGAAACCAGTGGGCTGGATGCGCTGCCTTCGGCAACGGCAGCCAGGAATGAGGCTTTGACTTTGGCGGCATCGTCCACACCAGGCGGAACACGGTGGGCAAGCAGTTCGACCAAGAATTCGCCTTCGCCTGCGGGCGGGTTTTTCAGCAGCTCAACCAAATCGGCGGTTTGCTGCGCGTTCAAAGGGAGGGGTGGGATACCGAGGGCGGCGCGCTCGGCGGCGGCTTTGCGATAGGCTTCTAACATCTCTTTGTTCCTTTTTTCTGTTTTTTCTTCTGACCGTTGCAAATGATTTGCAATCAAAGAATTGTAAACAATTCTTTTGGGTATCATAGACCAGTTTGGCAAAAATTGGAATATTTATGTTATCGGATGTAATAGATGTTTGCTATTGAAACGAATTATCTTGAAAAAACAAAAAGGTCGTCTGAAAACAGGGTTTCAGACGACCTTTTATATTTTATCGGTATGATCGATTCGTTCTTTTACCGAGCGTTTGCCTGATATTCGCTCCCGTCTTCGCGCAGAAGCTTGGGTTGTTTGCCTTTCTCAATCACGTCTTTATCGATGACAACTTTGGTTACGCCTTTCAAATCAGGCAGTTGATACATGGTATCCAACAGGCAGCGTTCAACAATGGAGCGCAGGCCGCGCGCGCCGGTTTTACGTTCCATTGCCTGACGGGCGATGCTGCGCAGGGCTTCTTCTTCAAATTCCAATTCAACATTTTCCATGCCGAACAGGGTTTGATATTGTTTCACCAAAGCATTTTTCGGCTCGGTCAGGATGTTGACCAATGCGTCTTCGTCCAATTCCGCCAACGTGGCGATGACGGGCAGACGACCGATTAACTCGGGAATCAGACCGAATTTAATCAAGTCTTCAGGCTCAACGATTTCAAACAACCCGGTAATGTCGGCATTTTCGTCCTTGCTGTGAACGGACGCACCGAAACCGATACCGCCTTTTTCAGTACGCTGACGAATCACTTTTTCCAAGCCCGCAAACGCGCCGCCGCAGATAAACAGGATATTGGTCGTATCAACGTTGATAAATTCCTGATTCGGATGTTTGCGGCCGCCTTGGGGCGGAACGCTGGCAACCGTACCTTCAATCAGTTTCAGCAAGGCTTGTTGCACGCCTTCGCCGGATACGTCGCGGGTAATCGACGGGTTGTCGCTTTTACGCGAGATTTTGTCGATTTCGTCGATATAAACGATGCCGCGCTGGGCTTTTTCGACATCAAAATCGCATTTGCCCAAAAGCTTGGTAATGATTTGTTCGACGTCTTCACCGACATAACCCGCTTCAGTCAGCGTGGTCGCGTCCGCCATGACGAACGGTACGTCCAGTTTGCGCGCTAAAGACTGAGCCAACAGCGTTTTACCCGAACCGGTCGGACCGATAAGCAGGATGTTGGATTTCGACAATTCGACGTTGCCGTTGGCTTTGGGATGGCGCAGGCGTTTGTAATGGTTGTACACCGACACCGCCAAGGCTTTCTTGGCTTGTTCCTGACCGATAACGTGATCGTTGAGGTTGGCGACGATTTCGGCAGGCGTGGGCAGCTTGTTGTTCGGATGGGACGCATCCGTTGCAGATTTGTCTGCGGAGAGGTCGTCTGAACTTTGCAGCATCACGCCGCAAGTTTCTACACATTCGTTACAGATAAAAGCGTTTTCGCCTTCAATCAGGTTTTTGACTTCATGCTCGGATTTTCCGCAAAACGAGCAGGAGCGTTTTTCTTCAGTCATAATTTATCTTCTGTTTTCAAGCAATATCGGCAAACCGTCATCCGAATGCTGCGGGAACGGTTTTCGGCAAAGTCGGTAAGTATAATCAGTATCTTAAGGTTTATCAAATACCGTATGGCAAGCTGTTGGGCGTAAGGTTTTCAGACGACCCTCCGACGCATGGCAACACGCCACAATTTCCCATCCTTAAGATTGTTTCCAATTTGGGAAAAAGATGCAAACAAACGCAAAAAAGCCATATTAAACTTTACATTTTGTTGTATTTTAAGCAAAATATCCCCTTTAATAATTCAATTGTCTTAAATTCTACTGGTTGAAGTATGTCGGTTATGAAATTTTATAAAACCCTGAGTGCAGCCTGTTTGGGTATGGCGTTGACTGTCGCCGCCGCCCCTGCCGCTGCAGACGATATGGACGTTTTGGGTCAATTTTTGGAACAAAATTTTCCAACCCAAAATGACCCGATGGAAGCTTTCGCATTAAGCCACGCACAAAAAATCGAGGCTCAGGCGATGATGGCGGGGCCGCTTTTGACATCGCAGGCTGCTTTGATTTTCAACAACAAAACAGGTGAAATCCTGTATCAGAAAAACGCAGATCGCGTGATGCCGATTGCGTCCATTTCCAAACTGATGAGCGCAATGGTCGTTTTGGACGCACGGTTGGATATGAACGAGCCCATTACCATTACTGCCGATGAAATCGACCGCTTGAAGGGTACAGGCAGCCGCCTTGCAGTCGGCACAACACTGACGCGCGGCGAATTGCTGCACCTGAGCCTGATGAGCAGCGAAAACCGCGCAACCCACGCGCTGGGCCGCACCTATCCGGGCGGTATGTCGGCGTTTGTTGCTGCCATGAATGCCAAAGCGCAAAGTCTTGGCATGTATAGCAGCCGTTTCTACGAACCTACCGGCCTAAATTTCCAAAACGTATCAACCGCCAACGATTTGAACCGTATGGTCGCCGCGGCAAGCAAATATCCGCTTATCCGCAAAAACTCGACCTCCAACTACGGCTCGGTTTGGACGGCAAACGGCCGCCAAAACTATAAAAACTCCAACGCCCTCGTCCGCGAAGGCAGCTGGAACATCGAGCTTCAGAAAACCGGTTATATCCGCGAAGCAGGACGCTCGATGGTGGTTAAGGCAAATGTTCAAAACCAACCGATTACCATCGTATTGCTGAACTCGCCAACCTCGACAACCCGCGTAAACGACGCGCGTAAGATCGAATCGTGGATGTTGCAGCGCCGCTCTTGAAATATTTGTTATGCCGTCTGAAAATCAGGCGGCATTTTATTTTACGGTCAAGTGGGTGAAAACGGAAGGCGTTTTGTACGGTTTTGATTTCAATCTTTTGTCAGGCATCAAGGAATTTTTGAAATGAATAAAATCAATAAAATGAATAAAATCAGTAAAAAGTACGGATTATGGTTCGGGGTTGCGGCGTTGGCGGGCTGTACTTCCGTCGCCGATATGGTGGGATACGATACGGCTGCTTTGAATGAGGGAGCCGAGCGAAACTATACGCAGGTTGTACAAAAAGCGCGCAGCCAGAATGCGCTGGATGTCAGCTCTCCGACGGCGCAGCGTGTTCATCGGGTGTTTTCCCGACTGGTTCCGTATGCCAACCGCGCCAACCGTACCGGCATACCTTTTAATTGGCAGATGAATGTTATCCGCAGCAACGAGTTGAATGCTTGGGCGATGCCGGGCGGAAAAATGGCGGTATATACCGGCATGGTCGAACGTTTGCAACTGACGGATGATGAAATCGCCGCAGTCATCGGGCATGAAATGACGCATGCGCTGCTCGAACACAGCAAAAAAGCCATCGGAGGTCAGGTATTGACCGGCTTGGGTGGTTCTATTTTGGCAGGTGCCGTCGGTTTGGACGGGAATTTGGTCGGCGTCGGAACAGATTTATTGGCAACCAAACCTTTTTCGCGTCATCAGGAAAGTGAGGCAGATGCGGGAGGCGTCCGCCTGATGGCTCAGGCAGGTTACAATCCGCAGGCGGCAATCAGCGTATGGGAAAAAATGAATAGGGCGCAAGGCGGCAGTCAGGTTGCCGTCTTGTCAACCCATCCCGCCAACAATACCCGTATCGAAGCAATACGAAGGATGTTGCCGGAAGTTATGCCCGTTTATCACCAAAACAAACGCTGATATTTTGTGTTGATGGATATTTTCAAACTGTTTTAGAGGTCGTCTGAAAACCGAGTATCCAATTAATAGAGATATTTGGATAGTAAAAGGAAAACATGTGATTAAGCCGATTATTTTAAGCCTCGCGGCTGCAACTACTTTGGCAGCTTGCAATGTTCTTGAGAAAGAAAGTGTACCGATGACCGGTATGCCCAATCCGGCTTCAGAATTTTGTGTGAAGCAGGGCGGTAAGTTGGAAATCAAAAAAGACAAGGATGGCGGAGAGTATGGAATGTGCCATCTGCCTGACGGTACCATTGTGGAAGAGTGGGCGTATTTCCGTCAACACAACAAATAAGCAGCAAGAGTTAAAAAGGTCGTCTGAAACATATGTTCAGACGACCTTTTTATATGCGGAGATCTTTGCAATAAGATGAGTTGAGACCTTTGAGAATATATTGAAAAAGCCGGCAAACATTATGTTTGTCGGCTTTTTAGTCAGCACAGTATTAAGAATGCTGATGGTTGGATTTAGAACTTATAACTGATGGTAAAGAGCAAAGTCCTGCCACGCGCATAGTTATTCAGAACGGAGCGTGTCGTGCCGCCATATTTGCCATTGCATAAACCGTTGGCATCACATTCGACTTCTTCGTCATCTAAACCGCCTTTTCTTTCAAATACGCTGAAATAGCGCTGAGTTGCGGCATCGTTTGCGGCATCCAAAGGATCGATATAGCGCTTATTGAACGCATTTTGAATGTCGAAACGAAGGATAAGGTTTTTCTTCGGTTCGTAATTGGCATAGAAATCAAAAATCAGCGGCTGTCTGTTGATGCTTTCTGTTTTTTTGATCGCCCTTCTGCCCATTTGGTGTGAAGAGTAGGTGTTGGCACCGGTTGTACCGTCAACAAATTCTTCCTCAGTCGTTGCCCGTGTACTTTTGCCGTAATAGCGCATAATGCCGCCGATGGTCAATTTGTTGCCCAACCAGCGGGAACCCAATTCAAACCGCCCGTAATCTCGGGGCAAGCGGGAAATTTTGCTTAAGCCGTAACCTTGTTTGATTTGGTCTTCTTTAGAAGAATTACGGGGCGATTCGCTGGCATCGCTATAATTGGTCGGCTGGTTGGTTTTTTGATATGCGTAAGACAGGGTTGAAAAAAAGCGGCCGAAATCATAGTTCATTTCCACTTCCAAACCATTTTTATGGACAGGTTTGGCATAGTTTCGATGCTGGATAGAGTATTGCAGGCCGGTACTGGTTACCCAGCTGGGTGCTTTATCCAAATCCCACCATTTGCCATAAACATTGTGAATATAGTTGTTTATCCTGCTGCGATAGGCGACCAGTTTGAAACCCAATACATCATCCGGCTTGAAAATCCCTTTTTTGAAGGTATTGAAGCCTATTTGGTAAGTATTGGCCTGTTCCGGCTTAAGGGCGGTATTGACGCCCGAGTCGCCGATTTGTGAAAAATACATTTCTTGAATATTTGGCATTCTATGCGTACGAGAATAGCTGATAAACGGCATAAAGTAGTCGTTGACATTGATGTTTAATGCCACCGAATGGTTTACCGCATGCTTTTTACCGGATTTGGTATAAACCGGTTCGTAAAGGTCGCAGCTTGGCGTGCAATGCTGTTTATAAATTTCAGAATCTTCTCCAAATGCTTTTTTAAAGTCTTCTTGGGTATTGAAGTAGTCGGTATATTCGCCTTTGTAGCGGTAGTTGACCATATTGGTACTGTAATTCAATTGATAAATGCCTTTTTTCAAGGAAGTATCAAAATAGAACGTATTGAATTTTTGCTGGCCTGAAGGTTGTAATATGGTTGATTTTTGGGGAAATATTCCTTTGTCTCCTTTGAAGCGGCCTAAAAAGCTGTACAGGCCGGCATCTTGATCGGGACCGTCGTAAAACAGGCTCAGCTCTTCCGGAAAGCGGTTTTTACTGTATTGGTTTTTAAAGAAATTGAAACCGACGGTGGCTTTTAAATCTGTTTTGTTGGGAAGGTTGAAAGAGAAGCGGTTGTTGATATCCAAAAGATTGGCTGTGTTTTTGGTTTCCAAATAATCCAGCAGCCCCCATCCTGAAAAACGTGAGTTTTTCGGATATTTTTGTTTGCCCAGATTATGGGCGGCCAATACGTTTAAATCGACATAATCGCCAATGTTTAAATTGTAATTGGCTTGGTAGTTGCGATTTTCTACTTTGCGGCTGCCGATACGGTTGTTCATGGTACGAAGCTGAAGATCCAGCTTGTTGTTGTCGTTTTCGTATTCCACTTTGACCAAATGACTGTTTGAGCGTTGTTGTAGGCTGCTAGGGTCGATAGGTGTCAGATCCCATTGCGGTGCCAAATTCTCTTTCCAGCTTCTTTCCAAATCATCGACATAATCTCTTTGCAAAACCTCAGGATCGTTATATTTTTTGGAGAAAGGGTAGTCCCAATAGCTTTTACCGACTGCGTTGCGCTTAGAAAAGTCGCGAACCCAACGATTTTGCCCTTGGTCGAATTTCAATAAGTTGCTTTCAAAATATTCTTGTTTTTTACGGTCCAAATATTCTTCGCCAAAATTGCCGATACGCTGACCGCCGCCGCCTACTTTATAGTTTTGCTCGACATTACGGTGGCTGTAACCATATAACGCGCCGAGGCGCGCACCGCTGTCAAACCATTTTTGTACCGCTCCGGTTGCCATAAAATTGCTTTTTGTGCTGTTTGTGCCGGTCAATCCTTTGGTTAAAAGGCCGAAGGTATGGTTTCCGTGTACCACATCGTCCACCCGTAAAGTACGGAAATTGGCTGTACCGGATAAGGTATTGATGCCATTGGCACCCGAGAAACTGCCTTTGGTTACATCCACACCGGCAATAAAATTGGGATCCAGTGCCGTACCGAATTGCGAAGAGCTGCCGCTGCGTCCGGCATCGGCAGAAGTGGAATAGAAGGTTTGGGTTACGCCGTCAACCATCGTATTGACGCGTCCCAAACCGCTATCGCCACGAATATTGACCGCCAATACCCCCGATCCCTTGTCTTGTTGGGTGAAGACGCCGGGCATGCTCCGCACGATGGCATCGATGTTTTCGCTGGATTGATAAACGCGTTCACGCGAACTTTTGGCTTGGCCTTCGGTAAAAACTTTTTTCTCTTTGGTAATGTATTTGCCTTTGACTTGAATTTCATCAAGCTCTTGAGTTGAAACCTCGTCTTCTGCGTGTGCGATACTTGTTATAGCCAGTAAAGATAATGTCAGTAGGTTTAATTTGAAATTCGGATTCATAATAGTTACCTCAGAAACGAAGTCCATTACTTTATAACATATTATTAAACTTTACAAATATTTTGATAATGAATTTCATTAATTAAAAAATAAAGCGAATTTTTGTTTTAGGAGATAACCCAAACACATATGCTGAATATGGTTGAAAAGATAAAGCGGGTCTGAATTTGAATTCGATTAGCCGGGAAGAGGGAGCATTCAATTGGATTTAAACAGACGGAAGAAGAAAATTTGATTGCAATATGTGAATTGGGCCGTCGGGTTAAAATGAAACCGGCAAAAAACGTGAAATGCAAAATATAAAGTCAATATAGAAAGGTTTGAATTCAGTTGAAGCAAAGACCGATCTTTGCAAAATTCTTCTTTCCCTGACAGCCGAAACCCAAACACGGGTTTTCGGTTGCTGGGGAAAAGGGATTTTTTGCAAAGGTTTCGGTTGTATTTCGGCAACTGTTTTTGAAACATTTGCCCTTTCGAATTTCCAATGGATTCCAGTTTGGTGAATGACGGCGGAAGTGAGGGTTTTAAAAACAGGTTTACCGGGGAAGAGGTCGTCTGAAATGATGAATTCACGTTTTCAAACGAACTCTTCCGACTTGCGGCTTCTATGTCGCATCCGACGATTCTTCCTTTACCGCGTCCAGCAGCGGTATCAGCAGCTCTTCCACCAATCTTTGGAACAACGCTCCTTCTACCGGCTCGGTATCTTCGTTGCCGAACACTAAGGCGACTTCTGTATAGTCTTTTTGCCCTTTGCTGACTTTGTTGCCGTGATAGTTTTCCTTGGCTTTGTTCAAGGCATCTTCCCAGTTCTGTTTTTTGCCGTAGGCTTCGGCGGCGGCGAGGTTGGTTTTGGCGAAGAAAGGCAGCGGGCGCGTTTGTCCGAGGTTGAAGAACGTCAACCATTTTTGCAGCATTTGTTGCGCGTGGTTGCTAGGGATTTCGGGATAAAGCGTTGTTTCTTCAGGCTGAACGATATGGGTTTGGCGGGTTTCGGTTTCAGACGACCCTACCGCGCAAAAGATTAAATGTTCGAGCAGGAGGGCGATGCGTTGCGGGGCGTTGGGTTTGCGGTCGAGGTAGAACACTTGTCCGCATTGGTACAGGTTGCCGAGGCTGCCTTGCAGGGTTTGTCCGTCGAACTGGATTTCGTAGGCGAAGGGCGGCAGTTTGGGGCTTTGCAGCAATGCGCCGTCTATACGTTTGGCGGCGGCTTGGAAATTCTGCTGCCACAATTTACCCAGTTCACCGGCGGGCAACAGGCTTTCGGCGTCGAGGCGGACGGCGGTTTCTTGAAAGTCTTGGTTGTGGCGGCGGGCGTCAAGGTAGGCGGCGGCGATTTTGTCGGCGCGTTGCGGTTCGAAGGGTTCGGCGGATTCCCATGCTTCGTCGCGGTAGGGTTCGCGCCAGCCTAAGGTTTGTTGCAGCCATGCTTTGACGGGATTTTTCCAGAAGCGGATGAAGTCGTCCTGCCAGACGGTCGGTGCAGGGCTGTTTTCTTCGAGGGCTTCGCTGAAAAACGGACGCGCCTGTTCGCGCGGGCGGTTGAGGGCGTCGGCGTAGTCCTGCCGCGTGCTGAAGAGGTCGTCTGAAATTTTGTCTGCGATGAAATAGCGGTGTGAGAACGGTTGCAGGGGATGTTGTTCGACCCAGTGTTCCGCCAGTTCTTTGCTGCGCCGTCCGGTCATGGCGGCGATGGTGTCGATGAGTTCGCTGACGAGGGCGGACGGGGCGAGTTCGTCGTCGTTGCGGATGCTGCGGCCGACGTAGGAGAGATAAAGGATGTCGCGCGCGCTGATGATGGCTTCGAGGAAGAGGTAGCGGTCGTCGTCGCGGCGGGCGCGGTCGCCTTTTTGCGGGTGTTTGGCAATCAGGTCGAACACGGCTGCTTTGGTGTTGCGCGGGAAATCGCCGTCGTTCAGCCCCAACAGACAGATGACTTTAAACGGCAGGCTCCTCATCGGCACCATGCTGCAAAAGGTGATGCCACCGCGCAGGAATCCTGCTTGGCTTTCGCTGCCTAAGAAGCGGCGTATGTGGCGGATGACCGTGTGTTGCGGCAAAGTACCGCGAAAGCCTGCCAACGCGGTTTCTTCCTGCCATTTTGCCAACGCCTGCTCGAACTGCTGCAAGGCGTATTGGTCGTCGGCGTCGGGCAGGAACAGCGACTGCACCAAATCGCGGCAGCGTTCCGTCCATTCCTCCGCCGCTGCGGGTTTGCGCCACTCGGCGGCGATGCTCGACAGCGTGCGGATGAAGGCGGCAAAGCGGCCGAACACATCAAGGCGGTTGACATCGCCGTGCCACGCGCTGACGTTTTGCCAAAGCGGGCTGCCGTCGTCGGGCAGCATCCAACCCAACACGATGCGTTCCAACGCCTGCTGCCAGGTGAACAGATTGTCCGCCGCGCCGCGCATCGTTCCGTCCAACCCCCAATGCACGTTCAATTCGGCAATGGTGTCGTGCAGCAGCGGCAAGTCGTCCGCCGTCAGCCCGAAACGGCGCAGCACCAAACCGCTTTCCAACAGCGGCAGCACTTTATCGACTTCAAACCGGCTTTCCAGCAAATCCAGCGTCTGCTCCAGCGCGTAAAGCAGCGGCTGGCGGCGGCTGAGTTTCACGTCCGACACCGAATACGGCAAAGCCTGCGCGCCGCCCTGCGCCTGCCCGAACACCGCTTCGATAAACGGGCTGTACGGCTCGATGTTCGGCGTCAAAACAGCAATATCGTGCGGCTGCCAATCGGGATGTTCGTGCAGAATCCGCAACAGTTTGTCTTTCAAAATCTGCAATTCGCGCAGGGGGCTGTGTGCCGACACGATACGGATGGAGCCGTCGCCCAGCAAATCCGCGCGGCTGTGTTCAGAGTGCGTAGCCTGCCCGTGGTACGGCATTCGCAGGTTTTGAATATCGTTTTGCAGGCAGTGCAGCAGCGTGTCGTCTGAAACTTCTTCAAACACAGGCTGCTCCTCCAAGCCGATTTCTGTCAGAAAATCAAAAAAATCACGCCCCTGCTTGCCCAGCGATGCCAACAGCGGATGCCCCGTCTGCGACAAATCCGCATCGTCGCCGCCCTTCAAAAGCTGCGCCGCCTCAATCACATTGCCCCAATACTGCCCGCTCGGATTAAGTGCGAACACAAACACATCGCAATGTTCCGAAATTTTCTGCAAAAGCTGCAAATACATCGGCGCCATCGTCGAAATGCCGAACACGAAAAACCGCTCGGGCAGGTGCGCCTTATCCAAAGACGACAGCAGCTTTTCCCACAACGCCACACGGTGCGGCGCGGATTGGTTGCCATCGTCCAAATAGCGCCAAAGCTGCGCCTGCCAGACCTCGTCGTCGCCCAGCCCCAGAAGTTTACCTTCCTGCCAGGCATCAATCCACTGCGGTCGGTACACCAGATACTGGTCGAAAATATCCGCCAACTGCCCCGCCAACTGATAATCCGCCGACTCGCCGCTGCCCAAATAGCTTTGCAAGACAGAACGGACGTTTTCAAACTCAGAGGCCGTCTGAAAACGCTCGCTGCGGAACAAATCCAAAAGCCGCCAGCGCATCACCTCCGGCGAAAACGGACTGAGCGCGGGAATATCGGGAATCAGCTTCTGCATCAACTGCCACGTCAAACCCGCCGGCAGGCTGAATTGCAAATTCGCCGCCACCCCTAGTTCGCGCGCCAGATACACGCTCAAATAACGCCGCATCCCCTGACTCTGTACCACAATCTGTTCCGCCGCCAAAGCAGACTCAAGCGGCCTGACCCTTTGGATTCCGGCAAACAGGGCGGCTAGCGATTCGAGGCGGTTGGACTGGTAGAGGTAGAACATGGCGGGAGTAGGGCGGTGGATAATAAACGGGATTATATAGTGGATTGCAATAGAAAATACCTGCGCGTGAATATTGGTACAGGTATTTTTTATTTGGATTGACAGGATATGGGCTTATCGGCTGATGACGGTTGTTTTACCGCATCTGTTTTAGGGATTGAATAGTAACGGAGAGAGATGGGTTTAAAGTCGTCTGAAAACGTTTCAGACGACTTTAAAACATATTTAAATCGCTATGTCCGAATATGGTTTCTCTTGCCAGTGGGAAATGGTAGGCCGGCTGTTTATTGGGATCGATAGCAAAAGGTCGTCTGAAAATATTTCAGACGACCTTGGTTGTTTACGATGCCGGTATCTCCGCCGCGCAAGGTTTGGCAGTTTTATGTTTTGGCGATTTCAGGAAATTGCGGCAGTCTTCCAAAATTTGGGGCAGAAGCGGTTCGAATTCCTTTCTACTGCGGATTTTGCCGGTGTAAAACGACATCATGTAAGGATAGTAATAATACATATCTTGCATCCATTGCGCGCCTTCTTTGGTTTTACCTTGACGGTAGAGGTAGAGGCCGACTTGGTAGTCGTTGCTGTAAGGGCGGTAGGTGAGTGCGTCGAATGCCGCTTTTTGCGCCCAAGGTTGGACTTTTTCATCGGCAGGATCGGCACGGCGGGTCAGGCTCAGGTCGGCATAATAGGCCAGCATGGGGCTGGTTTCCGAAATGCGGCGCAGTCCGGAAATTTTGGCGTTGACTTGAGACGGGTCGTCGGTTTTGGGTTGACGGCTGTAAGCGGTCAGGTCGGTATAGTTCCAGCCTAAGTGTAGCGTGCCGCCGATAATGGCCAATGCGGCGATACCGCCTGCCAAATTGCGGCGACGGGCTTGTTTGATTCCGTCGGATACATCTTCATAACGCGCGCTTGAGAGCGAAAGTATGAGGGCGAACGGAGTCAGGAAGTAGATGTACCAAAGCGGGTATTCGAGCATGCTGTGGCACATGGTTACGCTTGCGGCGGTCAGTAGGAACAGGTTGGCCGGATTGGACGGACGGGTAATCAAACGCCAAACGCCCGCCAGCATGGTTCCCGCGCTCAATAATGCACCTGTCAGCCCCATTTCGGCAAGGATTTGCAGGATAAGGTTGTGGCAGTGGGTGAACAAAACGCCTAGGATGTTATTGGCAAAGTATTGTTTTTCGGCATTTAATAGGAAACTCAGGCTGCCGAAGCTGTTCCAGCCGTGTCCGAGGATTGGGGAGCGGGTAAAGGCGGTCCAGGCATTCCGCCATTCGATTTGGCGCGCAGAACCTTCAAAATCACTATGACCGGCGCGTTCTATGGCGGTTTCGTAACGGCTGTTGCCCAGTAAATCAAGCAATGTCCCCATGCCGAACTGGAAAACCGCAGCCAATACCGCTGCGAAAAAGAAGATTTTAATTAAGCGTGCCGATTCGCGGCCTGCCCGCCAGTACCAAAAAGGCAGAATCAATACGATGGCGATGATGTAGCCCAAGATAGTACGCGAGTTGACCAAACCCAAGACGGCAGTCAGCAGAAATACGCAAAGCAATCCGAGCCAGTCGGGCATTTTCCGCGTTGCCCACAAATAGGATGCGGCAAGTACGCCCCACATCAGATAATGTCCCAGATGGTTGCGCTGCCCGAGCTGGCCGTTTACCGTTCCGCCGCCGTAAGCCAATATGCCGTGGAACAGGGAAATGTCCGACCATCCTTTGAACTGCATAAACGCCACGACAGCCTGCGCGGCTGCACCAAAAAACAACGACCATGCGAATACGGTAACAACTCGGTCCTGCCCGTAAGCGGAAATCCAGCCGCGACAGGCCCAGGCAGAAAGGGCGAGGATGACGAAAGTCCATGCCGCCAAGTCGCTCATCCCCGGATACAGCAAACCCATTGCCCGCGACTGTATCGCCCAATATACCGCCATCAGCAACAGTCCGACAGATACATAAGGCAGGCGGATATTGAGCAGGCCTTTATATGCCGAAGCCAATACTAAAATTGTCGCACCCAACAGGGAGCCGGCTTCAAGGTAGAAGCTCGGCAGTGGGCCTACGCGGTAAATCGACAGGAAAGGGACGGCGCAAACCCAGATAAAACAAACCCATAAAGGCAGCAGGCGGATATTCCATTCATTTTTAAGATGATATGCGGTACGGGCAAACATTATTTCCCCTCTTTTTTGTGTTGTTTGATAAATGCGAGGCAGGCGACAAAGAAAATTATGCAGGAGGTAAGCGACAATGCGGCGCACAGGCGTTCGGCAGGCGAAGCGTCAAACAGGCGCATGACCGCCTCGGCAAAATAAATCAGAATCAGCATAGAGCTGTATTGATAAGTATAAATACGGCCCTTGAGTATGCCGCCCAGCGGCAGGCATAAAGGCAGGGCTTTGAGGGCAAGCCATGAACCGCCGTTGCGCAAAGGCGCAATCCACAATTCCCAAGACAGGGAAAGCAGAATCAGAAAAATCAGGCTGGCACACGAGGCAAGATAGGGTAGGGAAGGTTTCGATGATGTATTCACGGGCAGGTCTGAACGGCTTTCAGCCGGATATTGGAACGCGAATTATACCGAAACAGGATGTGATGACGCAAAAAGGTCGTCTGAAACCCTCTATCTGAAGGTTTCAGACGACCTATTGCCGTTTCATCATTTTTTTTTAGATTTTGGTAAAGATGGCTTCGTTTTCAAAACGCGATTTTGGCAGCGCAGCGTTGAAATCATCTGCGGCACGGTAGCCGAAGGAGACGACGGCGACGGCTTTGTAGCCTTTTTCGGTCAAACCGAATTCCTCATTCAAAACCTGCAAATCCACGCCTTCCATCGGCACGGCGTCGATGCCTGCTGCGGCAGCGGCGAATAGGGTGAAGCCCATGTTGAGATAGACTTGTTTGGCAAGCCATTGCTCTTCATCTTGGATTTGGTTGCGGTGGATGCCCAAGAACAAGCGGCGGGTAGAGTCGCCGGCCTGCTTGGCTTCTTCCGTAGCAAAACGTCCAT